>NZ_WHOA01000204.1 GCF_013141715.1 Paenibacillus phytorum | reverse complement strand
TTCATCAGTCGTGCCCCTGCCCTCACAAGGATTAATGTATTTCGGCATGCGCCTTATAACAACCGTTTCGGGTAACAGCCCTTGTTTCAACGTCCCTTGCTTTCCAAGTCCCTTACATCCTAGCTAATCTTTCTGGACTTAGGTGCTTCCTCTAAGCCTGTGAGACCAATGCCGCCATTGTTCGACATAGCGTATTTCATAGAAAAAATTTTTACTTTACGCCGCCCACCCCATCGTTTGATGGTACATATGTTTCCATATGTTCTAACTTTAGACCTGTACATTCGGAAGTTCGTCAGTTCAGTCTGTTTGAACATTCTCACCATATCCAGTTTTTCAGCCACGCGGCATATCCGTTGGCATACCTTTTCTATTCGAATGGCTCTAGCCTTCGTTCTGCCGAATCTACCTGTACTTCACACCACATGACCTGTTAGTCATGACGCGCGCAGGAGTATTGGCGGGATGGTTTCGGGATACATGGTTCCGTCATTCCCATCCTCGGTTGTAAAGTTAAGATTACTCATTGTAATCTCCTGCTTTTCACGCTGTTAGGCGCTTATAGCAGAACATGTCATACTTTCTCGTTAGCTGAATGAACTAAGATGCTTCCATCATCAAGCTGTCCTGTCCTGTTATCGAATTTTGTTACTCAAATGCTTTCTATAAAGAACATGTATTCATCTTCAGTTTCCAGAAGTATCTGTTTATACCCTGCCCAATAATTATAAGACCATAGCTCTTCTGCTTGGATGACTCCAGATCCAATACCAAAGGTATAATTCCTCTCATCGACCATTATGCGATTTACATAAATTCCTGGAATAGAACTTGGGTACACTTGATCATATTGAATCAATGGATATTTCTTACGATTTCTTGAAACTCTATCTAACCTTCTTTGTACGCTTTGATCAATATAATTTGATAATGAATCTGTTGTTCCTGTGTGATATGTATATTCATTTATATCTCTTAGAAAAAAATTCTTAATTACATCGTTCGCAAACTCATAACTTGGTTCATAATAATTATGCCATTCCTCAACATCAATAAGTGAATTAGCCCACAATGAAACAAAGCCTTCTAGCAAATTACTATATTGATTCTTATTGGTTCGATATATCTGCATTAAATTTTCATATTCATACATAGAGTAGAAGATTGTTCCAGTAATAAGTTTTGTCTGATAGTTCATAAAATAATTCTTTGCATCCTCAATAAATAAGCTAGGATCTTTAGAAAGAATTTCTTTTAACATCCTTCTCACCTCTTGGTAAACGAGATCTCTTGAAAATACATTACTTCGCAAATATTTGATATTGAAGATATTCGGCGATTTAATGAACTTTCCTGCCCTATCGTATTATGAGGTCAAGGATTAACTGCCTAACCACTGGCAATATCAACCACGCTCTACTGCCCGTTAGTTCAACAAAGACAGCCGATCGTATTGACCGGCTGCCGTAGTGTTCCATGATGAAGCTATAGTTTCTCGTTAGGTTAATGACCAAAGGCTGAACCTAAGCGTCAATTAGGATAGTAAAGACCTTCGAGGGGATCTATAAATGATATTCATTGTTTTTCCAATCATCAATGAATCGATGTCTTCTTAAATTCACAGTATCGAATTCATCCTTACCATCAGTCTTTGTAATTCCTAAATGCTCAAGTGTTTTATTAATTGCGTCATCACTTAAAGTTTCCTCATAAATAACGACTTCTGAATCCCACACAATCCCGCTCTGTGTGCCTATTCCACCAAAATATTCTGCCTCAATATAAACAGTTCTACTGACTTTAGAAATTTCCAAGCAAAATATACCGATTAAATCAGTCAAATATTCATAGTTCTTAAAGGAAGTGCCTTGGTTCATATTTATTTCATCGTAAAGTTCATCTGTAATTGGTATAGTTATTAAGTTTTTGTATAATGAATCGCGTAGAGATTCCTAAACCTATTTCTAATACAATCTAAAGACTCAATTGAAGTAAGAATACCTCGATAATAATAGCCCATGATTTACCTCACTAAAGTAAAATATCCGCACTTGAAGTATTCGCGAAGTGACCACTCTATCCTGCCCACCTGTTGAAGAAATGTTTTCCGATAGCTTAATCACCTATTCACTACTTCGTACTACTTCCTCAAACAATTTTGGACTATTAATTTCAAACTGCTGAATTAGATCTCCGCCAAAGATACTAATTGTTTGTTCCCATGGATGCCCTAAATATCCCCATGTGAAATCTTTACTAATAAAGAGATAATAATCACCATCTGGGTAAAAGGAAATAGTACTCGGTGGACCCAAATGAGGATTATATTTAAACGATTCGTGTTGCCAGTCTAAGGCATACAGATATTCATCTGGTTCAGTCACTGCTTTAAGGCATGCAACACACTTTCTCTCTAAATCGTCTATGTCATCATCCGTATAACTAGTTAATTTATAAGTAATATAAGGCGATGGTAAACTAAAGGAAGGCCAATCACTACTATGAACACTTGGTTTAAAATTGAAATGTTCATAAAATTTATCCCATACTAGCCGATAAAGTTCATTTGATAAAGGAACCCAATTGTCCATTTAGCACACCTCGGATATACTCGTCATTTAAAGCCCAATTCAATACTAACATACTAAGGGCAACTTTAATGAGTCTAATTTCCACGCTCTACTGCCCGTTAGTTCAACGAACTAATTGATTTCTTTTATTAGATTTCCGTCTTTATCATAATACTTATAATTTCTAAATTCATATTGGCTATTATCGGTTTCGGGAAAATCGACCCAAGCAACAGTCGCCCTATAAGGAATAAACTTTTGCTCAAATTTCTGTCCAATTATACTTACTTGCATTTTAGCAATTTCATTTTCGTTATTGGCAACAAACATAAACATACGAAGATGGTCAGGAATGAATGAGCTAAATGTTTCGTCATCCCTCACTTGGACATAATTCCAAACAAAATTATCATCTTTATTTTTTCTAAATTGAATGTAGCCTGGACTATTGTCCGATAAAAATCCTACAACCCTTAGATCATTGAAATCTTTTACCTCCAGGATTTCAATTGATTTGTTTTCATACCCTTTAATAGATTTAATTACTTTTACTATGGAATCTCTATCATTTCCATACAGTTGATGATTATCGATAAAATAAAAAGCTAAGAATCCGATAAGCAGCAGTACCAAAATTGTAAGTGTAAAAAAAGTTAATTTACCTTTTTTCAACAATCTGCCCCCTTTGGTAGCATTACTTTCGTTATCAACATAATAAATCCCTTCAAAAATAAAACGGTTTAGTGCTTGTATAAGTTTCGCTTTTGTTCAAGGAATGCTGCCCGTTACTTTAACGGACAAAAGCAGCCAATCGTCATTGCTGGCTGCTGTCGTGTTGTGATTAAACTATCGTTCTTCGCTTAATCAATGGGCTTATTTTTGTTGAGATACCAAACTTCAATTTGGTTATACGTAGTTTGAATTTTGCTGTTAAAACTCTCCTGGTACTCTTCTTTAATATCCCTACCACTGGAACCATACTCATCGTAATAATCAATTAGTAAATCCTTTATTTTGTCAATGTTATGGTCATATAAGTTGCGAATGATTTTTTGAGTCAGCCTATCATGCTCGTCGTCATGAGCCCCCATCCCGATTAATCCCATAGGGTCAAATTCATTAACAATTTCTCTGATAGCTAAAAAATCACTCATATACTCCTTGGACAACTTCTTTTTATTAATAACTACAAGCCTCCAATGCAAATTTATGCTGAATTAATGGTACCACACATTGGAAGTATCCTGCCCGTTAACACAACAAAGTGCTGCAACACTTTGCAGCACTTCTGATATTGAACTATTGTTTCTCCATCATCCGCTTGTTTTTGGTGAGCTCCGCGTACCGCATGATTTTGCGAAACATCCGCTTATCGGCAAGGGCATTAAAAATGTATTTATCCGGCTTCGTATTGACTTCTATGATCCAAGGCTTAAGCTCTTTATCTATTCCTATATCCACCCCATACGCCAGAGACCGTGGAAAAATGTCGCTCATATGTCTGCTTATCCGAAGGCCTAGTGTATTCAGCAGATTAATATAGGAAGCCTGCTTCGCACGGGGCACAAAGGACGCCAGTAACTCATCGACCTGCATCGGCATGCCGCCGCTGTGGTAGTTGGTCACGACTTTATGAGGTCGAGCTAAGCGTCCCACGATCCCCGTTACTTCCCACTTGCGCTGAGAGCTACGCTGAACCATGATGCGCAAATCGAACGGCCGTTTCTGATAATGGAGCAGAGGAATGCCCTTTTGAACCAGGTAGATTTTCTTCACCTTTGCCTTCGCGAAAGCGGCATACGCCCCATCGAAGGTTGTGAATGTTCGGCTACGCGTACCGTTCTGCAGGCGATAGTAGTTACCATGCTGAGAAAGCTTAAATATACCCATGCCCCCAGTTCCGTGGTTCGGCTTTAGATAGAGTGTGTGATATTTCTCCAACATCCCGTGTATGTTTACTTTCGTGGCAAGTTTCGTCGGCGGCAGGTGGCGGGCCAGCTCCTCATTGGTCAGCATAGCGCGGTATTTGCCTAGCTTGTTATTCCAGTAGACCATGCATGCCATCACCTCAGGTCACTAAATATCTGTTCTCTTTTGTTATATGAAGAACAATCAAACGATGTTTGGACACTTCGTAAAACTTTATCGTATAAGAAAAACCTTAGGGCATCAGTACTTGTTTATGTGCATTAAACTAAGCGCCCCGCGGAAGCATGTGTTTAGTACGATGCCCTTTACTTAATAAACAAAAGAGGAGCCAACCCCTTTTTGTACCATATTTTTTCTTCACAATTTAAGTTATATCTATCATATCCGTTCGTAACGGATATTCAATTTAAATACTGAATGCACCTAACTCGTGAAAGTGATAATGTTCTTGTCACTCAGTAGCTGCGCTAGTTCAATTTTTCAAGTCGGTAATCGGACAATGTTCTTGTCACAAATCGGCAATCGGATCAAGATCTTGACATTGCCAATTGACAAGAACTTGATCCGATAACTAAAATAGCCCGCGATTTATGCGGATTTGATTCGGACATTGTTCTTGTCATCCGACAAAAATCCAAAGTATAATTTCCTTGATTTTGGAAATTACTAGTTTTATAGATTAACAGACAAAAAAATAGAGCAATTAGTTAGGGGGTTAAATTGATTTTCACACATTTCATTAATGAAAATTATAAATAAAAATGCATTTTCTAATTTGAAAAGTAACGTTGTGAAAAGAGATCTAATTTAGAATGGAGGTAGATGTCTGTTGCTTAATTTTTTCCCGAACGCCTATCCAGATGAGGATTTTGGAAGTATTGTCTACCGGTATTTTAAGTTATCCGGTAACCCTTATATGATGGAAATCATGTATAAGTTATTCCAAGTTAAAACGGTGAGGAATAGATTTATTCTTCCTAAAAACCTATTGACTTTATTAAATAATATACCAGGTAAACACTCTTATTCTTTAGATAGAATTGTCAAAGAACATTCTTATTTACCTTTAATGAAACCTTTTTATACAGATAATGAATTTAACAACATTATTGAAGATATTGGTATGACAAAAGGAAGGATTGTAATTGGTAGCGATCAACTCAAGCATATGATTTCAAATCAAGTTCGATATTGCCCCATTTGTCTCTTAGAAGATTATGAGAAGTTCGGCGAATCTTACGTACATAGAATTCACCAATATAAATTTGTTCTGGTTTGCCCTAATCACCATACATATCTAATATCATCGTGTCCAATGTGCCAACAACCATTTTTATATCATAATAGAAGACTGTTAGGAACACCTTATTGTAGTAATAAACATTATCTGCCGTCATTTGCAAAACATAGTTTGTATAATAGTGCCTTAGAGAAGTTGATACATCAAGTGGCAGATGACACAAAATTTATTATCCATAATGAAAAATATATATATATTGAATTGATTAGACAAAGATATTTAGAGTATGCCTTAAAAAAAGGGTATTTTTCACCAAATGGATTAATGCAAAAAAATAAAAGTCTTATAAAAGATTTTTTGGACTCTTTCTCAATTGAAAATCTAGAAGTTTTAGGGATAAAAATTAATCAAATACATAGAAAGTTTGCACAAATCTACTTGAATCTTCAAGGTAATCATTACAATATATTGATTCATATTTTACTGATGATTTATTTTTCAGGTTCAGTGAGTAATTTCCTAAACAAAAAAATTATAGATACGGAACCTTTTATCCCTTTTGGCCGAGGTCCTTGGGAATGTCTTAATGAGTTATGTTCAAAAAATAAACAGAAGTCAATAGTAGTTTGTCAAAGATATAGTTTCAGAGATGTAATTTACGGAACATTCAAATGTGAAAATTGTGGATATACCTATACAAGAAAATGCAACAGAGGAACCTTACAAAATATGGACGGAATTCATGTAAAGGATAAAGGATGGCTTTGGGAAAGGAAGGAAGAGGAAATATTTAAGTTATATGAGTCGAAAATTCAACAAGCTCAAAAAGTTAACAAAAGGAATCGTATACTAGATAAAAAAATACAGATACCCGAAAGAAATTCATTCGCTTGGATTAGCCTTTTATTTCAAGTCTATTCGAATGTAAAAAGTTATAAAGAAACTGCTCGAATCCTAAGAACTACAGAGATACATGTAAAAAAAATATTGATAAGACATCAGAAAAAAGTTGCACCATTTAATAAGTCAGAGTCTGTAAAAAATATTGTATAAACCTCCAAAGATCGATCAATCATACGAAAAACGAAGTAACTAAGAAAGCTATGAATGACGGTAGATGTGCAATGCCTCGCAGTTGGTAGTTCAGCTAACGAAAACAAGTTTATAATGATCAGGGAGTAGTTTGCCGCGGCTGCTACTCCCTGTTTTTTTGAGTTCAGATGTTGGATGGAGACCCGCTAAATTGCAATGGCGCTAGAGTATTTACAGTTAAAAAAATTTAAGAATTCATAAATTCCCTCAAGTGGCAATTGATTACTTAAATGAGTTTGCTTTCTCGCTCCCCATTCGATCAGAGAATTATTTGCATTCTTATTTTCTTTTACCAAACGTATCTCTTTTCTTATTGTAAATTTTTAATTTAGTGAAAGTTTTAAGAGTCTTGCTTTTTAAATGTGGCAGCAATGTGAGATATATGCAATGTAAATAGCAACAATAATATAACAACAAAGGAAGCACCTCCTTTTGAAGTGCTTCCTTTGTTGTTATATTTATAAGATTTTTTATTTGCATTTAGCTACGATGGAGCCCTTAACTATTTTTCCTTCATCAATTTTTTATGACTGTCTAACATTCATTAGTAAATAGAAAAATCAATATCAATCCAACGAGAAAAATCTCTTTTCAAGCACAATTTCCATTCATTGCATCTTATCTTGTCTTCTACGACCTCTTTAGTATTCTCTACAAATTTATTCTGTTTACATTTGTAAAATTAACTAACGAACTCTATTTTCCAGTAACACACTTTATTTTCCACTAACGATCTTTATTTTCCTTGATCATTTATTTTCCTCGATCAATCGCTTTATTTTCCACTAACAATCTTTATTTCCCTTGATCATTTATTCTTTCCGGTTGTTTTGCTGTGATACATAGTTTCATCGGCATGTTTCACAAGCTGACTTGCTGTAACTCCCTTGATCCATGTTGAAAAACCAATACTTGCTGCTGTAACACGCGGAGAAGATTCGTTCTCTATTCTAACTTTCTCACCAAATTCTTCCTATCAACTCCGATTTTTATCACTAGTAATGTAATACCATTTCTTCCCCACCGTACCGACCCGCATAACTATGAGTGAATTGAATCTGCCCTTCGTCTCTCACGATTGATCATAAACTTAATTTTGATAATATTTCTAGCCTTCTGTCCCAATAATATCTTTTCTGTTTTTCCTTTTGTAACGTCATGAGTATATACTTCCTTTGCACATCAATCACTCCTCTATACTTATTTAATTCAGATATCTTTATTAATCCCCTAGCCGTAAATTCAATTATTTTAGCTAGATCAATTTTTGCAACCTCAAGTAACCTTTCATTATTTAGCAGTTCAAATAAATCTTTAACTCTATATTTCTCTGATGTTTCCTGTAGTGAAATCGTACCGTATTCGAATGATACTTTTTTTGATAATATCAACTCCTGATCAGCCAGAGCATTCTTTCTTTGCTTTTCCCACATTTTGTTTAATACTTCGAACTTTAAATATGTTTCTTTCCAGAGACTAACTTTTTCAGTTAGAGTTGTTTCAACAGATGGCGCTACTTGGCCAATGATTTCATCCTCCTTATATTTGCCTAATTTATTAGGAGAATAGTGCAAATACTTTTCTCCTGGTATTTGAAGCTTCCCGACCATCTCTATCTCTGTATCTGTTAAATCAGTACATTCTATAAACGTAGCCACCAAGGGTAGAATACCTAAATCAAAGAGAAATATTTTTAATTCTTTGTGATTATATCTATAACGTTTATTTGTTGTAAACTCACCTACAACTCCAACATCAGTCCATTCGATACGTTTTAAGTTTAAATTATCTTGCTCTTCACGTATCTGATCTTTTAAATGGATTAACTTTTCCATCTCATGCTTAAGTCTCACATATGACCCATTTACAATAAACTCTTTTACTCCTTCCATGCTCAATTTACTTTAACTCCTTTACTACTACTAATGATTTCTTTAATCTTTAAAACCGTCTCCTCTTTAAAATAATATTTTTTCCTACCATTCTTCATTATTAAGGTAAAATCGGCTTGTATATCCTGTTCTTTGAGGATCCTCCACAACCTTCTGTCACCAATTTTCAGCTTTTTAAAAACATCATTAAACACAAACCCAATATCATTTTCTCGCTTCATTTTTATTAATTGTAAACAGTTCTGAAGATCATGCTCATAATAATAGTTTTCAGCGAATGTTCCAAAATGAGTTAAGTGCTGAGGCTTAAGCTGTCCAGAAAGTGTGAATTCGACAATTTTTACTACGGTTAAAGAATTTGCTGGATATTTTTTAAGGGCTTCATGGAAGCTTATTAATGATGGTTCTATTATCGTCACCATTGAACCCTTGCATTTTCCCATAAACTCTTTCGCCTCATGAATGTTAAACATTTCTTTTAGAGAATTTGCAATTTTAATAGGAGTGAAATATCCGGAATCAACTAACTTTTGAACAGATTTTACACGAATTCCCAAAATCAATCCGACTTCCTTTTTTGAAATTAAATTCTCTCTAATTCTCAAATAATCTTCGATCTTCGACTTTTCCACCAAATAAATATTCTTTCCTTTTGTTAATTTAGTGACTATTTGGTGCTTTTTATTATCATTTAACTCATGAAGTTTATCATATCCATTACCAATGTCTTGTCGGACTTCCTCTCTCCTGACTCTACTTCTTTTTAATAATAATTCAGGTTCTTTTTTAAAAATAGAAAAGTCTTTCCTAACCATACCCTCATCGATTTGTTTGATAAAATATGAAACATAAGATTCCTTGAGCCATAGAAATGTCGAATCATTAAAGATACTCTCGAAACCTTTTAGTCGTCCATATCTTTGCATTTTTTTATTACGATCTAAGAAATCATCAAGAACTACATAGAATCTGTTTGGGAAATCAAGATACATCCAATAGACATTGGCAAGTGCAATGGCCATCTTCATTCCACTCTTCTCACCCTTTGCACGATTATGGAAAAACAATAAGTTATCATGACTTAACTCTGTATAGTCCCGCGCTTCAATGAGTAGATGAAAACTATGGTAAGCTAATCTGAAAAATTGAACTAAATTACATTTATCAATAACGAGAAAGTTATTATCTCGAAAACCTTCTATTATTTGTTTTTGAGATTCTAAAAAAATACTATTGGTTGTTATAGTGATATGTGTGTCTAGGAAACTGAACGAGCATTTATTACATTCTTGATTCATGAAAGTCCCTAAGCTTATCTGGCTGCCGCATTTAGGACAAGAATCAACCATCAAGTTCTGATGATGATAACACATTTGAATGGGAATAATATTCCAAATTACCCGGTGAAAGAAATTTTCCTTTATACAAGCGGGACAATATTTAACCCTGTTTTTCATAATGATTTTTGTATACAAATCAACTCCAAAAATATTTTGGAGGTAATAACCATTATGCTTTTCATACATTTCAACTTCATCGAGCGTCAATTCCCCCAGTTTCTCCAATGCTTTTCCACTAAACTCATTATTTTGCGATGTAGAAGCAGACAATCCAAGTTGAGATACAATACAGGAAACAGATGCATAGCCATTCATGTGTTGTAAACGATATAGAAAACCTGAAAGGCTTTCGTTTTGCTGAATTAATGGTCGAATGAGCATTGTTTTAGAATAATCACACATGTTAATCAACGCCTTTTTTTTCGCATTTTTAATTGCTGTTTTAAAAATCTAATACGCTCTTGATAATCTTTTATACCTTGCTCGTCCAAACTTTTATTTTCCAAGATTCGATATGCTATCGTTAAACTATCATCATTCAATAATACAAAAATGTAATCATTGTCATAGTTATCAATGTAAATTGGAATTTCTTGAAAGTCTTTTAAATACCACTGTTCACGAATTGCAATACTGCAGGAATAAATAAGACCATTAAAAAGAATTCCTTTCTCGGTTACTTCAGCATGCTCAAGTGGAAACAGATCAACTAAATTTTCCACATTGTACACCTCCTATTAATCTATTATTAATATTATTACCAAACACTAGATTAATCATACATATATATAGTATTTAATTTTAAATACTAGTTTTCTCTCGTGTATATCTGCATATTGGTTGACTACACTTCAATTAGAGGTGTAGCTAATGTCTGAATCAATTTTGAAGTTAATTGGTAAACGGATACGGGACTTACGAAAAGAACGAGGATTATCACAGGAGCAATTAGGTGAGTTAGCCAACTTAAACTATACCTATATTGGGGGAGTCGAACGAGCGGAAACCAATATATCTGTTCTAAATCTTACCAAAATTGCACAAGCTTTGAATGTTGGGATATATGAACTTTTCTCTTATACTAGGGTAAGTCAAACAAAAGGAAAATCTCATAATTTGGAACAAATCATAGATCTCCTCCTTTCAATTAGCCCAAAAGATGTTAAAAAAGCGAAGAACATATTGATGGAGGTTTTTGATAATCGAGTAGGAGGGGGCGGCTAGCCCCCGGCCTCTCACACCACCGTACAAGCGAGAAATAGCCGCACCATCCTATGAGGTATTGGTTTAGCTCTTTATTTCGCTCTTCCATCTTCATCGGCTTCTTTCGAGAAGTTATCTCTCTAATTCGGGCCTCAGCTTTCTGTAAAGATTGCTTGGCAATCCTTACCTTTGGCTGTTTATTCATACTAAAGCTGAACCCAAGAAACTTTCGTTTCCAAGGGCGGTCTACCGCACTTTTCGCTTGGTTTACCTTAAGCTTAAGTTTGTTCTCGATGAATTTGGTTACAGATGCCTTGACTCGTTCGCCTGCCCTTCGGGTCTTCACGTAGATATTGCAATCGTCCGCATAACGGACGAAGCGGTGTCCACGCTTCTCTAGCTCTTGGTCTAATTCATCCAGCACAATGTTGGATAACAACGGACTTAACTGGCCGCCTTGTGGCGTTCCTTCCGCAGTCGGCTTAACCAAACCATCCTCCATTACACCCGCTTGTAGATACTTCCGTATGAGTAGAAGGACTTTCTTGTCCTTCACCCATGCGGCAAGTTTCATCATGAGCCTGTCGTGATGAACACGGTCAAAGAACTTTTCTAGATCAAGATCGACGACGAATCGGAATCCTTCGGACATATATGCTTGAGCTTTCTTCACTGCATCGTGTCCTCGCCTCTTCGGACGAAACCCGTAACTGTGATCGGAAAACTGTGGATCGAACAATGGTGTTAGTACCTGAGCGATTGCTTGTTGAATCAGTCGGTCTGCCACGGTAGGGATAACTAACATCCGTGTCCCGCCATTCGGTTTTGGGATTTCGACCCGACGAACAGGACTCGGTTGGTAGACTCCTTCTTCTATCTCTTGCCGTATCGTCTGCCAATTTTGTTTGATGTGTTCTCGTAAGGATTTTACGGACATTCCATCTACGCCATGGCTTCCCTTATTGGTTTCGACACGCTTTAACGCCTGTAGAAGATTTTCCCGTGATAGCAATTGCTCCAACATTTTTTTACCTCTCCTTACGTGATTTGTGCCTTCCTCTTGTGCCAGAGGAATTCTGCCCTTCCGAAGTCCCCCACGGATTCACCGTTTCCTCCTTCAGATAAGTCCTTTCGGATTTTCTGCTTTCATTACTCACTCTGAACGCCTTGATGTACAAATACCTATTTCATGTTCAGCCCTTCCGCCAGGTGTTGCAACACCTTACGTAATATGGCTTCTGCTGACTTCTGTACGTTCAGCCTGTATTCACATACAAGTTTACAAAGTTAGCTTTGCGTTCCGTACAGATCTCCCCAGGTAAGAGGCTATCTTCCTCTCCATCTATCTGCTCCATTTACTCTCGTACGCCTTCGGCAGTAAGGGCTTTGACTTGTTTTGCAGTCTCTCCCAACGTACGATAGCCTTATATGGAATTCGTGTTCCTCAGACCAGAGATTTGCCGCCGACTTCCTTCAGTTTCGACCTCACGGTCGACACCCTTGTCTTAAGCTATGGCTACTACTGCCTTCGCCATTCGGGACTTGAACCCTAGAGATAGCGCCCATGCTGGGCGCACAAAATTAAACGGCGACCTGGGAGGCCGCCGTTTGCTTTAAGTCAGTTAATAATATTCGTTTAGTTACAATTTTATGGTCTACCGTCCTCTGATTGAATTTCCGAGAAGAAATCGCAACATTGATATCTAACTATTGATTCTTCAATAGTCATAATTTTTTTTTGCTAATTCTTTTCTTTTTCTTTTCTTCGTTTGTTTGCTGTTTCAAGAAATCCTCTTTCTCCTTCTCCAGTTGTAAATAGTCGCTCAGTTCAAACTTGTTATCTTCAAACGGATTAGCTATTAATTTACGTGCAGATTGTTTTATCTTACGAAACGCTTTATTGAGGTGTGTTTCAAGTATTTTATCACTACCATCCAATAGAGCAGACGTTGTAGCTTCCACAATCAATTGCATAACATAAAAGGGAATACCATTTGTTACGTAATAAATTTTATCTGAAATAATACGATCTGTTATATTACTTGACTCATAAAATGGAAGATCGTTCTCTATCTTTTTAAGGAATACACGAAACTGAACTATCTCAGCCTCAGTTCGGTAAAGAAATGGCGTCAACTCAATTTTATTGGTAAATCTTCGATCGAGTTGTGGATTTGTTTCAAAAATTCGTAGAGATTCAGGCATACCACAAAGAACAACTGGAATATTGATCTCTTCTGTGAATGTTTTAACCCAGTTCGAAGCGGTTGACAAAACATGCTGCGTATCTGCATCAATTAAATGTTGAAATTCATCGAGCACAATCATTTTAACATCACATGCTTCGATGTAATGATGAACTCTACTTGTAAGCTCCGTTTCAGTCCCACGATGATGGAGAGGATCTCCCATTATTTTCAATATTTTGGATGCTAATGAACGAGGTGTTGCTTTTGGTGGCACCGTTACTTTTAAAACTGGAATTTTCATGTATTTGCGATCTGACAATTCAACTAATTGGCGTGGAAAACACTCTGTAAACTCAGTAGTGACTGTACTCTTTCCTACCCCCGTATGTCCATATATAAATAAGCAATCTGGGGATACTGAGCCATTTGAAAGCATGAACCGC
Source organism: Paenibacillus phytorum (assembly GCF_013141715.1). Lineage (GTDB taxonomy): Bacteria > Bacillota > Bacilli > Paenibacillales > NBRC-103111 > Paenibacillus_E > Paenibacillus_E phytorum. The sequence continues at coordinate 4,348 of NZ_WHOA01000204.1, read as the reverse complement.
ATCTTTAGTTCGTCCAACAACTCTTCGTATTGAGGATGTTGTACGATAATTTTCTTTGTGTGCTCTACTCGATTTCGGAGTTCTTCAAATGGTGGTTTTAAGCCCTTCAGAGGACGAAAATTACTTACTTGTATCATTCATTAACAGCTCCTTTTTTATTTACTCCCCATTGGGATGCGAGTTTGTCAAGATCAACTTCTTCGTCGTAAACTATCTCAGTTCCAGGTTTTGAGTACTCAATCAAACTAATTTCAGAATCAGTGACCTTTTTGGGGGAAATTTCATCACTCTTAATCTTTTGCGATGTAATTTCCTCTATGTCCTTAATCAGGTCAGATTTATCAGCTGCGGGAATAAACTCTTGTGGAACACCATCAATAGCACTAGGAACCGTATCACCGTTTGCTTTTTCGCGATTGCGTTGTCTTTTGATTTTCCGATCTTCAGCCTTCTCCTGCTTAATGACCTCCTGAACATTCTCGTAAGCAGTAGCCATATCTGATGTATCAAATTCATTGTAATTCTTGTTATTCTGGTTACAAATGTATGCCAGAATTTCAGAATGGACCGGGTAATTACGGTCGATTTTCTTATTTTCTAACCCGCCTTTTCTCGGGTAAGCTTCAATATATCGTTTTTCTTTCTCATCTCTGATGTAAATGGTACGCAAATCGGCATCACCGTATCTAACTAATACAGTTGTGTCACCCTTTTCACGATCAAGTCTATGCCGAAGATTATTTAATTCATCACTGAAAAAAAACTCCCCTAATAATTCGATGCCTTTTGGTGTGATTTTTCTTGTAACTGCCTTTGTTGACATTAGTAAATGAAGGTATTGCTTTTTATATGGAAGTTTACGGTGGACTTTATTTTCGATTAATCCATTCTCCCATAAGTGATGAGGGATTCCTCTGCGGCCTCGGTTATATACATGAGTCACCAAGTCCACTAGTAAAATGTGAATGATATGATAAAGGCCTTTCATACTGACACAGGCCTTCCCATAAGAATCGTACTGGCCCCGTTGTTCGGGGTTTGAAAAGAGTGTTCCTTCTACTGAATGAAATAATTTTTTATTGAGATTACCTAACGCGCCTTCTATAGTACCTTTTTGATGACCAGACTGTACCTCACAGTACTGTAGTCCGATATTAAGAAATGAACAGATTTCTTCAAAATCACGACAATCGTTAATTTTGGCATTATCCAATCTGATCGTCTCTGGAATACCATAAGCCGTCCAGTCTTTTTGAACCAAAGGGTAACGTTCCTTTAAGTATGACTTTGGCATCATCCCATTAAGCAAACACTGTTTTAAGTCCTGAGCATTAGGATGCTCTTTAAAAATAACATGAAACCCCCAGGGTTCATCGGTGTGTTTGTCGACAGCATGAATTAATGTGGGTCTCAACCGCTCATCAAAATTAAATTCCTTGATTAGCCAATCTAATGGGGTCCAATCAAGCTCAATAATTTCAAGCGGCCTAGTTGTCACTGTTTCTGATCTTACACCGTTTTGTAATAAATCTGCTTTTGCTCGACCGAAGATTATTACATTTCGAGCATAAGGATCTCCTATCTCTTTCCTTATTCTCCGGAAAGTAGACTCTGAGATTTCCGAAAGCTTATCTTTTTCTCCCCGTAAGATGTTGTCATCGGATATCATTTTTTCGATTTTGATGTACAATTGCCGATCAGTTGTAATTTCACCTTTTTTATCGGCTTTATGGACTTCTTCGCTGATCCGATTTAGTGCTTCACCATTAACTCTTCGCTTTTTGGGGCCAGGAGGTTGCGGGCATAAAAATCGAATATCTTCGTGTTCATACCATTTATTCAACCACCGATAAAAAGAAGCCGGTGAGAGATCTTTACTCGAGGCTGGACGTTCTTCCATCGGATAGTTCTCGAGATAGGAGCGCACTTCACTCTTCTTAATCCGCCCCTCCAGCATTGGTTTAATCACTGAGAAGCGCTTTAGCATTTCATCTTTTTGAGCATCAGAGTATTGGCTTAAATCGTGCTCGATTTTATCAAATGGCATTTGATTCTCTTCTTTAAAATATAAATTGTCATTCATATATTCGGTTGTAATTTGATCGTGAGTCAGTAGTTCTACAAGATTATATGACTTGTTCAACACCTCAAAATCTTGATCCACTTGTCTACGAATTTCGTACTCAATATCACCAATCCGAAAACGGGTGCCATATTTTAATGCTGCAAACATGTTACTTCCACCTCTTCTTCAATTATTGAATAAATAACCGATTCATCTGTAATTTTCGAACCGATTAAGTCAATACGGATGTCTTGCAAGTAAATTAAATGATAGAGTAGGGAGAAAAATTGTTCATTCGATAGCTCTTCGAAGTATTCTCTTAACTCAAATATGTAGCAAGACTTTAAGGCTTGAAGTTTATCAAGCATTTCCGTCTCATATTTCTGATCATAGAATTCAAGGCCATGAGCACGGAGTAAGGCTAGATTATATTGTAAATAGCCTTGATCAATCTGCTTTTCTGTTACCACAATATATATCCAGCCATTCTCTTCGCAAAACTTCCTCCCTACTTCATACTTAATCCTGTTCTTAGGTGTATCGAAGTATTTAGAATGCTTCACTTCTACAATGTAAGTCTTTCCGTTAAACGTAATTACTTTGAAGTCCGGGAAATAACGATATTTCTTTCCGATATGAGTGTACCGAATACAAATTGGCTGATAGAAAATTGCTGATACGCTGAGATCAAAATCAGCCAATCGAATATAATTCCGTTCATTGAAACTATCCCAATGAATCATCCCACCTGTCGTTATGAATGGTTCTTTTCCTCGGAAACCTTTGCGTTTGGGTTTAATTTTTCTGGCAACTACCTCTTGCATAATCTACCTCCTTTCATAATTGTTGATACTAGTTTCTACAATTGCCATTAAATTTAAACCTATGAAACAAAAAAATTCTAGCGGAACAACTTCCACTAGAACTTTTTCATTTTTGATTTTTTAGTTAATGGCGTTGTTGCAAATTTCTGCTGTATTAAAATTTCATTCTCGCTTATTTCTTTCCGATCAAACAAATATACCAATCCAACATCTGACCCTACGATCGGCATAATTTGTAGTTTGGATAGTACTCTAAGCATAAATCTTACATTAGACTGATAGCTTCTAGTGATTTCAGACAAAGATATATATTTTTCCATAAATAATTCAAGATCAACTCTCAAAATATCTGATCTTTTACCTTTTCCTTTACAATCTCCAGGGAGTAATCCTGCTCTTATTAATTTGTTTATTTCTTCTCTCTTTAATTTTAAAATGTGAGAAACTTCATTTATCGATAGATTACTCTTCGATTTGTTCATCTCATCTGAAAAATAATTCAAAATTTCTTTTTCACGAAATAAATAACAAGTAAATCCTAAACCATCGAGCTTATCACAAGGTCTGATTTTCCCTTCTAAAATTAGCTTAACAAATTTCCCCGTATTACATGGATACCTGGGGTTTTGTACAATCGTTCTAAACTTTAGTACTCGTTCATCTATTTCCGGATCTAAAGGTACTATTTTTTGATCAATCTCAGTAAGCATTCCATCAATGATCTCTTTTTCATAATGCCAGTGAGAATAACCATCTACGAGAGGTCCACGAAATGCAGAGATACATTTGTGTTCCAATAGATCAAGTAGGGTATTTTCAGATATGCCTAAGTACTCCGCGGCTTGATAACTTGGTAAGGTCCCACTTAGCTTATTAACATATGAAATTAGACTCGTTTCTTCAATAAGAATTATTTTGCTACTGTTTTTTTCAATAAACTTACCACTAATCAATCCTTGATCAATTAACCTGCAAATATTAATACCATTAATTCCATAATTCTGAAACGCTTTCGCTGCTGAAATATATTTTGAAGAACGGTTCGAAATCTTAGTAAACCTACTTACATGACCACCAGTCCAATGTTGAGTAATATATTTTTCAAATTCATTTCTCAAGAAATCGAACTGGCTCTCTCCGAAGGAACTATAAAGAACTGAATAAAAACTTCCGAAATCTTTATTAACCCCCTCTTGCCTACTAGAATTCCATTTAGATTTATAGCGCTTTAAGAAATCATGAAAATTGAACGGCCATTCAGAAAATAAATTCGTTATTCTAATCATTATTGGGTGGATGACTTCAATTGTGAATTCATTTATGACTGCATATTTACTTTGCGGAGTAAGAGTAATATCACTCTCAAGTAAAAGCATAAAAAAGAGTTTATGTAATTCAACAAGATTAAGGTAGCCTAATAACAAATGATTGGATTCACTTAAATATGATTTTTCTATTA
>NZ_WHOA01000203.1 GCF_013141715.1 Paenibacillus phytorum | reverse complement strand
CATGAACATCAGATGAAACAATCTGGAGAGATTCATGAGTATGTGATAGAGCTCATCGATGGTTTAACGAAGATGGAGAACTCCTTAAACCGACATATGCAGGCTCTTCTTGGACAAAATGAATCGGGAGCAGGTGCAGGGGGAGACGGTTCGAACGGAGTGGGTAACTTATTTTCGTTTGGTGGGGATGATAAGTAATGAAAGCATCGAATCGTGAGAGAGTTGAATTGCATATGCTAACCTCGCTGGCTAGAAGCCAGCGAGCCTTATGCCGAATCATAGAGACGATAGCGGATCAAGTAGCGGTCTCCGAGGAGCTTGCAGTCCATATGGCTGAGAATCTTAAGACGATAAGTGAATACCAGCGTTCGATGATTCAGAAAATAACGAAACAAAGTCCACGTCAACGCCGGTTAGGAACGCCCGGCAAGCCGTGGATCAGCAAGAATGTCGCTCGCGGATCATCCCCAACGCATGATTAAACCCGCGTGAGTAAGACCCCCGCCAAAGCCAAAAAGCAGCAGCATATCACCGGCTTTGACCTTACCCTCTTGTATGCCTAGATCCAGAGCGAGAGGAATGGAAGCCGCGGATGTATTGCCATAGTATTCAAGGCTGTACAGCGCTTTTTCGAATGGAATACCGCTCTTTTCACAGATGGATTCAATAATTCGAAGGTTAGCGCTATGAGGAATGAACCAATCAATTGCAGTATGAGGTAAACGGCCTTTTGCGAGCAGCTTCTCGATTCCTTGCGGGACAGTCGTTACGGCATATTTGTACACCTCGCGGCCGTTCTGGACGAGCTTGCCTTCACCCGTTAATGGCGTTCCGTTCAATTCAGAGGCAAGTCCGGTTCGGTATACGTGCTTGCCGCCTGTACCGTCCGATCCAAGATGGTGAGCAAGAAAAGCAGGATTTTCTTCTTCCCTTTCAACTATCACGGCTCCGGCGCCATCACCGAAAAGAATGCAGGTGGAACGATCCGTGTAGTCTGTAATTTTGGATAAAGAATCGCCACCGACGACGAGTACTTTGCGGTGTACCCCAGCAGCAACAAGGCCGCTTGCTGTATGCAGGGCATAAGCGAACCCGGAGCAGGTGGCATTGAGGTCGTAGGCACCAGTTTCAGGGATGCCGAAATGAGCTTGAATCTGGCAAGCGACAGGGGTGGAAGGCAGATCCGGTGTATGGGTAGCGACGATGATTAAATCAACATCGCTCAGTGATGTCGGATATCTAGTGAGCATATTTTGTACAGCTGCTATACATAAATGGCTTGTGAATTCATTCGCTGCTGCAATTCTACGTTCCCGAATTCCTGTGCGTTGAACGATCCATTCATCATTCGTGTCGACCATACCTTGGAGATCCGCGTTGCTTAGTATGCGATCGGGCACGTAGCTGCCGATTGCTGTGACTCTAGCTTGCAAAGGGGAAGCGATTGACATCAATGATTCACTCCTTATTGGTATCTGATATTAGTACTAGGTACTAAATATAATTACACTTTATCGGATACTCGGGGTAAAGTCAATGGAAAAAGAACCATTTCCCTTTCGTTATATCGAAGTGTGACCCGAAAGATGGACACTTTGAAAAAAGTGACCTTTTTCGGGTCTTTTAACAGTTATATTCTTGAATAAGAAAGGTTGGGGATTACACGTGGGAACTAGTTGGAATAGGAGGGGAATAAGGTTTGAATGAATGAATGAATGAATGAATGAATGAATGAACCCATCTTCTCAGTTGAATGATGTTGCAGAAAGTGCAACAATTTTGCCTAGATCCCACCTCTATCCCTTCAGTGTTGCATAATGTACAACAATTTATCTCCATACAGGCCATTTCGCGACAAATGGGTTCGAATTGTTGTACAAGCTACAACTTTTGCTTGCAAAATAGCCTTTAGATGTGTGAATTGTTGTAGAAACGACAACATTGGTAATCACGGTTGCGCATCGAAGTTATTGAACGACAAAAAAATCGAATTTTGGAGTTATGTCTAACAGTTTTGAGGCGGCACAATGAATGAATAGACAGTCTCTTTCAACCAGCATTCAAGCTAGGTGTGGTTAAAGCTTTGGACATAAAAAAAGATGACTCCCGGTGAATACCGAATACAGGAGCCATCTTTGAACAGCTTAAACTAGGGTCTTTCTTTTAAGTGTCCACGATTTGGGTCAAAGTCCATATCGAGGGAATTGGCTCTGCTTATTTTTCCGCTATGTTTTCATATTATGAATGGCAAATTCGGATAAATCTATGGACTTCCCATGATTCAATCGGGACTCTTCAGCAGCAAAAGCCATCAAATGGCTGCGCACGGATGCAGATGCGGATGTCAAGCTTTCTCCTCCGTCGTAGTTCCTTACTTCCTCAAGGAAGCTGCTCACGATTCCAGAGTCCCCGCCGCCATGGCCGCTTGTTGGAGTCGCAATTTTAATCTCCGTCTCCTCATGTGTGACGAAATCTAGCAGGGTCAACTTGTCTTCGTCCCCGCGAAGCTCGCCTTTGGTGCCCATAATCTGAATCCTTCTCTCCTGGTGACGAGTGAAGCCGCACATGCTGAACATCGCCGTAGCCCCATTCGCGAATTCCATATTGACAACTTGATGATCAACGACATTATTATCGCTTTTGTATACGCAGCGTCCATAAGGGGTTTCCTTCAAGCCTTTGACGATATTTTCCCTTGTCAGTTCTTCTGTGAAATGTCTCGCCCATCCTTTTCCTTCTCCTAAGTAAAACCGTGGTGCAGAATAGGGACAGGTCGATTCGACCGTACAGCCATTAACGCAATAATCCGTTGATCCTTCAGGGGCATTCCCGGAATGAAAATGCATCAAGGAGCCGTAAGAGCTGACACGCACACAAGGCTGATCCATTAACCAGGAGAGCACATCCATATCATGGCATGATTTGGAAAGAATCATCGGGCTTGAGGTATCGGAGTTATTCCAGTTTCCTCTAACGAAGCTGTGAGCAATATGCCAATAACCGACGTTCTCGTTTAATTGAATGGAAACGACTTGGCCAATTCTGTCCTCTTGGATCAGCCGTTTAATAGCAGACCAGAACGGCGTATAGCGGAGAACGTGACAGATGGTAAGTAGTCGGTTATTTTCCTTTGACGCTTTCTCCATCTCCAAGCATTCCTTTGGACTGGGTGACATGGGTTTTTCCAATAGCACATGATATTTGTTGTTCAAAGCTTGAAGTGTAGGATGGTAATGCATCCGGTCCTGCGTGCAAATCATCGCAATATCTGCCATTTGCGGCTGCTCCAGCAGCTTTTCCCAGGATCCAAAGCAGCGATCCTCTGGAATTCCGTGCTCTTTGGCAAAACTTGCCCTTCGCTCCGGATTCGATTCTGCAACGGCGACGAATTTCAATAAGTGAGGGTAATTGATGGCATAAGGCGCATAACCATGGGCGCCTCTCGCTCCCGCACCGATCAGTACAGCTGTAAGCTCCTTCATAGTAGGTTCTCTCCTTGAGGAATTACTTTTTCCATTCCCCTTGTAATTTCATATCATTAAGCTCTTTGTTGACTTCATCGATAGCCTGTTTTCCGCCTTTAGCCATCCATTCATCAACCATCTTATCCCAATCGGATATCGGTCTTTGACCCACAACCATTTTGGTCGTTTCATCCGTAATATATTGGTTCAATTCCGTCTTTTTCTCCATAAACGTAAGGGGATGAATCCGACTGATTGGATTTACATAAAACGGTGAACTTTTCAAAAGATCGGCTAGCTTTTGGTTGAATACTTTTCCATCAGCTGTTTTATTCATTTTCGCGTAATCATACAGAATGTCATCGCCAGTCTGCCATCCTTCGTTTAAGATATAGGCATTAGGCGCAACATTAGATCTGTTTTCCTTCATTTGTTGCGCGATTCCGTCAACCATTTTATAACCTTTGCCTTCATGACCGTTCATCCAATCGAAGTATTCGTTCTTCGGATTCTGCTGATCGAAGGGAACGGGCTTTCTGAAGTAATCGATGATCTCCAGGATGCGTTTTACTTTATTCGGATCGTTTTTCAGCTTGGCCGAAATCATATACATACGATAAAAGCCACTCCCTAGTGTATAGCCGGAATTCCCGTCCGCTGTTTTAAACGGAGGAATCGGAACGACTACCGCCTTCGGATCATTTTTCATCAATACTTCAAAGTCAACGCCGCCCGGCCCGCCAGGTCCCGGTTGATCGTACCAAATCCCGACTTTACCCGCGTTAAACGCTTTAAATACGTCGTTATATTTCGTAACAGCCCAATCTTTATTGAGCGCGCCTGCCTTGTAAACATCAGCAAGGAACTGAATCTTTTCTTTATTGGCTTGAGAAATATTGCCGGGGATCAACTGTCCGCTTGGATTCTTATGATACCATGCGGTATTGCTGTAGTAAGCGCCAAATCCCGGATCATAATAAATCCCTTTAGCAAGACCTAAACCTACGGTATCGTCTTTCCCGTTTCCGTCCGGATCGTTTTTCGAGAAAGCAGTTACAACTTGCTTCAGCTCTTCATAGGTGGTCGGCATTTTAAGACCAAGTTTATCCAACCAATCTTGGCGGATAAGCGGTTTCTTTCCGCCTTTTGCCGTAAAGTAGGTTGGAATCCCGTAGATTTTCCCGTCCACTTTCAAAGGATCCCATACATAATCCGGAACCGCTTTAAATGTGTCATATTGCTTAATGAACTCATCCAATGGAAGGTAAGCACCTTGCTTCGCCCATTTCACGAAGTTGGAATCAACTTCCTCCATGCCGATCACATCCGGAAGATCGCCGGAAGCCATTTTTACAGCAAGCTTTTCATCATAGGTATCCCAGGGAATATACTGCGACTTGAAATCAACCTTAAACTTTTCATTGATTGCTTTTACCGCGTCACTATCCGGTGGCGGGACTGGATCTTCCCAAGAACCTTCAAACCAATTGATCGTCACTTTTTTGTCGGTATCCGTCCCAGCCTTGCCGGTTTCTTGTGGGGCCGTAGATTGCCCGCTGGAACAAGCCGCCAGACTGGTTGCCATAGTAAGAGACAGTAGGACAGTAGTTATACGTTTCATTTGCATGTAGAACCCTCCTCATTGTTATGTAATCGGTACTCCCTTATCCTTTCACTGATCCCAACATCACCCCTTTCGCAAAATGCTTTTGCAGAAACGGATATACAAGTAAAATCGGGATCGTTGCGAGCAGGACAGCAGCCATACCAATCGTCTCGGCGGGCGGCGGGTTTTGAGCCAATCCCATTAGGTGACCATCAGAAAGTGTCCCTGAAGCTTGCTCCAAAATGACGATTTGGCGCAATATGACCTGTACGGTCCATTTTGCTGGATCACTAATATAGATTAATGCCGAGAAATAAGTGTTCCAGTTGCCTACCGCATAAAACAAACCAAATGCCGCGAGAGCAGGCTTAGAAAGCGGGATGATAATGCGGGAAAAAATTTGCAAATCATTTGCACCATCCATGTAAGCAGCTTCCGATAAATCTTGAGGGATACCCATGAAAAACTGCCTCATCACGATCAAGTTGAACGAGTTGATCGCACCTGGAATGATAAGCGCCCAATACGTATTGAGCAAGTGTGTTGCTTTTACCACTAAGTAGGTTGGGATAATGCCTGCACCGAAAACAAAGGTAAACAGCACAAGGAATAAATAAAATCGTTGGCCCCATATTTGGCGCGACAGCGCATAAGCCATCATGGAAGTCAGCAGTAGACTTATCAACGAACCAACGATTGTAACAAAGACAGTAACGCCAATAGAACGGACAAACGCTTTGGAATCAAAAATGTAATTGTAAGCGTCAAGCACCCATGTCTTCGGAAACAGCAGTAATTCCTTTTGTACAAATTCAGCGTAAGACGTAAATGAAGTAACAATCATATAATAAAACGGAAACAGCATGATCAAGCTAATCACAATAAGTATAAGCGCATTGAGCGCATTCATCGATTTACTTCGCCAACTTAAATGTGAATTCATTCCCTTTACCTCCTTATCTGATGATTAAAAGACGCCTTCTTCACCGAATCGCTTCGCCAGACGGTTTGCCCCAACGATCAAGATTAAGCCAACAAACGATTTGAAGAGACCGACCGCAGTCGCGAAGCTAAAGTCCGATTGTTCGATACCTTTGTAGTAAACGAACGTATCAAGCACGTTGCCCATTTCCCTGTTAAACGGATTAATCATCAAGAAGATTTGTTCAAAACCAACGTCGAGGACGCTCCCGAGCCGTAAAATCAACAAAATGACAATCGTGCTGCGAATAGCTGGCAGCGTAATATGCCAAATCTGCCTCAGTCGGCTTGCACCATCGACAACAGCCGCTTCGTACAAGCTTGGGTTCACACCTGATAGGGCGGCGAGGAAAATAATTGTACCCCAGCCGGATTCCTTCCAGATCACTTCCAAGACGATCAAGGGCATGAACCAGCTTGGCTCCTGCAGAAAAGGAATGGGCTGCATCCCAAAGACATGGGATAATAGTTGATTAGCAATCCCCTCTGATTTGAGAAATACTGTTGCGATTCCAACGACCACAACCCATGATAAAAAGTGAGGCAAATAAATGATGGATTGAATGATGCGCTTTAGCTTCTCGCTGCGTAATTCATTTAGCATGAGCGACAAAAGAATAGAAAACGGGAAGGCAAACACAATCTGCAAGAAGGACAAGTATAGCGTGTTCCAGATGACCCGAATCACTTCGCTATCTTCAAAAATCTTCTTAAAATGTTTCATCCCAACCCAGTCGCTATGAAGAAATCCTTTAAATGCACTGAAATCCTGAAAGGCGATAATATTGCCCAACATAGGAACGTAGCGGTAAATAATGAAATAAGCAAGTCCCGGCAGAAGGAGCAGATACAAATATTTTTCTTTCCACAATCTGGATGCGAGCGAATTTCTCTTCTTCTTCACAATCCTACTTTCTGCGATTATTTCCATTGTCTTCCCCCCTATATTTATGTACTATAAAAAGATCACTTATGTTTGTGAAACCGTTTTCAATAATGACACGTGTTGGCGTAACGCCGATCTACAGAACCATCAGTGGATGTTGCCATATGACCCATACTAATCAGAAAGATGGGAAGAGGCTATCCGTAAAATTTTCATTACCGATCATTTCTTCGAAAAATCCGTAAAAAAACACAATTTTCAATAAAATGATCACTCTTATTACGAAGGAGGATTCAAGAACATGCGAAGAATACGACAGTTGAAACTCAATACCCGCTCTATTTTTGTCAAATTGCTGATAAGCTTCCTAGTGATCATCCTCCTGTTTGTCTCGTTTAATTTATTTTCACTTACATTTTTCAGAAAGAGCGTACGGGATGAGCTGATTAAATATAACGATACCAACATGTCCAATACGACTCACGACTTTGAAGAATATTTTCAACTGCTGAACAGCATCATTGTCAATTTGTACTTAAATAAAAACCTTCGGGATTCAGATTCAGCATCCATCGATTACGTCGCCGCCAATCATGTGATCGACGATCTGCGAAACACGGTCTCCAATCCCCGTTTTTATTTAAATAACTTGTTTGTCTACGATATCAAACATTCACTTATTCTCGAAAAAGCAAGAGGAGCAAGTCCAGAAGCGATATTCAGCCAACTCTATACGAATCCAGACTACACCTATGACTTCTGGAAACAGGAATTTGCCCAAAAAGTCTTCTTCAAAATGTATCCCGCGGCTACCTTTACGGAAGCGCCCAATCTTAGTCCTGTGTCACAAACCGGCCTTGTTTTTCCTTTAATGATAAAAAGTGATTTTTATCCCGACTATATTATGCTTGCCTTTATCGATACCAATAGGTTATACAAGGCGTTTCATCAATCGATCAACGATAACTTTTACATGTTGGACAATCTAGGGCATCCTTTGTTCTCGTCCGATTCTACCAGTCGGCATCAACTTCCGGTTTTGGAACCGGGTAAAGATTGGATCAAGGAAAACGGGAATTACTATTTTTATAAAAAAGGGGAGGTCACTGGATTTACGTACGTCAATATTGTCCCGGATGCCGCGATTTCGTCCCAAATATTCCATTTGAACTTGACTCTTATTGCGCTTCTCGTCATTTCGGTCCTTATAAGCATTGCAGCGTCCGTCTTCTTTAGCATGAGGTTTAACAATCCGGTCAAAAAAATAGTGGATTCGATCCGGCATTTTAACGAAAAAAATACGCTCGGCAAACACACGAATGAATTTGAACTGATTAAAGAAAATATTGGTTTCATGTTGAAATCGAATCAAGACGCCCATATGAACTTGGAGAAAAAAACGTCTCTCCTTCGTTATTACGCGTACATGAAACGGTTAAAACGTATTCATAGCGATTCCGATGAGATCCATGCTTCAGATGAAATGAACCAGCCGTTTCGCTTTATCTTATTTCAACTAACTTTCAAAATACAATTTTCTCAGGATATAAGCGAGGAAAAGGAACGCGCCACCTATTTTATTCGGGAGTATGTCAATCAAGCGATGGGAAAAGAATTGAACGATGCCCATACTTTTCAGATCGAAACGGATCAAATATTATCTATTGTGTATATGAACGATCAGACCCAGCAATGGATGGAAGTTTTAAATACGATTAAGCAAGTCCTGGCAACCGATAAGGAATACTTTTTTTTCACTATAGCCGTTAGTGATTTATATGAGCATTCTTCTGAACAGACATCCGCCTATGAACAAGTCGTGAAATTGGTCAAACATCGCCCTTTTGACGATGAGACTAGGATTTTATATGACGAGGACGTGAAAGAGGAGTCTTTCTTGCTCCCAGGTACCCTCGAACAGGAAATAAACGTTAACCTACAGGAAGGTAACGATACCCTGGTCCTACAAACGCTGCGTCGTGTTCTTAAGCAAATGAAAAAGAAAGAGGTGAGCACGCCTGTTTTCTATCGGTTTGCGGAGGAAATAACAGATAAAGTCCAGCGAATACTAAACTCTCTGCATCTGGATACCAACCAAGTGGCGGGTTCGGCGAAATCGATTCGACTCATGCACACCACCCAGGAATTGGAACAATATTTCGAGATGATCCTGAACGAAGCAGGTCAGTTGATCCGGTTGAAAAAGGAAGAACGCGACCCGATCGTCAGCTTTATAGTCGACTATTTGCAGGATCATTACTCGGAAGATATCACATTGGATCTAATAGCCGGTAAACTTAACATTACCGGGGGTTATCTATCCACTTATTTTAAGGAGAAAACAGGAACCAACTTCGTTGACTTCGTTAATGAGTTCCGTATCAAGCAGGCGGTTAAGCTGCTTATGCAAACGGATATGAAAATTCAAGATATTGCTCTCCAAGCAGGCTATCAAACCATGAGTTCCTTTAACCGCATCTTTAAAAAGTATCTAGGTGTTACGCCAAGCGAATATCGGAGAAACAATATTCAGTTAAACGAGGGTGCGAGTGGTTATTAGAAAATAGTCTCAGAAAAACAGCGGTCACAACCCAGAAAGTACGGGGATGTGAACCGCTGTTCTTCATAATAGGACCATTATCAGATCATTTCAGAAAACCGAACTGACGCGATATCTCTTTCGCCGTCTTTACGACTTTATGGGTATAGAAGACGATTCGGTCCTCATCCATACGCTGCGTCGGAGCAATTAAAGTAATCGCGGATATGACCTGACCTACTGAATCCCGAATGGGGGATGAGATGGAGACCATGTTTTCGATAAATTCACTGATACATACGCAATAGTCTTGATTACGAATTTGTTTAAGCTGTTCTTTCAACTGGATAGGGTCGGTAATGGTTCTGGATGTATGCGATTTCATTTTCTTCTAATACAGCAACACGGAGTGCTTCGGAAGTTTCGCGAGCAAGACGTTGAATAATAGGGCTTGCTGCTTGCGATAAGTCCCAATAGGTTGTGACAATAACGTGATACAGCGAAGCGATTCGTTGGCCGAGCCTGTATTTATGAGTGATTGGATCTTGGAAAACAAACCCTTCACTCAGTAAGGTGGACAGCAACCGACTGGTTGTGCTTTTGCTGAGACTCAATTCATCGGCTAGCTCAGTCAGCCTTTTTTCGGGTGTTTTCACGGTAAATAATTTTAATAGACGCAAGGCGTTTTTAACGGAAGAAAGTAGTTGCGGATTTGTATTCGGCACGAGTTGATATAAGCCCCTCTCCGATTCATTTTAGTGTTCCGCATAGAGGAACAATCGCATTGTTTGAGTTCACAATTGCCTATTATTATACATACATAAGAGCTCTTATCCAATCCAGTTTTGATAAACAATTTGAGAGTTAGGAGATGTATGTATGAACAGTAAAGAACAGTATGTAAAAGTGATCAAACCGATTCCCGATTCAGATGCCGTGGGCCAATTAGACCCGCGAGTGTATCATATTCAGAAACAACAGGCGGAGGTTATGGCATCGACAGAGAGGCCGAATTTCGATCCTTCTGATATACCAAATTTCGTTAAAGCGATGAGGGCTATGATGGGATGGAAGAACGAGGATGTTACTCAGACTGAAATTGCGAACGCTTGCAAAACCATTGAGGGAACGAACGGCCCGATTCCGCTGCGTATTTACACGCCTTCACAAGAAAGAAGTTTACCGGTGATCGTATTCTTTCATGGTGGCGGTTTTATTGGCGGAACCGTTGACGTCGTTGAGAACCCATGCAAAGCTTTGGCTGAAAAAGCCGGGGCTGTCGTAGTCTCAGTCGATTACCGGCTTGCCCCAGAGCATCCGTTTCCTGCAGGACTAATGGATTGCTTCGAAACCGTTCAGTGGGTTTACGAGCACGCCAGTGAAATCGGTGTTGATCCACAGCGAATCGCAGTGGCTGGCGATAGCGCAGGAGGCAATTTGGCTACGGTTTGCGCCTTGATGGACCGTGACAAAGGAACGGGGATGATTAAATATCAAGCGCTTATTTATCCTACTGTTAATATGGGCGCTGTCGAAACGGAAGATTTCAAATGGAGCCTAGATGAATACGACATTCGCAATCACGAAGAGTTCATTGTCGCTGGGATTGAAGGATTGCGAGGAGGCAGCGGTATGCTGCTAAATCTGTACCTGCAAAATCGCACGAAGCTAACGGATCCTTATGTAGCCCCGCTATTGGCGAACGATTTAAGCGGCATGCCAGAGACCTTGATCATCACGGCGGAATTTGACTACTTAAGGATAGAGGATGAAGCTTACGCTAAAAAGTTAGCCCGCTCGGGTGTGCCGACGAAGCTGATTCAGTATAACGGCATGGATCATGCGTTTTTGGATAAGACAGGTTTATATCCGCAGGCGGAAGATTGTGTCAATGAAATCGCTAAAGAAATAAAGCGTATATTCGCCTAAGGCAATTGATAGGAGTACGGCATGTAGCGGAACGCATCGATGTTGTAGAAAGTGCAACAATTGCTGCCTAGATCCCGCCTTTCTCCCTCCTTTGTTGCATAATGTACAACAATTTGGTCCAATATTGGCTATTTCGCAACAAATGGGTTCAAAATGTTGTACAAACTGCAACTTCAGAGTACAAAATAGCCTTTTGGCGTATGAATTGTTGTAGAAAACACAACATTGGTAGCCACTTTAGCCTATCTACCTTTACGAAGCAGCCTAAACGAGTCTAAAAGGAGTTATGCCTACCCGTTGTAAGGAATCATGGGGTGATCAAGAGGTTACCCCTTTTAATGAGGCGAAAGACATAACCACGCGGATTTTCTGGGCTTTGAGACGGTTCACCCTTACCTTGAAACGACATCCAACCCATATTTCTTTATTATGGATAATAGTCGTGAATTTGGTCATTCTAATGCTATCGTCCACTGTGTGACGAATGATGCTGATGACGGGGAGTGAACGTAAACGCATGTTACAGGGTAAAAAAAAGCATGTCTGGATTATTCTAATCTGTATCGCATTGTTCTGCTCATCCACAACCACCGCTTTTGCCTATGGTAAAGGGGCTAAGGGGCCTGATGTCTATGCGGTGCAAGGGATGCTGAAGTCACTTGGCTACTATAGCGGACCTATTACGGGCTACTATGGTAATCAAACCCTACAGGGTGTTAAAGCGTTTCAAAGCAGATACGGACTTCCTGCGACTGGGAATGTAGATGATCAAACGCTGCAATCCATCCTGTGGGCTTACGGTAATTTAAAAATTGCCAAGAAGCCGACACCACCAACACCAGCTCCTCCACCAGCTGCACCAAAGCCTACGCCTAAACCGCAAGTCCCATCGACTACGGAATTAACGGTGGAGGAGCAGCAAATGCTGGATTTGGTTAACAAGGAGCGTGCTGCTGTGGGGCTTTCTCCATTTGCTGTCGACCCGGCGCTTACCAAAACGGCTAGACTAAAAAGCCAAGATATGGTCGATAACAATTATTTCTCCCACGATTCACCGACGTATGGTTCGCCATTCGATATGATGGAGAAATTTGGCATTACGTATAACGCGGCGGGAGAGAATATTGCTTGCAATCAAAGTGTACAAGCGGCTCATGAGGCGTTGATGAATTCTCCAGGACACAAAGCGAATATACTCAGCAAAGATTACACCCATATTGGGATCGGCATCGTAAACGGCGGTCCGTGTGGTAAAATGTTTACCCAGCAGTTTATTGGAAAATGAAAATGAAAATGAAAAAAGAGCCCATTGGGGCTCTTTTTTCACCACAATAGAATTTATAAATTTCCGAGGACTCTTGGAAGTGAAAATTCTATTTGGCGATAAAACCTACCGATTCATTGGGGCCCCCGCAAAGTAATCGGATTTTGCTTCAAAGCATGACTTCACTTTGTGGGGTAGAAGAGCGGTCGCACATCTTTGAATGGCCTCGATAGAGGTTTTCTCATAAGTATAAAAATTAAGTGGCGGATACCGGATTAATTGCTTCTGTCCACTCAGTGAATTTTTGTAGAGCAGCCCCTTGCTCAATCGCATGTCGGGCCAAATAAATACCTTCTTCAATGGATCCTGCCTTCTGGGAAACCCACAGACGCACGGCACTATTCAGTAAAACCATATTCAAGTAGGGAAGCTCAGCTTCTCCGCGAAGAACGGATAATGCCGTTTCTCCTTGCAGCTGAGCGGTCCATTCAATCTCCGGCACCTCGACCATTAATTCGTAAATCTCAGGATCAACAATGAATAATTCACTGGTGCCCTCTTGAATTAGGTATGTCCGTGTGCGCTTGTCTACGGATAAGTCTTCGGAGCCTTCCATACCCTGCACGACTATGCCGCGAGAGACGCCCAGTTCGATTAATAAATTGGTGATTTTCTCGAACACCGTACCGTGAAACACACCGACAGCCATGAAGGGTGCTTCCGTAAAGCGCAGCAGCTTCTCTGCTGTGTTGAACACGGTCCGCAGACCGAGTTCCTTGCGCAGTTCGCGCAGCTCGCCGAGCGGTGCACACCAGCTCTCCGTTGGTGCGAACAGGAAGCCTGTTCGCGCTGCAGCTGATATGAGCGCTTCGCGTGACGCGTCAAGCGCGGGTACATTAAGTGCCGCTAGCACATCGGACAACGTGATGCCCCATTTGGGCGGCATACTCGGACTGCCGTGCAGCGTAGTGGGAAGTCCGCAGGCCGCGAGAACGAACGCGGTCGGTAAAGTCGCGATGAACGTACGTGAGCGTCCATCATAAGGTCCGGCGCAATCCATGCTGCCGGGTATTGGATAGGTCTGGATACGCTGGCGCAAGGCATCGATGAAGGCCTTTAACTCATCAGGAGATTCCATTTTGATACGTTCTGCAACGAGAAAAGCGCCCATTTGAGCCTGTGTAGCGGCTCCGGTTAGAATGAGCTCCGCTGCTTGTGAAGCTTCTTCATAGGAAAGGTCTCTGGCTCCGCGCTTTCCGCGGCCTACTTCTTTTAATAAAGATATCATCGTTTGCGACCTCCTTGTTTCTGATCCTTTAGTATTTGATACACCTTGACAATGGAGGTAGCGACGTCCACCATACGTTTTCGTTCATTCATGGCTTGTTTGCGCAAAAAATCATAAGCCTCTGCTTCGGAGATACCTTTGATTTCACATAAGATTCGCTTCGCCTGATCGACCCATTTGCGCTCCTCCAGTTTGGAGAGAAGCTGTTCGCGCTCTTGCTGCCATTCGGTTCGCCTAAAGTAATGATTCACACCAAGGAGCAGCGCACAGTGAATTTCAAGAGGACTCATCGCAGAACCGATTAAACCATCAATACCGGCGTCCATTCTACATTCATTAGAAGGAAAAGTTTGAGCATCACACCACCAGAAGAGAGGAAGGCTGCGATGAGCAAGTACACTCGAGCGCCATGGTTCCACTTGATCAGGACCTACCGATAATAAAACAGCATCGACCTTGGGGATCATAAATGAAATTTCTTTTACATTAGATGCTACATATATGCGAAATCCCAAATCCTTCAGCGTCGCTTCAGGCAAGGATTCCTTTTCATTATTCGTAACATTCAGCTCGGTAATTGACGACGAGGAGGAGGTAGCTGAGCGAGTTTGTTTAAACTCGTCGATCAGTATAAATGATTGTAACATTTGAATACCTCCTATCGTGGGTAGCTTCTTTCCAATGGCAACTTCATGTAAGGTTTTCGCGATATCGTGATTTATTATACGGCATTACTATAGCATATGACTATAAAATTTGTCGATATGATAGAAGGAATCTCACATATAAAATTTTGTGTTATGTTTATTGACACGACGGCTATGTCATACTATAATCAAATTAGAAATCGGCACAATGATGTGCCACTAACGAAGGCAATGGCGCCTATCCCCTTACAAATACGTAACCGGATAGGCTATTTATGTTCTATTTACTGAAAATCAACTAAAATGCTGTTCACGATGATGTGGGCAGCAGTGGCAAAGAGGCCGATAAGCATCCCACACAAGTTGGGGTATGTTTGTCGGCCTTTTCTGTCAAAGAACAGTCAAACACGTCTGGGTAGGAAAAAAAGAAGGCGAAAAGCCTCACAAAAGGAGAGGGAATGCATGGTTGATCGGAAAAGTTTTATGCAAGTGGGGCACAAAGGGTCATTGTTCAGTTCATTTTTATATTTTGACATGAGCTTCATGGTTTGGGTTCTTCTTGGGCCGATAGCGGTTATTCTAGCTAATGATTTTCATCTGGATGCTGCTGAAAAGGCGAATCTCGTTGCATTGCCTACCTTAGGAGGAGCCGTACTTCGATTGGTACTGGGCGTTCTGACAGATAAGATAGGCCCTAAGCTTACAGGACAAATCGGACTAACGTTAACCTTAGTACCATTATTCTGGGGTTGGCAGTTTGCAAACACAATGGGTGATATGTACTTCGTTGCACTGATGCTGGGTATTGCAGGCGCAAGTTTTGCGGCAGCATTACCACTTGCCAGCAGCTGGTACCCACCGCAGTATCAAGGATTAGCGATGGGGATTGCAGGGGCAGGTAACAGTGGAACGATCTTCGCTACCTTATTTGCAAACCGAATAGCACAGCATTATGGAGATTGGCATGTTGTTTTCGGCATTGCGATGATTCCGATTGCGTTAACCTTAATCATCTTTAGTGTATTGGCAAAGGATAGCCCGAATAAACCGGCACCGAAAACGGTTAAGGAATACGGCAAAGTATTGAAACAGAAAGATTCCTGGTTGTTCTGTATTTTGTACAGTGTAACATTCGGCGGTTTCGTTGGAATGGCATCTTATTTAACCATCTTCTTCAATACGCAATATGGTCTTGCTCCAGTTAAAGCAGCTGATTTTACTACGATATGCGTAATCGGCGGCAGCTTCTTCCGACCAGTAGGCGGCTGGCTGGCAGACAAAATTGGCGGCATTCGGATGTTAATGGTCTTGTACGGCGTTGTCGCTTTGATGATGGCTGGCATCTCTACACTGCCATCACTTTCCTTAACAACGATTATGCTCTTCATTGCCATGATGGCTTTCGGTATGGGGAATGGATCCGTTTTCCAACTTGTTCCGCAGCGCTTCAAGACGGAAATCGGTGTTATAACTGGAATCGTTGGAGCAGCAGGTGGTTTGGGCGGATACTTCTTACCCAAGATTCTCGGTAACTTGAAACTAACGACAGGTTCTTTTACACCAGGGTTCCTAATCTTAAGTGCGATTGCGATTACATGTCTCTTGTTGATCGCCATTGTGCAAGGGCAATGGAAACGTACTTGGATCGGTGAAGGCGGCAAAGTGAAGGTGGCTCCAGCTTCTATGGATAGTGTGCATGCTTAAATAACAGGTTCAAGCCGCTGGTCGTATGGCCAGCGGCATATAAGTAAAGCCTTTGCTCATGCAGCTTGAGTGTCCAGGCTGCATGCGCAAAGACGTTTACTTGCTTACCGTCTTTGGAAGTTCAAATCGAACTTCTCAAGCTCCATATCCCAATTTGTCATTTGGGGGCGTGAGCTCCTGAATGGCCCTTTTTCAAAAAAAACGAACTTTTTAATAGTAAATGGATGGAAGGATGATCACAATGACAGTCAAAAAAGAGAAGTTGGTCCTAGTCGGAAACGGAATGGCGGGCGTTAACGCTGTTGAACATTTACTTAAACTTACACCTGATAAATATGAGGTTACGATTTTTGGCAGTGAACCGCATCCGAATTATAATCGAATCTTGTTGTCCTACGTACTTGCGGGAGATTCCAAGGTAGAGGATATCGTCATTCATCCCTATGAATGGTATGCGAATAACCACATCACCTTGCATACCAACCAAACCATTACAGACATCGATACAGCAGCACAAACCGTAACGAGTGATAAGGGACTGACAGTTTCTTATGATAAATTGATTTTGGCTACAGGATCTAATCCCTTTATGATTCCAATGCCTGGCGCTGATAAAGAAGGGGTTATGGCGTACAGAACCATTCGTGATTGTGAAATTATGATCGAGTCCGCTAAAAAGTATAAAAAAGCGATCGTTATCGGTGGCGGTTTATTAGGATTAGAAGCGGCGAGAGGCTTCCTTAACTTAGGTATGAAGGTTGATGTTGTTCATATTGTAGATACAATTATGGAGCGTCAGCTTGATCGAACGGCGTCCAAAATGCTGCAAGCGGCGCTTGAAGAGCAGGGTATCAACTTCTTGCTTGAGAAGCAATCCGCGGAAATCGTTGGCGACAAGCGGGTAACAGGCTTGAAATTCAAAGATGGTACTGTTGCTGAGGCCAATCTTATCGTTATGGCAGTAGGGATTCGTCCCAATGTTGAACTTGCGAAAAAGGCTGGAGTTGAGTGCAATCCTGGCATCATTGTGAATGACTATTTGCAAACAAGTGCTCCCAATGTTTATGCGGTTGGGGAATGCGCGATGCATCGTGGGATTGCTTATGGATTGGTGGCACCGCTCTACGAGCAAGGTGCTGTGCTTGCTAAACATTTGGCAGGCGTGGAAACGGGTCCTTATGAAGGGTCTATCCTTTATACGAAGCTTAAAGTATCTGGTGTTGACGTTTTCTCAGGCGGACAGTTCGGCGATGCGGAAGGCACGAAAGCCATTCGCATTCATGATGAGTTCACTGGTGTTTATAAGAAAGTTGTGATTAAAGACAATAAAATCATCGGTGCGGTTCTCTTCGGAGATACGGCGGATGGTACGCGACTTATGCAAATGATTCGGGAAGAAACAGATGTTAGCGGCTTGGAAAAAACGGCTATTTTGACGGATTCATCCGGAGGCGGAGCGGCATCGGGTGTTGCTGACATGAAAGACGATGCCATCATATGTGGTTGTAACGGCGTTACCAAAGGAACGATTTGTTCAGTGATCAAGGATCAAGGATTAACGACAGTGGATGAAGTGAAAAATTGTACGACAGCTTCTCGTTCTTGCGGCGGTTGTAAACCACTCGTTAGTGATTTGTTGGCATTTACACTAGGAGCTTCCTATGATAAGAACGCTGCGAAAGAGACGATTTGCGCTTGTACAGACCATACACGTGATGAAGTCGTTACAGCGATTCGTGAAAAAGGGTTATCCCATGTACGTGAAGTGATGAACGTCCTTGGCTGGAAAAATGATGAAGGCTGCTCGAAATGCCGTCCTGCGCTCAACTACTATCTAGGTATGGTAAGTCCAGATACGTATAAAGACGATAGTACTTCACGTTTTGTAAATGAGCGTATGCACGCTAACATTCAGAAAGATGGAACGTACTCCGTAGTTCCACGGATCTATGGCGGTGTAACCAATCCGACGGAATTGAAGCGTATTGCAGAAGTAGCCGAGCAGTTCAATGTCCCAACTGTGAAGTTTACAGGTGGACAGCGTCTTGATTTGCTTGGTGTGAAGAAAGAAGATCTTACCGCGATGTGGGAAGCCTTAGATATGCCTTCCGGTTATGCTTATGGTAAAGCCTTACGAACTGTAAAAACGTGTGTGGGAGAAACTTTCTGCCGATTCGGCACGGGTGACGCGATGGGTGTAGGTATCGAGCTGGAGAAACGTTTTGAACGCTTGAACACACCTGCCAAAGTAAAGCTAGCGGTATCCGGATGTCCTCGAAATTGTGCGGAATCAGGGATCAAAGATTTAGGCATCGTTTCGGTTGATGGCGGTTGGGAGCTTTATGCCGGAGGAAATGGCGGTGTGAAGGTACGCGTGGGTGATCTATTGACTACTGTCAAGACGGAGCAAGACATTATCGAATATACAGAAGCATATCTGCAGTACTATCGTGAAACAGGTAAATATGGTGAGCGCACAAGCGAGTGGGTGCACCGACTTGGTATCGAGCATATCCGTGATGTGGTTGAGAATGAGGAAGAGCGTAAACAATTGTGTGCTCGTATGGATCTAGCGCTTTCTGTGACGAAGGACCCTTGGAAACAAGCGATTGATAGCAAAAAAATTCAACGTGACCTTTATGAAGTTGTAGAGCTTAACTAGAAAAAGAGGAAAGTCGGGAGGAGCAGACTATGAAAACACAAGAAGAGCAAATGATTTGGGTGCAGGCCGTTTCTTATGACGATTTAGCTGTTAACACAGGAAAAACAATTCGGTATCAAGGAGAAGAGGTAGCACTCTTCAAGCTGAAAAGCGGCAAGCTTCAAGCCATCCAGAACCGCTGTCCTCATAAAGAGGGCGTCCTTGCGGAAGGAATTGTATGTGATGACCACGTCTTCTGTCCGATGCATGATCGCAAGATTCATCTCCCTTCCGGTCTCGTTCAAGCTCCGGATACGGGGTGTGTACGAACGTATTCTACGAAAGTTCATGATGGAACGGTATTTATTGGATTTCCGATAAACAAAGAATTAGCCTGCTAACGCTTTGTTGACCGCATAGGCACATTCAGATACATTGAGATTTCATAGAGAGCTTTATCATCGGGGGTGGGGTGCGTTGAAATCAGCACTATTGGCTTTACCTAAAGAACAACCCTCCTCCCATTGCTGCTTTTGCAGCATGCAGTGCGGATTGGAGATTATGCCGAGTGAGAAGACGTCAGGTCTCACGATTAAACCAAGCCCGAACTTTCCTGTGGCGACTAGCCGTCTTTGTCAGAAAGGATTGAATGCACTGGATCATGTGCTTCATGCCGATCGGATTCTTAAGCCATTGACTAGGGGGATTGGTGAGCCACGGCGGTGGCGAACTGTCTCTTGGGACCATGCGTTTGCAGACATTGCTGAACGGATTCAAGGACTTCAAGCAACGTATGGCCTTGATGCCATTGGCGTGTATGGCGGGGGCTCACTTACCAATGAAGTTAGTTACTTACTTGGTAAGTTTACCCGAGTAGCACTCAGGTCCAAATACATTGATTATAATGGTAGATACTGTATGTCCTCAGCGGCCGCAGCCAGTAATCAGGCTTTCGGGATCGATCGCGGGATGACAATGCCTCTAACGGAAGTTCCGAATGCGAAATATATCATTCTCGCAGGAACGAATATTGCGGAATGCCAGCCGACAATGATGCCTTATTTACTTGAAGCGAAGAAAAAAGGCGCAGTGATCGTAACGATTGATCCGCGTAATACCATGACATCGAAGGTAGCCGATATCCATGTTCGTCTACAACCGGGATTCGACTCTGTATTTATAAACGGACTCCTACATGTCATGGTGGAGGAGAAACTCGTTCATCATCGATTCATTGAAGAACGCACGGTTGGATTTGAGCAATTGAAGGAGGCCGTTAAGCCTTTCACCCCAGCGAGAGTGGAGGAGCTAACTGGCATTCTAGAAGCCGTAATTCGTACGATAGCTCGTGGATTCGCGAAGGCGGAGACAGGGATTGTACTTACAGCACGTGGCTTGGAACAGCAAGTGAACGGGGTAGAGAACACGCTGAATTACATTAATTTAGCCTTGATCACCGGCAAAATAGGGCGCAAAGGCTGCGGCTATGGCGCCGTGACTGGCCAGGCGAACGGGCAAGGTGGACGCGAGCATGGGCAGAAGGCGGACCAACTGCCGGGCTATCGTTTGATCGAAGACCCAGCTGCGCGTGAGCATGTAGCCAAGGTATGGGGCATCGATCCAAGTGAACTGCCTGGCAAAGGGGTTTCTGCTTATGAACTGCTGCAGAAGATAGATGAAGGTGAAATCAAGGCCTTAATCGTCCTCGGATCGAATCCGCTCGTATCCAGCCCAAATAATCGGATGGTGGAGCGGGCGCTGCAGAAGCTGGAGCTGCTTGTTGTCGTTGACATGTTCGAAACCGAAACGGCGCGTTATGCCCATTATTTGTTACCAGGGTCATCCTTTGCGGAAGCAGAAGGTACGATGACCAATCTGGAAGGACGCGTGTTTCACCGCCAGAAAGCGATGGAGCTTCCGGGAAACAGCAGACTTGATTTCCACATTATTTGTCAGCTAGCAGAAGCGCTAGGCCGGGGAGCCTATTTTCAATATGCGGGTATTGAAGATGTGTTTCGCGAGTTGGCAGCTGCTACGGCAGGTGGGAAAGCGGATTACAGTGGCATTACGTATGAGCGGCTTCAGGAGGAGAAAGGCATATTCTGGCCGTGTCCTGCTCCTGACCACCCGGGTACACCGCTATTATTTGAGAATCATTTTAATCATTCCGATGGCAAAGCCAGATTGTTCGGTATTAAGCCGAAAATGCCGGCAGAACCAATTGATACGGATTATCCCATCGTACTTACAACGGGTAGGCTTGCGAATCATTATTTAAGTGGTGCACAAACACGTCGAACGGAAGCGTTGAATAAGAAGGCTCCCGTTCCCGTTGCCGAGATTCATCCATGGCTCGCTAAGAGAATTGGACTGAGTATGGATAACAAGATCCGCATTACAAGCCGCCGTGGATCCTTGATATTCGAAGTCAAAGTGACGGAAGGTATTCAGCCTCGTACGGTTTTTGTGCCCTTTCATTGGGGTGATGAGCATTCGATTAATCAATTAACGAATGATGCGTTGGATCCCACGAGTCGGATGCCGGAGTTTAAAATATGCGCAGTAAAAGTGGAACGTGTCGAGTAGACCGCACTCAGCTTAGTTGGCTTGGCCAAAGAACTAAGCAGGTGCGGTCTTTTTTTTGTGGGTAATAGTGAGGTAGGAGTTTACAAAGCATGCTTTTTTGAAATCGAATATACAGTAAGATTGGCGTATTCGGCAATAAGAGGAGCCATCTGGCGAAAGCCGATCTTTCCTCCGGTAAGAGGCTTCCCAAATGTTTTTCCGTCATCGGTCCAATGCAAGACAGTCAGATCATTGATGGCGAATAAAATTTCACTTCCCCATTTAAACAATTTCATCCGGTATGGACCTTTGGCATCGGTAACGGACGGAATCGGATCTCCGCCCTGCGAAACCAGATGAAAGCCATAGCTTTTACGCAGATTGCACGTATGAAAACTCCGCTCCTCTTCTTCCTTGCGTCTGAAGTAGGATACATGGAAAGCGTCGATATCTCCATGGTGATATTGGTCGTACGCACCTGATCTTACGGAAAGCAGGCTGTCAAACAAATCTTCACTACGGATCCCTTTTGCGGCAAAAAATAAGATGCAAAGACCCGGCTCGTGAATCGGCCAAAAATCCCAAGTGATCGCGATGTTGTCTGGAAATTCAACCGGACACCAATAAACGAAATTCGATTTCTGCCCAAGCTTTGGGTCAAGCTTATTCTCCAGCCGCATTCGATTCAGTGGAAAACTGGCAACAGCCTGCCCTTCCATTTTGAAATCAAGCACATCGCTTTCAACGGCTAAAGGATTTTGATATAAAAGCTCATCTAGCATGAATATTTCATTCCAATCCATGTTGTACGTCACCCTCACTCATCTACTGGTGAATTACTTATCTTTTGATCCAATCAAGGTTATAAGGCTGCTCCAATCTCCGCCCAACGCTTTCCAAAACCAGGAGCGCTGCTGTTCAGGAAGCATCGAAGGCGGAACTCTGGAATCCCAAGGCATTCGAGAGAACGGCCTTGGGTTCGTTTTGGTTTCTTGAGGTTGAAAAGGAATCACCTTCAACTTAAACCCTGTTTCATCGAGTGCAATTTCAGGATTTCCATAGTCGATAACCCAACGAATAGCTTCCTCTTGATGCTCTTTTTTAACATGCTGAAAGTCTGGATCATCCGCCAAATCAATAAGCTCATGCGGATCGCTTAGGAGATTGTACAGCTCTTCGTAACCGCCATTCTGATAAAAGAGGTATTTCCACTCTTTGCTGCGGACATGGAGCATATAGTTAGGTGCCACATAGAATTCAGAACAGACGATATCTCGGCGAACCGAGGAAGGTTCCGTGAGGAGTTCCAATAGATCCAAACCAGACCTTCCGTCGTAATTGCGATTTTCACTGGCCCGATTAACCAGAGTAGGGAAAATATCGAGCAGGGTAGTCAATTCATCACAGCGGGTACCCGGATGAATAACGCCGGGCCACCATGCTAACATCGGGATGTGCAAACTGCCCTCGTGCCCTAAGTTTTTAAACCATAATCGGTGATCGCCGAGAAGTTCTCCATGATCCGATGTGAAAATAACGAGTGTATGATCTGCCAGCCCCTCTTCCTCTAGCGTTTGCATGATCCGACCTATTTGTTCATCAATAAACGTAATATTGGCATAATAATAAGCCCTGTTTGTGAGATTAGCGTGCTCCGAGTACAGATCGGCTTCCATTGCTTGACGATGCGATTTCAAATAAGGATTTTTCGACGTTCCATCCTTATCGGAAACCCAAGGCCTCGGCATTTCTTCCGGAGCATATAAATCCGTCAAGTGTGAAGGACAATCGAAAGGAGCGTGAGGCTTGACGAACGACGTCCATAAGAAAAATGGTTTGTTAGAGGGTCTTTCCGCTTTTAGCCACTCTACCGTTCGATCCCCGCACCATTGTGTGATGTGAAGCTCTTTGGGTAGGCCGTTCACAAGCGGCTTTAGCTCGTTATAACCGATCTCTGGAGGTTTCTCCCACCCCCAGGCATCATGCTCCATCAGATATCGGTCATAATCATCAAAACGGATATCCTGTATCCGTTCAGCCGTACGTACGCCCCTCATTTCTTCCGATAAAATGAGATGATCCATGCCATACGTTTGCTCATCCGGTGTAAAATGCATCTTTCCGATCGCTTGATTGTGATAGCCTGCTTTGGACAAATAAGCCGCAATCGACTCATCGGCGGCAATAGCAGGGGCTGATTCGTTGTTGAACACATTCGTCTTTCCCGCGGCAAACCCCGTCATCGTGCAGGCTCTGGCAGGAGCACAGAGAGGGTAAGGGGTAATCGCATTTTCGAATACGGCCCCTTCCTGCGCCAATCGATCCAAATGTGGGGTTTGAATCGTTTTATTTCCGTAAACCCCCAACGTATCCCACCGCTGCTGGTCCGTAAAGATGAGAAGTAGGTTCGGTTGTGTCTTCATGTAACAGGCATCTCGGGTAAAGATTCGAATTCCGGCATGTCGACCATGTACAAGTTACCATATCCCGACATATCACTCGTAAATAGCACATGCTTACCGTCCGGGCTTAGCCTCGGATGAACGTGAAGAATTTGCGAATGGAAACTTCCACGATGCTTACATAGTATACGTGGACCTTTAAACCCGGATCCGTCATTCCGCCATACCTGCAGCGTATCCTGGAATTGCTGTCCATGATAAGCGCTCGTTTGCTGACCGTCACCGATAACAAGCGATAGATCATTTGAATGTACATGCATATTTTGAAAAGGAAATTCGTACTGCTGGACATGACTGTTATCAAAAAGGACAGCCCCAATTATTTTCCCGGTGTGATCCTCAAGAGAATTGGTAAAACCGTGGTAGCCGATATGAATGCCATCTGACAGCCAATATTCGTGGCCGACATATTCATTAGGCTGCTTATCCTTTACCTTCCAGTAACGTCCCGTTTCGATATCCAGCACCCAGATCCGATGATCAATCTGTTCCCAGGGCCCTTCATGACAAAATGTTAACAGATGAGCTTGCGTTGGCGATGTATTGACGTGGCCGATCCACAGCTGGTCCTCATGAAGCTTTTTCGCTTTCCCATCGACAGGGGAAACTGCCATAATCATACAGTGCGGCTTCGCACCGAAATACTCCTCAAAACCCAAGTAACCGTTCTTGGTATCCATCGCGATACGGTCCGTTAAATCCTCGTTCAGGCCGAAGCATAACCACTGCCCGTCTGCGGTGCAGCTCAAGCTGCCGAATTTATAATCTTGTGGAATCGTATAGAGAATCCTTTCTTCCATCGTTCCCAGGTCGATTGCCATAATCGAATTGTCATAGTAGAAATAGGCCTCATGTCCGTCTGGATGAAGAAAGGTACCCTGAATCCGAGATTCACGACCGCGTTCCAAATCCGTTAATTGGGTAATCACGCCATCGTGCAGATCCATGCTGTACAGATTGGTAACATTCTCGCGGTCTGAACCAAAGAGCAGCTTCCCATCTCCATAGAAGCCATTATTCGTAAAATAGATATGGTGACTGTGCGAGCAGTGATTCGTTAGCTGAGTTACGGTTACACCCGTTATCAAATCTGTATAGCTGCGCCGTTCCGAAGGCCAAACCGTTCCTTTACCGCCTCTGGATCTTGCCATTGTCATCGCAATCGCTCCTTTCGGTCCAGTCCCACTGAGCGACTGGACCTTATCCTTAAAAAGTAGGCATACGTACTTACCTTATTTAGCCTTACTTGCAGCGAAAGCTTCACTTATTTCTTTCGTATAGTCATCGCCACCGCTCTTTTTCCACAAATCCATTTCGGCTTTATAGCCGGCTTCATCGATTTTTCCGACAATAAATTTAATTCGTGCGTCTTCCACCATTTGATCCAACTGCGCGCCTTTTTGCGTATAGGTTGCCGTTGTAAAGGGTTCTCCGGGATTTGTAACAATGATTTTTTCATTTGCCTTTTGCACTTCGACCGACTTCGTGCGAAGCGGTGTAGATGGTTTGAACATGTCAGGTATAATATACGGAATCGAAGATAAGATCTGATTCATATTCTTGTTATTAATATCAGGAGCCATAGGGTCAGTCGGAACGATAAGAATAACCTGTTTGCCGTCTTCCACTTTATAATGAACACCTTCAATACCAAAGTTGAGTAACGCTTGCATGTCTTTATCGTTGGTTTTATCCAAGAAAGTAAGCACTTTCTTCAGATCAGCTTCTGTTTTAACGCTGGATTTCGAGATGAGGAACATGCCGTTGTGTCCAGCTGTCGGTTGATTATGAAGACCAGTAGGGCCACTTACTGCTCCAATTAAATCAATACTGCCCTTAGGATTGACTTGTTTCATTTTCTCTTCAATTTGATAGGAACGTTCTGTGACGTCAACCGCCACACCCGCTTGTCCGTTAATAATCGGATCATTCCATTTCGCCGAATCATATACCGCAAAATCTTGATTGATTAACTTCTCATCATACAGTTTTTTGAAAAATTTGAGTGCTTCCATATATTCTGGGGTCAAATGGGCGGGTATCAGCTTGCCGTCTTTCTCAGCCCACTTATTCGGAGCCCCGAACCAAGTTTGCATAATATCAAAGGGGCCAGCATATTTGGTTACGACCATGCCATACGTATCGTCTTTGCCGTTTTTATCGGGATCGTTTTTGGAGAATGCCTTTAACATATTGTAAAACTCATCAATAGTTTTCGGTTCCTGCATGCCTAAATTATCAAGCCAATCCTTACGGTAGCTTATCCCCATACGTCCGATCGGGCGGGATACATAGAGACCATAGTATTTACCGTTTACCGACGTATTGTTAAGAACAGTTGGGTTCGCTTGTTTAAGATTCGGATAATCCTTGAGATAAGGGCCTATTTCCCAGAATGCGCCTCCTTTGATCGCGTTGGCAACAGCAGGCAATTTCGCGTTATTTACAAATAAAAGAGAAGGAATCGAACCGGAAGCAAGCGTTATGTTCAGTTTATCGTTATAGCTTGCATCAGGAACAAATTGAAAATCCAGCTTCGTGTTCGTATATTCTTCTACTTTTTTCCACACTTTACTTTCCGGGGTAGCCGTATCATTGTAGTAGCTCTTCAACATAATACTGATTGGTAATGGCTTTTCTACTGCTGCCGTCGTCGCTCCTGCGGTGGCCTTAGCTGTGTCTGTCGCTTTAGACCCGTCAGTACTTGAACTGCACCCTGCAATAACTGTAACTGCTAATAACACGCTAGTTGTTGCATACAATGGTTTTTTCTTTTTATCCCAATTCATATTCTTTTGCCTCCCTTTGTCAAATCAAAAATGTATTTGTATATGATGAAGCAAGCACCTGTCGTCAATGCCTTTCCGGTCTTGAACCGATGCTGCGACAATCCGAAAATAATCCCTTCACATCGAAAACGATTAACCTTTTACCGCGCCAATTAAAACCCCTTTAGCAAAATACTTTTGAATAAACGGGTAAACCATCAAAATCGGTAATGTACCCACGACGATGATTGCCATTTTAATCGATTGATCCGGAGGTTTTACGTAAGTAGGATCGTAAGTTCCCATTTCTAGCGAGCCCGTTGCCATAAGTACAATTTGCCGCAATAGCACCTGCATCGGCCACTTCTTGGCGTCTGATAGATAGATCAGCGCATTAAAGAAATCGTTCCAGTGTGCAACAGCGTAGAAAAGAGCGAATGTTGCGATAACTGGTTTAGAAAGCGGTAGAACAATCCGCCACAGCACACCAATATCGTTACACCCATCAATTCGGGCCGATTCAATCAGTTCGTTAGGGATTTCTTGAAAAAATGATTTTATAACAATCAAATTAAAAGCGTTGATCGCGACAGGCAGCATGACCGCCCAGTAGGTGTTCAATAGTCCCAAACTTTTCACAACCAGATAAGTAGGAATAATCCCACCGCTAAACACCATCGTGAAGATGATCATGTTCATGACGACATTTCTGCCAATCATATGGCTCCGCGATAAAGCATAGGCCATCGTAAAGGTAAAGAAAAGATTTACAAGAGTACCCCCAATGGTTATAAATACGGATACTCCCAAACTTCGCGGTAACGTATTATCTTTAAAAACAAATTTATAGGCATCAAATGTGATATCTTTGGGAATGAGGAAAAAGGATCTGCTTCCTATCTCGAGATCGCTTGCGAACGATCCCGCCACGATATACATGACCGGAAGGATCATGGCAAGGGCAACGATAGCAAGAAACAAATAATTGGCGATATCAAACAATTTTTCGCCTATAGACGAATGACGTGTGTTCATCGTACTCTCCTCCTAAGAGTTTTGCGATAGCAAAACTGACTTCGTAAGCATACGCAAAGATCAGAATATGCCGGAATGTCCAGCCCTTTTGGCTAAATAATTCGTTGTAAAAACGAGAATGACACCGATAACGGCTTTAAATAGCCCTACTGCCGCGCTGTAGCTGAAAGCGCCTTGAATGATCCCCGCTGTGTAAACATACGTGTCAAACACTTCAGCAACCGACCTGTTTAACGGATTAATCATTAATAATACTTGTTCAAACCCACGGTCCATAAAGTGACCCATTCGCAATATCAGCACGACAATGATCGTTCCCTGAATAGCTGGCAGCGTAATATGCCAGAGCTGGCGAAATCGATTTGCTCCATCGACGATGGCCGCTTCATATTGCTCTTGATCTACGCCCGCAAGCGCTGCTAGGAAGATGATCGTTCCCCAACCCATCTCTTTCCAAATACTCTGTGTGATAATCATGGGACGAAACCAGTCTTCACTTGTTAGAAAGTCTATTTTATGCCCGAATACCTTCAGCATGAATTCATTGATGACTCCACCTTCTGTCGTCAAAAGAAGATAGGAAATACTTGCAACAATAACCATCGAAATAAAATGCGGGATATAAATCAGCGATTGAATAAAACGTTTGTAAAAAGATTTGCGGACTTCGTTTAACAATACCGCCAGTAGGATTGGCGCCGGGAAGAAAAACACCATATCATATAAACCAAGCAAAAGCGTATTTCGTATCAATTTGAAGAAGACAGGATCTTGAAAAAATTGCTTGAAATTATCTAGTCCGACCCACTCGCTTTTTAAAAAACCGACATAAGGCTGATAGTTTTTGAAGGCTAACAGGACCCCCCACATTGGAACATATTTAAATATGATAAAGTAGGCCAATCCCGGCAGAAGCAGCAGCAGCAAATATTTATCTCTTAATACTTTAGCTATCAGCGTGCTTCGCTTGGAAGTTCTTACGGCTCGGACAGGCACGATGTGCTGTTCAGCATCAGATGCTTTGATCATGTTCTCACTCCTTCGCAATTGAAATTTTAGCTTGTGGCTTTGTAAGTTAAACACTATAAGATTCAAAAATTTCTGACAACAACACTATTTTGAAACCGCTTTCTTAAAAAAGTATGAAGTTAGAAAAAAAGTATTATCGCCATGGGAATGGGTTGAACATTCCTTTACTCGGTTTGTGAAATGTATTTCAACCAATTGTACTTCAGAAGCGAAGAGAGGAATACTAATGCCAGTCCCTGTCCCCAGCCTTGAATCCGTTCATGAGCGACCCCTTTGTAGCCGTCGGCGTCTTTCATTACAGCCGTTCCAGCCGAAACGTCCAACACTGTACCGTTATTCGAAATTTTCGATAATATGGCAGGCACGGCCTTCTGAATATACTTATTGTACATAGGGGCGCCGATGGCTTCGTTATATCGAATCAATCCGGCGGCAAGTCCCGCAGAGCCCGATGTTTCCTCATAAGAGGTCGGATCATTCAGCACGGTGTGCCAGAGCCCATGATCAGATTGGAGCCGGACGATGCTGCTAAGTTGATCACGCAGCGAATCGTACATTTTCATATAGGACGGATGTGTGACTTCTACGATATGCAGCGCTTCCGACATCGTATAAGCTGCCCATGAATTGCCACGCGCCCAATAGACAGCGGACATGTTGTTCTGGGCGATATGATCCCAACCGTGAACATATAGATTTGTTTCACGATCCTGCAAGAAGCGCTCGTGTGCATGGTACTGCAGTAAGCCATCCTCCAGCCAATCGTTTCTTTCAAGTAAAGTGCCAATGCGGATGAGAAAATATCCGGCCATAAACATCGTATCGACCCAAGCCTGCTGCGGGAAATCGTAATTTTGCGATACGGTATGCTGAAACACGCCATCCGCGAATCGTACCGCATCTGTTCTCAAGAACTCCGCCATTTGGACCGCTATATCCAGATAACGTTCCGATTTGGTTTGACCGTACAGTGTAAGCAATGTATGACCAATGGATACCGCGTTGACAGTTAACCTAGGAATGCCGTCCTCCAACTGCTCATCGATCCACGTTTGCAATTGATCCAAATACTTTAATTCACCAGTAGCCAGATAAGCTTGGCCTACGCCGTAGAAAGCGACTCCGGCAGGCCAATCCCATGTCATATCCATTTGAAACGTTCTGGTTACTAGCCGCTCGATGGCTTGTTTAATATTCGTTTCATTGATCGTTACGTATTTCAAAACAGTTCCTCCTCGAACATTGAAATTTGAAATCTTAGACTGCATCGATTATTTCTTCTGATCCGCGGCATAGGAAGCGCTCAGATATTCAGCATTCAGCTCCGTCGGCAGTTCGTTCCCGATTAGCTCCAGGCACATGATCGCGTTCAAGGACCATTGCGACGTTACATTTGTCGTGATGCTCGGCAGTTCTTGAATAGGTCGGACATACGCGTGCTCAGGCACTTGATAGGTTCGCGTCGCGTCCTCGCTGCCCCCCGGCAGACGATTCTCCAGCATGATCCGCCATGTTATCGCAGCCAGAGCAGCATTACTGCGTCGGTTGGCTGCGTAAGCCGCCATCGATGCCGCAAACATCGGCCAGCTGAATTTATTATGATCGATGTCTCCATTCGTTCGGGCTAACTTTTCCTCAGGTTCTAGGTAATAAAATTCCCCGAATTCTACGAGCATGTCATCCCATTCAGGATCGGAGAGAAGTTGCGAAAGCTCTATCCACACTTGCGGCGCGCCGAAGGAAATGACCATATGATATCCGTAGTTGCCGTCGCTGATATGGGTAAGAATCCCAGTATTCGGATCGTATCCGAATGTCGTGCCTGATAAGAGCCGGAACGGTGCGGACTTCAAATTCTTAATCCCTTGCAGGATCTTATCTCGGTATTTCGAATTCTCAAAGCGTTCCCATTGCGACATCCAATTCGAGCTAAAAGCTGCCCAGTCTGGACCGCTCCTCACGTGCGTAAGATGTTCATCTTTCGGGAAATAGGCTCGCATCGGATCGATTCCGACGGTGGCGAAATCAGCATCGGCCACTTCCTCCAAAATATCTCCAATACGTTCATCTGCTGTCAAGAAGTAGTAGTAACGGTGCAAACCAGCCATTGCGATACGCGCTTCCTTGCATCCGCAACCCCAGTGAACGACGTTATGCCGAGAACCGAGTCCTGCATATTCTCCGAGATGATAGACATCCACTTCACTCGTATGACGCGTCATGGCCTCCGCCATGCGGAACAAATCTGCACGTCCCGACCGCAAGAACGAGAGCCAAAGCCAGATGTTCGGCACAAGCTCGGTGTTCTGCCAGGCAAACCCGCCTACGTCGTATCGCCATTCGTGCCGTACGGGATCGTACGTATGCATGAAATCTCCATAATCCCAGAAACCGTACCACCGCCGCCTCTCAACCTCTTGCTTGTAGAAGCTCAAACAGGCGTCGAGTTGATCTTCGATCCAAGCTTTGGCAGGCGTGCTGCGGTCAGGCAGACTCCAGATACCGAAAACATTCGTATCATGATAACGTGCAGGCTCACATAAGAGCTGCGGCGGGGTTTGAATATGGCTAGTCATGTTTGCAAGGTCGGCAGCAGCGGGTGTCCCATCACAGCACCACAGCATAAGCTCGTTCGTATTTCCGATTCCATATGGTGTGCTGCGCAGCTCTTCCGATCCCTCATAGGCGGATTCCACATACGTTGTCGTATCGTAATGACGCATATCCATAGCTGCGGCATCTGGTGACCAGAACCAGAGTGTTAGATTGGCTTCATCTGTCGTCATACCGGTTACTTCCAAAGACGATGGATGCTTCTGCCAAAAATTGCGAAGCCCTGCTGCAAGCCCGCCGTGAGTGTCACCGGCATATACAAGCCCTTTCGCACGGTTACCGCTGACGGCCTTCACTGGGCTGCATTCTTTATATGTTTGCTTGACGATAGAATAGGAGTCGGCGGAAAGCTGCGTCAACTTAAAGCTGTCCCAGGCAGCGGAATCATCCAGCAGCGCTTTGAATTTCGCATCTTTCTCATGATCAAATGCAATCGCTTCCCCAGCTTGCTGACGCCAGAACATGTCCAGGTAGACGCCCTTCGTCCGCCATGTCGACAAATGCCGGGGCGATTCACTGAAAAAGCCTGTATCGCCAGCGAAACGAACGTACCTGTTATAAAGAGGGGCTTTCAGCGGCAAAGCAAAAGAGATGCCAAGCCCTTTCACGAAGTCCTCTTGTGGATCTCCATTGAACAATGAGGTGTGGACAATCCGAATTGATGCTTGGTTTGCATAGAAATACAGACGCAGCCGGAAGGGGAGCCAAGAACGGTCGGCTTTCTTGGAGATATGCTCGCCCTCCACCATGAGTACGACCCGTGAAGGGCCCTCCTGTTCGATCGTTACGGATGTGACCTTGCCACGAAACGATTCTTCCTGATAAAGACGCCCGCTTGATGTCGTTCGTCGTTCTTCGCGAATACAGACGAGTGAACCATCCGAGCTGATCAGCTTCTCCCCGTGATATAGAGCGCGGATGAATGACTTTCCTTGTTTTCCGACGATACACCGGATGACTCCGGTATCGACGGTCACTTCATCAGCCGATTGAGTAACCTTCATACGGGATCTCGCATGGATTGTTATGGACTGTTCATCGGCGGCTTGTAGTGTATAACCTTCACTTTCAGGCTTATCGAACGATGCGGCGTGCGCTGTCCATTTCACGCTGCCGTCAGGCCAATAAGCGGTTGGCCAGCTTTGAAGCGCGAGCGGGTTTCCTGACGAATCAATAAGAGTGAAAGTGCCAGCTTGCGACCGATTTAATTCACCTATGTGCCAAGGTACTCCCCATGTAACACCGCAAGAGTTTGGAAGTTCTTCCTCCAACCAATGCACGCGGAGTTGCTTTTTCTCTCCCATGTTTTCTTTACCCCTCTCCGAATTTGTTTTAGGTCTTGGTTCAAGATTAGTTTCTATGTGAATTTCCTTCAACTACACTTTCTAACTCCATACATGACGGGACATTTCACTTTTTTGCGGGATTAAGACTTTTTTTCAAAACAAAAAAACAAACCGCCATTGCAGGCGGTTTGCGGGATGAAGCTATTCATTTCTGTTTAACTCCCGATATCGGCTTGGTGTTATGCCTTCTTGTTTCTTAAAGATTCGGTTAAAATAGCTTGGCTGATATCCAGCCTTTTCGGCAATATCGTTGATTTTCATATCCGTGTCACGCAAAAGCTCCTTCGCTTTTTCAATACGCAGCTCGGTTAAATAGTCAATAAAGTTTTTACCGCTGACCTGCTTGAACGCTTTGCTTAACGCAACCGTATTCGTGCCTGCGTAGTCGGCACAGCTGTCCAGAGATATTTCCTTCATGTAATTGTTCTGAAGATAAATCATCGCAGTTTCCACAGTTCTTTTCACTTCCACGTCGGATCGCGATTCCAGTTCCACCATGCATGGATTCACTACTTTATCATGGAACCAGGCGATCATTTTCTGTGGGTCCCCGATTTGCATAAGTTGTTCGTATAAATTAGCCGATTTAAATATTCGATTTGGATCCAAGTTCGAAAGTCGTATAGCATGCAAGATACTACCGAGTAATTGGAGATTACCTTGCTGAATGTCGATCACCTTGGCTCCGCGTTCGAGCAGTTCTTCCATGAAAGCCTGAATAAGCTGCTTCGCTTCTTCATTCTGGCCGATTCGAATAGCCTGAATTATCGCTCTTTCGAGCGCGAATGGATAATGAATTTCGTGGTTCTCTTTCTCGAGTTCATCCAGTGATTCCAGGTCGATAATTTGGTTCCGGCTTTCGAAGCGGCGTCTGCTTGATGCCTGCATCGCTTCCTCGAAGCGAGAGGGCACATGTATGACAGACATAGCGAGATTGCCGATCGTGACCGATACGTACATTTTCAGCGTGTGATGAATCCCTTGAGCCAGTTCTTGACTGAACGTTTTGATTATTTCCGGCTTTTCAATTTCATCCGGAAGGAAGATGAGGATACCGATCGACAAATCGTGAAAGTTCAACACTTCCGCTTGATCGAAACGACTCGATGCGAGCTCCTTCGTAATATTGGCAGCAGCGAAAGTGACAAGCCCTTCATCACCGGACAAGAAGCGCCCCTCTAAGTTTTCAAACCCGCTCAATTGAATATACAGCATGGCGTATTGCCTATTGTCCACTGACCAGCCGAAATTGCGCATTCTCTCCAGAAGAGATTGCTCGGAGTATGAGTAGAGATACCCTTGAACAAGTTGAAGCAGGAAGCCTTCCTTGAGATGAGGGAGCTGCTCCTCCAGCTTATTCTGAAGCGTCATACTCTCTCTAGTCAAATGCAGCCATTCTTTCTCAATGATCTTAAAATCATCATTTTGTTCTTTCCGGAGCGCCGCTAAACCTGTCTTTCCAGTTAGCAAGTTGACTAACTGTGCGATAGGTGAATAGATGCGCCGTGAAGCCAGCCAAGATAAAACGAACGCGAGCAGCAGCATCGCGATGCTTAGCGTCAAGACCAATTGGGAAATAAAAACGACAGGCTTGGTAATTGCGCTAATCGGAGACGCAGTGACATAAGTCCAAGAAGCACCGACACGCGACATGGTGCCGAAGGCTACCGTGTACGTCGTTTGGTTCCAATCAAACAGGAATGAGCCTGATTTCGCCTTACTGGTAAGTACCTCTCTCTTAATAGCTTCATCTAGCTGCGATGCTGGTTCTTTCCCTGAGCTAGACAGCAATTGATCGCCATTTTCCTCCAGCAGAAACGTACCCCCGTCGTTATAAGGGGCTAACGTTTGCAGCAATTTGGCGACCTTCGCGGTGTCGATCCGAACCGCAATGACCCCAAACGGGTTCTCGTTAGTTTCAGGTATTTTTACCATTAACGACAATGAATTATCACGCGGAAGTCCGGACTCCGAAGTATGCTGGGACCAGAAAACCTTCTTATCAATGGCGAGCAAATTCCTGTATCCTTCGATCTGTACGGCACTGGTTAATGCCTCGTATTGCGGATGAAACCGCACGGGCGCTGCCCCTTCCAAGAACAATTCTGTTTCCGCAGCCAGTGGATTGGCGCCTTTCATATTGGCTAGTGTCTGTGTCATGTTACGAGCAATCTCGAAATCACGCGATAGTTTTAAACTCGCTAATGAGTAACTGAAGCTTGGATCGAATGCCCAATGCATAACCGACGTCTCCAAGTAAGAGAACTGTTCGTCAATATTGGCTGCTCTCAACTGAATCTGTTTATTATGCATCTGAAGCAGTTCGTTCTCAAGACGCTCGCCGGCAAACCAATAAATCACACCGCCGAAGATAAGTCCGGGAATACTGGAGATGATCAGAATTAAAATCCAATTGTCTCGGAAGCGCTTACTTCTGAACACGATTTAATTCCCCCTGATATCTTCTTTTAAACCTATACGGATATGGATAATTTGCAGCTGTAACCCTTCAGCAATAAAAGGTTCCTTCATATAATACCATGTGAATGGTCAACCGAGAATTGACTCTTGATCATATTTTCAAAGCAGAAGGTAAGAGTAGGCCGTACTCAGCTTAGTTGGCTTGGCCAAAGAACTAAGCTGGTGCGGTCTTTTTCTGCGCCTAGAAGTTTCAAATATTCCTGTTCGGGCGCCTCTGCGATACGTACACCGTTCCAAGTTTCGATGACGATTTTACGTAGTTGATGTTGTTTAAGGAACTGGCGAAACATACTTTTTAACTCGTGGACGATGGTCATTTTATCGTTATTTTGGTTCGCTGTTGGTGCAAGTTGATAAATCCGCTTGCCATTATTCTCGATCCAATACAACCACTCACTGCCTTTGAGGGCTAAGTAATTACCGCTTTTACGGGAAAATGAAACGCCAGAAATCTCAGGCCATGGGACAATTAGTCCAAAGGGATTAGCCGGATCAATAGCACTTAAAAGCGTGAATTTATGTTGACTCTCGGAAGCGTTACCTGCTTGCTGGTACAGACGAGTGATGAATTCTTTGGATGCGAACTGCAGAGCATGTAAATCAGTAATGAATAGCCCGCGGACAACAAGACCCCATTCTTCCAACTGACGAAGCGCTGTCTGAATGGCTTCCCATGGAAACGGACAGTGAGTAGATACGAGA
Organism: Paenibacillus phytorum; assembly: GCF_013141715.1. GTDB lineage: Bacteria > Bacillota > Bacilli > Paenibacillales > NBRC-103111 > Paenibacillus_E > Paenibacillus_E phytorum. Next base: position 7,486 of record NZ_WHOA01000203.1, on the reverse strand, counting down.
TCTTTGGTGATGATGCCAAAACGCTCCAGCAGATGATGCGTCCACTGCATAGCGGACGATTGCTTATCGAAGGCAGGGCTAAGCAGGGAATCGAGAGGATACCAACGTCCAAGGCCTGACTGGAATTTATCCGGTTTCTTAGAAGCTCCTGCGGCATGTAGTCGAAGCGGAGCGAACTGGTCGTTGGCAGCCTGTCCATCCCACACTAATTGCAGCAGCTCCTCTAACAATGAAGAGGGAGCCCGCCCAGTTTCAATACCCAGCTTGCTCAGAAAGATGGCCCCTTTTTCCTGCAGAAGGCTAAGAAGCTCAGGGTATGAGGCTGGTCTTTGGTTTGCAATAGTGAGACAGGGCTCATACAGAGAGCTGCTTTCTGCCAGAAAGAAGGCAATGCGGCCTTCCTTTTCGTCGGGCTCTTTGCGGCCTATCCAAACAATTTGACCTGAAGAGCACAAGGTGTCTAGATCTTGTTTGCGGTATGAAAGCTGACGCGTCGGAAATAAGACAGACTCCCAAAGTGAGACGGGCAGGAAGAAGCCTTGCAAATCCTCAATAATTTCGCGAAGCAGTTCCATTCCGGGAACATCAGTTCTATCTGCGAGTTTGCGCCTAAGCGGCATATGCGTCATATAGGTGAGAGGGGATACAGCCTCGCCACTACGTCGATAGGACTGAAGGGACAGACGAATTAATCGGGAAGCTACCTTGCTGCTCGTCCACAGTTCTTCGATTTCTGGATCGGCAAAAGGTGCGACAGTTAACGTACCATCTTGAACGGCGCTCTGAATCCAATCAGCTGCAACGGCAAGTTCCACCTCAAAGCGGGCTGTCAACTCTTCTGTTGTGAAAGAGAGCTTCCCGTCTGCAAATCTTTGAAACACAAACGATTTGGCAACCATAGAATCCGAGAGTGAAGAATAGAACTCTAATTCATCACTGCAGATATAGCGGGTCTCTTTCGTAAAGAAAGCTGTTGTTGTCCTGCCTTGCCCAAGGAGATCATTGATCCATGCTGTAACGATTGTATGAGAGGCTGAACTAGCCTTGACGAGTTCATCCAAAGAGGAATCGCCACGTTCTTTCAAATAACGAAACACCTCTTGGGCAGAGGCTAGCGGTTCATCCGTCAGAGCGAGTTTATGTTCCTCTGCCTCGATGACTTGAGGGCTAACGGCGCTGCGGATCGCTTCAGATCCGAAAATATCGGCTGCCATTTGGCGGCTAAAGCCAAGTAATTCAACCTGTAAATCCTGCGTTAACGCATCGGATTCATATAATTTCTGCGACACGTAGTCAAACTTAAATTGCGCAGCCAGCGGTGATGGGAAATGGTTGCGATGAACGGCAAATTGAATACTTCCTGTATGTATAGCTTCTAAAATGCACTGAAGATGCTGAATATCGACATGCTCTTCCAGGCATTCTCGCATGGCTTCCTGAAACAAAGGAAAGCGTTCTTTGAATGGTAGAGCTTCCTTCATGAGTTCTTGTCCACGCAGTCGCTTAACCCAAGCGGGGATACGTGTGAAGCTGCGGGAAAGTAGTAAGGATGTTTCTGCCAGTCGTTGGAAAGCTGCACCAAACATCCCAGATTCGGCTACAGCTTCAATGATGAACTGTTCCGCTTCTATAGTAGAGATGGACATGATGGCATGCAAAATCGATTCCTGGAAGCTGGGGAAAATGAGCTCTATGCCATTGTCTTTTGCATTGGTATAGATAGCGGTTAGCCCTTTTTTTTTAAGGTGCCGATCCATGGACATTAACCAAGTACGGTTCAGCTTGCGACCGAATAGGCTGTGCAAAATATAGTGTGTTTGATTGTTTTCATCGGCAAAAGTTTCTATGACAACCGTTGTATCTGTTGGGACTGTATTTACAGCGATTTGATTGCGAACGATACCGATGAGAGCTTGGCTAGCCTCCGAATCAAAGTGAAAATGATCCATGAGCCAGTCTTGGACGTCAAGATCAGCTTGCGTGTGAGGAAGCGGCTGCAACCGATCACGCAGCTCTCGCCATAATTGACCCGTTTGAACGCCGAGTTCAAACGACTTTCCGCCGGTTTCCCCGCGCCAGAAGGGGACTTCACTGTAACGGTTGTCGGCTTCCTGGACATAAATGCGCTCTGGACGCTTGCGGACGATACGCCAAGAAGCCGTACCCAATTGAAACACGTCGCCGACAGACGACTCGTGGATGAATTCTTCATCCAGCTCACCGAGGTGAAGCCCGGTTTCATTGTGATGCACGGGATAGGCCGTGCTCTGAGGGATTGTGCCCGCGCCGGTGAGCGCGGCCATCTGTGTGGCCGCCAACCGTTCTAAGCGGCCGGTTTCACGATCCCATGCGATGAGCGGACGCACGAAGGGGTACAGCCCTGCGAGCACCTCGAGCATCGCGAGCCAGCGTTCGCGCGGCAGCTCGCGGAAGGAGTCGCTCTGCGCGAGCAGGCGCTCTAGGCGCGGCACATCCAGCTCGTCGCCCATGGCTACCATGGCGACGAGCTGCTGCGCGAGGACATCAAGGCTGCCCCGCGGGATGCGGATGGCCTCGATGTCGCGCGCCGCGATCCGCCGGCTGAGCACGGCAAGCTCCGGCAGCAGGCTGCGGCTGCGCGCTAGCAGCACGCCGCGGCTGACGCTGCCGACGGCGTGGCCGGCCCGGCCGATCCGCTGGATGCCTGCGGCAGCGGTGAAAGGCGAGTCGATCTGGATCACCAGATCGACATGACCGACGTCGATGCCGAGCTCCAGCGACGACGTGGCAACCAGGCAGCGAAGCTCGCCAGCCTTGAGCAAGCGCTCGACCTCGAGCCGCTTCTCGCGGGCGACGCTGCCGTGGTGGCTACTCGCGATCTCATGACCGACATGGTCATTGAGTCGCAAGGTTAGTCGTTCGCAAAGCCTTCGGCTATTTGCGAAGATAAGCACTGTGCTGCAGCCTTCCATAAGCTGCAGCAGGCGCTCCACAAGAGGCGTCCATATCGCCTCTTTATCAGCCCCAGCCCGCGCAGGTTCCGGCATCGTCACCTGAAGTGCGTACTGCTTCTCGGCTTTGCTCTCGATAATAGCTACATGCCGCGGCTGGTCAGCTTCCCAGCCGCCAAGATAACGAGCGACCCGCTCGATAGGCTTTTGCGTGGCTGACACGCCGATCCGCTGGACGGATCGCCCGCACCACGCGTTCAGCCGTTCCAGCGTGAGCGACAAGTGCATACCGCGCTTGTCCGCTGCCAGATCGTGGATTTCGTCGACGACGATCTGTTCCACGCTTTTTAGCATTTCTCGCGCGCGCGGAGAAGTCAGCAGCAAATACAACGATTCTGGCGTGGTCACCAGCAGATCTGGCGGCTGTTTCAGCATCGATGCCCGAGTGCTTTGATTGGTATCGCCGGTACGAACCCCAATCGTGAGTCCCCTCCAGGCGGTTTCCTTTTCGAAAGAGGAAGCTGTCTCCTCAATTTCTGCCATAAAATGAATCAAATGATCATGAATATCATTATTCAGCGCCTTGAGAGGTGTCACGACAAGCACGCGAACACCGGCTGTGTAAATGTCCTCAAGTTCCTGCTTCTTTTTAAGAACACCGTCCAAACAAGGCAGTAATGCTGCCAGTGTTTTACCCGAGCCTGTTGGGGAAGAGATGAGAGTGTGAGTGCCAGAACGTATTTGTTTCCACGCCTGCTTCTGAACATCCGTAGGTTCACCAAAACGAGAAGCAAACCAAGACCTCAGAATGGGATGAAAATGAGATAAATCCTGCGCTATGTCCTTCATTGCCTTCGCTCCCTTGCTCACAATTTCTTCCAACATAGCATATTGTGAGGGTCATCGCCAGCGGTACGGAATATGACAGTTATGAATAATCATGCGCATTTTCCGCATGTACCCTGTTCCCCCTTTTAGGATGTCCCATATTATACAGCATCAAATTATTAAGGGGTGTGCAAGCTCTTTGAAAAAATTGATCGCTAGACGAAGACGCACGGGTATAAGTAAGCCTTTACTAAATCCACGAGTCGCTGTTGCAAGGAACTTCCCAGTCCCTAATAATAACTTTCGTAAATTCTTTGAATTTATAAATTCGTGTGAAACAGGATGGTTCGATATCCAAGTAACTAGTGGCGTCAACATCAGATTTCTTATGCGCATAGACAGTGCAACCGATCATTCTATTACGGGGATATATTTAAACCATCTGGGATGAGTGACTATGCAACAATTCAATTAAATACAGTTGTCAACGTGTTCGACCCTGGGGGATTGGGGACATTTTGCGTACTACCTCCTGATGATAAATCAGGTGATGTAGTTATCGTCTGTATTAGTGGTTTTCGTGGTGGTACTAAAAATGGTATGACCAGATTACGGGGTATATTGCGAAACAGGCTTAGATCAGCTTATGGAGTAAATCCTGATAACATATTTCATAGAAGTTGGAATATCAATCATAGTAATGATCCTCTGTTTTTCCCATTGGTTAACGATCTGGTTCGGGAAATCAATAGAAGAACTTTGAACCCAAGCTATTTGGCTATCATTGGTCATTCCTTTGGTGGTTGGGCCGCATGTAGATTATCGAAAGTAACAAAAAAAACTCCAAATTTTATAGGACTCGTTGATCCTGTATTTGGTATTAGTAATACTTTGATGAACCCTAGAGATGTGCCCCGGGGGAGTGTAATTACGAATTGGTTTCAAAATAATACTGTCAGCATCCCTATGTCTTGATAAGACGATACCCTGCACGCCTCTTGTAAATGGGATTTCCTGTGGTTTTCAAGACGTCCCGGGAGCGGTACGTAAACCTGTAGAGTTTCTGCGAACTGCTAGTGGGACAATAAGAACGGTGAATTGTTTAGGTAAAGGCCGAGTTCGACTTCGTGCTTCACATGTTACCATTGACGATGATGCTCGTATTCACCGCCTTATTTTCAATCAGATTAACAATGATCTAAGTAAAATAATAAAAAATGATGCCTAAGCACTTCTCTTCTCGGGGGGCTTCTTTTATTTTTTCATTTATCAGGAAGTAAGCTTCCATCTTCATACGAAAACGATAATCTGTCCATAGCTTCTTTTGATAAAGGAAAGTTTATCTATGGAAAATAAAAGGATACCCTCCTAAAAATAACCATACCAACGAACTCTTCTGATACATGTAGTATTCAAATAAAGAAGGAGAGTGTGTGAAGCGTGATGCTCAGAAAAGTAATAGCGACGGGTCTTGCTTTCGTTATGATCATGGGAAGCGGCACAGCCGTTCTAGCCAAAGACAATGGAAATAAAAAAGATGACAGTAAGGTTGAGATTCATCTTACCTTTGACGATTTGCAAAGTGCGGAGTGGGCGATACGCTATATCGCGAGCTTAGCATCCAAGCGTGTGTTTGAAGGGTATGAGGATGGTACCTTTAAACCTCATAATACGGTTTCCCGAATCGAAGCGATTACGGCTGCCGTTCGTTTGATGGGACTGCGCAGCCAAGCCGAATCATCAGCAGAAATGAGCACTCATCTTAATTTTAAAGATGCTGATAAAGTTCCTTCTTGGGCAGTCGGTTATGTAGCAGTAGCTTTAGAAAATGATTTGTTCTCGGAAAATGACGATATGGTTCAGCCTCAAAAGGAAGGTGACCGGCTTTGGGCAACGACGCTTTTAGTTAAAGCGTTGAAGTTAGAAGCTCAGGCGAAAGCGAAAATGAACACGACGCTGCCATTTAAAGATGCGAAACAAATTCCTGCAGGCGCTGTGGGGTATGTAGCTGTTGCCATCGAGAAAGGTTTGATTGATGGTTTCGAAGACAACACATTTAGGCCAAATCAACCGGTAACACGGGCTCAGCTCGCAGCTTTGCTAGATCGTACGGGCGGTCAATTGCCAGAACAAGGGAATAACACGATAAATGGAACTGTAAGCAGGGTTGTTACCAACAACACGCTTAGTATCACGAGTTCAGGCACAACATCAACTTATCCTCTGCATCCAGATGTTTTCATTTATCGGAACGGGGCCAAAGTAAACGCATCTGCTTTGCAAGCTGGGGATGTAGTGAAAGTACGTACATTTAATGGTCAAATTGTATTCATTGAAGTAACCAATGCCGTGCAATCCATTATCTACAGCGGCACTGTAAGTGCGGCAGTTACGAATAATACATTGACGCTATCAAAAGCTGGAACTACCTCTACACTACCGCTTCATCCGGATGTCGTCGTTTATCGCAACGGCATTAAAGTGAGTGCGTATGACCTAAAAGTTGGTGATGAAGTTAACATTCGCACTTCGGATAATAAGGTCATCTACATCGAAGTCACCAAATCGATTGTACCTATTTCAAGCAGCGGGACAGTTAGCGCGACCGTTAGTAACAATGTGCTGAAGCTTACGAAATCAGGCGTTACAACTTCATACACCCTGCATCCAGATGTGGTCATTTATCGGAATGGCGTGAAAGTTAATGCTTCCTCTCTGCTAGTTGGCGATGAGGTGAACGTTCGCACATCCGATAATAAAGTCATCTTCATTGAAGTAACACAAACGGCACAAGCCATTACGAATAGCGGGACAGTTAGCGCAGTTGTCAGCAATAACGTGCTTAAGCTCCAAAAGTCAGGTGTTACATTTGAGTTAATACTTCACTCGGATGTTATCGTTTATCGCAATGGGTTGAAAGTCAATGCTTCCGATTTGCAAGTTGGAGACGAAGTCAATATTCGCACGACCGAAAATAAAGTCATATATATTGAAGTGACCAAAATGGTTCAACCCATTACAAACAACGGTACAGTAAGCGCCGTAGTGAGCAACAATGAACTGAAGCTCACGAAGTCGGGAGTTACAACTGTATTCACACTTCATCCGGATGTCGTTGTTTATCGGAACGGCGTGAAGGTCAGAGCTGTTGATTTAAAAGTAGGCGATGAAGTCGATATCCGCACCTCGGACAATAAAGTCATTTACATTGAAGTGACCAAAATGATCGATGCGAATTTACCATTTGATCTTTTAGGAAAGTTAAAGGGAACTACCCTCAATACCCAAGGTGAACTTGCAACGATTTCTATCACTCAAACCAATAATGGTAGGGAACAAACAACGATCTATCAGGTATCCTCTGGTGTCACGCTTTCGGGCAACTTGGCCTTATTTAAGGAAGGGAATCTTATCCAGCTAAAAGGTGTTAACAAGCTCGTAACCTCCATCACGATCAAATAATATGCGAAAAGAAGAGGCTGACTCAAAAGGTTAAAACCTTGGGAGCGGCCTCTTTTTTGTTCCGATACGGAGCGAAATCTAACAGGAATTCCTCCCGTTAATTTGGCGTTAATTGTTCTAAACAGTCATCTAACTGGAAAACCTCCCTCTAATTTTTTGGGGAATCGCTATTCAGCGAGAAAACCTCTGAAATAACGGGAGATTTTCCATGTAAACTAAACTTTTTTAGAAAAAAACCAAATTAACGGTAGGTTTTCCCTGTATTA
>NZ_WHOA01000202.1 GCF_013141715.1 Paenibacillus phytorum | reverse complement strand
GACGAATTCGTTTATCTAATTCTGGGCTAAATTGATGAACCCACCGCATAATGGTTGTATGAGCCATGCCAAGACCCCGTTCTTTCATCATCTCCACGATCACGATAACTTAGGCTATATTTCAAATACCATCTTACCGTTAGCAAGATAACCTCTGATTCATACTGCTTCCACTTAAACAAATTTAATTCCGATTCCAAAGTAATTGCCCCATCTCATGACTTCATTTCGATCATGGTATCATGTATCGGAGCTTTGCACCACAACCCTTTAAAGGGCAAAGTTACCGAGTGGATTTGAACCACTTAGATTGTGCGACTGTGAGGCGGACAAACAAACCAGAACCCCTTATTCGGAGTCCCAGTTTTATAAACATTAAACAACTTCATTCAACCGCCCATCCCGAAACCGCACAATCCGCTTCGCCTGCTGCGCAATCAATGAGTCATGCGTAATCAAAATAATCGTCCGACCTTGTGCATGTAATCTCTTTAAAATGTTTAAAATCTCCACACCTGTCTTCGAATCTAACGCTCCAGTAGGCTCATCCGCCAAAATGATCGACGGATCTCCTGCCAACGATCGAGCAATAGCAACACGTTGCTGCTGTCCACCAGATAACTCTGATGGAAAATGCTTCTTACGATCCAGCAAGTCAACCGATTCTAGTGCTTGTAAAACGAGAGTCACTCTTTCCTTTTTGCTCATTCCCCGATAGATCAAAGGCAACTCCACATTCTCATAGGCACTTAATCTTGGAAGCAAGTTGAAACTTTGAAAAACGAAGCCAATCTTCTGATTACGAATCTCAGCAAGTTTAGAATCCTTAAGTACGTTTATTGCTTGACCATTCAGGTCATAGATACCTTTATCTACAACATCCAAACACCCGATGATGTTCATTAGCGTTGATTTGCCGGAACCTGACGGCCCCATAATACCTACGAATTCTCCATGATCAATATCTAACGAGACGTCATCTAACGCTTTAATCGTTTCCTCGCCCATCGTATAATATTTACTGGCATTTTCGATATGGATTAAAGTCATAACCTTCACCTCCATTACTTGCACAAAGACCAAATAAATGAAGTATCTGATTTATAACCCTTACCGTTTCGCCTTATAAAACTCATGATACAGCTTCATCAGCGCCCGCTTCTCAATCCTCGACACATACGAGCGACTGATGCCGAGCTCCTTCGCAATCTCCCGCTGCGTCCGCTCTTCCCCACCAAGCTCCAGCCCAAACCGCCCGACGACGACTTCCTTCTCGCGATCGTCCAATATCTCCAGATTGCGATAGATTTTACTCTTCTCTATCTTCAGCTGTACCTTATCCACGACATCGTCGGCCTCCGTGCCAAGGATGTCGATCAAAGTAATCTCATTCCCCTCTTTGTCCGTTCCGATGGGATCATGCAAGGACACATCTCTACGCGTTTTCTTCAATGAACGCAGATGCATCAGAATCTCGTTCTCGATGCAGCGAGCAGCAAACGTCGCGAGCTTGGTCCCTTTGTTAGGCGAAAACGACTCGATCGCTTTGATCAATCCGATCGTCCCAATCGAGATCAAATCCTCGAGATCTTCCCCTGTGTTGTCGAATTTTTTGACATTGTGAACACGAAGCAATGTAAATTGGTTTAACATATTGAAAAGCGACACCTTTGGACTAAGATGAAGTCCTTGACTGCCGCTTTTAATAAACTAGGATATTAAGTTGTCGTGACCGTAAGTAACCCTTTTAAGGCATGAGAGATTAGAAGAAATAATTGAAACATTTTACCATTTATAAATCTACTGCACGCATACTCCACAATTCCCTGGAGATTGACCATTCCAAGGCTCAACGGGTCGACGCCCTTACATTCCTCCCTCAGAATGATGATATTTTCTTATGTATGCTCGCTTGTTCGCAGGATTTCACATCTCATAGAGGGATCGTCATCTTTTCCCATATCGCTCCATATCCTGCACAATGCTCCATGCTACCATTGGTGGTTCTACCTCCCATGACTCAACGGGTCATAATACCCTGTCATTCCATCGTTATACCTGTCCAAGAGATGGAGACTGATCTGCTTCGTTCACGGGTCTGTGCCCTTAAGGAATGTGAATCCAGTACTCTGGTGCTTTCTTTCTTTGTACAAAATCCTGCGAACAAGCCAACTTACGTCTTTTATTAAGTTAATTACTGTTGCATATCTCACGCAACAGACAAAAAATCAACGCTTATTCCCAATAAAGTACATAAGCGGTGAGCTTTTAAGATTTCATTATCGTTTTCTTCAGAACATATTCCTTCGGTGTTAACTCATATTTCTTTTTTTAATAGTTTATAAAAATAACTTTCATTTTCCATTCCGATCTTCTCAATGATCTGGACGATGGTGAAATTTGAATGCTTCAGCATCTCTCTTGCCTTCTCCAATCGGACTCGGGCAGTTTTTCGTTCTCCAGATGATTATCCTTGTTCGTATCAAATTGTTTCAGTATGTCCCTTTCATCAAAAAAAGTTCATAGTCAATCACGTTTCCTTTAACGTATACCGCTGAGTAACCCATACTTTGGTTATGGGCAAATGAAGTGCTGGCATCCGCAAAAAATATGATAGTGATTATGAACAAGGACAGGAATGTAACAAAATGGATGAGGGGGAGAAAATTGATCTCCCCCCAGTGTCATGCCTTTATTCTACACTTGAATTGCTCTACTTTTGTGTCAATACATATTGAGCGTCTCGCAGCAAATATTCAGTCGCTTCGCTTGAGATGTGCTTCCCGCTTTGAGCCTTCACTTCATTCACAAAGCTGTTCAGATTGTTTTTCTCCAATTTTGCCTGCAGGCTATTGGTAATACCGGCATTATCGATCCCATTGTTATTAGCAAAGCGTGTCACCAATTCCTTTAAAGTATCGATGCTGGCTACCGTCGTAAACTGAACGGTCTTGCTTACGTGGTTGCCGGCCAAGTCGATGGACGATACAACAAGCGTATGTTGCCCAAGCGGCAACGTATAAAGCGGGATCGCCGTTCCGATTTGGTAAGAATACGTATCCAGCGTCACCGTCGTCTTGCTGCTGTCCACACCCGACAAGATATCCGTCAGTGCAATCTGAGGCGTCAAATCCACGGAATCTTGATAAATGCTGTTATCTCCCGGTACGGCCACCTCGACCACAGGGGCGGCTGAATCCAGGTTGAAGCTTACCGATTTTCCTTCTTCTTGATTGCTGGCGTTATCCGTGGAGCGGAAGTTTATCGTATGTGTTCCGCCTTGATCAAACGTTAACGGCGATGTGTAAGACTTCCACGTAGTACCTCCATCCAGACTATACTCCGTCTTCGCTACTTCCGACAGATTGTCCACAGCGTTCAGGCTTACCGCAATCGGATGCACGTACCATCCGTTCAGTCCATCCGGCTCGGCAGGTGTTATCGCTGCTTTTGTCTCAGGAGCTTTCTTATCGATGCTAACGGATACTGTATGCGCTTGTTCTATGTTGCCTACTTTGTCTACGCTCCAATATACAAGCTTGTGAACTCCTTCTTCTGACAATACGACGGAAGTTCCCGTTTGCTTAGCGCCATCGTCTACCGTGTAGTAGGTATTAGCTACACCCGATACGTTATCGATTGCGCTTAAGGTTACCGTGACATCTTGATTAACCCAACCGCTTGGCGTATTGTCCGTTGTCGTTGGTGCTTGTTGATCAACTCCAGCTTTCATCAATTGCGTTACTTGGTCCTGAGTCAACGGACCGCTAAATACGCGAACTTCGTCCAGCTGTCCACTGTAAGCTTCTCCACCGGATTCAGCGGCTCCCAGCATGATTTTACTCGTTGCGATCGGAAGCGACCCGAGATTCGTTGCATCGCTTGCCACTACCTTACCGTCGACATAGATCTTCAACCCCAATGCGTGATCGTAGGAAGCCACATAATGATGCCAGTTGTTATCGCTGTAGGTCCATGAAAACGATAGCAATTTAAGATTGGATGAACCATTGGGCCAATAGGCCACTTGAGCTGCACCCCCGCCTGTCCACTGTAGGGCCGTGAAACGCTTATCTTGACGGAAAACGCTCGCGTAGCCGGATGAAGGCTGAGAGGTCTTGAACCACAACGACACGGACTCGTCACCCGTTTGATTCAAAGTTGCCGAAGGGTTGATCTCAGCCCTTGAGCCGCCGCTGAAAGCAAGCGCTCCGCCGATCTTGCCCGAATTGGTCCAAGTTGGGTTGTTAACCAGAGTCCCGGTGTTGCCTTTGCCTGAAGAATCGCCGACGGTTGTACCGGAGCCTTCATCGAACTTCCAGTGTGCTAATAGTTCGGCAGGCTTTACAGATACGCTAATGCTTGTTGTCAAAGGTACGTTGTTCGGGTTTAGGACTCCAGTAGGCAACGTTACTTCTCCTGTTACAGTGAAGGTCTGCGCCGTCGTGGCAGTTGGATCGTAGTTTGCACTATTTAAATCCCAATTCACACTGGCATTCACATTTCCTAAATCGGTTACAAGCACTGCATTTACGGGCAATCCAAGAGCTGCTGCTGTCTTTGCCGTTCCGATGTTCACTCCTATAATGGCTGCAGGCGCTTTAATGCTGACAACTGCTGATGGCGCCGTATTGGTGACTACGACTTCATTTAAAACGAAATGTTTCCACGTTAAGTTTGCGTTATTGATTTTAATCCGAAACCCTTTTTTGTTCGTAACTTGTGGAAAGAAGATAGATTTCGTTTGAATTCCAGAGTCAGACTTGTAAGTCAATGTGCCGGAAGTAGCGACTCTTGTCCAGTTCGTGGAACCGTCATCGGATACCTCCACGTCAAAGTTCGTAACACCTTGGTCAGAACAATAACCACATGAGATGTTGACAGTATTGAATGTTTGCCCTGACGGCCACTCCAACGTGTAATATTGCGGGAACCCAGGTGAATCCTGGCTCACGTAACTTGTGTTGGGATCCCCGTCTATCGCTTTACCCGGCGAAGATTGCGGGTTGCTGCTGACATTAGATGCGCTTGCTGTAGCCAGTCCGACCAATCTACCCACAAAAATTTCGTTGATGGCAAAATGATTTGACGATAAGTTAGCATTGTTGATTTTAATACGTACACCTTTCTTGTTCGCAACTTGTCGGAAACCGATGGTCTTCGTTTCATACCCGGAGTTTGATGTGTAAGTTAAATCGCCTGATGAAGCGACCGTCGTCCAATTCGTGGTACCATCATCCGATACTTGTACGTCAAAGTCCGTAATTCCTTGACCTTGACATGAGCTACAAGTAAGCATGACAGTGTCTAGTGTTTGTCCTATTGGCCATTTCATTGTGTAATATTGCGGGAAGCTGGGCGAATCTCCACTCTTGTAACTAGTATCTAAATCCCCATCTAATGCTTTATCCAGCGAAAATTGAGGGTCGCTGCTTACACTCGTAGCGCTCAATTGTAGTGTAGGATCCAAGTTTAAATTATTCGTATACACTGTGTTGACTGTGTCGTTGTTCGTAAGCCTCATTTGTACCGTGTTGGTGTAGCCGTTTGCTATCGAGATCTTTTTTTCAGAGAAATTGTCACAGCACTGGTTCTTCGTCGCGACCGCCCATAAGTTATTGATATTCAAACGCGTATTGCTTCCATTGATCTCAGCCCTGATTGAGCCCGTCCCATCCCCTTCGGCACGGAGCCGGATGTTGGAGTCATTCAAAATCAAGGAACTGTAAACGAAGTAAGTTTTGGAGCTTCGGAAATCGTTTGTCCCCCGATCGCCAGGATCGTTGACTCCGAATTCCCCAAAGCTTTTCTCGTCAAGCGACCATGACCAAGTCGGCAGTATTCCATAAGTATCCTTCTGGGCTGCTGGCTTGTGTTTGGCTGCCTGTCCTACGTTGCGGCCGATATGATCCGACGGATAAGACGTCCATTTGCCTTTTCTCAGCCAAGATAGAGTATCCGCATTGCCCGTAACGTCGTACCCCACGCCTACTTCCGAGTAATCGGATGGAGGATTCGCTACCGTATAGGTTGTACGGATAAGTCCTGTTCCGTCAACTTTGATGGCGAAGGTAGCTCCGACAGAACCGTAAGTCCCATCAATCGTAATGACGGCTTCGTTATTGACGATGGAGCTCGTTATCGATTTGAAAGTCCAGGCTGAAAGGGATGCCTTCCCCATATTCAAATACGGTCCACCTGTCAATACGGTGCTGCCGCTGTATATACCCGACGTGATCATGCCAGTACTTTTGCTTAACTTAAGAGCATAATCAGTTCCCGTCACGGTCATTGAAGTCGCATCTTCCGTAATCGCCGGAGCTGAGCCAGACGGTTCAGCAAAGTTATATAGCGGTTTGCCGATCGTCAAGTTGTATTCATTTTCCAAATAGCCCTGCGGATTCGTAAACTTCAAGTTGAGGACTTCCCCCAACTTCCAGTCACGGGCAGGAATTGTAATCGTCCCAGTCGCGCGCGGATCGATATTCGTATTCACTGTTCCCGAGCTCGATCCGACATTGTAAGTGATATTCATCTCGCTCATATTGGTAAAATCGTGACGATTTTCTACACTAATGACCAAAGGCTTATTCGCTCCAGGATGAACCAATGCCTTCCCTTTAATTATGTTGGTACTATATACTTCTTTCACATTATAGTATTCTGGTTTTTCACGGCCCCATGCATCCAATAAGGTACCCCAAGTGGCGTTTACACCGTTTGAACCAGCCGCCTGAAACGAAGCATCCATCGTTGCCCACAACCCGCCGCCGAGAATACCCGGATTAGCGTACATGCCGTTCCAATAATTCGAGAGATATTCGCCGTAATAATCCCGAATTCCTGGATCATAAGCAGGTTCCACGTAAAAACCGTGAGCATATTCATCGTAAATCGTCGGTTTCGTTGAGGATGGCGAACCCGTTTGATAATGGACGCTGTATATGGAAGTGTCTACACCATTGTAGCCCCAGCTATGCTTATTCGGACGAGTCGGATCTTCCAGTCTGATGTAATCCAGCATCTTCGTCATATTGGAACCTGCAGGACTCTCGTTGGCAATGGACCAGTACAAGATGCTTGGATGCGTTTTATCGAGCTCAACGTTTTCCGAGAATTGGGTCATATATTCCTCAGTATAGTTCGAGCTGTTCGCCGTCGCGGCATTCCCGCCCCCGTCAGCAAACATAACGGATGTCTCATACTCAACGAACATGCCCAATTCGTCTGCCAAGTCTAATACGATCTCAGGCGGCGCCATATGTGCAGTTCGAATATAATTGATATTGGCGGCCTTCAATTTCAATAAATTTTTCCGTTGCTCTTCTGCTGATGTAACGAACCCTTCCGTTGCGTAGGTGTATTGATAGTCAGAGCCATGCAATTTGACCGGCTTGCCGTTTACAAGCACTTTTTGACCGCTCACCTGAATTTCACGGAAACCAATCTTTTTGACAATCGTCTGAGTCGTATTTCCATTGACGACAAATGTGCCAGTCAGCGTATACAGATTCGGGTGCTCGGCATCCCATTTGAGTGGAGCGGTCACGGGTATAGACACGCTGCCTTCGGGATTAGATGAACTGACGGAAATCGAGCTCGGAGAAAGCGCTACGTTATTGCCGGATGGATCCCTCAATGAAAGTTGGACGGTTGCATTTGATCCTCCGTTGAATACGATTCCACTTTCTACCTTTAATGTTGCATTGTTATAATCAGCATCCATATCCGTCGATGCGTGAAGCCGCATTGCATAGTCCTGTGGAGCTGCGTACAATGTTAGATCACGTGTTATGCCTCTCTGATGGTGAAATGCTGGTGTGGCATTATGCGCATTAACGCCGATCGTAACCCATGCGTTGGAACCCGGAATGACATAATTCGTAATATCCGCATCCCAGGTAGAGAAAGCCCCCTTATGCGTACGTACCAAATTGCCATTCACCCATACCCGGGCTTCGGTGTAAGCAGCTTCAAATCGAATAAATATTCGTTTCCCTGCAAATTCGGACGGGATGTCAATTTGCTTCTTGTATGGAAACTCCGTATCTTTATCTGTTGTACAGCCATTTCTACAGTGTGTCACAAACCCTTTGATGGCCAAATCGCTTGGAATTTGAACGTCTTTAACATTCGGCCAAGTCGAAGGATCGGACGAGTTATCCCAGAAGTTGGTCGGCGGCGTTTTTGTAAATTTCCAGGTGCCATTTAAACTGACCTTAGGCGTCGTAACATCCGTAACACTATCTGGCAGCGGTGGGACAACCGGTCTCGGCCAAACAGAGTTAGCGCTTGCAACGCTGCTTATCATGAGCAACGTTGCAAAAAGAATAATGGCCAAGAAAGGTATGGAACTTAGTAGTTTTCTCATTGTTTACCTCCATTATTATTAATTAGCCTCCGGGAATTAAATATATTCCATGTCTGCTTTGGTATTACGGCCAGGGTCTGTTATTGTTTCACCTCGAAAATCGAGGTAATAACAAACCATAATCTGTGAACCGGTGTGAAACCTCACGCATATCCATTTTATGAAAACCGTTTTTTGGAGTGCCCTTATGATTCCTGTACCATTTTTAATGCCTGTCGAGTTGTACAGCCTTGCTCATTGCGGTAAGCGCTCCCACGTCCGTAAAGTCCAACTTTTCTGTTTTACTGTCAGGCAGCTGAACCGACCGAGCCAGCAGAGTTGTTTTAGAATCTAGGTTGTGGGTTGTACGGTGACTTTCCACCCCTATTTCGCCAACATCAACCACAACCCCGATTAACAAGCACATCCGCACCATATGCCGCAGTTTGCTCAATGCTTATTTGTGAAAATCACTTCTTCCATAATTCGCTCTATCCAAATGTTTTCGGCGGTGCAATCCATTCTGCAAGTCGAACAAAAAGAGTGAGGCATTTGTTCGCCAAGATTAGGAATAAACTCCTATTCTATAGGTAACTTGGCAACCTCCGTATGAATTTTAGCTTATATGAGTAAAACCGATGAATTCATCCATGATACCGTTATCTTCATGTTATACCCCCCCTTTCTTTTAGTTTGCAACGTTGTCTATTCGCTCTAAAGACAGCGTTTACATGACAGTTATTACCTGTTTGTTTGCCTCATAAATAATCTAATACTCCTGCTTGTGGAGCCCCATGGTTATATAATTTAAATCTAAGGCTAAGCGCTCAACTGATTGGACGGAAAATAAAATAGCCCGTTACCAAAAGGAAGGCCGAGGCCAAGGGAAATTCAGTCTTGACCTTCCATGGCTTTTAGCCTATTACATCCTATTCGACTGTAAAGTCATACGGAATCGATACTTCATATTGTCCTCGAACCACATCGGGAAGTTGGTGCCCCAAGAATTATTGTGCAGATTAAAATGAAAGCCACCCTCGAGTGGAGCAAACGTATTGTCAAATTGCAGCAATCGTCTTTCACCCAGGCAAACTACAGGCGCATCCAGTGTCTCAATCACGACACTTCCATCCGCACCTTCATAATAAAGTCCTGTATTCACAGCGTGCATATTCCGATTTCCGTTCTTTACTACCAATAACGGCGAAATCCGTGTACCCAGTTTATCCATCATCCACATGTTTGGATTGTCAACGCAAGGGACAAATGAGAACCAGCTCGCTTCTGGCAAACGGCATGCCGATTTATCCATCCAGTTCAACTCCACATCGATGTTTACATCGTCATGATGGAACGTGTACACGATCTCGAGCTGATGAGGTGCGCCATAATGCTTGCTAGCATCGGAAGGCATCTCCAATTGAGCCCATACTTTGTCTGCGTCCGCTCGCCTTTCCAATTGAAGATTTCTTAGAATCGGAGAGTACTGCTTATGTTCCGGAGCAGGATCTATATATTCAATTCCGGGCTTGGCATGATCGGGAATCGCCCAAATATAATTCTTTTTCATGTCAACCGTATATTCCTTAATATAGCGGTCGTAGTTTTCTTGGCCGAACGTTTCATATCGGTAGGCAGCCAACCTATTGCCATCATTTGCCCATACTTTCCCATTTGGATCTACCAGATGATCGATCGAACCGTCAGAAGCGAAGCTAACTCGAAATTTCCCTAACGTATAGCATCGGTTCATTTCAAGATGTTCAATGTTTTCGGCGCCATTTGAATGAGATGAACGGACAGGGTTCAGGCTGTCTAACACTTTCTTTGCTTCAATTTGCAATTCCGAACTTAGCGCTGACACCGCCTGATCCAGATATGCGCGCTGCTCCTCCCACGAGCTTTCAAAGTGCCGATAGCTGCGCTCCACCTTTCGCCCAAGTCGATTAAACGTATTATAATGCGGACCTTGAACATCTTCATCCGTATATTGATCCTTCGATCTCGCCGCCGCAAAATCCGCTGCAGCGTAATTGACGTAATCCGCCAAATATGTTTTCTCATCCAACCCCCAAGTATGCTCTGCGATCAACATGAGACGATTGCAAAACTTGCCGTAACTTTCGCCATTTGGATCTAGAGAACCCATACCTACCCATTTATCCCTTAATCGAAGCAGCTCCCGGTAGCGTGCCACTTTGAGCGGATCGGAAGCCGTGCCCTGGATCCACGAATCACCTATTTCCTCATTAACGACCGGAAGCACATGCTTACATTCCAGCAACTTTTCGGCGAATGCGTCCAGTGTTGATGCAGCAATTTCCGCTCCCGGGTAATCAGTTTGCAATCGTCTATACAGCAACTCTATATCTTCTAAGGAAGAAGGACCGTTATTGTCGCCTGTGTGGGCAAAATAGAGCGCATCCTCAAGTCCCTCCACTTCCAGAGCTTGACCATAATCACCGGCATAGTTAACGATCAGCTCGGAGCCGTCGCTCGACTTCCAAACAAACGCTTGCGGGACGCACGGAGGCTTGCTGGAAGGATTTACTCCTATATGCAAATAACTAATTCCGAAACTAGCCAATATAGGTACGATGCCGATCGTATGTCCCGGAACATCCGTCATTTTCGCGGCAATGGTCTTTTTCCCGAATCGTTGATCCAACTTCTTGGAAATCGACAAGCCATATTCGAGCAGTGTTTTATCCATCAATTCCGTATGGGTTGTAAAAGGAAGACCGTGCCAGGCAATTTCTCCTCTGCTAATCGCATTCTCCATTCGGATCTGCTGCTCTTCCGACGCGGATTGCAAATATTCCTCGATCAGCCAAGACCCAACTGTCCAAATAAATTTCGACCGTCCGTCATCGCATGCCATCCGTTCAGACAATGATAAGGCTTGCGGAATAAACGTATTCATGTACTTGTCAACCACATTAGCCGCAAGATCGGTAAACCCAATATCCAAATGCGTTTTAAAAATAACATGTACTTTATTAACTGTAGTCATAATTCGGCTTCCTTCTTTCATTCTTTCACAGAATCGAGCACGACCCCGTGAATTAAATATTTTCGGAAAAATGGCTTACGCGAGAAACGTGAGCGCGATCGGCAGCGTTCTCATGTTATGACATATCCGCTGAAATTACGCAAAAAAATGAATGACCAGCATCTGCATGGAGGTATAAGCAGAATTACAACCCTAGTCCGGACAACCGTACTAGGGCATTATTCATTTCATTTATTTTTGTGCAGACAAGTAAGCATCCAGTTGTTTTTGATATTCATTAAGAACCTTGTTGATCCCGGCATCTTTCAATCGCTTCAGCAATTTTTCTTTAACCGAGGAGTATTCCACAAGGCCGCTATACAATGGGACCTGATATTCTTTAACAATGGCGGTTACTTTGGCTATTTCGTTCTTCATCGGCTCGGAATCTACGCTAAAGCCGATTAAATTCGTTTTAATGGCCCCGTTATCCCAGTTCTTAATAACATCCAATTGCGCTGGCGTAATGTTCTTGCTGAACTTGGCGTATCTCATATCCGTCCAAGCCCAACTGATCGGCAGGTATTGCTTGTCGTTTGCGATTCCATCGTAGGAAGCGCTGTTGCCGTCTAATTTATAATTTATACCTTCTACGCCGAGGGAGAACAGGTTATAGTTTTCTTTGTTGCTGTGAACCCAGTTCACGAATCGAACCGCCTCTTTAGGATGCTTGCTCGTCGAAAATACGGCCAATAAGTTGTCTACGGAGTTGAAGATGTATTTCGGTTTATCGGATTGGAATTGAACGAATTCGATTTCCGCTCCGGGTACACTCGCCACTAAACCATCAATGGTCTCTGTAGGACGGAATAAATTCGATGCTATGGCAGCAGTTTTGCCATTACCGAAATCTTCCTTCGCCGCGATAGGATCTTTCGGGGTGTATCCTTTGTTATACCATTCATGGGCCTTGTTAACTAAATTAGCGAATGCTTCGGATTCATAAAGATTTTTGAACGTTAAAGGCTGTTGCGTAACATCAATGTAAAAGAAGCTATTGAATAGGTCTCCGTTCGCGTAATAACTAGGTAAGTATTCACGACCGAGTCCAGTCGTGTTGATGCCTAATGGGATCATTGTCGGTTCGTTCGCTTTCACGGCTTCCAAATATTTATCGAAATCTTCGAGCGTTTTGATTTCTGGAAGGTTGTACTTCTTGCGCAAGTCTCCACGAATCTGGAAAGTATCATTATTTTGCGCGACTGGTACTACCCGAGGTATCGCATAGATTTTTCCACCAATTTTGGCGCCTTTCCAGACATAGTCTGGCGTGTTCTCCTTTAATTGTTGTCCGTCGCTATCCAAATACTCATCTAGTGGCAATAATACGTTCTTGGCTACGCTTTGCGGCAGATTTGCAATATGGGACCATGTCAAATCGAAATCTTCTCCGCCAGCGACGATTAAGCTTTGTTTATTCCAATACGTATCCCATGGAACAAAAGTAAAGTTAAGCTTAAAGTTAAGGCCATCGGCTTTCATTTTCGTATCAACCGCAGTTGATACAGCATCCAAATCCTTCGGAGGATCTCCCGGGAATAGAATTTTTAACGTTACTTCTTCGTTCGCTAATGCGGGCGCTCCAGAAGGTGCTGCTCCTTCATTTTTATTGTTATTACCGCCACAACCTGCAAGCATCGTTACTGCTAGAATTGTCGTAAGACCAATGCCGACTAACTTTCTTTTTTGGCCTTTCATACTTTCACTCCCTTTGTATGTGTCTCATATATGTTGACCAGCTTTGTCGCCGGGATCAACCTTTAACGGATCCAATCATGATTCCCTTGACGAAATACTTCTGCACATAGGGATATACGAGAATAATCGGGCCGATTGCCACGAGGAACATGGCGAATACCAACGTTTCGGATGGTAGTTCAACTGTTGCGATATTCGTATTCATGCTCATAAACTGAATCATCGAATTAATTCGGTATAACAAAAATTGCACTGAGAATAAGCTGCGATCGTCTATCAACCATAGAGGCATTATGAAATCGTTCCAATAAGCCAAGGAAACAAACAATCCGATCGTCGCCAGGATCGGTCCCGATAGAGGAGTAATGATCTTGAAGAACACGTACCATGGGCCAGCTCCATCAATTTCAGCTGATTCCGATAATGCCGTTGGAATCGTTTTATAATAATTGCGAAGCAAGAAAATATTGAAGGGACTTACCGCCAGCGGAAGAATATAAGCAAGTATGGTGTTCCTCAAGTGAAGCACCTTCGTCAGATTCAGGTACCAGGGGACGAGCCCTGCGCTGAATATGATCGGAATGAAGATAATAACAGCGATTATGTTGCGGTATCTTACTTTCGGTATGGAGATTGAATATCCAAGCAACGTTGATACGATCAGTGAGAATATCGTTCCGACCACCGTGACAAAAATTGTAATTGAATAGGCCTTAAACACAACGCCGTCCATGAATATAACTTTATATGCAGATAGCGAGAATGCGTCTGGGAAGAATTGATACCCATTCATGAGAACCGACTTTTCACTCGAGAATGACACGACGACAGCCAAGACAAACGGGACTATCGTCAATAAACTAAATAGGATAAGGCTACCGTAAATCAGACAATCCATTAAACTCCATTTGTTAATAGTATTGCTTTTCATTCCATTCACCTCGCTTCTGATTAGAACAATGATGAGTCTTTATCGTATTTCTTGACGAGCCAGTTGCTCCCTAATACAACGATAAAGCCTACAACGGATTGACACAGGCCAACTGCGGTCATCATGCCGTATTCTCCCCCCCCAGTAATCATCGACCGATAGATATAGGTGTCAATAACATCTGTCGTCTCGTATAACAATCCGTTATTCTCAACGATGGCATAGATTAACGCAAAGTCACCGAAGAAGATTCTGCCTATGGACATTAAAGTCAAAATAATAATAGTAGGGATTAGATTCGGAATTAAGATATAACGTATCTTCTGCAAGCGGGAAGCTCCGTCGAGAGATGCCGCTTCTAGCATTTCTTCGTCTATTCCGGTTATTACGGCTAGGTAGATAATCACAGTATATCCAACGTTTTTCCATATGTTAGTTGATACGATGATCTTCACCCAATGCTCGGGGTCCGTATACCATTGAATCGCATTTCCATTAGAGGCTTGAATGAGCTCGTTTACGAGACCATGGTCATTGCTAAACAACAATAGGACTAGTTTCCCTACAATGGCGAAGGAGAAGAAATAAGGGATAAACATTATGCTTTGAAATAACTTTTTCATCAATCGATTCTTCAACTCATTGAGCATAAGTGCGAATACGACGGCCAGAATCGTTCCCCATAAGATGTAGTTAAAGTTAATCCATAACGTGTTCATGGTAATCCGCAGGAAATCTCCGTTATCCAAGAAAAACTTGAAGTTCTCGAATCCTGCCCATGGACTTCCATAGATCCCATCCATAGGATTGAAGTTTTTGAAAGCGAGAATCATTCCCGGGTAGGGAAGATACGCAATGGCGATCAACACCGCCAAACCCGGTGCCGCCATTAAATAATAGGATCTGTTCTTCCATAATTCAGCCAGCATACCGCTCTTCATGTTCATTAGCTTCACCTTTTGTCTTCGTTTTCTACACTATAACGGCTATTCGATCAGTTGAATATCGTCAAATATTGAGGTTATATTCTAATGTTGGGAATTATCGCCTCTTCTCTTGTCGGCTATTATTGAAAACGTTATATTTAGAACTACAAGGAGGGAGTCCATTGAAAATAATGAAATCGATCAATGCCAGGATCATTCTCTATCTCTCAATCATAATTGGACTATCCCTAATCAGCTTAGGCGTTATCAGTTATCAAATCTTCTCGAGATTCACTGAAAATGACATGATTAAACACGTCACCTCCGTAACGGCTCAGACGAATCAAAGTCTAGATCTCTATTTAAGCGAAATCAAAGACTCCTTGCATTTCCTTTCCATCGATAAGGATTTAATCTCAAATCTTCAAAATTCCATATCCAAAAACAATAATTATGCCATAGAGCCAGATCAAATCCGGATAAGAATAACCGAGCTCCTGTACAACATGTTTGCTGAGAAGAGCGATATTCGCGGATACTTTATTTATAATAACGACTATAAGATTTCCTTTATCAATAACCTATCGCTGATTGAATACGATTCTCCTTTTCTTAACAAGGTATGGGTTGATTTCAAGAATACTCAGTATGCGTTGCAAACCCGCTTTTATGGCTCACATAAGCCCGATTATTATGAACGCACTTCCAATAAAACCGATGGCAACGTCATTACGATAGCCGCCAATATTAAGGATTCTTACGACCCTTCGAACTCTACGTTATATGGGGTCGCCATATTCGATTACAACATTAGCAAGCTCAAAAGCATCTATGATCGAATTCAAACCCAGACAGGCATTGAATCTATTATCGTCGATGACCAGCAACAATTTATCTATCAGACCGATCCGTCTCTTACCTTATCGAGCTCTTCCATGGAGAAACTATTCGAGCATTCCTCCGGTTACTGGACGGAGAACATCGGAGACGGCAAGAGTTTGTTATCCTATTCCACCTCTGCCATAACCGGTTGGAAGACCGTTAGCCTCCTCTTCTTCTCGCAACTCGACAAAAATTTAATGCTTATCCGTAATACAACGCTTACTCTACTTGCCATAATGGTTACGCTCACGATTTTATTCGCATCGGCAATGACGATTCGAACGAATAAGCCGATATTGGTTCTTGTGAAATTCATCAAGGACGTCGGCAAAGGTAACCTTAATCTCCGTCTGGAAAGGAAATCGACATACGAAGAATTCTCGCTGCTAAATCGCGGAATCAACAATATGTTGGACAAAATCAATGAACTGATCGAGGAATCCGTGAAGCGCCAGTTACTCCAAAAAGAAGCCGAATATGATGCACTCCAGTCCAAAATGGATCCGCATTTTCTTTACAATACGTTGCAATCCATTTCATCTCTCTCTATTCTAGGTCGCAATGTGGACATAGAAAAAGTCACGCACGCCTTGCGGGACATGTTGCATTATTCGCTATATCGTCAGAATGATATGGTACCCATTCAATCCGAGGTTCGTTCCGTAGAAAACTATCTTGACATCCAAAATATTCGATACAATGGCAAAATTCGCTTCCAATTGCATGCCGACAATGACGTCCTCTACTATTCCATCAACAAATTCACACTTCAACCTCTTATTGAGAACGCGATTTATCACGGGGTCGAAGGAATCGATGAAGATTGGTTAATCAGTATTCGTATTACCAAACAATCCGAAGAAGTGAGAATCGAAATATCCGACAATGGCATTGGAATGACGCCTGAACGGCTTCTTGATTTACGATCCCAATTATCCAACAAGAATTTGCGTACGGGAAGAATTGGATTGTCCAGTATAGCAGATCGTTTGGAGCTCAAATTCGGTCCAAGCGCGACTCTGGAAATCGATAGCGAACACCATAAGGGGACAACCATCGTTCTGACGATACCCCAGCATTATTCGGAAAGAGGCGATCAACATAACGACTGTACTACTAATTGATGATGAGCCGCTAACTACCCAAGCCATTCGTCAAGTTCTTCAAGTTCACTTTCCATCGATCGAAATTAGTGGAGAAGTAACCAACGGTGCTAAAGCCTGGGATTCGATTCTGAGGAGAACACCGGATTTCATCATCAGCGATATTCGCATGCCGCATATGGATGGGCTGCAATTAATGGAGAGGATACGCGAGGCAGGCTTGTCCGTCAAAGTCATCTTAATTACCGCTTATGGCGATTTCGAATACGCGAGGAGAGCTATTGCTCTTGGTGCTTTCGGATACATGGTTAAACCTTTCGTGCAATACGAGCTCATTCAGGAAGTAAGTCGCATATGCAAAGAGATCGAAACGGAACTCGCGCATAAGCAAGACATTTCCAAGATCATTCCTCTCGTGGAAGAGAATATGATTAGGAAGTTGCTTGTAGGCAAGTTGCAGCAAGGCGATCTCAACCTGTTAATAAATTTATCGGGTAGCAACTGGAACCAGTATGTTCTAACGATTTTCCGATTCAATCGCTCCTCCGAAAATAAAGAGATTCTCGAAGAAATCGTTAAGATCAGCATGTCCGAAGAGATCAACAGCCTATTTGCGAATCATGGTTGCCGCGTCGTGAGTTTTTTTCAAAAAGAAAACGAATTGGTTGTCCTATATACACCTAAATTGGACGATATTCCGTTCTTACAGGTTTGTCTTGAAACATTGTCCAAATATACGGAAGTTACTATTTTAACCGGTAGTTGCAGGATGAACTTCACGCTTGAACAAATACCGTTTGCTTATGTGGAAGCCGATAAGAACCTTGTCGAGTCCTATACGAGTTTAGCTGTTTCTCTCCCAGATCTCGATCTTACATCGAATGAAAAAGAAAATTATCATTCCGAACTTATGACAAGAGCAGCGGAATACTGCAAAAAGGCATTTACGAAGGATATCAGTCTGCAAAAGATATCCGATCACCTAAATCTCAATAAATACTATTTCTGCACCTTATTTAAGTCGCACTTTGATTTAACCTTCTGGGAATATATCACGGATCTACGTATCGGATATTCCAAAGAGCTTCTTTCTCTCACAAACGAGAAAATAACGGAAATATCCGAAAAATGCGGTTATCTTAACATAAGCCACTTCGGAAAAATATTTAAGAAGACGACCGGTTTAACTCCCGCTGAATATCGCAAGACGTATCAGACGAAATAATGGATTAGAAACATAGAAAAACCGTCCTAAGATGGAAAATGGTAATATCCCCTTTAAGTAGACACTCAGAAAAAACCTTATGGTACCATAAGGAACGAGTGCAACTTGGAGACCGCTTCAAAAGTCCATTTTTTTCAGACAACAAAAGAGTTTAAACCACAGAAGGCGTATTGTTAAAAAAGTCGCTATACAATACTTATCGTCCAAGTACTGTATAACGACTATGAGATTCTACTTACCTTCAATTAAAGTTGTTTTATTGCAAGATCGCCTTGGCTACAATGGCAAGGTCTATAATGTCAACTTTGCCGTCTTGGTTCACATCCGCTTTCTCATTCCAGCCTACTTGACCTGGTTGTTTGCCGTATGTTGCTGCAACGATAGCCAAGTCTCCAATAGAGACACCGCCTCCATTGATATCTGCGTTTATTCTCTTCGCATCAAACACTTGTATTGCTTCTGCCAATGCGGTTTTCGCATTATCCACCTGCTGCTGAGTCGCGTTCGAATTGTCTGCTATCGCTTTGGCCACGTCGATTGCCGACTGCAACTGCGCTTTGGAACCGCTCAAATACAGACCATCACCATTGCCCTCCACTGCTGCATCATACTTCGCCTGAGCGCTTGCAATCGCCCCGTTCAACAGTGACTTATCTACAGGTATAGCAGTTACAATTATTTGGAGCTCACGGGAGGCGCTACCAACCAGCAGTTCATTCCCCTGTCCATTGGCAATCTTTACATCACTTACAGAAATTGTCGTATTGGTTGCCTGGTTGATAGATTTGTCCGAAAAGTTAATTGCGAGCAAATCGCCTTGGGCAGGGACGTTCCCGCCCGCGCTTGCAGCCAAAATACGGAGTTGACCCGGAGCTGTCCCCTTTGTATCGATGACCCGGAAACCGTCTATCAGGGATGTCACCGAATCGAATTGCACACTTGCAGGGTCATACTGTAGTGTGAAATCTTGGGCGTACACTTGCTGGTATACGCTTTGTGTAACATCGGCCAGTCCCATGTTCAGAGTGAAAGTTTGGCCAGAAAGTACCTGCTGTACACCTGTCAATGTAGCCTTTGGTGTTGCTGGCGCTGGCAATACGTTTACGCTGACGCTTGTTGTCAATGCTACGTTGCCGGGATTTACCACTCCTGCAGGCAAAGTTACAGTTCCACTTACAGTGAATGTCTGCTGTGTCCGTACAGCTGGATCATAGCTTGAACCGTCAACATCCCATGTCACAGTGGCATTCACACTTCCCGTATTGGTAACGAGCTCTGTCGTTTCAGGTAATCTAAGGTCTGCTGCTGTCTTCGCCGTACCGCTCACCACCCCTGTGATTGCTGCAGGTGTTGTTATGCTCGTAAGCGTCAGTCCTTCCCCAGCACTCATCAATTGCGTTACTTGATCCTGAGTCAACTTA
>NZ_WHOA01000023.1 GCF_013141715.1 Paenibacillus phytorum | reverse complement strand
TGCTCATTGACTTGCTAGCGAGATTTTGCAATCTCTTTTTTGAACGATTTCTCGTTCGTGCTTACTCACTCGTTGTTCAGTTTTCAAAGATCAATTTCTTTCGTTTGCCGTGCTGCTCTCGCTGCCGGATTTATAATATAGCATAATCGCCTAACCAAATGCAAGCTTTATTTTTACTTTTTTCGATAAAAATTTCAGCTGTTTTGGCCGGAAGAACAATATATCATGGTAACTTGGATATTGCAATACGTTATTCGACATTTTTTTCAGGTTGGCGTGCGATCAAGTACTTGCTCTACAAGCTCCTGCTCGAAACGTTCCTTTAATGAATCATTGCTAGGCCCTACAACCAAGCCAATCTCTTTGAATTCGCGGATTAAGTTTTGAATATCAGCAAGGTTTCCCTCTTGAGCGAATTGTTCCGTTTGCTCAATGACATGATAAGCAATAGCTTGATAAGCGTCGGAAAAACTTTGATCAACATTGGAAGCACCTCTGTAATCCGCATAATACCTTTTAAATGTAGCCATGAGTATTTCGTCCATCTGTCAACTCTCTCCTTTCAAGATAGGAGTCAGTTTGCCTCAAAGAAAGAAAAAATATGCAGCATTTAAAAGCAAAAGCTCCCGCTGTCTGACAGCAAGGAGCTTTTCGCATGATTCATGCCTTTTTCATTTTTTCTGTAAAGGAAAATTATTTAACTTCAATTGAAGTAATAACTTGATTATATCCTTTTAACTGAACCGGATGATTTTGCACTAGTTGAGTACGGTCGCCAGTTATTACTACATTCGGAGATACGTTGTAGATTGTTGATGTGTTATTTTGCGTTAATGAAACTGTTGCGATCTTACCTTGTGCGTCTGGTGTCGAATAGTTAAAAAAGCCAATTACATCAATTGCTTGATTATCTTGAGCCAACTTCGTCACTTGAATAGTAACTTGGTTACCGGAAGTTGTGATATTGACTACATCGCCAACTTGAAGCAATGCAGCAGGTACCTGTACACCACCACGATAAATAACTACATTAGAGCTAAGTGGATATGGAGTTGTTGTTCCTGCTGAATTCGTTAAAGTCAACACATTATTGTTGTTGTAAACTGCAGCACTAATCGTCCCGCTTGTGACGTTATTTTGTTGAGCCATTTTCGTTACTTCAATATAATTAACAATATTATTAAAACCATCAACTTTAACTTCATCGCCTACTTGCAGTTGAGCAGGGCTTACTTGTACACCATTACGTAGTATGAATACATTTGGGTGAAGTGTGTACGGAGTTGATACGCCATCTTTAGTAAGCGTAAGAACGTTGTTAGCAACTACAGCGTTGACAGTTCCCGTGCTAACACTTTGGTCCTCGTCAGGCAATTGGTTGCCTGCACGATCCAATAAAGCAGCCAATTGAGCGCGTGTTACGTTTTGAGTTGGTTTAAATGTGTTATCTTCAAACCCGTCAATCAGACCTTTTTCGATCGCTACAGCTACATAACCTACAGAACCGGCCGGGATTTTGCTTGCATCTTTAAATTGAAGTTGAGTATTCATTTTCGCTTTTGCTTCAGCTTCCAATTTCAAAGATTTGACCAAGAGTGTAGTCGCCCACAGACGATCCGCAGGTTGATTCGGTTTAACGGAATCTTCACTTTCAGAGAACAAATCATTTTCAAGAGCTACAGCTACATAACCTACAGCCCATGCAGGAATTGAATTCGCATCTTTAAAGTTCAGCTTCGTTTGCATTTCAGCAGCAGATTCCGCTTGCTCACGCAATCCCATGTTGCGAACGGCTGCCACAATAGCTTGAATGCGGGGAACCGCGATGTCAGGCTTAAATGATCCATCTTCGAATCCTTCGAATACGCGTTTGGAGGACAAACTGGCTATGTAACGTAATGCCCATTGAGCACCTTGCATATCGTTAAAGTTAAGATTAATGTTGATGTTCGTATTAACTTTATTATGGTTGTTGCTTTTATTTTCATATTTAAAATCTTTCTTATCATCACGGTCATGATCATTGCCTTTAGCGAACGCTGCAGCTCCGCCCCCCATTACCATCGTAAGTACAAGACCAGTTGCTACTGCTTTTTTCATTAAGTTCTTCTTCATTGTTAAATTCTCTCTCCCTTATTCATATGATTGGTATAAATAATGTGGAGCCTTCGCGAAGGGTTCCTGTGTTATGCTACAAGAATTCGCCCATGCGACTATCTTTTGGGGGGTGCACATTAAAATCTTTTATATCAACCTACACTTCTGAGTCTATTAAATCCACTATGAAACTGCTAAACTTAAACCATATCAGACTATCGGTAAAGGAGTTTATACATGCGTTTACGGAATCCGCGAGTTCAACTTATTATTGCTCTAGCCGTTCTGCTTATTGTTTTGTTCGCATTTTCGTATAACAAGATTTGGCCTAAGCAAGGGAACAC
Organism: Paenibacillus phytorum; assembly: GCF_013141715.1. GTDB lineage: Bacteria > Bacillota > Bacilli > Paenibacillales > NBRC-103111 > Paenibacillus_E > Paenibacillus_E phytorum. The sequence continues at coordinate 197,365 of NZ_WHOA01000023.1, read as the reverse complement.
TGAACCGAATGTTTCTGCGTCAACCATCAAGCATCCAAACACTCCAATCGTGAGCGATGCCCCCACAGCACCTCTTGTCGCAACCAATAATGAGAGCGTTAATACATATCCTACTGAACACATCGATGTCGTTGTGATCGGTAGTGAGCTTGAAGGTCTTTACTTAGCCAGAGCGGCTGCAGATGAAGGCTTGAAGGTTAAAGTACTGGATCCTCATAAAGCTTTTGGAGGTCAGATTCTTCAAAGTCAAATGCTATTTCTCGATGAAACCCGCGACGATCAAGGTCATTTACTCGTACAAGGCCGTGTCAAAGAATTATTCGACGGGTTCAGAAACGCCAAAATTCGTAAGCTACCTGAATTCACTACATATATGAATAAATTAATAAAAGATATTCCTTTGGAATCTGGTATTGTCATTAATGAGATTGAACAAACGAGTACACCTGATCATATGCACAAAATCGCTTCTCTCGTTTACAGTACGGAACAGAATGAAAAAAAGAAAATCACGGCCTCCTATTGGGTCGACAACAGTGATTATGCGGCTTTAATCAGTCGATTGGATGCCAAGCGGTTGCCAGGTCTTGAAAAGTTCTATGGTCAAAATGAGATTGAGTATATGAGCGCTGGCATGATGATGAAGTTCAAAAATGTCGACTGGAAAAAGTTTAATACTGCATTTAATCTATTAAAACCGGAAGAGAAATCGAAACAATTCGGTGGCGGTTATGTAAGTGATAGCTTCGCTATTGGGCTAAGCGGAATGACTAAGGCCTATCACCCTTCTAATGATCGAGTCTTTCTAAGAGGATTGAATGCGGTACATCAAAGGGATGGAGAAGTACTAATTAACGCCCTTCTTGTTTATACCGTTGACCCTTCAAAACCTGAATCCATCCAAGAGGCTGTTAACCTGGGGAATAAAGAAACTCCTTTGATTCTCAATCACTTCCGTAAAACGTTGCCGGGTTGGGAACATGCTGAATTAGGCGAATTTCCTACGTATCCCTATGTCCGAGAATATAATCACTATGAAATGGACTATGTTTTAAAACCATCTGATCTCCTTTCAGGCACGATGTTCTGGGATAATGTCAGTATTGGTGGGTACCCGCTTGATTTACAGGGCACTAGCGCTAACAAGTGGGGTATTGAAATGGGGCGTCCTGATAAATACGGCATGCCGCTGCGCAGCTTTTTGCTGAAGAATTATGATAACGTCATCGCGGCCGGGAAAAATGTAGGTTCATCGGCTATCGCCTATGGAAGTACAAGGATTCAACCGAACACTAGTCTAGCTGCAGAGTCTATCGGAGTTATACTAGGTCAGCTGCATGGCAAGCAAAAGCTCAGGGAAATAAAACCTGATGAAATGGCCAAACTCCAACAGTACTTAGCTCACCACTATCAAATCAAGCTTACAGGTGTAGTCGGTACGAATAAAATTACCGGTTGGAACGAAGAAGAAATTAGAAAGCTCGACTCCGGAGAAATTACATATCCTAGCTATATTAAAACCAGAAAAAAACCTGCTGTTAAATAATCAGATAAATGGATCAGAAAACCGTGCATTCGTTCCTTGAACGAGTACACGGTCTTTTTTTATGCAATTTACACAAACAAAATAGTTGAATTAATGCATATTCAGCATTATAATAAGCATTATACTTATAATCACTTATTATCACTTAAGCGAAAGGAGTGAAACCCCCTTGTTTCAAGAAGAAAGACTTATTGCAATCGTCGAATACTTAAAATCAAATAAACGAATTACGGTTGATCTTATTTGTGAGCTCTATGATGTATCACGGGACACAGCTAGACGTGACATGGTTAAGCTCGAAGAGCAAGGCACTATTGTTCGAACGCGCGGTGGCGCCATCCTCCCGACCCTTTCCAAAGAAGTTGGAGATTATGATCAAAGGCTGCAAGCCGAATCATCCTCGAAGCTAACGATTGGCAAGACAGCTGCGGCACTCATTCAAGACGGCGATTATATCATGATGGATGCCTCGACCACAGTCCTACATGCAGCCACAGCACTAAGCTCCAAACAGAATATTGTCGTGACAAGTTCAATTGAAATTGCTGCTATTCTCACTCGTAAAGATGAAACGACGATCCATATTCTTGGCGGTGTACTGGATAACAAGCACCACAGTGTATATGGAGCGAAAGCGATCGAGATGTTAAATGACTATCATGTCGATAAACTGCTCATCGGGACTTGCGGAATTACAGAGGAAGGGCTGTCTGCTCCAAACGAAGAGGATTGTTATCTGGTGAGAGCCATGATGCAGCATGCGGACCAAGTTATTGTACTAGCGGATCATTCCAAATTCGGAAAGCGATTGTTTCATCGCGTAGTGGGATTCGAAAGTATTGACATCCTCGTAACGGATCAGGCATTAAGCCCTGAGATGAAAGAGAAATTACTTGCATGTGATGTGGAAATCGTATTAGCAGGAGGAGAAGACCAAAATGATTAAACTTATCGTAAGTGATTTGGACGGAACATTACTTGATCATAGTAAAAAAGTCAGTTCAAGAGAAGTGGCTGCATTAAAGAAGGTCAAAGAAGCCGGTATAATGCTTTGTTTGGCATCGGGAAGAATGAATATTGAAATGCAGCAAGTATTGGCGGATATTGGTCATCGCGCCTATTCCGTATCACAAAATGGCGCGTTCATCCATTTGGAGGACGGTAAGTTCATGAAATCTCAGCTTTTTCAACCTGAATTGGCTTATCAAGTGTACCAACTTCTTAAGGATTTTGATCTCGTCAAGCTTGTTTGCTCGGGAGAAGCGAATTATATCACGAATTTGACTCCTGCTTCTGATGAGGTGCAATCTCGAACATTCCAACCTTTTATTGTAAAAGAAGATGTGGAGCAGTCTTTGAAAGGTGACTTTGCTGTTTGCAAGTTCTCGATGTTTGGAAAAATAGAAACGCTCTTAGAGCTTAAGGCTCTTATGGAAGAAAAGCTTGGAGATCAGCTTGAAATGTTCATTTCCGATAAAGATTGTCTTGATATTATGCCTCTCGCTGTTTCAAAGGGCAGTTCTCTGCTTCTACTTATTGAAAAATTGGGCTTGCAGCCAGAAGAGATCGCCTGTTTTGGGGATTCTTTCAACGATGTATCGATGTTCGGCATCACACCTCATAGTTTTGCTATGAAAGGTGCTCACCCGGAGGTCAAACAAAAGGCATTGTACCACGTTGATTCTGTTGCAGAAGCCATTGGTCATGTATTTGCTTATAACGAGAAATATGCATTAGAACAAAAAGGAAGCACTGCATTATGAAAAGACTACTTATTATGGGGTGCTTGTCATATTTATTGACAGGTTGTACCCACGTTATTTTTGGCGCAGTTTTACCTGAATTACTTGCCCATTACGATCGGAGTTACAGTGATGGTGGAATGCTAGTCTTCCTAGAATTCGGTGGTTTCCTTCTAGGTGTCCTTTGTATGCCTAGTCTTATTCGTCGCATCAGTCGCAGAAGTACCATTACAGCGGCTTTTGGTCTTCTCTTTTTCGCCATGATCGCCATTGCCCTACTGCCTCCATGGCCTATTACGGTTTGTCTCTCATTCATAGCCGGGGTCGCTTTCGGACTTGTCGAATCCTGCATTAGCACCTTTGTATTAATGGCTGCGAAGGATAATCAAGCGATTGCCTTTAATAAGCTCGAGGTTTTCTTCGGCCTCGGGGCGTTATTTATGCCAATTATCTCAAGTATTCTTATTGCCGGCGGTTTATGGAAATATGGATTCCTGCTATTAGGTTTAAGTGCACTCGCAACAGGTATCGTCTGGTCGAAGCTTTCCTTAGGCGAGCATGATGAGCTGTTAGCTCATAAAGCAGATCGCTCACAGCGGACAGAGAAACTCCCTGCACTTACGAAGAGCTCCTTGACGTTTCTTCTTCTACTCATGATCGTTTTCTTCTTATATGTAGGAATGGAAAATACCATCGTTAATTTCTTGCCTTCCATCTTTACTGATCAATTACATGCTTCCAGCTCCGTTTCGTCCCTCGCCGTAACAGCCTTTTGGCTTGCGATGGTGATAGGACGTATATTCGCCGGTGTTGTTGCCGAGAAAATGACTTATTTCCGTTACTTGGCGGTCTCTTTTGCAGGCAGTTTGCTCACCGTACTTATCTGGGTGTTTAGCACGAATCTATGGAGCAGCTTCGCCGTTGTACTATTACTTGGATTATTCATGTCTGGTATGTTCGCAGTAGCTCTCATTTATGCGAATCAATTGCTTCCAGGGCGTACAGAGCAAACAACGAGTACGCTTATTGCAGCAGGCGGGTTAGGAGGTTCTATTCTTCCCTTAGGTGTCGGTTGGGGGATGGACCGTTTTCATGTAGGCGTGTCAATTTGGTTTGTACTGATTGGCATGTGTGTCGTATTAGGAATCATTTTATATTCTCGGAGATGGAATGTTCAAACCTCAAAGTCTGTATAAAGTTAAAAAAAAGCTGAAATCCTTAGTGGATTCAGCTTTTTCTATGTTATCGCAACGGCTTTAATTGGATGATGATGGCTTTTTCCTCGAACAATACGTTCTTTACACCAATAAGTTTTGGCAAGTGATCTTCAATAGGGAGTTCAAAAGGCGCAAGTTGAACCCATTCACTTGGTACTTGCATGCCTTTAATACTTGTATTTCTATGTTGAACGACTAAATTCGGCGGGTTCCAAGCAAGGGTGAACATCATTTGGGCACCGATGGGGATCTTCTCCCGCCACCTCACATTCACGTCAGCCACAAGGTTTAAACCTTGAAGTGTAAGTTTCGCCCCTTCAATTCGAAAATCGTTAGGCAGAACCTGATGTGCAGCTAGCTGCTTCTTTACCACATCATTAAGATCTTGTTCCGTTAGCTGTACCTCAAGCTTCCGGTTCTTGACGATGTCTGCGATCTTACTGCTGATCGTGATTTCTTTATAATCTAGGTTTAAAGCCTCGGTTGGTTTAACATGCCGAATGGCGATCGCAAGTAGAGCCGTAAGGATGAGGACCACAGCTATGGCGAAAATGAATAATTTTTTCAGCACGTTTCACACCCCGCAGATGACAATTTGTTGTTGCCCTCGTAAATAGGGCTACTCTTTGTTCTGCTGCTTTTCTTTGAGCCAGCGAGGAGCGCCCTTGCTCTTGCGATCTCGCTCGCGTTGGGCTTTACTCACGGCCTTGCCACCGGCAGCCGTGTTCGCTTGCGCCGCCGGCTTCGCCGGGGCAGCACTGCTCTGGCCGCGCGCGTCAGGCGCCGCGGCGCTAGTGCGCACCGCGCCCGCTGGCGCGGCAGCATCCCGCGCGTCAGCGGAGCCGCGCGAAGGTGCTGCGCCGCTCGGGCGCGCAGCTTCACGGCGGCTGCGCATCGTCGCCGCACTGCGATCCTGGGCCGGGTCGACGAGCCGGCCTTCGAACATCGCCTTCGGCGCGATCGTGATGCCGAGCTGCTTCTCGAATTTGTCGAGAATGAACTGCTCCTTCGGCGTCACGATAGAGATGGTCGTGCCCTCGCGGCCCATCCGACCGGTTCTGCCTACGCGGTGGAGATAATACTCCGCGTTAGTCGCAGGATCCAAGTGGAAGACGTGGGTCACGCCTTCAATATCAAGTCCTCTTGCGGCAACGTCCGTTGCCAGCAGCAATTGAAATTTTCCATCCCGGAAATTCCCCATCACTCTGGCCCGATCTTGTTTACTAGCTTCTCCGTACAAGGCTTCAACAGATAAACCAACGTATTGGAGTTTACCCACCACTTGGGCAATATCGTCCGTGACGTTGATAAACACGATAGCTGATGTAGGCTTAATCAGACGCACAAGTCTTCTTAACGTATCGATCTTTTCACGTTCCTGGCACACCACATACATGTGTTCCAATGTTTCGGCTGTGCGCTGATTCGGATTGATTTTGATAATTACAGGATCTTTGAGCCATCTCCCCGCAGCTTGTTCGGTGCTTTGCGGGATCGTCGCGGAAACAAAAACCATCTGACTGGACTTAAGCATTCCTTTAAGGACTGCTTCAACATCCTGCATGGAACCTAGCTCGAACACTTGGTCCACTTCATCAACAATACCCATTTTCACATGATGCAATGTTAGCTTCTTTATTTTCATAAGTTCAAGTAAACGACCTGGTGTACCAACAACAATATGAGGGTGTAGTCGAAGCTTTTCTACTTGTCTAACAATGGCCGCTCCACCAATAAGAGATTGAGAACGAATCGGTCCTCCGTCAGTGAACTTCTCAATTTCTTGCATGATTTGCATACCAAGCTCCCTAGTAGGAACTACTACAAGCACTTGCAATTGTTTTTGCGTAGGATCGATTCGTTCCAATGCTGGAAGCAAATAGGCTAATGTTTTGCCCGTACCCGTTTGAGACTGAATGATGGCATCTTTCCCTTGCTTTAAAACAGGAATACCTTCGGCTTGAATCGGTGTTGGCTCACCAATCCCTAATTCTTGCAATTTATCTAAATAGGACTGCGCGATCTGCAGTTGTTCAAAGCTTGTACTCAATTTACGAAAACCCCTTTTCTCATCCAATCTAATGTCCTTATTATATGCCACGCCGTAAAACGATACAAATCGACATCCACGCAAGCAGAAATAAGAGTCCTTAAGGACTCTTATCCGCCGGATCCCCACTCTTCAAGCAGTCTCTGCTTAATCACATCACGCGCCCGGAATAAGCGTTGCCGAACGACTCCCTCCGTTACACCAAGCTCATTAGCCATATCTTTGTAAGATAAATTATGGATCCATTTCATCGCAATAATTTGTCTGTAGGAGGGACTAAGTTGATTGATGTAGGTGATAATAGCCTCGCGCATTAGCTTCAGCTCGACTTCTTGATCTAGTGGAACCAGATATTCAGATGTTGGTGCCGCTTCCTTGATACAGAGCTTGAGTTCAGCTTCCAGCTCATCCCGGTTGCGCTTATGCTTACGAAGATGATTGAGTGTAACATTCCGAGTTAACTTCTTAACCCAGCTTTCATATTTATCAATTTCATTCAATAAAGGCGCTTTTCGAACAGCCCTAAGAAATGACTCCTGAATAATGTCCTCCACCGCCGCATGATCCCTTAATATGAAGTAAATCATGGGATAAACGAGGAGATAGAACTCCTGGTATATCTGCTCCTGCACGCTCTTATCTAATGTATAAAAATCACTGCTGAATATCAGTCTCAGAGACTTCGAATTAAACGCCCCCTAGCCTACCAGGTAGAACCTACGTGTTATGTTCCTACCTTATTTTAGGTCATAAATGGGGAGTAAACAATAATAATAATTAATTTATGTGGAAAAGACTTCCTGTTTACTTCGTTTAAGCTTCTCATCAAGCCATGCAAATACATCATCTAGAGCCTTTTCATCTTCTTTCCGAGGAAACCGATGTTCGAGTCCTGTATATAGAACCATCGTATAATCTTTGCCGGCTTGATCCAGAGAGTTAGCCAGTTTTCTTGCATGCCCAATGTCCACTTGTGAATCATGCGTACCATGGATAATATAGATGGGCGAGTTGATTTCATTTACCCAACATGCTGGCGACCGATCGATGTAAGCCGCGATTTGTTTCTTCGGATGTCCGACAACCCGTTTGAGCATACGCCGCAAATCTACACGCTGCTCATAGGTATCCAACATGTCACTTACACCTCCCCATACGACAACAGGACCAACCCCACTGCACTCTCGGGCTGCGCGCATGGCCATAACAGCACCTCTGGAAAATCCGATTAATGGTACGGGACCAGGCAATACTTCCTCTAAAGATTGCACCATTGGAATGGCATGAAACAAATCGAACCTGTCTTCCCCTCCAAAATCCTCACGTCCTTCCCCACCTTCATTCCCCCGATAATAAGGAGCAAAGACGACGTAGCCGCGTTTAGCCATCGATATAATTCTTCGTTTACGAACCATACCAACACGTTTAATGCCGCCGCGGCAGTAAATGACAGCAGGTCGTGGACTTGTTCCATCAGGAACAGCTAAAAGGCCTTTCACTTTTAGGCCTTGACTAACATAAGTAAGGATATAAAGCGATATATGCTTCACGAAGCAGCGAATTTGCTCTTTTCCTACTAGTTGACCATCTCGGATATCATCTAGTGCTATGGACATGGGTCCCCCCCTATTTTGACAGCTGTTATATCTTCATATAAACTAAATGTACTCCACCTATTTTCCATCCGAAGGGATGAAACTATGAATACAGATTTTGAGAACGAATTTAATTCCTTAGTGTTCAAAACAGCTGAACTCATCACAGGCGATACTTCACCTGAAATGCTTGAGAAAATCAAGATTTGGGCATTTTTTAATCATGTTCATAAGTCGCTGCCGGCCTTAACTTCCCACTGGAATCAAACGCATCCAGAAGGCAAAGCCGAAGTACGTCGCATTTTCGAAGAAATTCGAGATTTGAATCAGGCCTTGCAAGCGAAAAAGCCCGAACAGACTTAATCGTCAATTATGAAAGAAAAAAAGCGGAATCCCAATCTATAACTGGGAACCGCTTATTTTTTATTTAAAATGCCTGATGCCAAGCGATCGAACATTCGCGGGAATAGATGAAATAATTTGATCCCCATTCCAGCCACAAAAGGAAGATCTTTCTCAGGAATATTTCTTTCTATCGCATGTATGAGTTCTTTGACGACTTTCTCCGGTTTAAGCATAAACCAGGCCACATTTTTGACATAGTTACCGCTCGGGTCTGCTTTATCAAAGAAAGGTGTTGAGATGGGTCCCGGGTTAATCGCTGTTATAGAAATACAAGATCTTATAAGCTCCTGCCGCAAGCTATTTGTGAAACCTAGCACTGCGTGCTTAGTCGCGGAATAACCCGTGGATTTGGCAGAACCGATCTTACCCGCCATAGAAGCCACGTTCACAATATGACCGCTCCCGGCCTTCAACATATGAGGCAATACCGCTTGGGTACAGCGGACTAAGCCCATGTAATTCACATTCATCATATCTTCAAAATGAGCAAGCGGCGCTTCCGCAAATGACTCAAATATCCCATACCCCGCGTTATTAATCAAAATATCGATACGACCAAATTTGGCTATAATTTGTCCCACAACATCATGAACCTGCTCTGTATTCGTTACATCCATCTCGTAAACGGCATGCTGCCCTTGCAAGCCCGAAGCAATTTCTTTAAGTTTATTTGTACTGCGTGCAGTTAATATAGGAATGGCTCCTTTGGCTGCAAATTGCTGTGCCATAACGGCCCCAATGCCGCTCGAAGCTCCTGTTATCAAGACGATTTTGTTCGAAATGTTCAAGCTTACCTTCTCCTTATAAAAAAATGGAGATACCGCTTCAGCAGCACTCCAGTTCATTTTAACATATGTATCAAAAATAGGCCTCTTACGTGATTAATACTTGAATGTCCAGCTCACCAATGTTATCCATGATCAAAGGTATGGTCAATGCTCTCTTCGGCACAAATCCTGCAGCCGTCGCAGATTGGACAATTTTCGGCGGAGTAATATCCACCCTAACCCCTTGATTGAAGAGCATCGTGCTTGCATTCCCACTAATCATATTCCCCAGCTCAGAGATGGCGCTCTTACCCATATCGTCCATTTCTGTAATAACAAATCCACCCATCATGGCAGAAACCATTTTCAAAGCAACATCCTCAGCTAAGCCGAAAACAATATCGCCTTCCATCTGCCCGGTCATCCCGATTTGGATCCAGATATACTTTTCCACAAATTTGACGTCTTTGACGCCGAGCTGCCCCGTTGTTGGGCGAATGTTAGCAACTTGCTCGATGACAATTCTAGCCGACTCCAAAAAGGGATTAATGTACTCAGCCTTCATAGCTCCGCTCCGATCTCATTTGTGAATAAGTTCCGCAGAAAAACGACCTTTTTCAACATTATACCTAAAAAATTAGGACAAGTATACTGTCTTTTTCTATAAAATAGTTCCTACTACTCAGATACACATTCTCATCCTGCCTTCATACTTATATTGTCGAACAACGATGTTATTGTTCATGAACAAAGGAAAATGCAACATGAATATGGAAGATTATATATATTCGTGTCGAATCCTGATAAGCATATGGGAAAAATTCCTTAAAGGAGCGTTGAAAGTCTGTATGATAAAACAGCATATTACTGCTCGAAATTGGAGTTTATATCAACTTGCGCTTGTTTATCATATTATTGCCATATTTATAATCGGGGCAAATTTCTACTTTATACATCCTCTTGCTTATGTGCAAGACCACCCATTGATAGGTCTATTTATCGATTTTATCTTATTTGGCTCCATTCTCGCATTAGCTTTATTTGGCATTAAAGTCCTTAAAAAAAGAGAATCTTCCATTAATGAGACCGCGAAGCGATATAAATCACTTTATGATAATCATCCTGATTCTATTATCTCGTTTAGCTTGGACGGCGAGGTATTGTCCGCTAATCATGGTTTGGAAAGCCTTCTTGGACTAGCTCGTGAGACCTCGATGCTAACTTCCTTCATTCCTATGATCAATCCGCCCGATCTGCTCAAAGCCTTGCATCATTTCCAAGTGGCTTCAGCCGGGATGTCGCAAAATTTCGAGGCTGCTTTTGTTCATCAGAAAGGATACCCTATCCAATCTAATGTAACGTTCGTCCCCACGATGGTAGATGGCAGTATTGTTGGGGTCTTCGCCATTCTTAAAGATTTGACTGAAGTCAAGGAACAGAAGAAGGTCATCGATAAGCTGTATAAGCAAAATCAACTCATTCTCAATTCCGTTTCGGAAGGTATTTACGGGATTGATATGAGTGGTCGCACAATTTTCTGGAATAAGGCCGCTGAGGCGATAACCGGATGGAAAGTAGATGAAATGCTGGGCCGACAAATTCATAATCTCATTCGACCCGTTAAGAGCGATGGTACTCTTTATCCACCTGAGGAAAGTCCTATTTTGAATACGATTTTGAATCATGAAGTTTCTGATATGCAAGAGGATATGTTCTGGCGAAAAGATGAAACCACCTTCCCCGTCATGTACATGTCCAGTCCTATGCTGGAGGGCAAAGGTCAACTTCTAGGTACGGTTATTACTTTCAAAGATATTACCGAGTTGAAAAAGACGCAAGAGCTATTAATCAAATCAGACAAGCTATCTGCTGTTGGGCAATTGGCTGCTGGCGTTGCTCATGAAATCCGAAATCCGCTAACGGCTTTGAAGGGATTCTTACAGCTGCTTAAGACGAATAATGAGAAAGAGAAATATTACATAGAAATCATGCAAAATGAGCTGAAGCGTATTGAATTTATTGTGAATGAGTTCTTGATTGTATCCAAACCGCAGGCGACACATTTCGTAACTCAAACCTTGGATTCCATTGTCACAAGCACAATTGAACTCCTTCAACCTCAAGCACTGCTTGATAATATTCAGATTGAAGCAGAACTTATGCCAGATCTGCCACCTGTCTCCTGTGATGAGCATCAGCTTAAGCAGGTTTTCATCAACATTATGAAAAATGCGTTGGAAGCTATGCCACTAGGTGGTACAATGCGTATTCAAGCTCTACTGGACAATAACAGAAACTACATAACTATACGTTTCATCGATCAGGGTTGCGGTATTTCACCCGAGCGGCTGCCCAAGCTGGGAGAACCGTTTTATAGTACGAAGGAAAAAGGAACAGGACTAGGTCTTATGGTTTGTTTTCGAATTATCGAGGCACACGGCGGCTTTATGGAAATTCGCAGTAAATTAGAAGAAGGAACGACGGTAGAGATCAAACTTCCTTCCACGCAATCATCACATGAAAGGGAGTGTTAGCAAAATGAAAGGTTTTCTCATTGATTTAGATGGTACGCTGTACCGGGGGCATGAACCGATCCCCCATGCCGCGGCATTCATTCATTGGCTTAAGCAGCAGCAACTGCCCTATTTACTCGTGACGAACAATTCGTCTCGTACGCCGGAGCAGGTTGCCGAGCATCTGCAAGAGCTCGGCATAGAGGTTCCAGCGGCGGCCGTCTATACTTCCTCGCAGGCGGCCGCTCAGTACTTGACCGAGCAGCGCGGAGGTAACCGCGTTCACATGGTCGGCGAAGCCGGACTACGGATCGCCTTGGAGGCGTCCGGCTTCGCCCTGGGTGCTGAGACGACGCCGGATTACGTCGTCCAAGGCATTGACCGCAGCTTCTCCTATGAGAAGCTGACTGAAGCGGTCCGCCACCTGAAGCATGGCGCGACCTATGTGTTAACCAATCCCGACCGCATGCTGCCGTCGGATGGTGGGCTTATGCCAGGAGCTGGCTCCCTGGCAGCTTCGATCACCGCCGCCTCGGGCGTGGAGCCCGTGGTGATCGGCAAGCCTTCGCCGATTATCATGGCTTACGCCATCGAGCGGCTCGGGCTGCCTGCCGCCGATGTATGGGTCATCGGCGATAACGTGCATACCGACATCCGCGGAGGCAGGTTGGCGGGATGCCGCACGGCGCTCGTGTTGACCGGTGTCGCCACGGCGGACAACGTGCAAGAGCAGCTGGCGTCGGCAGGCTTGACGCCGGACTTGATCTGCGATGATTTGCAGCACTTCATCGAACAGTTCAGCGGAATTGACAGTTTATAGTTTTACTGTCATATCCAACAAGGACTAATTCCGTAAACGGTAAATACCAACTAACTCGGCCCCAGCACCAAATGCATACTAAGTATCTCAGTGATTGCTGTCTGATAAAAGTAGCTGTTTGCGCCAATTGTGTGAGTTTGGTCGGAGTTAAAGATGTTTTTTCATCGCTAAATTGGGATGAGCGACAGAAGTAGCTACTTTAAGGATGTTTTATATCGTTACCGCGGTGATTTAACCCTATATGAGTGAGATTGGCCGGAGTTAAGGATGTTTTTCATCGCTAAATTGGGATGAGCGACAGAAGTTGCTACTATAAGGATGTTTTATAGCGTTACCGCGGTGAGTTTCAAAAAAGCCGCAACTGCACTCAACAAGAGCAGTTGCGGCTTTTCTTCTATTCAATACGGTCCCAGTCAACTTCCAGCGGGGAGTTCTTCTCTTGCAAGCGGCCTTCTCTTGCATCCTTCTGCAGCTGCTCCAGCCATTTCAGTTCACTAAATGCGCGCTTGTACGCGCCCACCATCATTTGTAAGACAACTCGAGGAACAATGGAGATGTGTTCTTCATACAAGCTTTTCATCTTATTCATAATCATTTTTTGGGCCATAATCTTATTTTCAAGAATGTCGGCAATCTTCGCCTGATCCCCATGCACGGAAAAAGGCAGAGCGACATAAAGCGGATGATAGTGCTTGATTTCTTCATGCAATTGTTCCACTAATAGTTCTTGAAACTTTAATTTCCCGGCTGCGGTAATTTGATAGATCGTTTTCTCCGGACGATTCGTATCACGTACAACCTCATGTGCTTCTACGAGTCCATCCTTGTGGAGTTGATCCATCGCATAATACAGCGAGCCGTCTTGCAGCTTCATGTAGTTGTTCATGCCTCTTTCTTTCATCGTCTGCCGAATTTCATAGGTATGCCGATTGGCTTCCATTAACAGTCCGAGAATGACGAGCTTCATCGACATGGATGTTAACCTCCTAGTGTCCTACTGGTGCGCTTTCTTTGACTGGAGCACTTCCCACTTCAAGTTTAGCGTTACCCATGAATAAGATGAACACAAGACCGATTACAGCCAGAACAATGGTCGTCTGGAAAACAACGGCAATGGAATCCGCCAATGCTGTTAAGAGCTTGTGTAAAACTTCAGCGGGAATGTTTGCACGGACCTGTGGCTGAAGTAGAATTCGCGCATCATGAAACTTCTCGGCCATCGCTGGATCCTGAAGGGATGTTGTAATGTTATCTCTTAGCGAGTTGACTTGAATGCTGCCAAACACCGCTACCCCGATTGCCGAACCTACGGAACGGAAGAAACCAACAAGTGAGGTCACTGTGCCTCTGCGGCGAAAATCTATTTTATGCAGCGCAGACATCGATGTAATTGGGAAGCAAGCGCCAATCCCAAGACCAAGGAGAATCATGTAGGTTGTAATTAGCCAGCGTTTGGAATCGATAGAGAGTCCGCCTAAGAGCGAAGTTGCCAGCAGCAGTAAGACTATGGAAACTAGCATGACATTGCGATAAGAGAACTTACCGATGAAGCGTCCACCGAGTGCACTGCTGACAACGACACCAAGCATCATTGGGGTTAAGGTAGAGCCCGCACTTGTGGCTGAGCCTTCAAATACCCCCTGAATGAATAAAGGAATATATGTACCGGCTGAGATCAAGACCGCACCATAAGCAAAGCTAACACCCATGCTGGCGCTAAATAGCCGATTTTTGAACAAATCAAGCGGGATAATCGGTTCTGCTGCATATTTTTCAATCATAATAAATGTACCTAAGAGAACAGCAAAACCTGCAAACAACCCGATGATTTGTAAGGAATTCCAAGCATATTCTTTGCCACCAAGTTCCAATGCGAACATGAGGGAGATAATCGATGCTGTTAGGAAAATAGTACCGCCCCAATCAATTTTCGCCTTACTGTGTTCCACGGACTCGTGATAAGAGAAAATGATTAATATTAAGGACACTATGCCAAGAGGTAGATTGATAAAGAAAATCCATTCCCACGTCACATGGTCGGTGAAGTACGCGCCAATGATCGGCCCCAGTACGCTGGATAGTCCGAATACAGCTCCGAACAGCCCTTGCATTTTACCCCGTTTCTCTGGTGGGAAAATATCAAAAATAATCGCGAAAGTAATCGGCATAAGGGCACCGCCCCCGATACCTTGAATGGCGCGGTAGATGATAAGCTCGGTCATCGATCCTGCCGTTCCACATAAGGCTGAGCCAATCATAAATACAATAATACCGATAATAAAAAATAGTTTTCGGCCATACATATCGGATAGTTTACCGAAAATAGGCATGGCAGCCACATTCGCAATTAAATACGCAGAAAAAACCCAGACGAATTGGCTGAAACCGCCTAGTTTGGACACGATCGTTGGCATCGCTGTTGATACAATGGTCTGATCCAGCGAAGCCAGTAAGAGTCCCAACATCAACGCCACAACGGTCCACGTTGTATTTGACTTACGGGTTAACGACATAAATTGAATCTCCTTCATAGTTTATTTAATATATATAAAATATTATAATCAAATTTGAGTAATTAGCAACGAAAATTAGCTATATTCGTCCTAATTTCCTGGCTATATTGTGCTTGGTTGTCCATCTTTATTCTGAAATGTTGCCGTTTCCGGTATTCCTATCATATAATGGGGTTACAAAAGGTTTTTATGTTCTTTACAATTCCGATAAATTTTATTTGTATCTTTACTATAAAAGCAGGAGGTATGCTCATGAATATGAACCAGTTAGAAACATTGCTCACCATATCCAAAACAATGAGCTTTCGAAAAGCTGGCGAAATTCTCAACTTGACCCAACCTGCCGTTTCCGCACAAATTAAGAGTCTTGAAGACGAATTCGGCACAATTCTCATTGATCGCAATCAACCAGTTACTTTAACCGATAGTGGTAAGCTGTTCTTGGAGCATGCAGAAAAAATGCTGCGGATCGCCAGTGATCTTAAGCAGCGACTATCCGACTTACATCATACACCGCAAGGTCATATCCACATTGGCACGACAACGTCGATTGCCATGCAGATTTTACCGAGGGTGCTGTCCTATTTTCAAGACCAATTCCCACTGATCAAAACGACCATTCACTCGATGACCTCTTCCCAAATCATGACTTCAGTGGAGAATAGCCAAATTGATATTGGCATTACGTATTTGTTCGAAAAAAACCAAGCCTTAGAAACTTCGGTGCTTTATTATGATACTTTCGAGCTGATTGTTTCCACGCACCATCCTCTTAGTCGATTTGCCCATTTATCTATTGAGAAGCTGCGCAACATTCCATTCATTATGCTTTCTCCGGAAACAGCCGGGCGACGATTCGTCGATCAAATCTTCAAAGCCTATGATGTCTCCCCACACATTGTGATGGAGCTCTCTAGCAGCGAAGAAGTGAAGCGCATGGTGGAGTTAAATCTCGGGGTCGCTATCATCTCCAAGCTTTCTGTAGCAGATGAACTGCGACATGGAACTTTGAAAATGGTCAAAGTGAACGAATTGGATATTACGCATCCTGTAGGTGTAGTATATAAGTCAGGACGCTACTTAAATTCTGCGATGCAGCAGTTCCTTCGTGATCTAAAAGGAATGCCGGAAACCCAGTTTCTCGGCTCAGAATAAAAGTTCATGCTTACGATGCCAGTTTTGCTAAAGCAAAACTCTAAAGTTCATGCTTACGATGCCAGTTTTGCTAAAGCAAAACTCTAAGGTTCATGCTTACGATGCCAGTTTTGCTAAAGCAAAACTCTAAGGTTCATGCTTACGATGCCAGTTTTGCTAAAGCAAAACTCTAAGGAGGTTATTTTCGATGAAATTCGACCTACATACCCATCATGACCGATGTGGACACGCTAAGGATAAAATTCGCGATTATATTGAAGCCGCTATAGCCGGCGGATTGCAAGTCATCGGGATTTCTGATCATTCCCCTTATTTTGGGAGCCCCGATGACCAAGCTCAACCTTTAATCGCCATGGCTAAGAGCGAATTCCCCCGTTATATCGAGGAAGTTCTGCATCTAAAAAAAGAATATGAAGGAAAAATTGATGTGCTTCTAGGTGTTGAGTCTGACTATTTCCCTGAGCATGTCGAAGTTTACCGGCAAGAATACGCGAAATATCCATTCGATTACATCATTGGCTCTGTTCATTTATCTGGTGGGGTCAGTATTTTCAATCGCAACAGGTGGAAACATTTAAATGAAGAGCAGAAAATTCAACATAAAGAAGAGTATTATAACCTTATTGCGGAGTCCGCACGTTCCGGCATGTTCCATATTCTTGGGCATATTGATGCAATGAAAGGCTTCTATCCAGCCTTTTCTGATATCTCCACACCTAAGGTAAACGAAACGTTGAAGATTATCGGAGAAGCTGGTGTAGCGATTGAAATCAATACTTCAGGAAAAACGAAGGACGTTGGCGGCTGGTACCCTTCCAATGAAATATTGGAGCAAGCGCTGCATTATGGTGTTGAAGTAACCTTCGGCTCAGATGCTCATCTGCCAAGCCGAGTTGCTGATGATTGGGAAGAAGTTAGCAAGACGTTAAAAGAGATCGGCTTCAAACATTGGGTCTATTTCAAAAATAAACAAAAACAAATCGTTCAACTCTAAAACAAAAAAATCTCCTTCGCTCATCATTCAGCGGGGGAGATTTTTTTGTTATTTATTCAATATGGCCAGATGGGTTTGATTCAAGAAAGGCAAGCTTAGGCTGTAAACATTCCTGTAACACAGGCAGTGCTTGTTCGGCAGACATGGGCCGGAAGAAGTAATAGCCTTGAATTTGACTACAGCCATTAGTGACTAAGAAGTCCGCCTGTTCTTCTGTTTCAACACCTTCCGCAATAATTTGTAATTGAAACGAATTGGCTACGGAAATAATCGCTTTGATCATCGCTCGATCCTTGTCATCCGTTTGTACGCCGCGGACAAATGATTGGTCCAATTTGATTTTGGTGACTGGGAACCTTTTCAAATAACTTAGAGAGGAGTAGTGCGTACCGAAATCGTCGACGGATATCGCAATGCCCAGCCCGCGAAGCTTGCTAAGTGCGTCCAGTTGTTCATCCTGCATCGCGAAATTTTCGGTAATTTCCATCTCCAAATATTTAGCTTCCAGGCCTGTCTCCTCTAAAATTTGTATCACTTTATCAACAAAACGTTCATCATTCAGCTGTTTGACTGATAGATTGACCGAAATCGCTAAAGGTTCAATCGTCATGCTGTGCCAAGCCTTCATCTGCTTGCAAGCACCTCTCAAAACCCACTCACCAATACTAGCAATTGTACCTATTTCTTCTGATAGAGGAATGAAGTCAGCTGGAGAAATATATCCTTTGGTCGTATGATTCCAACGCAAGAGTGCTTCAACGCCGATAATTTTGCCTAATAAACAATCTACCTGCGGTTGATACACAATTTCGAGTTCATTCCGGTCAAGTGACTGACGAAGATGATTTCCCATCTCCAGCTTTGATAGGGAATTCATTGCCATCTGCTGATTAAAGAAGCTGTATGAGCTGCCGCTCTCTTTTTTGGCTATGTACATGGCAATATCCGCATTCTTGAGCAATGCTTCCCAAGTCACACCCCCATAAGGATACTGCACAATACCAATACTGGCGCTAATGAAAAAAGAGCGATTCGATAACAAACAAGGCGGCTTTAAGATTTCTATTAATTGTTCACAGAAGAGCTGAATCTCCTTCTCACTTGGACAATCTTCTAATAGGATGGCAAACTCGTCTCCACCAAATCTAGCAAACGTATGATAGGAAAGGTTTGATTGTCCAATACGATTAGCAACTTCCTGCAGCATAAGATCGCCCATATGATGACCATGCGAATCATTAACCATCTTGAAGTTATCCAGATCAAAGAAAAGCATCGCAAGGGATGTACGATTTATTTCGTTGTGTACAATTTGTTCTTTTAAGATCATTTGAAAGTGGGCTCGGTTATGTATCCCTGTCAGAACATCATGATAAGCCATGTACGATAGCATTTGTTCGGATTCCAACAAGCGTTTGGTTGAATCGTGCAGTTCCTGTTGTCCTGCCAGAAGCTCTTCATTTGCAGCAGTCAAATCCTCATTTGCAAACTGTAACTCTTGTGTGCGTTCATTTACCGATCGGTATAACTTATCTCTCTGTCTAACGATATACAGGATAAAGATGAGAGCGATTAGCAGAACAAGCATAAAAGCGGTGCGTATTAATGTGATTTGATGCTTAATACTCTGAACAGCACTTGCCTGCGGAAGCGCAGCAAGCTCCCATTTGGTATCCGTATGCTCAATAGTGGCCATCATCGGATTTTCTTGAAAAATAGAATCGTCGCCAAAAAACGCAGGCTCCCCAGGATTACGGATGGAAATCTGTAAATCCCCTGTATCTACATTCTTAATTCCTGCTTCGGCAAGCAGTTGATCCAGATTTACACCTACAGATACGAAGCCCCAAAAAGCACCATCTTGATAGATTGGCTTCCGAGCGACTAAACCATTAATGCCTTGTAGTAATTGAAATGGGCCATTCATTGTCATTTTTTTAGTTTGCAAAGCTCTTAAAATTTGCTGTTGAACATTAGCACGGGGATCCTGCAGCAAATCCCAATTATATATACTTTCGTTGCCCTGAATCGGATAAATGAACTTCATAACTCCTTTAGGCGCAATAATTAAATTAAACGTTGATCCCTGAGCTCCATGATAAAGAGATGCCATGTATTCCATGACTTCTTTATCGTCATTGCTTTGCAAGTAGCTCGCATCCACATAAGCTTCCAAGCTTACCATCATATTAAAATTACGGTCAATAACGGATTGTAAAGCCAATGCTCTTGAGGATAATTGGGACTGTTCCGTAATTTCAAGCTCATGGAGTAAGGAGTCCTTATACTTATTAAGAACAAACTCTGACGATGAAACTAATATGACGAAAATTAGAGCTATTATCGTGTTTTGAATCATTTTCATGCTACTCTACCCCTAAGTCATATGAAAGTTTTATGCCACAATTCGACATCATCACCCTCTATTATTTCATCTATAAACCTTCCGATGCAATCTTTTTATTGAAGTTGGTATTACTTTGCAAAAATGAATGAGAAAAAACAAGAAGAACCTAGCCTAGATTGGCTGGATCCTTCTTGTTTTCCGATTTTACAACGCTCTGGCTGCCGTTCCTGTACGCCCTATACGTATTGCCATAATGGCAGCAATCATACAGACGAAGCCCGCCATAAGAAAGGGTAGCGAATAGCTGCCGAGCAAATCTCTCAGCAGACCTGCCTCATAGGCAGCAAAGGATGCCCCGAGCTGGTGAGCTACTACAATCCAACCAAAAACCATGCCTGCCTTCTCCTTGCCGAAAATATCCGATGCAATCTTCACGGTTGGCGGAACAGTTGCAATCCAATCTAATCCGTAGAAAACGGCAAAAATAAGAAGCTCCGTATAGCCTAAACCGAGCGCTTGCGGCAGAAAAATAAGCGAAATTCCGCGAAGCCCGTAGTACCAAAACAGCAGCCAACGCCCGTCAAATCGGTCGGTCAACCAACCGGACATCGTCGTCCCGACCAGATCAAAGATGCCCATGAGCGCCAGCAATCCCGCTGCACTTACTTCAGGAATGCCAAAATCCCCGCAGGCGGGAATAAGATGCGTACCAATTAACCCATTCGTGGAGAAGCCGCAGAAAAAGAACGTCCCCGCAAGCAGCCAGAATGCCTTGTTCTTACTGGCATCTCGAAGGGTAAGCAGAGGGGTCATAAAGATGTTGCCTTTGAATTCGGCAGGCTTTACGACTTGATCTGACCCATAAGGAGCAGCGCCTATGTCATAGGGATGATTGCGCATCCAGATCGCTACAACAGGGATTAACACCGCAATCACAGCAATTGCTGTATAAATGGCATAGCGCCAACCGACGTCCACCGTTATTTTAGCCAGAAGAGGTAGAAATAGCAGTTGCCCTGTCGCCGCGCTGGCTGTCAGAATGCCAACCACCACACCTTTGTTCTGAGTGAACCATCGATTCGCGATTGTTACACCGAGCACATTGGCAAGTGAACCCGTTCCAAGCCCCACAACGACCCCCCAAAGCAAATGAAATTGCCACAAAGCCATGATCATAGGTGTCAGCGAAAGGCTTGCCGCGATGCAGATAAGGGAGATCAGCACCACCCGACGAGTACCAAAACGCTCCATTAATGCCGCCGAGAAAGGTCCCATCAACCCATACAAGAAAATATTAATGGAGACAACGGAGGATACATCCGCTCGGCCCCATCCGAACTCTTTTTCAAAGGGAAGCATGAAAATGCTAGGCACCGAGCGTATACCCGCCGATACAATCAAAGTAAAGAAGGTCACCAGGACAACAATCCAGCCGTAATGCAGTTTGGTGCGTTTTGCTAAAGTTCCCACTCCATTTACTCCCATTCTTCGGCCAAAATCCCATAAACCTCATGATCATGAAAGGTGTTATAACTGAACTCGGCCTGTCTAATTGTTCCTTCATGTTTGAATTTCAACCTCACCGGTACTGCGCGGCTCTTGAAGTTATCTGTCCGAGCTCTTATTTCGATCCGATTTAATTTCAATTCTCTCAAGGAGTAGCTCACGATACATCTACAAGAATCAGTCATGATCCCTTTCCCCTGATACCCTTCTGCAAGCCAGTATCCAATCGACGAATGCTTATTCCCCCAATTAATTTCATGGAGACCTATACATCCAACGATTTCATTTCGATAAAAAATGCCGCAAGAAAAGCCATTGTTCTTTGCAAAGCGGCTAAGCTCTGATTCAATATAAGCTCTTGTGTCTTCTACTTGTGTTGTTTTATCAACCCATGGAAGCCATTTCGCTAAATGAGTACGATTCTGATTGACCAAATGGAATAAGGCATCTGCATGCCTGACTTCTAGTAGCTTTAGTTCCAGTTCATCACTTATTTTACAGGAAAACATGATTGACCTCCGATCTAGTACTATGATTGGCATTTCCACGATTTTGTTCCTTGTTATATAATAATCCAAGGACAACCTGAACGAATGGAGAAAATGAATATGAATATACATGAAATTCCCATGCATTTAATTGACGAGGATACGGATCAGCCCAGATATCAATTCGATGAAGAGGCGCTCCAAGAATTAATGAAAAGCATCGAGGAGATTGGCTTACTCTCTCCGATTAAAGTGAGAACAACGGCTGACAACCGGTACAAAATTATTTACGGGAATCGGAGATACAAAGCTAGCAAAATGCTGGGACGCCCCACCATGTCCTGTATCGTATCGACCGTAACGGATGAGTTGGAGATTTATTTAGAACAGATTGCGGAGAATCTGACAAGGGAAGGCTTTTCTCCCATTGAGGAAGCTGAGGCCTTCCACAAACTTATGAATGATTCCAAATTCAGTTCCTCTATTAAATACCTTTCTAGCAAACTTGGCAAGCCGGAAACTTACATCAAAAACAAATGTGATTTGTTAAAGTTTGGAAATTCAGTCAAAAAACTGATCGTGAGCGGTACGGAAATTCGGAAAGACAAGTTGACCGAGGACCAACTGCTGCCTATCAAAGATCTACCGATCGAGCACCGCGATCCGCTAGCTTTGATTATTGCCAGAGATGAAATGCCTGTCAGTGATGTGAAAAAGATTGCTCGCATGTTCAAAGATAAAGATATTTCAGAAAGCACCAAAGGGAAGCTTCTCTATAAAACAGGTCATGATCTGGTCGAAACTTGGTCCGTCTTTCAAAATAACCGAGCAGAACGAGCCAAGCCTGCAGCTGCAAAAGCTCCGACAAAAGCGGAGAAAGCAGAGAAATCCAAGGAAATAGTCCCGGACAATAAATCAGAAATGTCGATACAAAGCGAGCTGCCTGCAGCTTCAACTAGTACAACAATTAGCCCAACAACTAGTCCAATTCAAAGCAAACTTCTGCAAATGCTTAACGCATTTCCTACAACTAGTGATTTTCAAATTGAAGCCTTAGACGTCGATGCTCATGATAAAGAACAATTTCTGAATGATCTCAATACCTTAGTCGGTAATTTGGAAAAGCATTTGGATGCGTGGAAAAAAGTTAGAGAGCTTGCCGTTACCAAATAACATACTAATCTAGTACTTCAAGCTTCTTCGCATAGCAATGCCTTAGAAGACCTCCATACATCGGACGGGTGAATTGAAGTGTGAAGCCTGCTGTTTCTAAGTTTTGCCGACTTATAGCATTGTCAGGATGTACGGTTGCGTAGAGGTATAATATACCTTGTTCACGCGCGCGCTTTTCCCTCAAAGTTTGAAAATGCCGCTGCAGCCCTTGTCCCCTGACCGACTCATGGACAATGGATCCTTCTAGAGAAGCAACTCTTGGTAGATCTGCTTCCGGCACTCCAAACTCTCGTCCGAGATTATTGGTACTTAGACCGGGAAATGCGATAACCGTATAAGCAACAAGCTTTTCGCCTTGAAAAACGCCATATATCTCGCCCTTTTCTTGGACATATTCGTATAATGCCTCTAAGCGGTCCATCGAATAAAGCGCATCAGAAGGAAGACGTGACACCACGTCCATCATTAGTGCTTGTACTTGCGGTATATCTTGTTGCCATAAACGCCTTATTTCCAAGTTGTGATCCTCCTCATGTTCCGTTAGTCAGTAGGTCACCATGGATTGCTGAAACCAAGTCTCATTTCGTCCCTCATTTTCATGAGCTTTAATTTCAATCCTGCATACCATGGTGGCGTATTTGATAGATCACTATCCTCCAAAGCTGTTAGGATTCTTGAAAAGCTATAGAGCTTAGAGAACCTTAAGAACTTTGGAAAGTGTTCTATCATTTGCTTGTCTAATGGACAAATCGCTGTATAGCCTCTCAGAAAACATTCTACCTGACTGCTGGAATCCCTCTCTGTATTATCCAACACGTCAGCAAGAGCTGCAACAATATCCATCGCATACCAATGATACATAGCATCATCAAAATCAATAACATGAAATTGCGACGTACTTGCATGCCAGAAAATGTTATCCTGTTGAAAATCATAATGAATGAGACCATACTCATGCTTGGATTGCTTTAAAGAATAAAGCCAAATCCTCAGGTTATCTAGCTCCATCAAGGCTTCTTTTTCATGTGGATGACGATCTAATGCCACTGCAATATGATCCAGTCCATCTCGCCAATTCTTACGCTTTATTTCTTTTGGAGGTTCATATTCCTGTGACCTTACATGCAAGCTGCCAAGTGATTTCCCCCACGCCTCCATCTGCGATTCGCTCATTTGATCACAATCTAAACTTTCCCCTTCCGCATCACTAAATACAACACCAATATATGCCCCTTCACTTGTCGTTACTCTTTCAACTAGCTTACCCTCGCTAGAACGTATAGGCACAATTGTAGGATAATGAGATAAGGCTAAGTAATTTATGAAATCAAGTTCAGCTTCTACTTGCTCCAGTTCCTGTGCTCCTTCAAAAGAAAACCTCAAAAAGAATTTCTTACCTTTATTTTCAAATCGATATACGAAGTTGGAGCTTGCTCGCCAAACTTTTAATGTTCCATCCTCATGTTCCCATAACCGCATGAATGCCTTAGCCACATGATCGTCGGTTAATCCAACAACCATCGTTCTTAGATTCATCATTTTATTCTACCTCTATTTTCGCAGCAGTTGCTAACTCGGGTTGAATGCGATGTTTCGTAGCCTGCTCAAACCCATAAGCAATTTTTATCAAAGTGGGTTCGCTAAATGCCGTTCCTACAAAGGTAATCCCTTGTGGTCCCTTCGTTGTATACCCGCCCGGTGCGATAATCCCCGTTGCCGCATACCCTCCAGGGACAGTAATGGATGGGTAACCTGCTCTTGCCGCAAGATCTGTCCCACCCTCAGCCCCTAGGAATAAGAGTGCATCCAGTTGATGCTCCTTTAATGCATGGTCAATTCCCTGCTCACGCGACATCTCTTTATCCCTCTTTTTGCTGTCTAAATAGGCTTGTTCCGTTAGTGTCCCGCTTGTTTCCTCTGACCAAATTAAAGTTCCTTGCCCATATTTCAATGCTTGATCTGAATGTGCTTCATTGTAGGCGATGACATCAGCCAAAGAATGGACGGGTATCTTGCCTGACAATTTGGATAAATAATCATTCAAATCTTTCTTAAATTCATACCTCATGACATTGCCATCCCAATGCGTCTGCTCACATGGAAGCACCACCGGATCAACGATTGTAGCACCCTTTTGTTTCAAAACGGCGATAGCCGCCTCTACAATATCTAGCCGAGCCTTGTCTAATTCTTGATAATAAAATCTTGGGATCCCTATTCTAGCATGCTGCAAATAATTGGCGTCTATGAATGGGGTGTAGTCTTGGAAAGAACGCCCTTTACTCGCTAGCGTCTCAACATCGCATTCATCCATGTTGGTTAAAGCGCCGAGCAAAATCGCTGCATCGCTGACCGTTCTTGCTATAGGCCCCGCTGTGTCCTGACTATGAGCAATTGGGATGATGCCCGTTCGGCTAACTAATCCAATCGTTGGCTTAATACCAACTAAGCTATTCTGGCTGGAAGGGCTGATGATAGAGCCCGATGTTTCCGTTCCAATCGCCGCTGCTGCCAGATTCGCTGCCGTTGCCGCTGCTGAGCCTGAGCTTGAACCGCCTACGAATAATTCGCCAGGGTCGTAAGGATTTAAGGTGAGACCACCTCTTGAGCTATAGCCCGCCCAAATATCGCCTGACATGTAGCCTGCCCATTCGGTCATATTCGTTTTACCAAGAAGCACAGCCCCCGCCGCTCGAAGCTGATCTGCAACGAAGGAATCGGCTGCTGCGAAGGATTCCGCTAATGCGATAGAACCGGCGCTTGTATGCATACGGTCGTGTGTATCGATATTATCCTTAAGCAGAATAGGGATACCATGTAAGGATCCACGACTGCCCTTCACTTTTCGTTCTTCATCTAAATCTTTGGCTATGTCTATAGCATCTGGATTTATTTCTAAAATGGTATTTAATATGGCGTCGTACTTTTCTATACGGGTTAGATATATATGAACCAATTGTTCCGAAGTAATCCTACCTGCACTCATTGCATGCTGCATACTTGCTATATCTGCTTCTATGATCCATTTCTCCAACTCATTTTCCATTCATCTATCTCCTTCTAGTTCTCAGTCTTATTAACACTGTTCTCTGTAGGGTATGAAGTTCCTGTATGTGTAAGTTGGGGAGTTTAATTATAGTTAATTTTGAACGTTCATATACATGTGTTTGTGTAAATAAAATAAGCTAACCCTTTCCAGCCTTGGCTGTAAAAAAGAGTTAGCTTTCTTGTTATCAACGTTCTTAGAACAACGGAAATTTCTCTCTCAAATCTTCCCTCTGAGTAACAAACGAATCCTCGCGAATGTAATGACATACATAGGAACGTCGCCAACGATCCTTGCTTCGATTTTTATTGGACGAATGGATGAGCAGCTCACTAAAGAATAGGATATCTCCTTTTTCCATCTCGACCGGGATTTGCTTACTAAGGTCAATGCCTTCTGTCTCGTCTGTCCATGATTCGTGCTCTTCTTTATTTTTCACTGCACCATGAGGCAGCAGTCCAAGCTTATGTGTGCCAGGGATGACCCAGAGGCATCCATTTTCGATATCCACGACTTCTTCCAAAGCGACCCAAGCGGCGATCATCGTCATGGGATCATTCTTAATGTAGTAATAGTCCTGATGCGAGGCCTGTCCCGGTGAACCTGGTTCCTTGTAGAAGTACATACTTTGCACACAGTTAGCCTCTCTGCCCATTAATTGAGCTAGCGCACCTCGGATGATGGGAAGCTTCATCATTTGGCGAGAAAAGCTGTCATGCTTATGCGGATTAAATAACCGCAGCGAGAACTTTTTGCTTTCTTCACAGGCTGCCCAATTGGGTATTTCTGCTTGGTTACGAATATCAAAAATGTGTCCATTAAAGGCATCAATGAGATCGCTGCTGCAGCCTTTCTTTATAAGCAAATACCCCTCTCTTTCGAACTGCTCATATTGCTCTTCTGTGATAGGTGACATACGATCTTGTTTCCTAACAAACATGGCAGCTATCCCCTTCCTGTTTATGAAAGTAAAAAGTCTTTCTTTACCTTCATCATACTGCCGGGGTCATCATTCAACAATGGCTGGAATTATCACGTTTGTATCTGAAATTGATATTGGCAGTTCCACTCACTAAGAAGCTTTATTTGGGATAAATGTGATAATACGCTCTATTTCCTCTGCCACTTCGATGAGCTGATCATGGAAATCCTCTTTTTGCACAACGGCAAGTTCCAGGTAGCTTGCTGCTTCATGCAATCGATTTGCGGAAATACTTCCGGCAACTCCGATAAGTGTATGTATAGCCCTTTTGACAGCCTTCCAATCCTCATCAAGGATACTCCGCGTTAGTTGCTCAACAAAAGTTGTATAATTTTTCTTGAACAACTGAAGCATGACGATTAAAATGCTTTCTTTTCCTTCTAGACGGGCAAGTGCAGCTTGCCAATCTATCGCTTCAATATGCTTATAAAAATGGGTTGTTTTCGTCTGACTAGCCCCTATTGAAGTAGATGGTTCTATCCATTTACTAATCACACTAAAGAGACGCTTTACATCCAAAGGTTTACTAATGACGTCATTCATACCGTAATGGATATAATCTTCATGATCCTGTTTAACTACGTTGGCCGTCAGTCCAATGATGGGGATATTCATATAGTTGGGGATTTGACGAATGTGCGCTGTCGCTTCAACACCGTCCATGATCGGCATGTGAATATCCATCAAAATCAAGTCGTATTCGTCGTGTTCCAGTTTTTCAATGGCTTCCCGACCATTTTCCGCTATCGTGATCTCAAATCCATGCTCCTTTAGAAACTCCATGGCAACCTGCTGATTAATTTCGTTATCCTCCACGAGAAGAATTCGCCCTGTCTTGCTAACTCTGGAGGACATAGCCTGCAAAGACCTGCCGCTTCTTGGAGATTGATTGTGTGGATTAAACAGGGATTCCAACGTTTGATAAAGCTCTAAACGGCAAATCGGTTTAACCATGACGGCATCAGGTCTTGCGCTATTCGGAAGTTTCAGCATTTCTTCTTTACCAAGCGGTGAAGTTAAGCAAACAACAAGCGTTTGATCTCTTTGGATCGACTCGATAAAAGTATTCCATGTATCTATGCCATACATATCTTCAATTTCCATATCAAGCAGGATACAATCGTACCTGTCGTCATTGGTCCAAAACCCCTTCATCCGTTCAAACATATCTTTCCAGGAAGACACCTCCGAAACGATTAAAGCAAACGACTCCAACGTGTCCCGTAAGCTGCTGCGCATCAGGGGATGATCTTCGACCAGCAAAATTTGATATGTCGTATGATCTTTCGTTAAGTCCCATTCATCTGGATCAGCGAGTTCTATGACTTGAAAAGGCAGTGTAAATTTAAATCTGCTTCCTTTACCCTCTACACTCTCCGCTGTTAAAGACCCACCCATAAGCCCAATCAAATGCTGGCTGATCGTAAGTCCCAGTCCAGTTCCCCCATATTCACGACTCGTAGATCCATCTGCCTGAGAAAAAGGATCAAAAATAAAGGCTAAACGATCTGGAGATATACCTATTCCACTATCCTCTATGGTAAAGCTAAGCATAATTTCTTCTATGGACGTGTGTGGTTCCAATTCAATTTGGAGCATCACATAGCCCTCTGAAGTAAATTTGATCGCATTGCTGCAAAGATTAAGCAGTACTTGTTTCAGTCTCAGCGGATCCCCAAGAATATGGTTGGGCAGTTCAGCGGCTGTATTAAAAATAAGTTCGATCTGGCGACTATCAGATAAGACACTTAGTATGCTGGAGAGATCCTTAAGAAGTTCATCTAACTGAAAGCCGGTACGTTCTACTTCGAGTTTTCCCGCTTCTACTTTGGAAAGGTCAAGAACATCGTTAATAATGCCTAACAGCGTATGGGATGATGATGTTATTTTATGTAGATAATCCTTTTGATGGTCTGAGAGCGAGGTTTTCCCGAGAAGTTGAGAAAGTCCAATGATACCGTTCAGGGGAGTTCTAATTTCATGACTCATTTTGGCAATAAATTGGCTTTTAGCTTGATTCGCTTGATCGGCGGCATGCCGCATGGTAACCTCAGTGAAGTCATGTACGGTTCCAACAATACCTTCCAATTCGCCACTCGCATCAAGGTAGGCTGAAAGTGTAACACATAAATCTCTTTGATCACCCGTTGAGGACGGAAGTCTCATTTCAAACCGTACATTACCACCATTCAGGATGACTTCTTGGAAATGGGAATCCCAACGAATTTGCTCGGCTTCCGGGAGAAACTCGGTTATTTTTTTGCCCAACATGTCCGCAGCTGTCGCATGGGTCATCAGGGAAACAATTTGATTAACAGAGGTAATATCGCCTTCCTTCGTGAACCCAAGAATTCCTTCCTGTGAATTCTCAACGAGGATACGATATCGCGCTTCACTCTCCTGAATACGCCGCTCTGCTGTTGTTCTCTCTGTAATATCTGTCGTAGAGCCGATGATCTCGACCACCTGCTCACCTTCAAATATAGGCTGTAAGGTTGTAAAGGCGATCTTGCCCTTTATTTGATTCTCAAAAGCAACTTTGTTCCCTTTCCACGCTTCTTCGAATTTCCCTATGATAAACGTTGTGAATTCAGTAGTAAAACCTTTGATTGATTGTATATTTCTACCTAATAAATCTTGTGGATATAGTCCGAGATTTCGTAACAACCGACCATCAACCATCGAATAAATAAATTGATTATGAATTTTCTTAAGTTTAAATGTAATGCCGGGCTGCAGCCGAAGAATATCCATCAATTCTTGTTGGATATGACTTACCTGACTCCTTAGCTCTTCTGCCCTTAAGAAATAGTGGATTAGCGCTGCTGCGAATAAGCCCCCTCCCAAATGCAGAAGTAAAGCTGGAATGACTAACTCGAAAACAGGAATATGATAGATGAGTACCATATCAACGAACAAAACGCTGATAGGACACATAATTAATAATGTCCATTTTCTCCAATAACCGTGAACGTAATGATTGGTTAGCGCGGTTCCTGCAAATATGAGCAGTCCCAGTGTAGAGATTCGAAAGAAAACAGAAGGATCTATCAACGTCCTGCCAATAATCATGATCATAGTGGCAATAAAACCAGAAATTCCTCCACCAATGAAGGTAGCCATCAGAATGGCAATCGCTTTTAAATCCAATATATGTCTTGCAGTAACATGTACACCCAGAAAAGTTAGAATGACACCATAGATACCATGCATCAAACCAACTATTATGCGATATTTCCACCTTGATGCGGCTTTTAATCTAGGAGAATAGAAAATCTCGATAGACAAGAATATAAAAACAGCCAATATCGAGAAATTGTTCAGTAGATCTTTGAGCACATCTATTCACCTCATCGCTTATTTACACACCTTAAATAGCTGAAAGATGCACAAATTTATAACCAACACCCCAGACGGTTTTAATATACTGAGGTTCCTTTGGATTCCGCTCTATTCTTCTACGGAGATTCGTAATATGTACATCAATGGCGCGATCATTCACGATATCGCCCATCCGATATAAAGTATCTATAAGCTCATCGCGTCTAAACACTCTGCCGGGATAGTGAATAAAACGTTTCATAATTTCAAATTCGGAATTGGTGATATCAATTTTTTGATCTTTGATCACAATCAACCTGCGCTCTACATCCAGTGTAAAGTCATGATATTGTGACTCTGTCCCTTCCGACATACCGGGAGCAGGAACCTGTATGTCCGCCATACGAAGCGAGGCTTTGATCCGTGCTTTTAACTCCTGCATGCTAAACGGCTTACAAAGATAGTCATCAGCCCCAATATTAAAGGCCTCCACCTTCTCCTTAATGTTATTTTTCGTGGATATCACAATAATAGGAACCAAACTTAGTCTCCTAATGGCACCGCATAGCTCTATCCCCTCATAATCTGGCAAAACGAGATCTAATAAAATCACATCGGGCTGAAACTGAACAATTTCCCTCAGTCCGTCATGTCCATTTACCGATTGCTTCACTTCAAAATGATCTTCCGAAAAATACATGCTTATCATTTGTCCAATAATGATGTCGTCTTCGATAATAAGCACCTTAATCACTAAATTCCCTCCTTTATACCTATTTTGTTCCTATCATCTATTATAATATGTCGAATTATGGCAGGTCTACACTATTTTTTACCAGAAATATGAAATAACAAAAACGCCACAGAACCGATAGTGGCTGTCTTGGCGTTAGGATGATTCTTATGTATTCGCAATTCGATTGCATGAAAACCTGTCAAATATCTCGGGTACTTCGCTTGCTTCTACCGGGCGGCTAAATAAATATCCCTGTACGGTGTCACAATCGAATTCCTGCAGAATCTTTAAATCGTCATCGTTCTCTACCCCTTCTGCAATCACAACTAGCTTTAGATTACGTGCTAGCGCAATGATCGTATTTACAATGGCTGCATTGGTAGGATTAACCGAGATATCCTTCACAAAGGATTGATCAATTTTCAAATGATGGATCGGGAATTCTTTCAAGTAGCTGAGCGAGCTGTAACCTGTTCCAAAGTCATCCATAGCTATCTTCAGACCCATGTTTCTAAAACTATTCAAAGTCGTTAAGGCAACTTGAACATCCATCGTCATGCTTTCCGTTATCTCTAATTCTAGATATTGCGGTTCGAGTCCTGTCTCTTGAAGTATGCTGTTAATCTGATCTTTGAGTGACTGATCATAGAACTGCTTAGAAGATAAGTTGACAGCCATTGAAACCTTGGGAAAACCTAACTCCTGCCAGCTCTTATTCTGGCTGCATGCTTCTCTAAGTACCCATTTTCCAATCGGATAAATTAATCCCGTTTCCTCTGCAATAGGAATAAACTCTAGAGGTGATTCACTAATAGATTGACCTGCGGTTGGTACACCAGAATAAACTCATTTTTCTCCAAAGCTTTTCGCAAATGCTTCTCAATCTTAATTCTACGTTCTATTTTTGCATAAATTTGCGAATTGAAATATTGAACTTGATTACCGCCCAATTCTTTGGCGTATTCCATAGCAATATCTGCAAAGCGAATCAGATTGTCAGGGTCTATATCATCTTGCGGATACTGGCTAATCCCAATGGAGGGAGACATATATATTTCATGATCTTGGATGTGAATGGGCTGATTAATAGTCTGAACAATCGTATGTGCGAACCCTTCCAGTTCAGCTAACGAATGGTGCTTAACCAAACCAATAAATTCGTCACTGCCCACTCTGAAAACAGAAAGATCTTTGATCATGGTACTATTTTTCAATCTGCGGGCCATAACTTGAAGAATTCTGTCCCCTGTATCATGACCTAACGTTTCGTTGGCCAGTTTGAAGTGATCCAAATTCACGAATACAACAGCAAAACGTTCCTGCTGTGCAATAGCGTCCTCGATCCATTTACTTAACCCATGTCGATTCGGAAGCCCCGTCAGAGGGTCATGATGGATTAAAAAGCGGATACGTTCCTCCATGCTTCGCGACTCCGTAATATCTACCGTTAGCGAAATGACTTCTGTCATTACACCATCTCGTTTGATTGGGCGAAGAACGGTTAAGTAATAATAACCATGCCATTCCGTTTCGAAATTAATAACTTCTTCATTATCCCATGCCGCTTGATAATAGGGAGCCATGAGGTCGGCTTTATCTTTCGGGAAAATCGTAAACAAATCCTTGCCTACCGCGAGATTCTCCTTGATACCAAGTCGGTTAAATAGTGAGCCCTGCCAAGTTGTATAGATAAATTTATGATCCTCTTTATGAAATTTAACGAGAAGTCCATTCTGTTGTTTAATTTGATCCTGCAGCTCATCGTGAAAATGAAGCATATCCTCTTCCATTTTAAGTAGGAATGTAAGCATTTCCAAGTGAATTTTTATCGACTGCTCTTTCCCCAGCATACTCGTCTCATTCCGTAGGAACAGTTTCTTCCTCATTGCGGTTTTACACCGTAATAGAAATTCTTCTTCCATCAGCGCATTCTGCGTTCTTTGGAATAGTGTCTCCTTCTGGAAAAAATCCAAAGCCCCTAGCTCCAGAGCTTGCAAGGCAACATTTGAACATTCTTCCGTGCAGCTGCTCAGCATAATAACCGGCACAGGATGGAAGGTCATAATTTGACGCAAAGCAACTAGTCCATCGAGCTCGGGCATCTCTACATCCAGTGTTACAAGGTCTGGCTGCAGCTCTACAATTTTATCCAGCGCATTGGCACCATTAACCGCGAATCCTACCACTGTAAATTGTTCATCTTGTTCAAAAAGATTCGCAATCCTATTTCTCATTACGATGGCGTCATCAACGATTAATACCCGGTATTTCCTCATACTTATCACCTAAATTCTTCTGAATTCGTCTAGACTCGCATTTGAATCGAAGAGAAAACAAGATCAATGATTTCCCCTCGGGCTTGATTGACATAACCTAATGTTGTCTGCTGCAGGCTTTCTATAGAAACACAAGAGGTTAACTGAATCTTATCCGAGAATAAATACAAGGACAGTTCATACGAGGACGAAACGTTTTTGACTACTTCACTAATATTCGTCTTTTTGTATTTTTCAGGAAGCTCAACCGCATACACTAAGTACAAGGGCTCGCTCGGAAATTGAGTCATTTGAAAAATTTCTTTAAAAGAAGACTTCGCATACGAATTCCAACGAAATCCAAATCTATAGGTATGATCCTCTTCCCAATTAGGCTCGAACTGAGAGATTAATTCGAGAAACTGCTGACGGTAATAATGTATCAGGTTCATAGGTGACCCCTCACAATTCCTGAAAATGTTAGCTATCATTTCTGTACATCCATCATACTTTGTAATTGTTGTTAAACATCTATTTTAAATCTTAGCTAAACATTATTTTTCCTAATAGTTCGCTAACGAATCTAACACTTTCACTCTTCAGAAAAAAGCGAAAAGACCAAGATCTGACCCCAATTGGGTCATAAACTCGGCCTTTATCTTATAGTTGTTACATATTCTGTCAGACATGCTTGCTGTTCATGGCAATCGTTACAGCGAGAGCCGCTAGATAAAAGGCTAGAGGCGATTTCCTGCGCCTTACAAGTCCTTTTTTCACGTCATATCCCTCCTTACAATTGGAAATATCTTGATGAAAATTATTAACCAATTGTAAGGAAATCGAAACAAAACTTCGTTTATCGTGTCGTCTGCAGCTTTACCCACATTGACTTATTTCGAAATTCTTCCTCCGCTCCTAACTCTCTCCCAAACCAAGAAGGTACTACAAAGAGCCGCGCAGCTTCAACATTTGGAAACTCGACTTCAACAACCAAGAGGTCTACTTGTTTATATTCATCAATTTCAAAATGGAGCCCCCGAACATCAACCGTGGTGCGAATCTTCTCCAATGGAATTAACCCCGTACGTTCAAGCAGTTGCTTATATATAGGCTCCGATATGTTGTATTCAATCTCTTCCCGAACCATGCCATGCCCCGATTTGAACGTATGGGTAAAATGCGACAATCCAGAACTATCCACCAGCTGGCGCACTCTGATTTCTTGATCCTCCGAGAAGGCCAAATAGGTTTGATAAATGTACTGCTTTGAAACTAGCGTGATTTCATTATTATCCAATTCTGCCACAGGGAATGCGGGTAATAGGAACTTTCTTTCGATTTCGGCACTCATTGGTGTGACCCCTCTCCAAACAAATCATTTTTTCTTCACCATTTTACCACGCAATCATGAAAAAGACTCCCATAAAGGAAGCTCTCCCCCTTCTTAGCGAGAGTCGCTTTCCAATATGGCAAACATCACGTGGTCCCGCCAAACGCCTTGAATCTTCACATTCTCCCTGGCTAGGCCCTCCTGACGGAAACCAACCTTCTCCAACACCCGGATAGAACCGGTATTATGCGGCATTGCCCCAGCTTCGATCCGATGAAGTCCCGCCTCCTGGAAAGCGTAATCCAGCACAAGGTGGATGGCCTCTGTCATATAACCTTTGCCATTGTACCCTGCATCCAAGCAATAACCTAGCATCGCTTTCTGCAGCGGTCCGCGAACGATTTCGAAAAGCGAAGCTTCCCCTATGAGTTCATCGGTACCTTTAAGGAAGATACCGAATGAATAGCGTCGCCCCTCTTGTTCCGCCTGCTTCCAGAGTTCAATGCTGCTGGCTTGGTGATCCAGCGTGTAGAACGACTCCAACCGGGACGGCACCACCTGTTCAAACAATTGCCGGTTGCGCAGCATCAACGCCAGAAGTGCTTCCGAGTCTCCAACTTCAAAGTGGCGGATGTATAGCCGTTCTCCTGTGCGAATCATTTTGGCATCATCCTTTCTCTCTAACAAAAAAAGGGGACCTAGCCAACGGGGCCAGGTCCAAAGTTTATATTAAAAAAGGGGGGTCTTGTTTATTATAATACACCTACTATGTTAGAGAACTGTAACAGGAATGTTCCAATTGTGTTACAAAAAAAGCGAATCCATTCGAATCGCTTTTTTTGTATGTACTTTTGTACATACTACAGAATGTAAATCTTTAGGAATAGGAGTCAAACAAGTGAAAGTTGAAGACGCCATTGTGGAACAGATTAGACAACAAGCCGTGCAGCTAAGCACCCCCGAAGATTTGGATGTATTAGTAGAAGCAATCGGAGACAAGAAGTACGTTTTACTCGGTGAGGCAACGCATGGTACATCGGAATTTTATAAGCTGCGCATGGAGCTAAGCCGTAAATTGATTGAAACAAAAGGTTTTTCTTTTATTGCTGTCGAGGGCGACTGGCCGTCATGTTATGAGATTAACCGCTATGTGAAGCAGTACAAGGATGCAAAGCCGAGCTCCCGTGAGGTATTGGAAACTTTTAATCGCTGGCCGACTTGGATGTGGGCCAATGAAGAGGTAGGGGAGTTGATGGAGTGGCTCAACCAACACAACGCAGATAAGCCGATGGCAAAGCGAGTCGGGTTTTACGGTTTAGACGTCTATAGTTTATGGGAGTCACTAGAAGAGATCGAACGTTATTTACAGGAAAAAGGCACACCTGAGCAGTTAGCTCTGGCGAGGAAGGCATTTGAGTGCTTCGACTCTTATGAGAAGGAGGGACAAAATTACGGGGTTTCCGCGGCTTTTTACGGCGAAAGCTGCAAGGATGAGGTAGTGAAGCTGCTTCAAGCGCTTCACGCGAAACGCGTGCGGTACGAAGAAGACAGCGAAGCAGCTCTCAGCGCGGAATTGAACGCGCTTGTTGCTGTGAACGCTGAGGATTACTACCGCACCATGGTTCGTCACGACGCGGACTCGTGGAACGTCCGCGACCGACACATGGTCGAGGCGCTGCGCCGCCTCGCGGGCCACCACGGCCCAGACGCCAAAGTCATCGTCTGGGAGCACAACACGCACGTCGGCGACGCGCGTGCAACAGATATGTTGGCCGACGGTATGGTGAACGTCGGCCAGCTCGTGCGCGAAGCGCACGGCGAAGCCGATGTGTTCGCCATCGGCTTCGGCACTTACCGCGGCACGGTCGTCGCCGCGACATCCTGGGGCGCGCCGATGGCGACGATGCAAGTGCCACCTGCCCAGCCGGGCAGCTGGGAGGAGCTCATGCATCGCGCCAGCGCGCACGATCAAATCCTCCTGCTGAGCAAGGAGGATCCCATTCTCGGGCACGAGGTGCTGGGGCACCGTGCCATCGGGGTCGTGTACCGCCCTGCTCATGAGAGAGGGAATTACGTTCCCTCTCTTATGGCTCGGCGGTATGACGCCTTCGTGCATGTGGATGAAAGCCATGCGCTTCATCCCCTAACCATAAAAAAAGTGCTTGTGTGAATTCACACAAGCACTACCTATCTCACCCGCCGATGCTTCACACTCTAATTAATGTAAAAAACATGGCCGAATTGTTGCATCAAATACAACATCTTCAGCTTGGAAGGAAGAAAAACAAGATATTGTTGTACAGCGTACAATTTCTTGCTCTCCACCTTCAAAACTCAAGGATAATCTAGCTTTAGCGGGGGACCGAGCATTTCTAAAACCTCACAATTGTATGGTAAAATTAAGCAGATGAAAATATGAGCCAAGGAGTTTTAATGATGATTCGTTCCCTTGCTATTACCATGGACTTCAAAGTGCTCCATAATGTCCCCTTCGAGGAGCTTCTTGGCCCGAACATTAAGTGGTATTGGGTCGACTTTCATAATCCGAGCGAAGAGGAAGCGCTGCATCTGAAAGAGCATTTCCATTTTCATCCGCTGGCCATAGAGGACTGCTTTTTCTTACTTCAACGACCGAAGATGGATCACTATGAGAACGTTCACTTTTTTGTGATGCATGCAATTAATGCTATGACACTGGATGCCGAAGAAGTGGACATGTTTCTGGGAAGTAACTACATTGTGACCTTTCATTTGCATGAATCACGGGAAATTGAGGATGCTTGGAGCCGAATTTCAGAACAAGAACATTTGCGGAATGAAGGTCATATTTATGCGGCTTATTTAATTCTTGATAATTTGGTGGATCAATATTTCCCAAGTGTTTACCAAATCGAAGATCAATTGGATGATATCGAGAACAATTTTGATTCCGAATCCATTGAAGCCCTCATGAAACATATTTTTGGTATTCGGGCCAAATTGTTAAAATTACGTCGCACCATCGTGCCCATGCGTGACTTGCTGTACAGACTCATCAATACAGATCGAATCGAACATCTTCGCGAACAGCTCGTCTTTTTCACGGACATTCATGATCATCTGCTCAAGCTGTCTGAAATGATTGATTCAAACCGCGACATGACGGCTGATATGAGGGACAGCTACATCTCCCTAAATTCTAACCGAATGAATACCATCATGAAAACGTTGACGGTAATCACGACGATCTTCATGCCATTAACGTTCATTGCTGGTCTTTAT
This sequence comes from Paenibacillus phytorum, assembly GCF_013141715.1. Lineage (GTDB taxonomy): Bacteria > Bacillota > Bacilli > Paenibacillales > NBRC-103111 > Paenibacillus_E > Paenibacillus_E phytorum. The sequence goes on along the minus strand of NZ_WHOA01000023.1, from coordinate 159,603 downwards.
GGGATGAATTTCGCTTATATGCCTGAACTGAAGTGGCACGGGGGATATTTTGCAATTATCGTGATCATGTTCGGAATTGGATTCGGCATGTTCGCTTGGTTTTGGAAAAAAGGCTGGTTTAAATAGAAGACCTTACAGATTCTGAGCGATGCTCATCACGGAATTCCTTCCGAAAGCCAGCAGGCGAAACCCCCACTTTTTTCTTAAAAGCTCGACTGAATGCATGAATACCGGAAAATCCTAATTGATCTGCGATTTCCTGAAGCGGCATTAAGGTATGCCTGATCATATTTTTGGCTCGCTCCAGCCGGATTCTCTGGTGATATTGGATCGGACTAACATCGAATACTTTATTAAACAAATGGATCAAATAGTATTTACTGATATGGAATCGCTCCGATAGCTCATCCAATTTCAAATCACGGTGAACGTGAGCCGCGATGTAACGCTCTATATCCAATAACAGTTCTTGGTGAAGACTGTTTTCAAATAATCTCCCGTTCCACGCATGCTCCCTCACTATATATGTAATTAATTCCAGCAGACTGCCCTTTAAACGCCATTCATATAATGGCAACTTCGCTTCAAATTCCGCTATGATTCCAAAAAGCTGCTGCTCCACGCGACTCGGATCCCTTAAACGAATATGATTCGGGAGATCAACGAGCGCGCCCGACAGCTCATCCTTACGAAACCAGCTTCGCTCCCTCTCATCCATGTCTTGCAGCATTTTGAACGATACCTTTACGTCTCCGCTATCCTCCAGCTGGAACAAATCAAAATGCACGTGCGGCTGACGAATCGGCTTATCACCTACGAGCTGGATGGAATGCCTATGTCCAGGCTTAAGCAGAAACAAGTCTCCTGGTTTACCTTCATAGGTCTTGTCCTCGATCGTTATGTCCACCCGGCCCTCCATTAGATATAACAGCTCATAGTCCCAAAGCATTCTTTCTTTTAACATCCAAGGAGATTGTATGATACTATCCATCGCAATACGAACGTATGGGGAGACAGTTTGAAAGCTCAAAGTAAGAATCCTTCCTTTCAGCAATAATGGTTAACTTTTAACTAACTTTGGCTAAATGAACGCGCTTACCTTCATTATATAATGTTTTCAAGTTCGCATAACTATAATGATAAAGGTGGATGTTCCTATGTCGCAAAATCAAGGCTTTATCCCAGAACTCTCTGCAGCTCCATTCCTGACACAAGGCCGAACTCGCTGGATCACAGCAGAGAATCCGACCGGTGAGAAGGGACAAGGAGGGAAAGCAGCAAGCAATTTAGGTATTGCCCGCAAAGGCAAGCCGTGCATCACTTTACCTCAAGGAGAAACGGTCGTTCTGGCCGACATTCATGGAACCGGCATCCTGCAGCACTTCTGGATCACTTGTACGAACGCTACCTCCAAGGGGAATTTTGTCCTTAGAGATTTAGTGCTCCGCATCTATTGGGATGATGAAGCCTCACCTTCCGTGGAGGTGCCGCTTGGCGATTTCTTTTGCAATGGGTTCGGTGAACGCTGTAAGGTGAATTCGCAGCCGATCGTCGTGAATCCCACAGGCGGCATGAACTGCTACTTCCCCATGCCTTTCCGGCAATCAGCCAAAATTACGATCGAGAATCAGCACGCCGAGGATATTCACGGCTTCTTCTATCAGTTTCATTATACGCTAGTAGATTTGCTCCCGGAGAATACGGCATACTTTCACGCCCAATGGAGAAGAGAGAATATCACAATGGAAGGAAAAGATTACACGATTCTGGACGGAGTTAAGGGCAAGGGAAAATATGTTGGCACCTATCTGGCATGGGCGGCATTAGAGCGTTATTGGTGGGGTGAGGGGGAAATTAAATTTTATATGGATGGAGATGAAGAATGGCCAACTCTCTGCGGGACGGGGACGGAGGATTATTTCGGTGGAGCCTGGTGCTTTTACGAAAAAGAAAACGGGATCCCCGTCGAGGTGCCATACAGCACTCCCTATCTTGGATACCCCTTCTATTCCAAATCTGATACGACCCTCAAAGAGAAGTTTGGCGAAGATTCCGTGCCTATGCATGGACTGTATCGTTGGCATCTTCCAGACCCTATCCATTTCGAGAGCGATTTGCGCGTCACGATTCAACAGATTGGACATAACAGCAGAGAGCTTTTCGAACGAACTGACGATGTTTCTTCCGTTGCCTATTGGTACCAGATGGAGCCTCATGCGGATTTCCCCATATTGCTTCCCGTTCACCGGAGATGGCCGCGATAGTGAACACGGGGGTATGATCTTATTCTAAGAAATGGTTGGCTGAGAATTCATCGCCATAAATAGGCTAGGCATAACCCCGACAGTAGCCTTGAAGGATCGGCTGAATAAATAAATGCTTGAAAAGCCCACCTGCTCAGCAATAGCGGTTAAGGTTTGATTCCCCTCGATCATTCTTATTTTCGATTGCTCAATTCGAATATGGGTCAAATATTTATGAATCGTAATGCCCAGTTGATCTTTAAATAAAAACGATAAGTGATTGGTCGAAATTCCGACATGATTACTAATCGTATGATTATCCAGTTCAGGGTCCCAATATCTTTCATTGATCAAATTAATGGTGTTTTCAATGAACACCCAACCCTTTGTCATTTTACCTTCTTTATCGTTATGGCTCACTTGTCCCTTCATAAAAAGGACCAATAATTCCAAACAAATCCCCTTAAGGATCAACGAATAACCCGATCTCTTATCCAGAAATTCCTTCTGCATGCTCAGGAATCTTTTCTTTATTTCGATCCGGTCCGTGAGCTGCAGGTGGGAAATTGGGATGGTAGCTGCTAGCTGCATCTCCTTTTCTGCAATTGCTTTACGCTCTTCAGTAACCGTTTGGTCCTTCCAAGAACTTCGTTCTGCGTCATAATACAAATCAAAATGAAAGATATATTGGATCAATGGCACCTCTGACGTAGAGCGAATAATATGCGCCATGAAGGGAGGCATAAGGAGAATGTCTCCTTCCTTCACTTGATATTTGACCCCGTCCAAAAAAACCTCCGCTTCCCCTTGCTCGATATAGGTATACACATGGTCGTAATCCATCCACTCACCCGCCAGAGAGAAGGATTTATGAATTTTGACCATTCTGACGAAAGGCGAGATGCTGTTCATCCAAGTCTCCATGTACTTTCCTCCTGCGGAATGAGTGATGACCTAATGCTATTATTTCCCAAGTATAACTGAAGCGTATTCATCTTTTCCATATTTCAACATGCCGTTGCGAACTTTTCTCTTAAGACTCAAGTCTCGCTCCAGTCAAATAAAACACCGCTGTACTGATCCTTATCCAATCGGAGACCCTCATAAGCTTTCTTTGCTTGCTCCGACTTCAGCACATGGCTGATTAATGGTTCAACCTGCAACCGTTTCTGCTTCATTAGCTCGAATACGATGCTTGAGTTTCTAACCAAAGAATGTTTGACAAACTCATTAGGTTCGGTTGGATACCGCCATTCATGCGCTCCCTTGAACGTAATACAACCTCGTCCATAGAGATGGCAGTAGTTCAAAATTTCAGTAACATCTGTATTATATTCACCGCGAGGACTGCCCAGGAAAATGATCTCACCTAATTTGGCGATCCACTCGAGACTTTGGACGGCTACTTGAGGCACCCCTGTTGCCTCGATATGGGTTGAGACTCCTTTTCCATGCGTGATTTCGGCAATCTGTTCCTTCACGCTGTCTTTTCCACCACTAATGACATGAATGACACCACATTGCTCAGCAATTCGAAGGCGTTCCCCCGATAAATCAATACCAATCACAGTAGCACCTTGTAAATGCGCTAGCTGAGCGGCCATATTTCCTATAAGTCCAAGCCCCGTTACGCTTACATAATCTCCGAACTCAATATTTGAAACACGAATCGCAGTCGTTGCGACGGTGGCCATGCGAGTAAACGGTACCCATTTCAAATCCAAGTTCTCCGGAACTTTAAGAAAAGTCCCTCTGATCGAAACAACCTCATATTTCGTGTGGTTCCCATAATGAAAAACAATATCACCGGTCTTAAACTCCGTAACTCCTCCCCCTACTTCCACGATCTCACTAACAGCTGCATAACCTGGAATACCCGGCATCGGGAACCAAGCTTCGTTCCCTGACAGCATGGCCAATTCAGTTCCCGGACTGATTAATGTATAGAGCTTCTTGACCAGAACTTCCTGATCGCCAATTTGTGGGGAGAACTTCTCTTCTACCGTTTCTACCTGCCATGGACTGAGAAACATAACCTTCGTATTATTCATCGCAACGCACTCCTTTGTATTGAACTCATTTTCAATATAAACGTTTTCATAGGAGGCGTCTTTGACGTAAATAATGATTTTTTATCAAAAACAACGATGGAAGGGATGTACAAAGTAAAGGGCCGACTTTCCAGAGTTATTCGCTGGATTGTCGACCCGTCTATTGATCATTCAAATCTACTTCTTCTTCGCATCATAGGCAGCTTGGTAAATTTCCAGATAACGCTTCAGGTTCATATTATCCAGATTTTTCAGGTAGCCGTCCCATTCCTTATCCAAATTTGCATCCCCGATGATGAAACGTGCGGTCATCTCTTTGACATGATCAGTAATCGTCTTCTCGAGATCGGCTAGCTCCATCGCTTGCTCGTTCGTGAAGAACAACTGTGGTAGAACAGTATCCAGCTTCTGCTTATAAGGCTCGTATTTGTTTTTCGTTTCATTGTACAAAATAACTTCCAATGGGTTTTTCGGATCGGCGACCAAGCCTAAACGGAAATCGTTCGTTCTAAGCGATGGTCCGGTTTGAGACCATTTTATATTTTGCACATTTGCCAGCTTGGCTTCGGTATATTTCCAAATGGCTTGCTTGCCATTGATACCGAGTTCGCCTTGAGCCGCATATTTCCACTCCACATCTGGACGCCCTTCTGCATTACGCAGCGTCATCTCCTGTGTATACATTAAATCCGCTAGACGGAAGGCGGCTTCTGGATTTTTACTCGCTTTCGTAATCACGTAACGCCCTTGAGAAACACTATTGGTATACGGTGCAACTTGCAAGCCTTTCGGCCCTTTAAGCACTGGAACAGCGGTAACTTCAAGCCATCTTCCGCTCGGTCCATTGAAGGCTGTAAACGTCCCGTTATGCTGGGCTATCGCCGCGCCCAATATATTAATATTGGGATTCTCCCCCATCTGCTTCGCTTGATCCCGATCCTGTGTGAAGGATTGCGGCGCGATCAAACCTTCGGCATACAGCTTGTGCAGGTACTTCAGACCCTCTTGCCATTCCGGCTTGTTATAAGGCACAGTGACTTTGCCATTATTGAGGTATAAACGATTGGTATTGTTAGGATTTAGTATAAAAGCATTCATAATGAACGAATCGATATTGACGGCAGGTCCCACCGCTGCACCTGCAAGCGGAATCTCATCCGCTTTTCCGTTGCCATTCGGATCCTTCGTTTTAAACTCCTTTAGCACCTTGTATAGCTCATCGGTCGTTGTTGGCACAGCAAGCCCCAATTTATCCAGCCATGGCTTGTAAATCCACATTTTTTGCCCCATTGAACAGTGGAAACACTCGTTCACTAGCGGCAGCCCATATATTTTACCGCCAGGCGCCGTAATAGCATCTTTCACTCCATCAACCTGCTCAAACATCTTCTTGGTCTCGATGCCATACTTAGCGATATAGGGCGTTAGATCGAGGAAATCCCCTTGGCTGCCATAGATCAGCTGCTGCGTAGGGCTAACGTCAAAGCCCATGATCACATCAGGCAAATCTCCGCTTCCGAGCACCAAATTAAGCTTTTCTACCGCTGATTTCTCTGGGGCAACATCCCATTCAATATGAATGTTCGTCTTCTCCTCCAGGTACTTCGTATATTCATTCGTTGCAAAGTCTTCAACAAATGCGCTTCCCTTTACAAGAACCTTTAAGGTCGTTTTTTCCTTCGTGATAGGTAATTCCCCTGCTGCAGTCACCCGATCCTCTGCTACTTTAGGAGTCGCATCTGGTTGTGCTGCTTCCTTATCTGAACAACCGCTTAATATCGAGACTGTACACAAGGCTAAACCTAAGCTTACTACCATCCATTTTTTCATCTAAAAGAACCCTCCCTAGCATTTTTCATTAGAAAAATTTTTCAATGAATGACTAACCTTTCAACGAACCGATCATGACCCCCTTAACAAAATGCTTCTGTACAAAAGGATAAATCATCATGAGCGGTAGCGATGAGACGACAATGAGAGAGTATTTAAGCAGTGCCCGCAGGCCCTCCCGATTCGCTTCCTGTCCCAGATCGGACAGCATGCCAGGATCCACCTCATTCTGAACGAGTATTTCCCTAAGTACAAGCTGCAATGGATATAGGCTTGGCTGCTTCAAATAGATCAGTGCATTGAAATATTGATTCCAATAGCCTACCGCCGAATACAGGGTAATGACAGCAATGATCGGACCGGACAGCGGTATCACGACGTTCCATACAAACTTGAAATCGTTACAGCCGTCCAGCTGAGCGGCTTCCAGCAGCTCTTCCGGTATCGTCGTTTTGAAATAGGTTCTCGTAATAATGACATTGAAGACACTCATCGCCCCGGGCAAAATCATCGACCAGATCGTATTAAGCATGCCAAGATCTTTGACCAGCAGGTAGCTTGGAATGAGCCCGCCAGAAAACATGGTGGTGAACACAAGCAAGAGCATGACGGCATTTTTCCCATACAAGTCTCTACGTGCGAGCGGATAAGCGGCCATAATCGTTAGTGCGACATTGATGACTGTACCTAGAACCGTGTAAATGACGGAATTACGAAACGAGCTCCAGATCAGCTTATGTTTAAATACAGCCTCATAACCGTCGAGTGTAGGTTGAACCGGCCACAGCCACACCTTCCCCGAGATAACCGCGTCTGGGCTGCTGAAGGATGCGCTTACAATAAACACTAGCGGATACATCACTATAATGAGAAATAAGGTAAGCACCGTGTAATTGATCACGTTAAACCAACGGTCATTGCTGGCTTCCCGAATGTTAGCTTGCTCCATGATGACTTCCTCCCCTTGTCACTCTTACCATAGGCTTTCCTGCTTAGCTTTCTTTGCCATTTGGTTAACCGAGATCAGTAATATCAAACCAATGACCGATTTGAATAAATTGATGGCCGTGGAATAAGAGTAATTCATCGCCTGAGAGGCAAGCCCGACCTTATACACGAACGTATCAATGACTTCTGAGGTTCGCGCATTCAGCGGATTCTGCAATAGCAGTACCTTTTCAAAGCCCAGATCCAGAATATGACCGGTGTTCAAAATAAGTAGAATAATCATAACCGGAATGATGCTCGGCAGATCGATATGCAGCATGCGCTGAAATTTACTTGCTCCATCAATGACAGCCGCTTCATGCTGTGCGGGATCGACACCCGCTAATGCAGCTAAATAAATGATGCAGGAAAACCCTACATTTTGCCAAATACCTGACCAGACATAAATCGAGCTGAAATATTCCGGCTTAGCCATAAAATTGATCGGTTCGAAGCCCAATTGACCGAGCAGCATGTTCACTAATCCATTGCGGGGGTCGAGCAGCTCCATAACGATCCCTACCATCACGACGACGGATATAAAATGGGGTGCGTAAGTGATCATCTGTACGGATTTTTTGAACAGCTGGTTTTTCACATAATTCAATGATAGGGCCAGAATAATCGGAAATGGAATTCCGGCAAGCAAGCTGTACAAGCTGATGATCAACGTGTTTTTCATCAATTTCACAAATTCATAAGAGTTGAAAAATCGAATGAAGTGCTTCATCCCGACCCACTCGCTCCCAGCGACTCCCTTGGATGCAATATAATCCTTGAAGGCAATCTGCGCCCCGTACATCGGATAATATTTAAACACAAAGACATAGATGACTGGAAGCGCAAGCAGGGCATATAATTGCCAACTTTTCTTCATTTGCTTCCTTGCGACAATTAATAGACGACTGCTTGCTCCCGTGCTTACTTTGGTTAATACAACCTCTTTCATTGTGCGCTCTTCCCCCTTTCAATTGATACCTTAACGATACAAGAAATCGCCTCAAGCCGTAAATTAGAAAGCGCTCTCTATATGTGCAAATATTAAGATTCGGCCATGTGCACTTCTAAATGGATGTGCAAAAGTAAAGAATACGGCACCTAAGTGCCGCATTCTTATCCGTGTAATTTCTTATAGGAGGTCGCACTGACGCCATGCAGCCGCTTGAATGCCCGACAAAACGTATTGGAGGAGCTATAGCCAACCTTATCGGAAATTTCAAGAATGGTTAGCTCCGTTGTCTGCAGTAGATCTTTGGCCCGATCCATGCGCAGATTTTCCAAATAGTCGGAGAAATTAATGCCCGTTTGCTCTTTGAAGAATTGGGAGAGATACACTTTCGAGATGCGAAAGCGATCGGCCACTACATCCAGACAAAGCTCACTGTCCATATATGCGTTCTGCAGCATGCCAAGAATACTTTGGATCAGCTGCACATTTTGGCTTTTCTTATGCTCGTTCACGCTTTCGCATATCCATTTGTAGGTTGCGCGGATCGACTGATAATTTTTGCGCATATTTTCATAGGAATCAATCTCGTTGCTAAGTGATTGGATCCGCTTGTAAACCTCTTGCTGATCGAGCTCCATTTGCGGCAACAGCTTGACCAGACTTCCCCACATTTCGAACAAGAACAACTGCATAACCGCGAAGGAAAGGTGCCTCAGCTCGAAATTTTCATGGTATATCTCGTCGAGCGTATGCTGAACCTCAGCATGATCCCCTGCTTTAGCCAAATTAATTAAGCGGATCTCCACATCCTGCGGAAAATAGTAGTTGTTCATATCTGTCGGAAGCTCGTCATACCACACGATTTCGTTCTCATTTTTCCATAATTGTACGTTCAATGCTTCTCTGGCCTGTTCATACGATCTGGAGATGCTAGTGATGCTATCACATAAGCCGCCTACACCATAGACGGACACCAGCTTTAACTGGCTTTTCATCTCCTCATTGACTTCCTTAAGCTTCAGCTCAATAGGCTCCTTGTAGGGCTCCGGCTGTTCAGCTCTATAACAGAAAAGCACCCCGAATTGATCCTCCGCTATATCGTAAACGAAGCCTTCCTGATCGATCGTCCTTCTCAACATTTCTTTAGCCAGCAAACGCTTCATATCCAGTTCTTCCAACAGGTCATTGTTATAGCCGTTATCGAAGCCTCGCAAATGAACAACCGCGACCCGATATGACATCCCTTGCAAATCCATACCGACATGCTTTAACAGTGCATCGGCATCACGCGCCGAAATAAATTGCCCGTTCAACAGCCGCTGAAAATACGCAGCCCGCAGCAAAGGAACCTGCTGCTCTATCTCGGACTTCATTCTATGGTTATTGTGGAACAAACCGGTTACCGTTTCTCCGATTAATCCAAAGGCATCTCTCTGGTGCGAGATTACGTCCGCTTTTTCCAGAATCATGTTTACGATATTCCTTAACGGTTTACTGTTGCGATAAGCCAGCACATACGCGATGAAGACACCCACGACAAGAAAAACGAATGTCAAAGAGAAAATGATTTTCTGAATATAACGAACCTTCTCCAGTACAACAAAAGTAGGCTCTCCCACCAGATACGTCCAACCGTTATAGGAGGATTTCGTATAGGTAATCATCATCTGCTTCGATTGCAGCGATTTCTCAATTACGCCCTTATTGCCAATAAGATTGCCGATCTCGATCGGTAAGGGGGCTTTACTCGCCGATAGCTCACTGATGATTTTCCCCTCGCCATCCACAATATAGGCCCACCCCCCTTCGGAAATGTTCAGCCCTTGAAACAGCTTCTGGATTTCCTTTTGATCAATCATGACAGCAATGGCGCCCTGGGGGTTGCCGGGGTACCCAAGCGATTGCATATACGTCAGCATAGAATAAGGCACACCTTGTACGATGACTTCCTCAGACGCAAAGGTTTTGCGGGTATGAAATTGCTTGGAGACAAAGTCATACCATGAATCATAATCATGCTTGCTGTAATGAGCTACCCGATCAAAAAAATGCTGAAAAGAGTAACTAGCTCCCGGAGTTAACACCATTTCACTATTTTTGAACAAGACATAATAATTAAATATGAAATTGTTAGACATCCTGTAATCGTACAAGCTTTTATTCGTATCCAAAATCCGGTACGTATTCGTCCCCTCAAATGGATCGGTGACAGACTGAAACCGCATAATTCTTGTATCCGCCGCTAACTGCTGAGTAATCGAGGCGATTTCCTCCAGTCTTCGATCGAGGATATCTTTACTCTGCTCCAGCAGGTTCATATGGCTCGCGGTTGCTTCGCTTTCGATTAGCGCCGTCGTCTTCTCATAAATGACCCAGCCAATAATCATCGGCAGCATCAGAAAAACAAGATAAGGAACGAGAATACGCGCAAACACGCGGTGCCTTCCTTTGTTAACGTTAACATTAACGCTTCTCTCTCTCTTGAACAGCATAGTAAATGTCCCCATTTCCTTTACGATTCCGTGTTACGATCATATTGAGAGTAATCATTGTACATGATTTGCATTTATGTATGCGTTTGCAATCCATTGTGGCGTTCATCCCGAAAACTGATACTTCCAGTATACCTTGCTGTGCTGGTAATCGGAAGCTTGAAATACATCGCTAGTTATTGAAATGAGAATTTTTTGTACTTAACAAAAAAAAGGAACCCAGCCAACGGGGCGTGGGTTACGAGATTTTGATGATTTTTAAAGGTTTGAGCAAGGGAAACTGGAGCGTATTCTACTTCAGGCAATGATAAACCGCCATCATATCTCGTTTATTCAACTCACGAATACGATTGAAGATAGGAATATCTGCAACTGCCTCAGTAAGTAAACTTTCAGCAACAACATCACTTACTTTGCCAGTAAGCCATGTTTGTACATCTATACCATCGACGATTTCCTTGCGCCCTTCATCATTGATGCCACTTACATAACAGCTAACACATGGCACCGATAACTTAAATACGCCGTCATGAAGACCATCTTCTGAAATTACTTTCTTCCCGCCACAGAATGGGCATGGATGACTTGCTTTAATCTTATTAATCTGGGTAACAATTTTATTGTAACCAAACGCTTCATAGACATAAGTTAGTTTTTTATATTTTCCATTAGTGAAATACTTATCAATAATGGTTTCTCTAGTTTCAGCAATATTGGCAAAATCACAGATGGTAATCAAGTTTTTACTACTGATCGCCTCGAGGTTACCTTTAATCTTGTCCCAGAAGGGTACAGCATTTTGTAAAACCACTTCATAGCCAACAAAGCTTGCAAGATCCAATTCAAGCATTTTTAGCGCAACTTGTGTTTCCCTTGGAAGTAAGGAGACTTCTTCCGTAAGTGCAAGATCGCCGCCAACAATAGATTTTAATTTATCTAGCTCTGGTAACTTCCCTACGGTTTTAATGACCTGATCAATCGGTTGCTGAATTATCTCACGAATATCCGTATCACCAAATTTTAGCTTTTTATGATGGTTTAACACGCTTCCGTGACAAACTGGGCAGGTAATCATTTCTTTTGAGGCTTTCATTTGCTCTTTAAGAGGAATGTTCTTCGAAATTACCATATAACGCCCAAGGATGAGATTAAAGCCTTCCCATGTTCTCGAAGCCTTCCCTGCTTTATCATAAAATGACTTTTCCCAATAACCAAATAAGAGAGTACGCTTTTCTGCTTCAGACATCTCATTAAAGCTTTTATTCATATCGTGACCAAGTTCGTTCTTTATCTCATCAAATAGGAAGTGCAATTTAGCATGTTGATAATATTTCAAGACATCCATGACTTCTGGAAGTAACATACCATCCCAGAATGGGACTGTTTTATCTTGAATGAGAACATCCATATCAAATTGTTCAATGACACGACGACCCGAACAACTCGGACAGTGATTGTCTTGATAATAGAAATCGAAGCTTCTTGTATCTTTATTGGTCGGATGAGCAGCCACAATATGGTTGATCAGTCCACCTATTTCATAGAGAAAACTATATTGACTATACAGATGTCGTTCAAGATCAATGGCGATGACAGGTGCAATCTTTTCAGATTCATATTCACCATAAATCACATGGGCAATTGGCGATAAGCTCTTTAAGATACCACCCTTATAGACGTTTTCTGCCTTTTTAAAATAGTCCAACTGATTTTCTTGTAAGTAGTGAATACCGTTTTGCGGCTTTAGTGTGGAAGAAATAAGCATGGGGGCATTGCTATCTTCCTTATCTTTTTGACGATAATAATCATCATGACTGACAACATCAAGCTGCTTCACAGGTTCAGGCTGCCTTTTTCCAAAATCAATGATAAAATCAGAGCTTTCCATCATATAGGCATTATGTTCAATCATCAGGATAGAGACAGATTCATCTTCCAGAATGTCCCTAACACTATCAATGAATTGGTTTAAAATATTTTGGGATAAACCTTTTGAAGGCTCGTCAAAAATAAAAAGGGTATGTGGGTTTCTTGAATTCGTAAACAGCTCAGAAACCAAATGAACACATTGAAACTCACCCGTCGATAAGGACTGTGTCTTTCTTTCCAACGTTAAATAACCAAGTCCAAGTTTAATCAATAAACTCAAGCGTTTATGAGCGATGTCTTCATTTGGCAGTTCATCAATAATATCTTCAATCGAGCGCTGAAAAATATCATCAATATCCTCGCTAAATTTGGTGAGTTTCTTTTTAATATCAAGAAACGTCGCAACGGTTGACCGACTGGAAATCGACTGGTTTCGATCCTGCCCAACCACGACCAGTTTATCTTTTGGATAACGCTTCTGAAAATCTTTGACCATACACTCATTGACAAGTGTAGATTTACCGCATCCCGACTCACCCGTAAAGGTTACAAGTCTATTCTTGGGAATCTGAATTTCAGCCATTTGAATATTACGGCAGTAAAGATCATGAAATTGATAGTATTCTGTTGGCATTGCCTTATTTAGTTCACAATGGATTGGTTTTGGACGTGGTGATTCTTCAACAATTTTCCCACCGTATTTACCGCTACCAGGTCCAAAGAACAATTGATCATCCGCTGTGTCGAGCACGGTGTCAGAATGGTCAATGAGCCAAATTTGATTCTTATAGCCCAATTGTTTAATCTCATCTAAAATTTTCAATAATGTTTGGTGATCAAGACCCACGGAGATTTCATCAATGATAATAACCGTATTTTCACTTGTTGCCATGAATTCGGCCAAGTAAAGTCGTGTTATTTCTCCACCTGACAATGTACCCATAATACGATTTAATGTTAAGTAACCCATATTCATATTGATTATATTTTGGAGAATATGCTGCTTCGCTTCACTAATTTGTAATTCCTCTGCAAGAGAAAGAATCGTTTCAATACTTAAGTTATTCATATCGGAAATACTATGTGGTTGATTTAATAATTCCATCTTATATTGCTCAACTTCTTGATTGTAGCGCCTACCCTTGCACTTTGGACAATCGACATTTTGGGTCATACTGCGCCCTTTACAATCTGGACACCAGCCTAAGGCATTATTAAAGGAAAAAACCTCTGGTGAAAGATCAAACTTTTCTGCAAGACGCACGCGAATCTCTTTAAAAACGCCAGTATGTGTGCCAATGGTTGAACGCGGATTGGATGATATCGAAGATTTTCCGAGAAAAAGGACTAAAGGCATTTCTTCCATCTTGATGGCACTAAAATTGGTTTCCATAATTTCAGGAAATAAATACTGATATTCAGCCTTTGGCAATAAGGAAACGAGACGCTTCTTGGATTCTTCACCAATGGTTTGACAAAAAGTTGTTTTACCAGATCCAGACAAACCAGCTATACCTAACGATTTATCTACTGGTAGTGCTGCATCTAATAGATTAATATTGTTCGAAATTAATTGATTTATTTTCATATGTACATCCTTTCTCTATACTTATAAACTTATTATTTCCATATTATCACAGTGTTAAATGTATGAATTGCTTTTATTTGGACGGAAGAAGAAGCTACAACTTTCTTTAGAGCTATTGATGGTCACAGACATGAAATTATTTTCGTGTTAGCCATTCATTGCGGTATGCGTATGGGTGAAATTCATGCGTTGAGGTTTTCAGATATCGATCTGAAAAGGGGGGATTATATCTGTGAGGCATATCATGGACTCTGAAAGGAATTTGCAAAATCCTACCAAGACTCCCTTTAGGAATGTAAAACTACAACAAAACGGCCCGTAAACGCTTAATGTATAAGGGTTATTTGTCATACACAAAAAAAAGGAACCCAGCCAACGGGGCCAGGTTCAAAAGTTTATATTAAAAAGGGGGTCTTGGTTATTATAATACCTCGCCAACATTATGAAACCATAACAGGAACATTTCAATTATGTTACAAATTAGAAAGCGCTTTATTTTCTTCCCTTCACCACTAAGATTCGATCCCCTAAAGCCGGGGTAATGACCTTATACATGTATGCCATTCATTTAGGAGGTTTTTTCCAATGACCGCACAAGAACAAAACCATCCAGAATCATACGATATTTCGAAGAAAGTCGCCATTGTGACGGGCGCATCGTCCGGCATTGGCTTAGCATCCGCTATACGTTTGGCTGAAAAAGGGTTCAAAATCGGGCTGCTTAACCGACCAAGCGGCGAGCTGGAAGAAGCATTAGCCAAAGTGCAGGCTGCCGGAGGAGAAGCGATCTCTTTAGAAGCGGATATTTCCGTCGAAGAAGAAGTGAAACAGGCCGTTAAAACGGTTATGGATAAATGGAGGCGGCTGGACGTACTGGTAGCCAACGCAGGGATTAATGGTGTTCTCTCTCCTATCGAACATATGGAACTTGAGGATTGGTACCAAACGATCAATATTAACTTGACTGGCACATTCTTGTGCGTCAAACATGCCATCGAGCCTCTTAAACAGCATGGTGGCAGCATTATCATTACTAGCTCCATTAACGGCAACCGGGTTTTCTCGAATTTTGGAATGAGCGCTTATAGTACTTCCAAAGCCGGACAAGTCGCTTTCATGAAAATGGCTGCGCTTGAATTGGCACGTTACAAAATTCGTGTAAACGCCATCTGTCCAGGAGCTATCGAAACGAATATTGATGAGAATACGGACCGCAGACCCGAGCTGGAAGAAATCACGATCCCTATTGAATTTCCCGAAGGAGATCATCCGCTCAGACACAAATCCGGAACCGCTAGTCAAGTCGCGAATCTGGTGCTGTTCCTCGCTACGGATCAATCCGACCATATTACCGGAACTTCCGTCTTTATCGACGGCGCAGAATCCTTAATCCATGGATGATAAAGGAGAACTTCCCATGCAGATCGAGAGCTTGTACCATTCCCCCCATACCAAATGGGCTTACTCCTATGACAAGGATACGTTTCATCTTCGAGTCCGTACCAAAAAGAATGACGTAGACCAAGTAACCGCGGTGACGGGCAATAAATATGATTGGAAGAAATTCCACAATGATTATGAGATGAAAAAAATAGCAACGGATCGCTATTTTGACTACTGGGAAACGGAATTGTCGCCGGTACAGAAAAGATTCTCTTACGCTTTCGGCTGCAATCTCGTGATGAAACGCTATGGATGAGCGAATCCGGTATCTTCGAAGAGCAGCCCAACCCGCCCGCAGCCTATTATGAAATGCCCTATATGCATGAAGTTGATGGATTTAAGGCGCCAGAATGGGCCAAATCCGCTGGGTTTTATCAAATTATGCCAGACCGTTTTGCCAATGGCGACAAAAACATTGATCCCGATGGTGTACTTTATACAGATCCCAACCGGAATCATAGTTAAACATAAGCCTGAGAAATCAGGCTTTTACTATGCCCAACATGACCTCTCACGCTCTTCATATACTCTTTATACAAAATAAGTTGCACCTGACGAAGCTCTAGCATATAATTATCTTAATTAGAATTATTATAAACAAGGAGGAAACGTATGAGTATCGAATACGACTATCACCATCTCCATCATGTTAAAGAACAGAGCAAATCCAGAAAAACGTTATGGGTGACTCTCATACTGACCGCCTTTTTCACTATTGTAGAAATTGTAGGTGGGGTGCTATCGAATTCCCTTGCTTTACTATCCGACTCTGCTCATATGATCTCCGACGTCATCGCTTTGGGACTTAGTATGGTTGCTCTGAAGCTGGCTACTCGTCAGCCTAATGCGCGATTCACCTTTGGTTTCCTACGGTTTGAGATTATCGCGTCTTTTCTGAATGGATTAGCCCTCTGTATCATTGCTTTGGGAATTTTCATCGAGGGGATCCAACGTATCATTGACCCGCAGCCTATTCGCCTGGCTCTTATGCTTGGAATTGCCTCCATCGGTTTCGTTGTCAATCTTGTGCTTACATTGGTTCTCCATAACAGTGTGAAAGAGGAAGACAATCTGAATGTGAAAAGCGCACTGTGGCACTTTTTCGGTGATTTACTCAGCTCGGTAGGTGTCATTATCTCTTCTATTATCATTTATTACACAGGTCTTCTCTTGTTCGATCCGCTGATTTCGATGGTCATTGGCGGCATTATTTTTACTGGTGGGAGCAAAATTATTCGAGAATCTTACCTGATTCTAATGGAGTCCGTGCCTGAACGCTTCAACTTAGATGAAATTCGCAGTGAGATCGCGCGCGTTGAAGGTGTCGAAGATGTGCATGAGATGCATCTGTGGGCGGTTTCGACCGATCACTACTCTTTAACTGCGCATGTGTTCATCAATCCTAACATTCAACCCTTCTGTGTTATTCTTGCGATTAATGAAACTCTGAAAAGTAAATATGGTATCGAGCATTCCACCATCCAAATTGAACATGCCGACATTAATCCCCATGGGGATTATGGCAAAGAGTTCTTGAAGCATCAAAGACAATCGAATAGAAATGAGCTTCAAATCTAATAAGTGATATACCAAAAAAACCGCTATACTTCTCATCTTAACGAGAGTATAACGGTCTTTTCATGTTGTTGTAGACTTCCGGACAATCATCTCCAAATCAATAAATAGCTCGTGTCCGTGAATATGCGGCAGGTACTCATCCAGCAGCTGTGTATTCTCCTCATCCAAGTCTTCGCCAATCTGCCGCATCAGAAAAGCGGCAACTAATCTCGTTTGCAGCTCGACTGGCATGTCGAAGCTTGTGATAGAAGGAAAGCTGGACTTAGAAAACAGTTCATTGTCCATTCCAATCAACTGCACATCCTCTGGCACGCGAATGCCTCGCTCATGACACACAGCAAGAAGCTCCAACGCCAACGCATCATTAAAGGTGTAGATGCCGATAGGCCGCTGCTCGCCGCTTATGCGCAGGGCTTCCTCCAGTGTACCCTCGATACCGAGCTCTCCCGCATCCAGAAGCGCATGAACCGTCGACTTGGCCTTATCGCCTAGCCCTTCCATAAACCCTTGAATACGCTGCTCATTGGCCCCCATCCCTTTACGCCTGCCGGCATAAATAATGGAGCGGCAGCCGCCCGCGAGAAAATGCTGGACAGCTTCCGTCGAAGCCTTCGCGAAATCCAAATTAACCGCCAGTTTGACGATGTCGCTAGGCCAGCCCCAGCCATTAAAGATAACCAGCGGCGTGCCCTCACCGACTAACTGCTGGGTCGATTGCATACTCATCGCTAAACCATGGCTCACTAAACCGTCTACTCTTCGCTGCAGCAAGTGCTCCAGGTGACGCTTCTCAATCACTGGATCCATACCCGCTGCTGAAAATACGGATAAATGGTAGCCGAAACTATGTACTTTCTGCTCCAGCTTCTCTGCAAAACGGCCATAATAGCCGCCGAAATGCGGTATGATAAGGCCTAACTCATAGGATCGACGCCTGCTAAGGTTCGTTGCCATCACATTGCGGCGATAACCCAGCTGTACAACGGCCTCCTCCACTTTGCGTATCGTCTCCGGTGACATCGGCACCTTTCTCCGATTCAAAACATTGGAAACCGTCGCAATGGAAACGCCCGCTTCGGAAGCAACATCGACTATGGTAGGCTGTTTACTTCTCTTCATAGGAAATCCCTCATTCTTGAAATGCTATAACTCATTTTATCGATAAGCAAATCGCTCGTCAAATTTCGATAATCTGTGCATTCCTACGGCAATTCGCTATAATGAATAGATTCGTGTATTCGAAAAATCAATTATTTGAAGATACATGCAGCCCGCTTATGAAAAGAAAACGTAAGGAGTTCACACATCATGTGGTTTATTGCTGCAGTCGGCAGTGCCGTACTATTTGGTCTAACCGGCCTTTTTATGAAAGTGAGTCAAATGCGCCAAGGCTCTACACCGCATCTATTGCTCGGACTCTATCTCACAGGGACACTTGGCTTCGCAGTGAACAGTCTATGGGAAGGCTCCCTCTTCTTAGACGATTGGCGTGTTTGGTTAGCTGGCATCATCATTGGCGTGGGGTCAGGCTGGGGCAATGTCGTGTTCATGAAGGCGCTCGATAACGGTCCGGCAAGCTTGACAGCGCCGCTAATGAACTTAAATATTTTGCTTGTCATTCTCATGTCCGTCACTATCTACGGTGAACGCATACATAGCACGGAAGCCAGCGGCATCGTCCTGCTCATTGCTTCAGCGGTACTTGTATCCATAAAGCTCAAAGAGCCTCTCACAATCAAAGAAAAGAAATGGTTTGCACTCGTTGCGCTCGGCGGACTTCTGTTCTTCTTCCGCAACGGCGGCTTGAAAGTTACTGCCGAGCTAGAATTAGCGAATACGCCTATCCTGCTCATCAGTTATCTGCTATCAGCATTTTGGTTCGCCATAGCCGCAGCTAGCCATACCAAGAAGCAGCAAAAGCCTGTACAACAAGGTCTCATCGCTACATCTGATGCGTCACCAAGTCGCACAGGACTTCTATGGGGGCTGCTTTCTGGCTGCTTCTCTTACGGTGGCCTTCAGCTTTACTCCGTCGCACTGCAAATGGGGCCGGGGTCCATCGTCGCGCCCATTTTCTCTACCTATGGACTTGTCGTCGTTGTCGGCTCTGTGCTTGTCTACAAAGAACGACTTACCCTTTTGCAACCATTGCCCTATCCCTCCTCTTTGCCGGTCTTATCCTGGTCAAGCTATAGCGTCTAACTTGTTTTTTTGTACGTAGATCCGTCTGTAGTCTGTGGTCTGCTCTTGCTGCTCCAGGATTCACAATTAACTGCAATTTGTACATCTATATTTCAGGTTGAGCGTACTCAGGATGGATTACCTGCAAAAAGTGCAGCTAATTTCCCCCATAAGGTTTAAAACCCTCATTTCCCGGGGTTTTAGATGTAGGAAATGCAGCTATTCCAAGTAAAATAGTGATTTGAGCACAATTAGCTGATCTTTTTACATCTAAGTCGGTTGGCGGGACTAGGGTTGGGGATTCTCCGAGGGTCTGCCGTCTCCAGGCAAACCATACTCCCCACCCCAAACGCAAAAAACTCGGCCATTAAAGGCCAAGTCTCTTTCAATTCCTTACTCCTCATGATCCCCTATAAGCGAAATAATTTGCTTCTTCAGCTTAATAAATGACTCCGTATCTTTACACTCCAAGGTCTCACGAAGTCCTTGCGGAATCACGATTTCTTGGCGAATCCTTCCCGGATGCGCCTGCATCACATACACGCGCTGTGATAAGAAGATAGCTTCCTCGATGTCATGAGTAATGAAAACGACGGTGGTTTTTTCCTTTTCCCAAATACGCAATAACAGCTCCTGCATCGAATTCTTCGTCTGCGGATCGAGTGCGCCGAATGGCTCATCCATCAGCAGGACTTCCGGATTGTTCGCCAAAGCCCGAGCGATAGCGACCCGCTGCTTCATACCGCCCGAAAGCTCCTTCGGCAGGGATCTAGCGAACTTTTGAAGCCCGACGAGCTCCATAAAGTGATCGGAAATGGCCCTCTTTTCGAATAAAGGAATGCCTTTGAGCGTCAGTCCGAACTCAATATTCTCCCTCACAGAAAGCCACGGGAATAACGTGTACGACTGGAATACCATCCCACGGTCAGCCCCAGGACCATCAATCTCATGACCAGAAATGCTTAACGTGCCTGTCGTCAATGGCTCTAAACCCGCAAGGATCCTCAATAAAGAGGATTTACCGCAACCAGACGGACCTACAAAACTGATAAACTCATGCGCATCCACATGGAATGAAACGCGATCCAGCGCAACAAACTGTGATTTCTTTGTGCTATACACCTTCGTTATATCCGTCGCCGTAATTTTACTCACAGACACAGCTCTGTCATCTGAGGGCTCCATATTCAAAGCATGCATGGTTTAACGCCCTCCTTCCAACCACGGGAAAAATCTGCGGTGACAATAAGCGAATGTGCGATCCGTTAGTAATCCAAGCAAGCCAATGGCGATAATTCCTACGAAGATCAGATCCGTATTGAGGAACCGCTGCGCTTTCATAATGGAGAACCCTAGTCCGCTGCTAGCCGCAACCAACTCAGCTACAACGAGATATGTCCAAGCCCAACCGATGATTAATCGCATAGTGTTCATTAAATCCGGCAGTAGAGCAGGAATAAGCACCCTCTCGATTACTTGCCAGCGGTTCGCACCAAGCGTATAGGAGGTTTGAAGCAAATCATTGGATACCGAACGTGTATTATCGGCAACCATCAGCATGAGTTGGAAAAAGCAGCCGATGAAGATGACGATCACCTTCGCCCATTCACCAATCCCTGCCCAAACCATAATGAGCGGGATGAAAGCCGTCGCAGGCATATACCGAATAAACTCTGTCGGAGGAACAAGCAGCGCTTCAGCGAAGCGGAACGTACCAGCCAGAATGCCAAGCGGAATACCCAGTAAACAAGCAAGCAGAAAGCCCGCCCCTACTCGAAAAATACTTATGCCAACATGGTTCCAGAAAACAGAACTCTGAAGTTGAATGGCAAACTGTCGAAGTACTTGATCCGGTGTAGGTAAGAACGTACGATTTACAAAGCCGCCATAGCTGAGCACACTCCAGAAGAGCAAAGCTATCACAACAATGAGCACGACACCGGATGTATAGGTTCTACGGCTAATATCTCCCCGTATGGCAAACAAAGTTGATTTGCGCTTTTTTTTCACCATGGTGTCCATATAGAGCCCTCGCTCTCCAGTTGTTATTTCTTACGTTCCTTCAGCACTTCTTCTACAAAGTGTCCATCTAAGAAGCTTTCCGACTTCGGAATGGAAGTCAGCATATCTAATCCCTTTAAGAACACGGCCGTCTTCTGCGAAGTGAAGTGTAGGGATTCTAAGTTATCACCCTTTTGGAAAGCTTTCACATTATCTTCAAGTTGGAAAATTTTCACGCTATCTACGCCAGATTTATATTCATCAACCGGCGTCTCCGCCGCTTTTGCCATAATTTTCAATGACTCTTCAGGATTGGCTTTCCAGTAATCCAAAGCATCGAACCAAGCGTTAATGATTTTTTTCACATCTTCCGGGCGGTTCTTCGTTATTTCTTCTTTGAAAACTAGCAGATCTGGGATAAGTCCCGGTGTATCTTTGGAGGAAAATAATAGCTTGCCTTTACCCTCTTGAACCGCCTTGCTTAAGAATGGTTCCCATAGTACCGCGGCATCCAAATTGCCTGAAATGAAAGCAGGCCCTGCATCGTTAACTGTCATATTCGTATAAGCAACATCTTTCTCGGCAAGCCCCCCCTTTTCAAGTGCAGTTAGCATCAGAAGATGATCAACCGTTCCCAGCTCAGTCGCTACTTTCTTACCCTTCAAATCCTTCAATGAATTAATGCTCGGCTTCACAACAACACCGTCTCCGCCATTGGAGTTATCGTTCACAAGCACAGCCTTGAGCTTAATCCCTTTACTTGCTGGAGCAAGCATATCACTTAAAGTTTGGCTGTTCGCATCGACTTTACCAGACGCCAATGCCGATAAGGAATCGCTATATACCGGGAACCAAACGAGATCAACGTTAACCCCATTTTTCTCAAAGAACCCCTTTTCCTTCACTAAATACCACACAAACCAGCCCGGCCATGGACTGAGTGCCAATTTAATCGGTTCTCCGCTTTTTCCTGTTGTCGTGCTTGTTTCCCCTTTGCTCGTACATCCGCTAACTATTGTAAAAACCAATAGCAACGCCATCATCAGAAATACCACTCTTTGTCTCATTCCGATCTCCCTCTCCATTTGTACTGGTAAAAAGAAAAACCCGGAACGATATCATATTCTGATATCCTCCCGGGCTTTTATCCCTCCGTGTGCACGATGAAGCTCACCGTGTGTCTTCTCTTGGACCTGACCAACAGCCTTCATTCTGTCGCGGAACCCTAGAAAACAAGTTTGCTATGAGGTTGGTACTTCGATGTCCTACATTTGTCTTAATCATACTTACATCCGACTTGTATGTCAATATATATAACACAAATAAATAATTGGTTGTCAAAATAGCTATATGTGTAATAATATATAACATATAGATCGAATAAACGGAGGTGTATACGATGTACTCGATTCATTTCCACATCACGATGTTAGATAATCAGCCTGTTCTACCTAAACCTGTTGTATTAACAGGACCTTCTGTTTCTGAACTACAAGAAGGACACCCGTTATCCGAGCATCCTCTCCTGATTTCCCCTATAAATAATCAAGCAGCCACTCAAGCTGATAGCCTGCCCGCTGACTAGCCTCATAAACTTACAAAGCCATCAGGGAGATTATCCTGATGGGCTTTTTCTGTGTGCTGAGTTTCCGTCGAAAACACCACCACCCCCCTAGCATCCGGCGATTTAAAAGGCATTTGCTGCAATAATAGAATCTGTCGATTCATTAGTTATGCCTACTTTACAGGGGATCTATGGACTCGAGTTTCACCCCAATGTTGTATTTTCTGCAACAATTCCCACCCCTAAAGGCCATTTGGCATGTTTAAGTTGTAGTTTGTACAACAATTCGAGCCCATTTGTTCCGAAACGGCCTGATTATCGCCGAATTGTTGTACATTATGCAACAACCAAGGGAGATAGTCGGGATCTAGGCAGCAATTGTTGCATTTTTTACAACAACATCCATCGAGAGTCTGGATGAATACTTCCGGCGTCAAGTAAGTTCGAAAACCGCGCTTACAGTGAGAGCTCGCTGAGCCGACAGAGCCTGAGAAGGAGCACACGAATAAAAAAGTGGTAAGCTTTGCTTACCCCAAACCCCAAACATATAAATTATATGTTAAAAAAAAGCCCAACACCCTAAAGATCAGGGTATCGAGCTTTATCCTTATTAGGCGAAGTTTAAACGCCTAACCATTTTTTGAACATATGTTTCGTTGTATCTGCATTCAGTGCTGCGATAGAAGTCGTCAGCGGAATGCCTTTCGGACATGAGCGTACGCAGTTCTGCGAGTTACCGCAGCCTTCGATACCGCCATCTGTCATCAAAGTATCCAGACGCTCGTCTTTGTTCATTTCACCCGTTGGATGCGCATTGAACAGACGAACTTGTGAAAGTGCTGACGGTCCGATAAAGGAGTTCTTGTCATTCACGTTCGGACAAGCCTCAAGACAAACGCCGCATGTCATACATTTGGAAAGCTCGTAAGCCCATTGACGCTTGGACTCCGCCATACGTGGTCCTGGTCCAAGATCATACGTACCGTCGATCGGAACCCATGCTTTGACTTTCTTCAAAGCCGTGAACATGCGTCCACGGTCGATAACAAGGTCACGCATAACAGGGAAAGTGCTCATTGGAGCTACGCGAATCGGCTGCTCCAACTTATCAACAAGAGCCGAACAAGCTTGACGCGGCTTGCCGTTGATAACCATGGAACATGCTCCGCATACTTCCTCGAGACAGTTGGATTCCCAGCATACAGGTGTCGTCTTGTCACCTTTGGCATTCTTCGGATTACGCTGTACTTCCATCAAACCGCTGATGACATTCATATTGGAGCGATAAGGAATTTCAAATTCCTCGGTATAAGGTTTGGAATCTGGACTCTCTTGACGAGTCACGATAAACTTCACTGTCTTTTGTGCGCTTAGTGTCTCAGCCATGATTAATGTCCTCCCTTTTTCTTCTCCGTGGAGTAATCACGTTTCCGCGGTGCAATCAAAGATACATCGATTTCTTCATAGCTGATTTTCGGACCATCTGGCGTCCAATCGGCAATTGTTGTTTTCATGAAGTTCTCATCATCACGCTCAGTGAATTCTGGCTTGTAATGCGCACCGCGGCTCTCGTTACGCAGCAAAGCGCCAAGTGTCATCGCTTCAGCCAATTCGAACATGTTCCAAAGCTGACGTGTGAACGCCACCCCTTGATTGTTCCAACGAGCTGTATCTGTGATGTTGATGTTGTTGTATCTTTCTTTCAAATCCTTGATCTTACCAATTGTATCTTCGAGACGATCATTGTAACGAACAACCGTCATGTTGGCATTCATCATGTCGCCAAGCTCTTTGTGCAGAACATAGGCATTCTCTGTACCATTGTTCATTTTGAGCAAGTTCTCATAACGGTCTGTATGACGTTTCTTCTCGCGATCGTATACGATCGAGGAAGTATCATCAGCGTGCTTCTCTAAGCCGCGGATATACTCAACCGCTTTAGGACCGGAAACCATTCCATCATAGATGGCCGAAACGAGCGAGTTCGCTCCAAGACGGTTCGCACCGTGATGTTGGTACTCACACTCACCAGCAGCGAATAAGCCAGGAATGTTCGTCATCATGTTGTAATCGACCCAAATTCCGCCCATGGAATAGTGAACCGCAGGGAAAATCTTCATCGGAATTTTACGCGGATCGTCGCCCATGAATTTCTCGTAGATTTCCATAATACCGCCAAGCTTAATATCAAGCTCCTTCGGATCTTTATGAGAAAGATCGAGGTAAACCATGTTCTCACCGTTAATACCAAGTTTCTGGTCTACGCACACCGAGAAGATCTCGCGAGTTGCAATATCACGTGGCACCAAGTTACCGTATGCCGGATATTTCTCTTCGAGGAAGTACCAAGGCTTCCCGTCTTTGTATGTCCAAATACGTCCGCCTTCACCACGCGCAGATTCAGACATCAAGCGAAGCTTGTCATCTCCAGGAATCGCTGTTGGGTGAATTTGAATCATTTCACCGTTCGCATATTTAACGCCTTGTTGGTAAACAGCACTTGCTGCCGTACCTGTATTAATAACCGAATTCGTTGTTTTGCCGAAAATAATACCAGGACCGCCTGTAGCCAAGATGACCGCATCGGATGGGAATGTTTGAATTTCCATACTACGCAAATCTTGAGCTGCAATACCACGGCACACGCCATCATCATCGAGAACGGAACCTAGGAACTCCCAATGCTCGAATTTCGTTACAAGACCAGCTGTTTCCCAGCGGCGTACTTGCTCATCAAGTGCGTACAAAAGCTGCTGCCCTGTAGTAGCGCCTGCGAAAGCCGTACGATGATATTTGGTACCGCCGAAACGACGGAAATCCAGAAGACCCTCTGGTGTACGGTTAAACATAACGCCCATACGGTCCATTAAATGAATAATCCCTGGAGCCGCATCGCACAAAGCTTTAACAGGTGGTTGATTCGCTAAGAAATCTCCACCGTAAACTGTATCATCAAAGTGCTCCCACGTGGAGTCACCTTCACCCTTCGTATTCACCGCTCCGTTAATGCCGCCTTGCGCACATACGGAATGGGAACGTTTAACAGGGACCAAGGAGAACAATTGCACGTGAACTCCAGCCTCTGCTGCCTTAATTGTCGCCATGAGTCCCGCAAGGCCTCCACCGACGACGATAACTTTTGAATTAGCCACTTCTGTTCACCCTCCCTTATTTCCCCGTATGCGCTTCTACCGGAAGCTGAAATTGCGTATCTGTAAATGCAGTCAAAGACATAATAAACATCACAGCCATGACAACGAACAAAGCCATCCAGATGATGGATGAAAAGCGCTGCGCGCGCGGTCCAATTGTAATTCCCCAGCTAACCAAGAACGACCACATGCCGTTACAGAAATGGAATGCTGCGGAAAGTGTACCGATGACATAGATTGTAAACATAACCGGGTTCGTCGCGATATCATGCATCGTCCGGCCAAGCTCTTCATGCGCTACGTTACCGAATGCAACCTGCAAGCGGGTCTCGAAGAAATGCCAAGCAACGAACAAGAATGTAATCACACCAGTTACACGTTGAAGCATGAACATTTGATTACGGAAGTAACCATACTGCGACACGTTGTTGCGCGCTTGATACGCTACATACAGGCCATATACCGCATGGTAAAGAAGCGGTATCCAGATTCCGAAGATTTCTAGAAACAGCACCAATGGCAAGCCATTTAACCAGTTAATTTGGTCCACGAACGCGCCTGGTCCTTTTGTTGCTTCATAGTTCGTGAGCAAATGCTCAATAAGAAAGAAGCCCACAGGAATTACGCCAAGCAAAGAGTGGATCTTTCGAAAGTAATACGAATTACCCATAATTGAACCAATTCCCCCCTCATAAAAATTCATTCATCATTTATCCGACATTATCAGACAAGACAAGCCACATATCATTGTACTCTCGCCGCAAACGAGCGTCAACCCATAATCATCCACGCCTATTTTGCCAAATCAGTGAATGATTATACACCTAAGTCCAACAAATGTGAATAAAAAGTGACATGTACATCGTACCTCTTTCACGCTTATAATGGAAGTGCCGTTTTTTTATATACACTTATAACTTTAACACATATGCTAAGTGCAAAAGGAGTCGATAGAAGCATGGAACTTTTGGATGTATTCGCTGTAGTTGTCGAACAAGTAAGCCTCAATAAAGCATCTCAGCTATTAAACATTTCTCAACCTGCTCTCTCTCGCAAAATAATGAAGCTAGAGGAAGAGCTGGGCGTTGAACTCTTTATCCGCAAAGGGAAAAGGCTGGAGCTGACCAAAGTCGGTCAAATTTGCTATGACCATGCCTTGGAGCTACGTCATCTAGAGCGCAAGTTCAAGCAAGCGATCCAAACCTACAAAGCAGCGGGCAGCCACACTTCGATTACCATAGGAGCAAGCCTGACAACGCTGCAAACAACGCTCCCCGATCTCATCACAGATTACTTACAGGATTACCCACTGACAGAAATTAAGCTGCTTACGGGGAAGACGCACGAGATCGTTACCATGGCGAAAGAAAACAAAGTGGATATCGGCATCGTTGCTTCCCAGATTAATGCTTCCAGCCTTCATTGTGAACCTTTATTCGATGATCACTTATGTCTGGTACTTCCTCTAGGGCATCCTCTTATCGATCGCACCACCATCACAATGAACAATTTAAATGAATTGCCCATGATCCTCTTCTCCAAAGGAACTTGGTATCGCATTTTGATGGATGAGCTGTTCAACCGTTATACCATATTACCCAATGTACAAATGGAGATCGACTCCTTCGAAGCCATCATCCGACTCGTTTCAACCTGTAAAACGGCAACCTTGCTTCCAAGATCCTATTTACGTGAAGATTTAATTCGTAATAATGAATTGATTTTGCGGAATCTGGTCGAGTTAGAACAGACGAAACGAACGACTTCCCTCATTTACTCCGACCATACAGCGGATAATATGGCGTCTATGAAGTTTATAACTCAAGCGATCAATTACTTCGCCAAGCAAAAATAAAACCTCTATGCCACGCATCCTAGAAGGTGCTGAGGCTAGAGGTTCTTTTTCTAATATACAAATTTGTAGCCTACACCCCAAACCGTCCGAATCCACTTGGGCTCTTTGGGATTGTCCTCGATCTTTTTACGAAGGTTAGCAATATGTACATCAATGGCCCGATCCGTAACTAAACAGTCAAATCCGCGAACCGTTTGCAGTAAATCTTCTCGGCTATATACACGACCTGGATGATTCACGAAGCATTTCATAATTTCGAATTCCGAATAAGTCGTTTCCACTAAAACACCATGAACACGCATAGAGCGCGTATTCGGATTGAGGGTAATCTTCTTATCGATATCCAAGACTGCCTCTAATACTGCAGTTGTTGATCCTCCTGCTGCTTCCGTTACTTGACGAGTATTCACACTCGATTTCAAATATAAGTTGGAGCGCCGAATGAGAGCGTGAACTCTCGCACTCATCTCATGCATACTGAACGGTTTACACATATAGTCATCCGCACCTGCCCCTAGCGCGTTAACTCGTTCAACAACTTTACTTTTCATCGAGACGATCATAATAGGTATTTTTGAGGTTTCCCGAACTTGTCTGCATAATGCAAGACCGTCCATATCAGGCAGCATCAGGTCAAGCAAAATGACATCTGGATCAAACGGGGAGACAGCTGCAATGCCTTCCGCCCCATTCGCCTTTCTTATGACATGAAAGCCTTCTTCACTTAAATACATAGTGACCATATCGCCGATCATGGCATCGTCTTCAATTATTAATACCTTATACATGGGGAGTCCACCTTCAGTTAAAAATTCTCTTGTTGTATATGTACTCGCAAATTTATTAATTGAATAGTCCAATGGTGATCAAAGAAATTTATTTTAATCATGGTTGTCGGGATCGTCGGGCTTTATTTCAAGACCCAGTTTACGCGCCACATAAGCAGTTGTACTTGCTTGAAACAAAATAGTTATAAGCACGGCCATGAACGTAACGCTGGCAATAAGATCACTGTGCTGAACGCCCATCCCAGCTACCATACCGGATAACGCCGCGGGTATAACACCTGTCTCTCGAACCCAGAACATGAACAGAATTTCATTTCGTTTCCACTTCGCTTTACGATCCGGCCAAGTACAGATTAGAACCGTAAGTGGGCGCGCGATAAACATAAATACAAAGATAACACCTAAGCTTGTCCAGAAATGCTCAAGAATTAATGGGAAGTTCACTTGACTGCCTAGTAAGATGAAAATGAGCATGCGCATGATGACCGTAATATTTTCTGAAAAATGCTCCATTTCAAGCTGTTTATCATTCATTTCCAGCTTAAAAGTACCCGCATTCCCCCAGATCAATCCTGCTGTAAAGGTTGCCATAAAACCGCTTACACCTATTGCTTCTCCCGCGATATAAGCACCAAGTGAAGTCACAACCATCGCTATCGTTGCGTAGTCTCTTAGATGACCCAGCTTCAAATGAGCCGTCAGGAACGTCATTACATAACCAATTACCGCTCCAACTAGCAGCCCACCCAGTGCTGTCTTCACAAAATCAATGACACCCGAAGCAACAGAAACCTCTTGTGTGCCGAGTATAATGGCTAATAAAGAAAAAGTTAGAATCGAAGCCGTCGCGTCATTAAAAGCAGATTCACTTTCAACCGTTTCACGCACTTTCGGACGTATCTTCACTTGTTTAAACACTGGGATCAGGGTTGCAGGATCTGTTGAAGCAATAATCGCTCCCAGTAATAGCGCATAAAGCCAAGGTAAATCCAGCAGCAAATGAGCGACTACTGCCACTGCACCGCATGTGATAAGAACGCCAGGAACGCTGAGTAAACTTACAGTAAGCCATACCTTGCGAAGACCTGAAAGTCTGATATTGCGACCTCCATCGAAGAGGATTAAGGTAGAGCCAATGACAAGGATGAATTGATTTGTAAAAGATGTGCTGGATTCGGTAATCCAATGAAAGGCTTGTCCCACCAACATACCTGCTATGAGAAATAGAGCAACGTCAGGAAGTTTCAACCATTGCGCTGTTTTCCCAGATATCATGCCCAATCCAAAAATCAGTACGAGTAAAATGATAACATGTTCAATTAGGATCGAGGTTGTATTTTCCATTACCCGATGACTTCACTTTCAAATTTATCAATTTGATTATTGGTTCCGATGATGACCATCACATCATTCTCATTCACGACATCACCCGCTGTAGGTGCAATGATAATCCCATTTTGTTTATTGATAGCCACAATGCTGCAGCCATACTTAGCACGAGGGTCCAGCTCTCTGAGAGCAAAGCCACATAGATTCTTAGGGACAGATAATTCCACGATCGTATACTCTTTGGAAATCTCAATATAGTCCAGAAGGTTAGGTGATACCAGTTGATGTGCAACACGAATTCCCATGTCTCTCTCTGGATAAATCACACGGTCAACACCAAGCTTATTCAGTACTTTCCCATGCAATTCGGACAATGCCTTAGCGACAACCTTCTTAATCCCCAAATCTTTAAGAACAATGGCCGCTAGGATACTCGATTGAATATCATCTCCAATGGCTACAACAGCGCAGTCGAAATTTCGTACGCCTAATGATTTCAATACTTCTTCATCCGTCGCATCCGCTACTACGGTATGGGTAAGCACAGAACTCAGCTCATCTACGACTTCTTCATCTTTATCAATACCCAACACTTCATAACCAAGCTTTATGAGTTCTTTGGAAATACTGGCCCCAAAACGACCCAGCCCGATTACGACATATTGATTTTTTTTCATATTCCTAGTTCCCCTTATCCAATCGTGATTTTACCCTCTGGGTATCTATATAATTCTTTCT
This sequence comes from Paenibacillus phytorum, assembly GCF_013141715.1. Taxonomy (GTDB): domain Bacteria; phylum Bacillota; class Bacilli; order Paenibacillales; family NBRC-103111; genus Paenibacillus_E; species Paenibacillus_E phytorum. The sequence continues at coordinate 128,965 of NZ_WHOA01000023.1, read as the reverse complement.
CTTGCTTCGGCTGTAGGGCATAAGCTAGCGTGATGGTTCCTAATCTTCCTGCAAACATCGTCATACTAATGAGAACTTTGCCAAATGTCGTTAGATCGGGGGTGAGTCCCATAGAAAGACCTACAGTACCAAAAGCTGAAGTTACTTCAAACAAAATTTTCAAAAACTGTGAATCCTCTGTTGTCGATAAGAGCATTGTCACTAAGATAACCAGAAATAATGCCATCATCGTTAATGTAATTGCTTTGAGAATGCGGTCTTTCGCCAAGCGATAACGATAAATAACAATGTCTTCTTTCCCACGAATCATGGTAATGATAGCGCTAATAAGAATCGTAAATGTGGTTGTTTTGATACCGCCCCCTGTAGAGCCAGGAGATGCACCAATAAACATTAGGATGATAATAAAAAATTGAGTTGCTTGACGAAGAGCTCCAATATCTACCGTATTCGGACCAGCCGTACGTGGTGCGATCGATTGAAAGAAGGAAGCTAATATTTTGCCACTAAAATCAAGCGACCCCATGGTTCTGATATTGGAATATTCGAATATAAAGATGATAATGGCTCCCAAAAGAATAAGAAAACCTGACATGCTAAGTACAACTTTGGAATGCAGGGAAAGCTTCTTCTTGTTACGGAAATCCATCACATCGGACATAACAATAAATCCAATACCCCCAAGCACAATCAGCGCCATTACAACAAAGTTTACAACGAAATCGTCGGCATAGGCTGTAAAGGAAACAAATGGTGCATCGACAGTTCCAAATAAATCGAAACCAGCGTTATTAAACATCGATATCGCATGCCAGATTCCGAAATAAAGGGCTTGAGCAACATCCATATCAAATGACCAACGAATCGTCAAAATAACTGCTGCAATAGCTTCAATCGTTAATGAATAAATAATAACTCTACGGATAAGTCGGACGATACCTTCCATACTACTTTGGTTAAAAGCCTCTTGCAGAACTAGTCGTTCTTTTAGTGTGATTTTTTTACGAAAGGCAAAAGCAATTAAAGTCGACATCGTCATGAACCCCAATCCACCAACTTGAATCAAGCTCACGATGACGATCTGACCAAACATGGTGTAGGTACTCCCAGTATCCACTACGACCAAACCAGTCACACATGTTGCCGAAGTTGCTGTAAACAGCGCATCAATAAAAGCAATCGAATGTCCCGTTGCCGAAGCAAAGGGAAGCGTCAAAAGACCTGCTCCTAAGAAAATAATAGCAGCAAATCCGAGAACGAGAATTTGTGGAGGCGTCAGTCGCCAAATATTGATTTTTTTAATCATAGTGCCTCCTGTGTTTACAATAAAGAGATAAGGATTTCCAATGTTAACAGTAGGGTTCCCCCGTTATTATTTAGAAATTCCGAACGTTACCCAATTGATAGGTATTATATAATTGTTTTTAATTCTTTACCACTAAATTGGCTTTCTTTTTAAACTATGATAACGTGAAAGATGTGATTTCAGAATCGAGAATGTAGAAGGGAACTCACTATGATCAGGCCAAAATTAAATCGTTTTCTCCTCTTCCTTGCATGCATTGGAGTAGCCCTTTACTTGGGAATATCCGCATTGTACGGACTTCAGGCCGAAGAACCGCCGGCAGCAGACAATCCATCAATTACGAAGCAGCAGGCTGCGGATCGCGCAGCTCAATTTGTAAGTGAGCGTTACGATGTGCATAACCCGCAAACCTTTGTTGTTTATCAATCCAAGAAGGATCGCAGCGGTTATTTGCAAAAGGAGCATTTGTTAGAAGCTTATATGAAGGACTATGGGGAGCGTTACCCCATTGATTACTATCAAGTAAGCGTAGAAGATACCAAGACCAGCCGTAAGTTTGAAGTTGAGATTAATTACACGAATGCATCCGTTATTGGATGGCGTGAAACGCAAAATCCCTCCGATCAGGCAATCATCAGTAAGCAGAAAGCAGACATTTTGGCCAAGCAGGAAATTCGGAAGCAAGGATTTGAGCCGGATGACTTCGCACCCATAGATAAACGGACCGCCGAAGACGAGCGAGCGCATGGAACAACCTTATTTTATGAAAAGCAAACGAAACCGCTAGGCGAAGCAAAGTTACAGGTTCGAGTTGATTTCGATGATAAAAATCTGACCGGTTATAACGTGCTCTTCAGCTTACCGGCGTCGCATCAAATCTGGATCGATCAGCAGGATCGCTCCGCATCTATCATGACTTGGATTTCCATGGGCTTCACACTCATCATGACCATTGCCGCGATTGTATTCGCCATCATCTATAGAAAACATATGAAATTCAGTAGAGGGCTGCTTTTGACAGCCATTTTCTTAGCCATTTATATCACCAACAATTTTAATATGTACCCTGCTTTTAGGTCTATGAGTGGAGCTCTGAACGATGAATTCGCAACATGGGCAGCTATTATTTTCATGAATGTAGTGACTGTGCTCCTCGGCATATCTCTCTACCTAGCTTTAGTAGCAGGTAACGGATTGTGGAATTCAATCGGAGCGCGGAAATGGCCGGCTTGGAAAGAATCATCATTTGGGACTGAGATTTATAACGGCATGGGGCGCGGCTATTTGCTTGCTCTCTTCATCTTAGGCGTTCAGCAGGTGCTCTTTTACACAGGTGAAGTAAATTTTGATGTTTGGGCTGTGAACGATCCGTCCGATTCAGTTCTTAATATGGTAGAACCTCGCTTCTTCCCTCTTATGGCTTGGGTTGCTGCCATATCTGAAGAGGCGACCTACCGACTGCTCGGCATCATTTTATTCAAGAAGCTGTTTCGCTCAAACTTTATTGCAATTGTTATTCCCAGCGTGATCTGGGCGGCCAGTCACACTCAGTATCCCATTTATCCAGTGTATACTCGGCTAATCGAGGTCACCATCATAGGCATTATTCTTGGTTATGTCTTCCTTAAGTACGGTTTCATTACCGCCGTATTCGCTCATGCCTGCATGGACAGCATCCTCATGGGGATGTCCCTCTTCTACCTCGGACATGTAAGCGATGTGCTTGCTGGCATTTTCTATATCCTGCTGCCTGGTTTGATTGGCTTGCTGCTAGCCTGGCTGCATGGAAAAAGGCGGGGTCCCCTTATTCCTGGGGAGCCGCCGCCTCGCCTTGAAGCGCTTTGAGAATTTCGTTAGCTAATTTCTCACCTATACCCAGAGGCTTGAAGTCTTGGACTTCAGCCTCTTTTATTTTGCGTACGGAGCCAAAGTGCTTAAGCAATGCCTTCCGGCGTTTCTCCCCGATGCCGGGAATCGCGTCCAGCTGTGAAACAACCATTGACTTCGCCCTTGTTTCGCGGTGGAACGTAATCGCGAAACGGTGAACCTCGTCTTGGATCCGCTGCAGCAAGTAAAACTCCTGGCTGTCACGCGGCAATGGCACAACTTCTGCAGGATCTCCGATCATGAGTTGCGCTGTTTTGTGCTTCGCATCTTTTACGAGTCCACAGATCGGAATGAACAGACCTAATTCATTCTCAAGTACGTCTACGGCTGCTGAGATCTGCCCTTTCCCACCGTCCACAACAATCAGGTCAGGCATCGTGAGATTGTCCTTAAGTACACGCTCGTACCTCCGACGTATGACCTCGCGCATTGTTTCGTAGTCATCCGGGCCAACGACCGTTTTGACTTTGTACTTGCGGTACTCCTTACGATCGGGCCTGCCGTCCACGAAGACGACCATCGCAGAAACCGGGTTCGTCCCTTGTATGTTCGAGTTATCGAAAGCTTCGATACGGCGAATAGTTCCCGTCCCGAGCCATTCTCCAAGATTCTCGACCGCTTTGGTCGTGCGACGCTCATCGCGCTCCACCAGGCGAAATTTCTCATCCAGCGCATTGCGGGCATTGTCTTTGGCCATATCGACCATTTGCTTCTTCAGTCCTCGCTGCGGGATATGCACCTTGACCTTGAGCCAGGATTCCAGTGCTTCGCGGACATCCTTCTCTTCAGCCTCTACTTGAGCCACAACTTCCGGAGGGATTTCCGCAGGGGTGTCAATTGTGGCTTCAGCGGGAGCTTCGGCAATGACATCTGTAGGTACAGCTGTAGGCTTATCGGCCTCTCCTTCGGACCCCGTCATGGGAGTAACAGCCACCTGTACGGGTATCGACGGCAGGAAGATCTCCTTCGGCAGCGCCGGATTGTCGCTGTAGACCTGAGTAACGTAGGTGATAAAGTCATTGTACTCATCACCGTAATACGGAAATAACGAGACATGCCGCTCGATAAGCTTGCCCTGCCGCATATACTGGATGTGCACAGCCATCCAGCCCTTGTCGACCGCGTAACCGAAGACATCGCGGTCTAGCGCATCAGCCGTCGTGATCTTCTGTTTCTCCATCACGGCGTCGATATTCAAGATATGATCGCGCAGTTCCTTGGCGCGCTCGAAGTTCAGTTCCTCTGCTGCGGCCAGCATTTTGGTCGTCAGCTCTTCCTTAATAACGTCGTGTCCCCCGTTCAGGAAACGGCTGATCTCTTGCACCATCCGCTCGTTCGTCTCGGCGGTTACGTCGAATTCGCAAGGCGCCAGACACTGCCCGATATGATAGTATAGGCATACTTTCTCGGGCATCGTCTTGCACTTGCGCAGTGGATAAAGCCGGTCCAGCAGCTTCTTCGTTTGCTGGGCAGCAAAAGCATTCGGATAAGGGCCGAAGTACTTGCCCTTATCTTTAAACACCCGCCGCGTGACTTCTAGGCGCGGCTGCTCTTCATGTGTAATCTTGATGTATGGAAACGTCTTATCATCCTTCAAGAGTACGTTGTACCGCGGATGATGCTGCTTAATCAGATTACACTCAAGAATCAAAGCCTCCATGTTCGAGGAGGTAATTATATATTCAAAGTCGCGGATTTCGCTGACTAGTTTTTGCGTCTTTGCACTGTGACTCCCCGTGAAATAGGAGCGCACACGATTCTTCAGTACTTTCGCTTTTCCCACATAAATGATGGTACCTTCGCGGTTTTTCATGATATAACAGCCTGGCTTATCCGGTAATAAGCTCAGCTTGTGTTTAATAACTTCCAGACTCTGTTCGCGGACTCCAGCGTCCTCATGCTCATGCTCGGTCATGCATCCAATCTCCTCTCGCGCAAAAACTTACACTATATTTCCCCGCCAAGTTCGGGAGTTCCCTAGTTACCTAAGTACTCCTAATTTAAACGCCCCCCTATTTTCAGAAAACAAAAAAAAGCTCTTTTTCAGCATAGCAGAAAAAGAGCTTTTTCTCACGAACAATTGTTTCTAGTTTGTAACAAATTATTGATGACGAGAAACAACATTTTTCAGCGCTTCTTTGGATTGGAAACCAACCACTTTATCAACAGGCTGTCCGTCTTTGAAAACGATCAATGTTGGGATACTCATAACACCAAAGCGAGCAGCAGATTCTGGATTGTCATCCACGTTTACTTTTGCGATTTTCAAGGACTCAATTTCTTTATCAAGCTCTTCCAAAACGGGAGCGATCATTTTACAAGGTCCGCACCAAGGTGCCCAGAAGTCTACAAGTACTGTACCTTCTCCTTCAACTTCGGCTTTAAAGCTGTTATCAGAAACATTCACGATTGACATGATAGTTCCTCCTTCTAAGAATGGATTTGATTTATAACATCAAGTAGTACCTAGCTACCGATGAACGTCAACATGTAAAGTATACCACACCAGTGGGTCATTTCAACCAAGCCATAAGTTAGCAAAAAGGTTGAAATTAGATCTACTTAGCAGGTAAACCTACAGGCAGCCCCTGAAGTCTTTGCTGCTCGATATAAGCAATACGATCCTTCAAATTAGCTTGCAGCAGCTGCAGCATCTTCATCTGTTGTTCGATTTCTTCGAGCTTCTCTGTGTAGAGTGGCAGCAAATCATCGCACATCGACTCCTGATTTTTCATGACGCAGTTCAGAAAGCTTTCAATTTGTTCGGTCGTAAAGCCTAAGCTCAAATAAAACTGAATGGTCTTCACGCGCTCAACAGCCATCTGGTTGAACACCCGATATCCGTTTTCTTCACGCTGTGTCGCGATTAGCCCTTTCGCCTCATAATACCGCAAAGAACGAATGCTGGCTCCGGTAAGCTTGGATAACTCACTAATCCGCATGGCCTTCACCTTTTTCCTTTTCCTTGATCAAGTAAGGATGATCTCATTGTAAACCATGACACTAATGTTAGAGTCAAGTCTTATTTAATACTTTCCGCTGCTATCCGTTATTGTTTGCACAATTGTCACTTTGATAAGCTTTACAACTTTCGACGAATTTGGGTATACTAAACTTAAACATACGAATGTCGGACGTTGGGGGGTAACCACATGAGCGATCCTAAACACCCTGAGCTTCACGTGTACGAAGAACCGCGTAATGATTTCATGGATGTAGGCATTGGGTTTGGCGCATTCTTTGGCGTATTGTTTCTAATTGCAGCTATTGCAACCGTGATTCAAGTTATGAAATAGGAATGTCCAAGCCTGAAAGAGAACCGCTTTGCACTCAGTGTGAAGCGGTTTTTCATGCCAATTTTTAATAATTTAAAAAAGCTTTACAGATGAACTCATCTGTAAAGCTTTTTATTATTTCCCGCGCTTGTTCGTACCTGTCACCACAACCACATCGACAAAAGGTCGAATACGGTCCATAATCCGCTGTCCCTTGTATTCCTCGTCACCATCTTTATTCGTGAAGCTGAAATGCTTTTCCAAATCAGAGAGTGCGTAATTGGATGTGAAAAAGGTCGGCTTACGATTCATCCGATGATTAACGATAGCGCCAATAACATGATCTCGTAGCCACGGATTCAAATTCTCCGCGCCAATATCATCGAAAACTAATAAATCCGTATCCTTCAGAAGATCAATCGTTTCCTTAAGCTTGTAAGGCTCCTGGAACATACCCTTCAAGTCCTCGGCAAAATCCGGCATATAGACGATTGCACCTGTCATACCGACTTTGGCCAGTTGGTGCAGCATATAGCCCATTAGGAACGTCTTCCCCGTTCCAAATGATCCGGATAAGTAGAGTCCTCTAGTCTGAAGCCCCTCTTCCATGGTCAGGCTGACATAGTCGTTAATTTGCATAACGGCTTTCGCCCGATCTAGATCCGTTTCAAGGATATCTCCAAACGAGTAACTGCGCGAAATCATCCGTGGATCCACGTGAAAGGTGCGGATTCGGCTGCTAATGGCATCCTGCAGCTGCTTCGCGTTGAACTTCTTGCAAGCTACCTTTTCCTCATGAACAAACGACTTTTCATTGACGGAATCGGCTGTTAACATCGTATAATGCCCTGTCATATCATTCGGACAGTTTTCTAAACCTGGACAGTTCGAACAGTTTTTGAACTCTGTCACATATTGATACAGCTTGTTCATATTAATCTTAATGGTATAGTCATCGACAAATGGATACTTTTGACGAAATTTATGAACTAAGGCGTCATCCATGACAACTTTAATTTTCGCTTCTGCCTTCCGTCTCCATTCGGATTGCGGCATTGATTTGAGTAAGTGAGAAAGGGAATCCATGCTTCCTGCACCTCCTAATAATTCTCTAGTTCGTTGTTTAAAACAGCATTCTCCGATACTTTTCTTTACGATTGCGTTAGTTTTCGTTACATCAAAGGCAGACTGAGACCCCTAACCGTCAGCTCTTCCGATTAAAGCGCTCGTCCAGCTTTTGCGCCATCCGTCTCGCGGCTTCCAGCTCTTCATCCGTCAGCCTCGATGCCGCCGCTGTGCCGGCATCCGGCACAACGATCGGTATGTGAGGCTTCTGCGTCTTGCCTTGTCGGCCTCTAGTTACAGAGCCACCGCCTGCTTTAGCGGCCTCAACCTTGGAAGCAGCCTTCTGTTTGTAGCTGATTTTCTCACGCACATATTCCACTGCTTGTTCGTAAGTGACAATTTGCTTGCCCAGCATATCCGATGCGACCGCCTCAATCGAAGACTTGGCCCATGAGCGGCGGTCGATATGTAGGAAGTGGATCAAGACATTAATGACTTCCTCTTTCAATCTGTAATTCAAATCAATCTTCTCAAATATATTAAGTACACCGTCCGGAATGGAGCCCTGAGTAAAGAACATTTTCAGAACTGCCGTATACGGCTCATTTCGCATAATGTAATTGTATTGATGATCTGTACATTCGCCTCGCAGCTGCTGCGGCACTTCTAGGTAATAAGCCATCTCAACTGACTTGTCTCCAGACGTGTCTAGCATATCCTCATTCGCTTCGCCTTCCGACTTCTCTTCCGACCTGGACAACGTGCGCTCTCGTTCCTCATCCCGTTTCTTGCTCTGTCTGTAGAACAGATTCGCATTATACTGCATAAGATCCATCTGCAGCTCGCCCTCTTCGGTGAATGCGCCATCCTCATCCAGCAAACGGCATGTTTCCTGAAGCGATAGGTTGTATTTTTTCGCCACGATATTAATTGCAGCCATCTGATCCGGTTTATGCTTGAGAGCTTCAACGAAAACGCGATTACTCGCTCCTCGCGGGAACCTCATAATGATATCCGCATACTGGAAGCCTTTGGTTGTCACATCCATGCGAGCGTCTCCCTGTTTACTGGCCGAGGCCTCATACAGGGCTTGCTCCAGTTCGTAGTCAACCACCTGAGTATTGAGGCGGAATAGATCATAGAACGGAACAGACAGGTTCTCTTCACTCGCATCATGGCACTCTTCCGGCTCCGGCGAGAGCAGCTCTTCCCGAAGGGACAGGAGCATGAACTTACCGACCTTATCGCGGAGCAGCAGCGTCAAATGCTGATTGCGGAAAAACTCATTGGGCCCTAGCGGAGGGAACAAGGTATACACGAAGACATAGTCTTCTTCACCCGGAAGAAACTTGCGAGTTGTCTGCAGGAGCCCTATGGCTTCAAGCTTCGAAGATTGCTCTATTAGATATTTGCGTCCTCGCTCCCCCTGCTCAAGCTCGAGCAGAAGAAATAGCTTTCGTTGTTGTTCCAACGGCGAATATCCGACTTTTTCTGCACTCATCTGCAGATAAAGTGCTTGATAGAGACTAATAGCCAAACCGCCGATCATAGGCTGATACATAATTGCTAACATTTTATAATCCAGACTGCTCAAAGAAAACTCACGGTTCACACAAAACCTGTGGTTCTCGGTGAAATGCAGCATATTCGTCATTCTCATTCCGTTACAGCACCATCCTGCCTCAACCGATTGCAGCTATGTAAGCTTCTCGGTTTCTCTCTATTAGTCTACCACAAAAATCGACACGCTTGGTATCTACGAGAGAAAGATAATATTACCTAATCTGAAAAAACCAACCTTTCGGACGGCAAAATTCCGACAACTTAGCCATTAGACGCGACACTCCGACTTGTTTTTGTAAGCATTGCCCCAATCTTTCATAAGTAAAATAATAGGGACCAATGTTTGTCCGAAGTCAGTCAACGAATATTCAACCTTTGGAGGAACTTGATGATACACCTCGCGGTGGACAATGCCGTCCTCTTCCAGTTCTCTTAATTGTAGAGTCAGCATTCTCTGCGTAATGGATGGACAGATTCTTCTGAATTCATTAAATCTTTTGGTCCCTCCAATCAGGTGATATAAAATAACGCCTTTCCATTTGCCTCCGATAACATCCAATGTATATTCAACTGGACAGCCTTCATCATTATGAAGGTTGCCGTACCCGCTTTTACGATCACGCATTACGATTCAGCTCCTTAACAGTATACAAATTGATACTACATAACATTATTGTGCGTACTTACTATTTTAAAACGAATCGATTAAACTAACAACAAAGAACAATTATTTAAATGAGGAGATGGGAAATATGATTGCAAAAGAGACTATGAAAGCAGTAGGTCTATATAAGTATTTAAATGTGGAGCATTCGGAAAGCTTGATTGATGTGGAAATTGAGAAGCCGGTTCCTATAGGTAAAGATCTCCTTGTCAAAGTTAAGGCTATTTCTGTAAATCCAGTCGATACCAAAGTAAGGGCTCCAAAAGATAAGACTGAAGTACCACCAAGAATCCTGGGGTGGGACGTCGCGGGTGTAGTGGAACAAACAGGACCGGAATGCACATTATTTCAACCAGGCGATGAGGTTTATTATGCAGGCAGCATTACACGCCCGGGCGGAAACAGCGAGTTTCATCTTGTCGATGAACGTATCGTCGGAACAAAACCGTCAACGCTTGATTTCGCTCAATCGGCAGCACTGCCATTAACAGCCATAACAGCTTGGGAGGCACTGTTTGACCGACTAGGTGTGTCCCACAATAAAGACGTTAACGCTGGTAAGATTATTTTGATCATAGGTGCTGCTGGGGGTGTAGGATCCATTGCAATACAACTAGCGAAGTATGCCGGCCTGACAGTAATTGGTACGGCTTCCCGTCCCACTTCGATCGATTGGGTGAAAACAATGGGAGCAGATCATGTCATCAACCACCACAATTCTTTCGTTCCTCAATTGAACGCTCTCGGCTTACAGCATACCGACTATATCTTGTGTTTAAATAGTACGGAGCAGCACTGGCAGAACATGGCCGAAGCGATTGCGCCGCAAGGCAAAATTTGCTCCATCGTTGAGACGGACCATCCACTCAATTTGACTTTGCTTAAAAATAAAAGCGTAACGTTTGTCTGGGAATTAATGTTCACCCGCTCGATGTTCCAAACGGCAGATATGATCGAACAACATAAACTGCTAAATGAAGTAGCCCAACTAATCGATTCTGGTACCATCCGTACCACTTTGGCTGTAAGGATGGAGCCTATCGATGCAACAAATTTGCGGAAGGCCCACGCTATGATCGAAGCAGGCGACACAGTTGGAAAGGTTGTTTTGGAACACTTTTAATTTCGGACTTATTAAATAAAAACAGAGCCTGTTGAGTTTTCTCAACAGGCTCTTCAATCTATCAAAGTGGCAGCTGACTTTCCTTGATGTCCTCGCCATACATGTCTGGGTTCAGCTTCTTTGCAATCGCTAAGTCCAACTGTATACGCTGTGTCTGAATATCTTCCAGGCTGTCCACCCAAAGGCGGATCAAGTCATTCATCTTTGAAGGGTTTTTAATCGGAATTTGATGCTTAGCATCCTTTATGAAATAGAGGGAGCTATGCGGCAGCTCTTCATGGAGTATGTTCGCATACCGATGAAATGTGCGGTCCTTTTGACCATAAATCAATAGGATCGGATGCTGGATCCCCCGAAGACGGCGCGTACAGGTGTAGGTAAGGGCCTGTTCATAATACGGCTTCACATTTTTGGCATCATCGCTAACGGAGCTTTGGTACAGTGCGTGATAAGTAGAAGCATTATCCGCATTCCCGAAGGTGATCGCTTTTTTCAACAAATTCATAAAGAGACCAGAACCGGCCATCCGCGCGGCGAGCCATACCCTGCTTTTGTTATAAGGATCTGTTAATTCCGACATCCCGCTAACCATTATTCCCCCAAAGAAACGTTTAGGGTACGTAAGCAGCGCTTCCAGCACTAACGCGCCACCTGTGGAATAACCACATAAGAACGCTTTTTCAATACCCAGGTAATCTAGCAATTGTCTTATATCTTCAACAATAAGCGCATAGCTAAATGTACGTTCTGAAGACTTGCTCGCACCATGCCCTCTGATATCAAAAGTAATGACTTGGAAATGGTCCGAAAGCTGCTCTCTTTGATAAGCAAACGTCTGTAAGGTTAATAATGGTGGATGAATAAAGACGATTGGGGTGCCAGTCCCCGTAATCTCAACATTCAATTGGGTTCCGTTCACATGGGCCAAAGGCAAAATAGTCTCCTCCGAAAGGTCAATTTAGGCAACTCAACCTTAGAGTGACCAGTTCTGCCTATTTCTATGAGAACCTTAAAACATTTTGAAGCCTCTAATCCGCAGCGCTTTAATGGCCGATCCACTTAAAATAGCGCCAACTAAACCACCGATAGCCGGAACAATATCAACAATTGTGAAGCTCTCTCCGCTGGAAAGAAAAGACGCCTCTCCTATTGAACCATAAATAACAACACCAATAACCAGAGCAATAAAAGCATAAAGTGGAAACCATGTTGTTTTCATTAGCATATTCAAAATAAACCCGATCCCAAAAAATAACACTATCATTAAGACAGTGGCAATGACCATTTGTAACAATGTATGTTCCCCCTTAACAATGTAAGAAGCCGTTCATCTATCTGACTTCCTTATAATTGTAATCCACGAAATGTCACAGGTAAAGTGTACACAAATTGAACATTTCCCTCTTCACCCTTTGTTCATTTGCCCTTTCCCTATGAATTGGATACAATGTAGGGGATATTAGCCCTTGAATGGAGGAAAACCAATGAGTGAAGCCGTACAAACGCTGGAAGGCTGGTATGCGCTCCATGATTTCCGTCTGATCGACTGGAACGCATGGCATGCCGCAACCCCTCAGGAGCGTAAACACGCAACGGACGAGCTGAATACATTTCTGTCCCAGTGGCAGCAATTCGAGAACGATAAACTAGGCAGTACTGGCGTTTATAGCATCGTTGGTCAGAAAGCCGACTTTGTATTCATGCAAATGCGCGAAACGCTTGAAGAACTGAATGAATTGGAAAATACGTTTAATAAATCAAGCTTCGCCGCTTTTACAATCCCGGTCTATTCCTACGTATCCATTGTAGAATTAAGCAGTTATCTAGCTAAGCCAGGTGTGGATCCTTCGGAAGATCCGGAAATTCAGGCCCGCTTGAAGCCTATCCTGCCTAAATCGAAGCACATCTGCTTCTATCCGATGAATAAACGTCGCGATGGCAATGACAACTGGTACATGCTCCCTGCAGAAGATCGCAAAACAATGATGCGCAGCCATGGTATGATTGGGCGCACATACGCAGGTAAAGTCAAACAAATCATTACCGGTTCCGTAGGACTTGATGATTGGGAGTGGGGCGTAACCCTGTTCTCCGATGATCCTCTTCATTTCAAAAAGCTTGTTTATGAAATGCGTTTCGACGAAGTGAGCGCACGTTTCGGTGAGTTCGGAGACTTCTACGTCGGTAACCTGCTGACACCTGATAAATTTGTTAAATTAATTCAAATTTAAGAGATAACTCAAGAGTGAAGGACTCCGTGTCCTTCACTCTTTTTGCATCCCTGTACAATCAACATTGTGCACATTTTTGGAAGAGGGTAAACAGCCATTGCAGATGAATGAAGCAAAAAAAAGAAAGCTTGCTCAGTGAAGAGCGAAGCTTTCTTATCAATGAATTACTCCTCATCCTCGTCGTCACGCAGGGCAGCCTCTAATTCAGCTTCCATCTGCGCTTTACGAGCCAGATACGCTTCCGTATCACGGTCACGCTGACGACCTTTTTCCTTCAAGCGTTCAATCGCAGGAAGAATGAGGATATCAATTTCCTTTTGCACAACGGCTACATGATCATAACGTTTCTCAGTCTCTAGAAAGTGACCGACCTCGATCAAGGCATTGTAACGATCCAGTTCATCCCGGGTAAGAAGTCCTCTTACTTGGACACTGCAGTGCCGCATGGCGATCCCCCCGTTTACTAATGATGACTAGAAACGTCCCTTACGTATAACAAGTGGAATACCGCCGATAATGTAGAGGTATCTCATATCAACCACTTTTTTCATCATGGCTGCAACGTTACCTTTAAGCTTACGGGAACCAACGATACCAATGGCTTGACCTTTACCTAAGGAAGCAACTGTACCTTTGTTGGAGTACTTGAAAGTTTTCATTTGCGAACCGCGAATGGAAGCAATCAGGTTGTGCGCAACAGCTTCACCTTGCTGCATAGCGATTTGAGCTGTTGGAGGATATGGTCTTCCTTCATCGTTCATCACGATGGAACAGTCACCAACAACATAGATGTTATCGAAACCTGGCGCATGCAGGTGCTCATCAACTTTAATTCTGCCTCGCATCGTTTCGAAGCCAGCTTCATCAAGCATATGGTTACCGCGGATACCGCCTGTCCAAACAACTGTAGCTGCTTTGATGAACTCATCGCCAGCGATCAGAACACCTTCAGGTGTACATTCTTTAATTGCTGTACCGATTTTGAAAGTAATGCCTTTGTCAGTCAAAACTTTCATCGCATACTCAACAAGCTCAGGATCGAATCCTGGCAGCGCTGTTGGAGCTGCTTCAATATTATAAATCTTCACAAGAGAAGGATCCACGTCGAATTCTTTGCAAAGCTGTGGAATACGGTCAGCAAGCTCACCAATGAACTCGATGCCAGTAAACCCTGCTCCACCGATAACGAATGTCAGGTAATCTTTGCGATCTGGCTCACGCTTGTACTTCGCGAATTGATATTCAATATGTTCACGAATGAAACGAACGCTGTTGATACTGCGGATGTTCAATGCGTTTTCTTTAAGACCTGGAATACCGAAAGTTTCAGCTTCGCCACCAAGACCAATAACCAGGTAGTCATAGGAAAGCGTTCCATCTTCGAGAATAACCTTTTTCTCGTGCGGACGGATTTGTGTAACTGTCGATTTCACGAAATCAACTTTAAATTCATCAATCAATTTCAAAATGTTCACGCGTGCATTTTCAGGATTATCTGTCCCTGCAGCAGGCATGTGAAGATGGGTAGTAATGTAATGATAGTCATGTTTGTTTACAAGTGTTACATCAGCTTCATTGTAATTTAATTCTTTTTGCAAACGAATTGCGGATAGAATCCCGCCATAGCCTGCTCCTAAAATAACGATTCTTGGTATTCTACTCATTTCTCTCTCACTTCCATATCCGTATTTATAGTCCTATGGTTTCTCTATCTTGTGAAAAATTACACAAACAGCTTCAAAAGTAGTATACTGCCTCTAGTTTGCACTCAGACGCAGCGAATTATGATGAAACAGGATGAAATTAGTCACAACATGCGTAAACTGATTCTCATGATATAATATAATTTTCATAAGTAAATATCAAGTCCTATTTTGGCTTAAAATAAGGCATAAGGACCTTTCTAGCTTGTCCAACTGTGGCAAACATAATTTATCGTATATATAAGCGATTTATATAAAGAAATCTCATTTTTCTGTTTCCTTCATTAGAAGAGACGTTTATAATGGAATAATGATTGTGACTGTACTCAGGAGAATCACACACATCAAAGGAAATGAATCGGAGGAGTTTAATCAATGAACGAGAGAGAAACTAGTCAAGACATCGTAGACATTATTGTTATCGGTGGTGGTCCTGCTGGAATGTTCGCATCTTTCTATGCGGGTATGCGCCAAGCATCTGTAAAGATTATCGAAAGTATGCCGCAGCTTGGTGGTCAGCTTGCAGCTTTATATCCGGAGAAATACATATATGATGTAGCTGGCTTTCCAAAAGTAACCGCACAAGAATTAGTGGACAACTTGTTAGCTCAGATGAAACACTTTCAAATCAACACTTGCTTGGAAGAGAAAGTACACCAAGTGATCAAAAAAGAAGAGCGTCTCTTCGAAATAACAACAGACAAAGGCACACACTTGAGCCGCGCTGTTATTATTTCAGGTGGGGTTGGCGCATTCGAACCGCGTCGTCTTGAGTTACCGGAAGCCGCGCAATTCGAGAAGAAGAACTTGCATTACTTCGTTAGTGATTTGAATGCATTCGCTGGCCAAAAAGTGTTAATCAGCGGTGGCGGCGATTCAGCTGTTGACTGGGCATTAATGCTTGAGCCTATCGCGGAGAAAGTCACGCTTATCCACCGTAGAGATAAATTCCGTGCACATGAGCACAGCGTAGAAAACTTGATGAACTCCAAAGTAAATGTTGTAACTCCTACGGAAATCACTAAACTTCACGGTAGTGACCGCATTGAGCAAGTAACACTTAAAGATATCAAATCTGGCGAAGAAACCGTGCATGATGTCGATGCTGTTATCATTAACTTCGGCTTCGTTTCTTCCCTTGGTCCGATCTCCGAGTGGGGCCTTGAGATTGAAAACGGCTCAATCGTTGTTGACTCCAGAATGGAAACAAACATTCCAGGCATCTTCGCTGCTGGAGATATCACAACTTATCCTGGGAAATTGAAACTGATTGCTGTTGGCTTTGGTGAAGCACCTACTGCAATTAATAACGCTAAAGTCTATATTGACCCTAATGCCAAGCTTTCGCCAGGACACAGCAGTAACTTAAAATTTTAATCTTCTCAAATAAAATGGGGTATTCTAAACCTAATCTACGGATTAGGAGGAATACCCCTTTGTCATATATATGTCCAGTTTGCAACGGCCTACAGGAGCTGAATACTGAGTGTCCTGTTTGTTCACAACAGATGAATGATTGCGGGAAATGGAGTGACTATCTAGGTCCCTACTCTCCTTATCGAGAGATTGATGATATCTCCATGTCAGATGGGACACTAGGATCACAGAATAATCAATGCCTTCATCTGGTAAACTGCGCCGACTGCCACCAGAATTTTACCATCCAAATAACTTCATGATGAAACTCTCTAGTTTAGCGGGGTTTCATCCTTGATGTAGACGTGCAGTTTTAAATTACGTCTCTGTATTTCTGCGAGCAACAGGTCAACAAAATCTGATTCCAATCTCAAATCTAATGCTTTGTAATAAGAGTCGATCAATGTTTCGTCACTAATTTGTCTCACTGAAATCACCTTTATTCTATAATTTGTAATTATATTATCATGGGGGGAAAATTAGAACAAGCGTTCCGTTATCCACAGATACCTGTGCATATCCTGTGGGTAGATTGTTAATATGTCCCATAAACGCACTGTATTTCTAGGGGATACTGTGTATAAAGTTATGCACACGCTAAACTGCCAGTCTGCCGATAAAAAAAATTGATCGAAATAACGGAAATATTTTACGTTCACTTAACAAATCCTTAAGATTGTTCACACAATTGAAAAGAAATTTTAATCGTCATTTAATATTCATAGCCTACAATGATAATAGAAAGACAAAAACAAAGGAGCGAAAGATATGATCGTCTACGATATTGTACTAAATGGTGAAATTAAAGAAACGATTAAGCCACGTAAGAACCGTTTGAAAGAAATTTACGCATTTATGCTAGAACAAAGTAAGCTCATGAAAGCCAAGTATGGTGATAATGTTAAAATTAAAGGCCGCATGGTGTATTAGGGATAAGCAACCCGTTATACACTTGCGGCCTTTTCTCTTCCATGCCATTAGATGATCCCTTTGCGATGAAGAACTGTTAATAATCGATAGAAATCATAGCTCCCTTTCTCCGGAGTATCGATTAATGAGGCTTTGACCGCAGCGTCTACAGCAGCTTTCGCCCTTGCGGTACGACCTCCATCGCCGCTTGCTCCTCTAAGGAACTTACTCTATTTTGTAAGGCTACGATTTGTTCCTGCAGTTTCTCTAACATACGAACGACCTCCTCATCAAAGTGAGTTAAACCATAGGTTTGAATAATCGTATTCAGTTTACTAGCATAAGAAGGATCCGTTGCATATCCACTGCTTTGCAATGCTTTCACTTGCTCACCAGGACTTCTCGCCATCCTGACACTAGCATAACGAGGGGATCCAAAAAGTAAATCCTGATCACGAAACCCTGCCTCAAGCGTAAGATATGCGCGAAAATCTCCAGGTACGTTATCATAACGTATACCTCCAATGACTTCCCATGTTGTTGTTGAAACGCGATCCCCCTGCCAATAGGGTGTTAACACCCCAGTACCAACCTTATATCCGACTAGATTGTTCCACGCGTTCAAATTGCCCCCGGTCTCATGAATGGCTTGCGCGATTCTCACTGAAGGATAGATCGGTGAGTTCTCTAAGCGAAGCTTCACTGCAATAGGTGCAATCATCTCAATAAATTCCTGTCTAGTAGCCATCGACACACCTTCTTCTTATATCACTAGTAAACTAAACCTTTCAATCTATTCTATTCTTTCCATGCTTAAAAGGGTTCCGCTAGTCATTAGTTTTTTGCAAATAATGTAAAAAAGGCTCCCACAAGTGCAACTATCCTGCACTCGGGAAGCTAATGAATCCAATAACCAATCAACATCATAAGTAATCCAAATATAGCCGAATATCTCTTAATCGTTCGGTTCGTCTTCGGGTGAAACAAAAGCAGCCAAATAATAAATCCAATAGGAATTAAAATACCAACTTTTAAATTGAAAGTACCTAAAATGTAATACCCAACTAATTTCAACCCTAAATATCCTTCGTCTTCTTCCCTATTTCTGTAAAACAGCATTAATACGAAAATGACAACAATTGTAGAGATGATTGAAACATTAAAATTCCAATTCACTTATAGGATTCAACTCCTCTCACCAACTGCAGGAATTCCTTTTTATGTATATTGTATCACTTGAAATTACATGCATAAGACTAATCCTTGATCTCTATCCTGTTTCCTTCTGGATCAATGATTACGCCAATTTTCCCCCAATTAAATGAATGTACATCGACTTTCACACCGCGATTCAATAGCTCCAAAATTGTATCTTCAAAATCATTTACGTTGAACCTTATCACTGTAGGGTTTTGCGCTCTAGTCTTTGGTGTTGTTGATGCAGTGCCATTATCCTCAATCATTAAATAACTGCCACCAAAATCAAGTACAGCTAAATCACTTTTTTGTTCACGAATAGGAAGACCAATCTTCTCCGTGTAAAAATTTAAGACTCGTTCGTAATCTTCGCAAAATAAAATGATACCTGATTCACGTAGTTTCATGATTTACTCCTCCATTTCCCTATTTATCCCTATTATACCATTTAGCACTCATCTCTCTTTATTCTTTAACATAAAAAAACCTCCAAGCTTCTGTGTATTAACATCAACACATAAGCTTGGAGGTTGTAATCACGTATTAAGCTTCGACTTTATCGTCGCACTTCTCAACTAAACCCTCTTCATCCTTCACTTTGAAGGATGAGCCACATCCACAGGAAGCTACTGCGTTCGGGTTGTTAATGGAGAACCCGCCGCCCATGCCTGCGTCTGTGTAGTCAATTTCAACACCGTATAAATATTTGGAGCTATCTTCGTCCACAACGACCTTGAGGCCATGAATGGTGAATACTTTATCGTCATCCTTCTGCTCATCATCGAAGCCCATGCCGTAAGAGAAACCACTGCAGCCTCCAGCTTTGACACCTAGACGCAAGAACAGGTTCGGTGATTCTTCAGAAGATAGAAGCTCTTTAATCTTATCTGACGCTGATTCACTAATGTTAATCATAACGGAAATCCCTCCCTAAAGTTCTCCTTATGGAAAACTGGCATTATACTAAGTTTTCGTAATGCTTACTATCAAGTATACTCCTATCTGGTGCATTGCTCAAGGGCAGCTGCGCAGTCATTCTTAGCCATTTCAGCCATACTTACGGTTATGTCTTATCGCATAATATTGTAACAGCAATTGATCGAGCTCTCGACTGCACTGCTGCACTTCTGGATGAAGGAAGCCGTATGCCGTACCTAAGGAAACCATGTGGCCTCTAAGCTGTTCTATTTCTATATTTAATCGTTCCTGCGGTTCGGTCACGAATACTGGTATCACGATATAATCACCTTTAGCCCTACGTAATCACATTGCAATAGTATACAGGAATTTGTTAATATTGGGAATAACATTTCCTAATATAATAGGAAAAATCATGTCCTATTTGCATATTGTCAATTTATCTCCATCTAAATGATATTGCCCCTCCCAACACGTAGGTTTATAATGGGATGGATGGATTGCACGTATAGTGAAAAGCGATGTGAATTCCTGAACCGAACTGGATGAACAGGTACGCGAGCGTCTCACACCGCAAAACGCATTTGGTCCTTATGTAGCTGAATGCGTCGATTCAGTATGGACTTTATTTACTATTCAGAGGAGGAATAATGATGAGTGTTGTGACTACAGACCCGGTCAAACGGATGGCCGAAATTGCTGACAAGGTTGAGAACAATCAACGTCTATCTATGGAAGATGGGCTATTTTTGTATGAATCGGACGATTTACTAACCATCGGTCAATTAGCAAACAAAGTTAATACACGAATGAACGGAAACAAGGTTTATTTTGTCCAAAATATGAGTTTGTACTTTACGAATGTGTGCGAGGAGCATTGTGCTTTTTGTCATTTCCGCCGCGACGAAGGTGAAGAAGGATCATACACACTGACACCTAGTCAAATGTTAGATTATGTAGCTGAAAATTTTAATCCAGAAATTAAAGAATTTCATATTAGCCAAGGGCATAACCCGCATTTGCCTTTTGAATATTATGTGGATTGTATCCGCCAATTGAAGCAAGCCTACCCAGACGTTACGATTAAAGCTCATACGGCGGCTGAAATTGAATTTTTCTCGCGTATCAGTGGTCTCAGTTTCCGAGATGTCCTCAAAACACTAATGGATGCAGGCTTATCCACTCTTCCAGGAGGAGGAGCCGAAATTCTGACTGAGCGCTACCGGACTAAAATGAAAGTTGAAAAAGCGTCCTCGGAGGAATGGATTGACGTGCATCGTAACGCTCATTTGCTCGGTATGAAAACTCACGCAACAATGCTGTACGGCTCAATTGAAACAAAAGAGGAACGCATTCGTCATATGCTGTTGCTGCGTGAACTCCAAGATGAAACAGGTGGCTTCTTAGTATTCATTCCGAATTCCATTCAACCGGCAAGCAAAAACGCAGGACTCAAGCAACGTGTACCTGCTTGGGATGAACTCAAAACCATTGCGATTAGCCGATTGATGCTGGATAATTTCCCACATATTAAGGCTTATTTCATCAACATTGGTACAAAATTGACCCAGCTATCCTTCGCTTTCGGTGCTTCGGATGCACATGGTACGATCGTGAAAGAGAAGATTTCTCATGCTGCTGGAGCTTTGTCACCAGAAGGTCTTACACGTGATGAACTCGTTTATCTTATTAAAGGCGCAGGACGAGTTCCTGTTGAACGCGACACCTTTTATAATGAAATCAGAGTATATTAGTCATACTAGAGAAGAGATATTGTTCAGAAGGGATATTGGATGGAATGAAAAAGTTCGTGATTCTTGGAGGAGGTTATGGCGGTTTGACCATAGCCTTAAACATGCTGGAGAAGGATTTACCAGAAGATACACTACTCGTACTAATTGACCGAAGCCCTTTTCAAGGGTTAAAAACAGAATATTACGCACTAGCCTCAGGTACGATTGCTGAAACTCATATTCGTGTTGCCTATCCGAATGACCCACGTCTGCTTCTAACATTCGGTGAGGTTTCTAGCGTCGACTTGAACAACAAGCAAATTCTTTTTGAAGATCAAGAACCGCTTTCGTACGACTGGTTAGTTATTGGTCTGGGTTGTGTGGATAGTTATCATGGAATTGTCGGTGCTAAAGAGTACTCTTCCAGCATCCAGACTCTTTGCCAGACACGTGCTACCTACCAGCGCATTAACGACATTGCGCCATATGGACAAGTCTCCATTATTGGAGGAGGTCTAAGCGGTGTTGAAATGGCAGCTGAGCTCCGTGAAAGCCGGGCTGATTTGAACATTCGATTGATTGATCGTGGTCCAAGCTTACTTTCTGCTTTCCCGAGCAATCTGCAGCAGTACGTTCGCGAATGGATGACGGAACATCATATTGAGCTCCGTCCTCAAGTATCTTTAGTCCGCCTAGATGGTGGAGATTTGTACAACGGGGATGAAATTATTAAAACCGATGCTACGATCTGGACAGCAGGCATTCAGCCCAATCCAATCGTAGAGGCTTTGAATGTACCCAAAGACCGCCAAGGCCGGATCCTGCTTAACGAGTATCATCAAATCCCAGAGTATCAAGAAGTGTTCGTCGTAGGGGACTGTGCTTCCCTGCCGTTCTCTCCTAGTGCGCAAGCGGCACAAGCCCAAGGCAAGCAGATTGCCGAAGCCATGCTGTCGATTTGGAAAGGCGATACACCTCGTCTTGGTAAAATCAAACTTAGAGGTACACTGGGTTCACTAGGTAAAAAGGCCGGCTTCGGCATCATGGGTAAACGTACGTTAATGACGGGTAAAATCGCTCGTGTACTCAAAAGCGGTGTACTCTGGAAGTCGAAACGCCACTTCGGGTAAGATTAGTCTCCAAGAAGTTCGTACATTGCTTCTATTTCTTTAATCCGGTTTAAAATGCGCTCGTGGAGAGCATCGGCGCTTTCAGCTGCAATGATTTCGCCATTCACAAGCGCATAAGGTTCCATATAGCACTGTCCGCAATTGCCTAGACAGCCGTATTCCATGACGTCGAAGTCAGGATTTTGTTCCAAGGCTTTCATGACTTTATCAGTTCCATGGTGCATATTACTGGCACAAAACTCAATGATTGGTCTCATTATATAAATTCCACCTTATGTTGATATTCAAGCCCACAACCATTTTCATTTAAACATTATTGTAATATAATAATAGAAGAAAGGAGATGAATCAAATGACTGAAAAAACAAAAGAAGTAATTTATGATGAAGTCCTTGAGGTTTTAGATAAACTCCGTCCTTTTCTACAACGCGATGGCGGTGACGTAGATCTCGTTGATGTAGAAGACGGTATTGTGAAGCTGAAACTTATGGGTGCCTGCGGCAGCTGCCCAAGCTCAACAATCACGTTGAAAGCTGGTATTGAGCGCGCATTGGTTGAAGAGGTTGAAGGCATAACAGAAGTCGTACAGGTATTCTAATTACGACTATATCATAAGAAAGAGCTTACCTCTATGGTAAGCTCTTTTTGCATATATGATAAGGACTAGTTTTTACGCTGGTTAAGCACCGGCAATGGTTGGATCGGATCGAGGCCCCCAGAAATATCCATAATATTTCCAGTAATAAAATCAGATGCAGGTAAACAAAGGAAATCAATGACTCTAGCTACATCTTCGCCCGTCCCAGGTCTTCCTACCGGTGTTTCCCCATCAACCTCCAGACGCGCTTCTTGCATCGTCCGTTCTTTGTTCTTACCTCGAATATCGCCAGGGCATATCATATTGACTGTGATCCCATGACTCGCTTCTTCTTCCGCCAATGTCTTCGTGAAGGAAACTAAGCCTACCTTAGCCGCCGCGTATACGGCGCGATGCGTCCAACCCCTAGCTTCAGCCGCCTTGCCGAATCCAAAATGGATGATTCGTCCCCAGCGTCTCTCCCGCATCATAGGCAGAACCAAATGATCAAGCTCCATGACGCCAAGCAAATTGCCGCGCATCAGATACTCAATCTCATCGACGTTATAATCAGCGAAAAAGCGCCGCTCTCTGAAGAAAGGTCCGGCATTATTCACGAGTATATCAATCGGACCGAGCTTAGAGGTCGTTTGTTCCACCATACGTATAATATCTTCACGTTTAGCAACATCCCCTTGGACAGCTACGCTGCGAACACCCAGATCTTCCAATCGAAGGACGAGCTCAGAGGCTTCCTTTTCACTATTTACATAATTGACAGCTACCTGACAACCCCGCTGTGCTAGGGTGATCGCGGTCATTTTGCCCAAGCCTTTGGCGCTGCCTGTAATAAGAACCGTTCGGCCTCTTAATTCCATGGTCCTCTTACCCCTTTGCAATACTTGCCGTAATATAAGAGAAAGCTATTGTTAAGGTTCGGCACACCATTTCAAATCCCTGCTGCAGATCAGCGACATTTGATTTCACATTTTCAACATGAATTCGTTCTCCTGGAATCGGTTCTTTTTGCATAAGATCATCCAGCATTTCAGCATTAATATAATGAATTTCCATATTACGTTGATTTCGCAATCGGTCTAATGCCGATTTATAATCCATTTTGAGATTATAAAGCTGGAGTTCCAGTGAACCGTGAATATGTTTTTCATGCATGCGGCGCAGTACGGTAAAGTACGAGAAACGAGACTTAAGCGTCTCTGTTTTCAGCTCGAATAGATCATTCATAAACGTGCCCAATTTGTCCAAGATCGAAAACAAGCGAATGAAGGCATTTTTATAAAAATAAACAAATCGATGATATTCTTCGACCTCTTGCGGGTTCATTTCCTCCAAGAATGCCTTACTGATATGTTCAGCGTAACGCTCACAGCAATATTTGCTCTGTTCCAGCTCATCCAAGGCATCGATAAACCCCTTGCTCCAGATCGCCCGTCTATGGTACTTGGGATACTCTGAGGCTAGGTGGCTATGCTCCTTAGATTCCAACAGCTCAATATACGTTCTCACCGCGTTGCCAGCGTCTAGAAGAAGTCCGCTATCGATTCGTTTCGGTTCATTGAACAATACTCGCAGCACGGGCACACCCCTTTTTCATCCTAGCAAATTTGTTCGGTTATAGCTTTGCTATTTGTTCGCTTAGCATTGTCTGTTTCACCTTCTGTGAACGATCCCGTTGCACTAAATACATAGCTGCCAAAACCCCAACACCACCCAAACATTGATACAGAGAGATAGACTCATGTAAAAAAATAAAGCCTGCAATAGCTGCTGTTACAGGAAGTAAGTATCCATAAGCAGAGGATTTGAACGGCCCTAGCTTAGCTAAGCTCCAGTTGTGTATAGAAAATCCTATGGCAGTAGCCAACAAGGAAGTGTAAATTAAACTGATCCAACCTGTCGAAGAGATGGCCGCATAATAGGCTGCGTCAGCACGCAAAAGTACGAAGGGCAATAACGAAAGCGCCCCCGCTGTCATTTCAAGCGAAATCAACAGCGGCAGCGGATAGCGCAATACAAGTCGATTCATACCGATGAGATAAATGGCTCCCATAACACTGCGCATCAGTAATAGGATATCTCCTTTAAACGTTTCTCCTCCAAGATGGAATCCATCAACCCCACCTGAGACTATGATGATTACACTGCATAAAGCTAATGGAATCCCTATAAGGATGCGCCATGTGAGCCTCACTTGACCAGCTATTAAAGCGAAAAGAACCGTTATGACGGGCATGAAGCCGCGTCCTAGTACAGCGCCATTCGCGGAGTTAGAAAACTGCAAGGCATACTGCAGAAGGGCTTCCATGCCAATAGCATTGAGAATGCCTAATCCACATATAAGGAGAAGATCTTTACCAGCAATCTGCATCTTCAGCGAACGCGATCGATAATAAAAGTAAGTATAGACCCACAAGATCGGAATCATACTTGCGAAGCGCAACCCGTTAAAAACGAGGGAATCCCACTCTCTTCCCCCAATCTTTAGCGAAGCTAAATTAATGCCCCAAAGGATATACACCATAACAAATCCTGCATGTGGATAAAAGGAACGGAGCCGATCCGCATTCATGCGAAATATTCTTTCCAGCGGCGATCCACGAGTTCCACGATATCTTCCCGCGGGAACAGCTCATCTGGGTATCCCGGTTTCATACGAGCATCAATCACAATCGGAACTTCATAAGCGATATGATGACGATTTACACTGGATTGCGCGTACATGTCACTTGCTGGATTGAAACGAGTGAACACGGTCCATAAGAACTTGGTTTGGTCGTTCGCGATGCCACTGGCATCATCCACTAAGATGACTAGCGGCCACTCGGTTAAGCGGCTGGCTGCATTCGCCAGCAGACGCTGTGGCAGCTCCGGCTCCGCCGCGTAAGATGCCCCTGAGACAAGCAGACATCCGCCGCAGTAAACGGTGATATCATGGATCTCAGGCAGCTCTCCGGTGGTGTAGGCTCTTGGCAGTTCGCGTACAGGGTCACCTGTGCCGAGAAGGACTGCTTTGCTGCCGTGATTAAGCTGGCCACCTGTATAATCAAGCGTATCATGCGATGTTTTGTTGAAGATGAATAGGTCACGTCCTGGATCAAAACGCTCCAGCACAGTTTCAAGCAGCTCAGTGAAGTTGGCCAAGACCGTCGGCTTGTCCGTGACGATCAAGAACTTGGTGAGTGACAGCTGACCCTCACCTAGAATGCGGAATGCCGTGCCAAGCGCCTCACGGCTATAGCTCTCACGGACGACGGCAGCTGCGAGCGGGTGGAACCCGGTCTCTGCATACGTCCAGAGATCTTTAACCCCCGGCATCGCCATCGGAAACGCGGGCTCGAGCAGTCTTTGCAGGAATTCGCCAAGGAAGTAATCCTCTTGGCGCGGTTTACCGACGATCGTTGCCGGATAGATCGCGTCTTTGCGGTGCCATACATGATTCACGTTGAATACCGGGAAATCATGGATGAGTGAGTAATACCCGAAGTGGTCGCCGAACGGCCCTTCGGCACGTCTCGTATGCGGCGGTACGGAGCCGCATATCGCGAACTCCGCCTCGGCCACGAGGCGGTGCCCCCCATGGGGGTTCTCCACCATGGGGAGCTTCTGGCCGAGGATGAGCGAAGCGAGCATCAGCTCGGGCAGGTGCTCGGGCACTGGCGCAATCGCCGAGGCGATGAGCGCAGGCGGGCCGCCCAGGAACACGGTGACGGGCAGCGGCTTGTTGCGTTTCTCGGCTTCATGGTAATGGAAGCCGCCGCCTTTATGTATTTGCCAGTGCATTCCGGTAGTGAAGTCATCATAAACCTGCATGCGGTACATGCCGAGATTATGATGACCGCCGTCCGGGTGCTCGGTGTAGACGAGCGGCAGCGTGACGAACGGGCCGCCGTCTTCTTGCCAGCTCGTCAGGACAGGCAGTCCTGCGAGTGGGTTGTCCTGCTTCAAGCCGCCGAGAATCGGCGCTTGGTTCGGTTGTACTTTCTTCGTTCCAACCTTCAGCAGATCCATAATGAGGGCACGTTCGCCCCAGAGCGCTTGCGGCGTTGGGGGCATTAACGTGCTTGTAGCGTTAATAACCGCTTTCATGAATTGCTCCGGTTTGGGGCCGAAGGCAAGATCAACGCGTCTTGTTGTCCCGAACAGATTGGAGACGACAGGGAATGAACTTCCTTTGACATTCGTGAACAGCAAGGCTGGGCCTTGCTCATCAATAACTCTACGATGAATCTCGGCGAGTTCTAAATTTGGGTCTACTGGAGCGGAGATTTCAATCAGTTGATTTTCGCGGCGCAAAATGTCTAGAAAAGCTCGTAAATTCGTTGGTACCATGTATGTTCCACCTTTGGCTGTGAGATTGTAGATGAGTAATTGTAAGTAAAAAGGAAATAGCCTTCCGCGTCAGAAGGCCTCCTCTACCGCAAAGGTAGCCCTGCCGTGCTTCCAAGGAGCTCGTCCGTCAGGTATTAAGCTTTGCGGTCATATAGCGTAAGTACGCATAAGTAACATAAGAATCCAAACATGCAAGAAACAATAACCGCGTGAATCATGCCGGTAAATAAATAAGCGACTTCATTCCCCATTGACCAGGTCACAACGGCACCGCTAATCACTTGAAGAGACACTAAAATTAGCGCCCATTTGCTGCCAAATCTTAGCTTGTCTGAGCCATGATAATAACGTTTGGCTTGTAAGTAAAGAAACAAAATACATATAAAAAGCAGTAATGCCGCTACACGGTGGGTAAAGACAATACCCGTTGCCCCGCTGAGTTCAGGGACTACTTCCCCATTGCATAAAGGCCAACCCGAACATCCACCTGATGAAACCGTGTGACGAACGAATGCACCCAGATAAACAACGACATAGCTGTAAATCGTCGTTATCCATACAAGGGCTTTAAAACTGCTGCGAATGGCCGTATCACGCTGGAATTGCCCCCAAGGCGTAAAAACAATGGCTAATAGCAAAGAAAAAGCAAAGGCCAATAAGGATAATCCAAAATGTAATGCCAAGACGAGTGAAGATTGCGGCCATACGACAGCCATAGCACCCATTGCTGCCTGAATGAGCGTCATCAATACCGTAGCAGAGATGAAAAATTTGGCATCTCTACGTTTCACATAACGAAATACAAGGATGAATGTAGCAACCAGGATTAACGTCACAATGCCGACAACCAATCGATGGCTGTACTCAATAAGCGATGAAATCGTATGTGCCGGGACGAATTTCCCATGACACAGGGGCCACTCATCTCCGCAGCCTCTACCTGCGTCAGCCTTCGTAACTAAGGCACCCATTGCAAGAATAAGAAACATGCCAATGGCGGAAAGATTCGCTAATCTTTGAATCAATTTTTGCATGATTGCACCTACTTTTATGTCGTGACTTCTGTTAATCATGTCGAATGATGTTGTTCCGCTTTCAATTATAGCTGTAATAAGTAGGCAAATCCATTCGCAATTGTTACAAAGCTCCGAAACCACGCGTTAGGCCGTCATGAAGTTCATAAGGCATTCAATGTTTCAACTTTTTGGACGAGGGTAAATAAAAGATGAGCACCAAATTATTGCGGTTCAACCAAAATCGATCGCAGGAGGTTTTATCTATGGGTAAGCACATTATTGGAGTATTCAATTCGGAAGAAGAAGCCATTCGCGTGATTAACCAACTCAAAGCAGAAGGCTACAGAGCAGATGATATCTCGGTTATTGGTCGGAATAACGAAGGCTTAAGTCACATTGAGAATGAAACTGAATCCAAAGCGGAAGAAGGACTTGCAACAGGCGCAGCTGCTGGCGGTGTATTGGGTGGCGTTACGGGATTACTGCTGGGTATTGGTGCACTCGCCATTCCAGGTATTGGCCCCATCATAGCAGCTGGACCAATTGTCGCGACTTTGACCGGCGCAGCCGTTGGCGCGGGTGCAGGCGGCCTTGTCGGTGGTTTGATCGGCTTAGGTATTCCCGAGAACGAGGCCAAGGATTATGACAATTACGTTAAGGATGGTAAAATCCTTGTCCTTGTCGAATCTGACTCGACCCGCGATCCTAAAGCCTATGAAACATTTCGCAATAACAAATCGTTGAATGCTAACACCTATACCCCTGAGTATGGGTATCGATCCTAGATATATACTTGGGTTAAAAAAATCTCTCTTTGGTAAAATGGGGTCAAACTTTACCCCATTTACTCAAAAGAGAGATTTTTTTGTGCCTATGACTTTAGCGCATCGGACACTTCGATAGCACGACCCAGGAACTCCTCAATTTCTTCGCGTGTTTTGCGTAGTTTACTGACGAAACGAACCAGTTCTTGGCCTCCACGGAAGGCGATAAAGCTCGGTATACCAAGGATGTTCAACTGCTCACAAAGATCAGGTACTTCGTCGCGGTCTAACTCGATGAATGTGATACGCCCAGCATAAGCTTCTTCCACTGCCGGCATGAAGGGTTCGATATAATGGCAGTCTTTGCACCAACTTGCTTTGAATACAGCAATGGTCAACGTAGGCTGCGAGACTTGTTCTTGAAAAGCTTGTTCATTGGATACTTTAATCATGACGAGCACCTCACTGCTTAGAATTTATTAACTTATAGCATGCCCTAACAATTGTGTCAAGATTAAAAAATAGGCTGCGTTCTGTTTGAAAGACATTTACAATAAAAGTAAAAAGTGATATCATATAAATATCAAAAAGATATTCTTCTAAGGGGAGCTGCAGGAATGAAAGAAACGAATGCTTGGTCATTAAATGGTTTTCTTGGTTTATTGTTATTTATTATCGGCGGTGGGATTGGTGTTTTCCTTCTTACGCAAGAACGAATTGCGCCGGGCATCATCCTTATTATTCTGGGGCTGATATTCGTCTCGACGATCACTGCTGTTAATCCGAATGAAGCTTCTGTCATCACTTTCTTCGGCAGCTACTTAGGTACAATTCGAAAGAGCGGCCTATGGCTCATTGTCCCTTTTTCAAACAGAAAGAAAATTTCATTGCGGGTGCGCAATTTTAACAGTGTGAAACTCAAAGTAAATGATATTGAAGGAAACCCTATCGAGATTGCGGCCGTCATCGTGTTTAAAGTAGTCGATACCTACAAGGCCCTCTTCGATGTGGACAGCTACGAAAAGTTCGTTGAAATTCAAAGTGAAACAGCGCTGCGTCATGTCGCCAGCAAATATCCTTATGACCGTTTTGAAAGCGAAGGCTACTCACTTAGGGGCAATGCAGATGAAGTTGCCGCTGAGCTTAGCCTTGAACTGCAGCAGCGTCTGTCTGTAGCAGGTGTAGAGGTCATCGAATCCCGGCTGACCCACCTTGCTTATTCGACTGAAATTGCCAGTGCCATGCTTCAACGCCAGCAAGCTTCTGCTATTTTATCCGCTCGCCAAATTATTGTCGATGGCGCTGTGGGTATGGTTCAGATGGCTATTGCTCGTTTGGAATCCGAAGGTCTCCACCTGGATGAAGAGAGGAAAGCGGCCATGATTAACAATCTTCTTGTTGCGATTGTATCGGACCGCTCAGCGAGTCCGGTCATTAATACCGGTTCGTTGTACTAACGGGACCCCGTTATGGCTCCTAAGAAAAATTTCCCGCTCCGACTTGATCCCAAGCTGTATGAGGCTTTAGAGCGTTGGGCGGAGGATGAATTCCGCAGTGTGAACGGTCATATCGAGTATTTGCTGCGTGAAGCGCTCCATCGAACCGGACGTGTGATCAAACCCGGAACAGAGCAAACCAATTTGGAAAAGACAGATGAGTGATTTCTATGATGACCTTGCGATTAACCTTCGCAAGGTTTTTCTATTTATTAAAGTTTCTAGCCATCGGATTCAGGGTATATAGAAATAAAGATGAGATAAGGAGTGATACAGCATGCCAAGAACAACATACTGGGTTAGCGTCGGAAGGCAAGAAGTCGTGCCAGCCAGTGAATTGCTCATTCGAGACCATTATGAGTTCGAGATCCAAGCCGATGAGGCTGAGCTTCTCCAGCTCGATGAACAATTCCGGGAAATCAATCTGGTAGATAAACAATTGGTGAGACGGGCAAGCACACCGTATGAGGCGTTCCCGGAAAAAGACCAGGACATGAAAAATCGCGCTTATGATGAGCGGCTTAAGGATATTTATTTTCTTGTGTACCAGTTGGGGACGACTGAAACAAAGAAGCATATTGAAGCTATGAATCTGGGGGATTTACCGGAATACCAGAATATCAACAGCAAACCGGAATAGACCGTCAATTCATTCATCCAATCTTGTTCTACATTAAGTATCTTAAACCAGGATCTATCGTCAAACATGCTTACTTAAGGTTGTCGGATGAATGAATCCCTATTCTCGGTTGAATGATGTTGTAGAAAGTACAACAATTGCTGCCTAGATCCCGCCTCTCTCCCTTCAATGTTGCATAACGTACAACAATTGGGCTCTATAAAGGCCATTTCGCAACAAATGGGTTCGAAATGTTGTATAAACAGCAACATAAACTTGAAAAATAGTCTTTTGGCGTGTGTTTTGTTGTATAAATTACAACTTGGTAACCACGATTACCCATCTACCCTAACGAAGCTGCTGAACGACCATAAAATCAAATATTGTTCATTCATTACATTTCTTACCTCTAAATTTTCTTTGCGCTCGATTAATTCCTTGGCAAACCATCTTCCCACTACATTCTTAGGAGTAATCCCCCTAATCCCTCTAGGTAATAATAGGATGGAAAGCATAGCCATAATTGGCCGCGTTTCCACATACCTGTAAGTGAATAAGCAAACACTAGAGGCAAGGATTCGGAGAAGGTCGGGGAGGTATTTGGTGTTGGGAGGAACAGTCAAACCCAGAGGTAAGAACGTTAAAGGCGTTCTCAGCAAAATGAGAGGACTGCCGAACGCAGTCGCACAGCTGTTCAAACAGCAAGCATCGCTGCTTTTGCATTCCTCTGCTAAAATAGTTGGTCCTTTGGAGGAAATTCCTGTCACGACAGCATTCATAGGACGGCTGGAAAAGGGTCTAAAACATCAATTAGATCTGCAGCAAAGCGGTGTCGTAAGTTCTCCTCTCTCCACTGATGAGAAGGTGATTGTGCATCAAATCAAGGAACGCACTCAGCGGGAAAACCGAAATAATGTGACACGAACTAATGCGTATTGGTCTTGTTATCAAGCTAATCCGGAGCTTCACTGGGCACTGCTTGCCCATATGGTTTCACGCAACGGGGGTTGGTGTATGACCGATCTTCGTGGGGAGCTGCTGCCACATTTGATAAGCAATGAATTGGCCCAGCATCTATTTGCTTTTCTGGAACGAGCGAACGGTCTTATTTTTCAAGATGCTTATCCTCAACTACTGCTTTACGGCGAAAGTAAGAGACGAAAGATTAGTTTGTTTCATCTCCTACCGCATATGAACATCTCATCCTGGATGGTCCCTGTTTGGAAGGACTTTTGGATGTATCAAGAATCGGCCGCGCTAACCATTGCACTTATTGTTAATGAGCAAAACTACATCGAACAACGAATAGTAAAGAATAAACAGATTCAGCAAAACGTGTTGAATACGCCTTTGTTCAAAACACAAGCATGGCTGCAATTGAATCAAATCGGGTTTCCCTTTTTTCCCGCATCGATCGAAACACAAGCACCTGGGCCGCATCTGGCTGGACTGATACTTGAGAATTTCGCTAGCTTAACAGAACGCATCGAATTCGGAAAAAGCTTGTATGCGATACTTTACGGAGCACCTGAAGTACTTCAAGGCGTGCTTAGATTTGCGGCCACAACTCCCCACACTGGATCACGTTCCGATTACTGGCCTCACCTTTTTGCACAAATAAGAAAAACCCCTCCCGATATGAAATATCAGGAGAGGCTGGATGGCTATGCCCTTAAGAAAGGAACACAGCCGTTTTATAGTCCTAAGCTTACATCGGTATGGCCTGACAGGAGCTTGGCCCCCGTAGAGCCCGGTGATTGGTTTACGAAAGTGAAGGAGCCATTGGTGCATATGCACTCCATTCCTGTACCGATTCCTTATGATTTAACGAAAGAAGTGTACTTTGGTTTAAGCAAGATTGAGTTAGGTATTGTAGCTGCCCAAGCGATTAAGAAAGTGATTCGCTAACTCAGCTTGGCTAGGAACGTTTGATAAGACGACTCACTTTGCCGATTAGCTTTTGTACTGGCGATGGGAAGTTTTTCACATCGTCCTTCGTTACAACACGTGTAACCATCAGCATCAATGGATACAAGGCAGCCGAGAAGCCACAAACAAGTACAGCATTTATTCCTTCATTTAATCGATACAAGCTAGTTGGATGCACATACGTATGTGTGAGCCATTCTGCCCCTAAACCAAGGATAACTATGACGACGATTGAAAACAGTAATCCGATGAAACGACGTCCGAGGATCGTAAAGTCGACTTCTTTACGAAGTGAGCGTAAATTGAGCCAAGACATGACAATAAAACAAAGACCCGTTGAGCCGATGATTCCATAGATGCCAAACCACTGAGCAAGTAAGAAGCTACCAGCTAGCTTGACCGCAATACCAACGGCAACATGCAGCATCAGCGGTTTCATTCGGCCCATGCCCATAAGGACAGCGCCCGATGTTTGCATCACAATTTGAAACATAGCTCCTAATGTGAGCAGTGAAATCATGTGAGGTCCATGACTCATACCGAAAGCGGTATCCTCATGCCCGAACATGAAGAAATCTAATGGACGGGCAGCAATGGCAATTACCAATACGGCCGGTAACCCAGAAAGAATTGAGAGTTGAAGCACCCGAGTTGTATGGTGACCAACCTGTTTCATATCTTTGCGGGAGTAGGCCGCTGAGATGATGGGAACGACGGATTGACTAAGCGCGATGGCCAAAATAATCGGAATTCCCGCCAAGGACTGGGCACGTCCTCCTATGATACCAACAAGCCCAAGCGCTTCGCTTCTGCCAATTGTCCCTTCTAAGAGCGGGATAATGATAGAAGTGTCGATCGCATACACAAGTGTAACCGTCACTGAGAAAATAACGATCGGAATCGACAGCTTCAATAAGCTGCGATAGATTTCACTATAACGAACTGGCGTATGTGCTTGTGGCGATTGCGTGCTTCCCGCTGCTGTCTGTTCGGCCGCTATATTCGACTGCGCATCTCTACGCTTCAGCTTCAAGGCATAGTAAAGCATAACGGCAAGTGCCGCAATCCCTCCCATAACCCCTCCGAATGATGCGCCTGCAACTCCCCAACCTAAGCTGATGTTCAATAAAATAAATGCCAGTCCGATTGAGGTTACGAGTCTAAATATTTGTTCCACAACCTGTGAAATCCCGTTAGGCATCATGTTTTGTCTACCTTGGAAATAGCCCCGCATGATGGCTATAAGCGGGAAGAACAGCATGGCTGGCGCTATAGCGCGAGTAGCTAGCGTGGCATCCGGTCCACCATGCGAAATGTGCTCGGCATAGATCGGTGCAAAGACATAAAGTAGTACCGTCATCACGGCTCCAGCTACGATGGCAAACCATATTGCCGCGCGATAAATCCGCTGCGCTTCTGCGGGTCTTCCGATCGCATATTTCTCGGACACCATTTTGCTTAGTGCGCTGGGGATACCTGCTGTTGCTACAACAAGTAAGATCGAATATAGATTAAAAGCAATGGAATAACTGCCCATTCCTTCTTCATGAAGCAAATGCACCAGCGGAATTCGCTGGAAAACGCCGAGAAACCGCGCTATTAGCGCGGCCACGGTGAGAATGAGCGTCCCTTTTACTAGAGAATCTTTGGTTTCCTTCGTCAAGTCCGTTCCTACTCTCTTACAGTATTCATTCCATTAAAAAACCCAGATTAAAAAGATAATAATCATCGCCAGCTGAAGCGCAATTTTCACCGCACTGCTTGCAAAGAAACCGAGCACAGAACCAACACCGGCACTTATCGCCTTTTTCCACGACGTACCGATGATGATTTCACCAATCACTGCGCCTAAGAAGGGGCCAATTAGTAAGCCGAAAGCTGGAATAACAAAAGGTCCAATGATAAGACCAATTGTACTTCCGATGATAGCTGCCTTAGAGCCTCCGAACTTCTTTACCCCTAGCGCACCTACTGCGTAATCGGCCACCATGATGATGATGACAATCAAGGATTGGATAATCCAGAACCAGACGCCGAACGGTTCGAAGCTAATCAACCAACCATAGATGAAGAAAGCTCCATAAATCGCTAACACACCGGGTAGCACCGGATAAACAGCACCAATCATACCCACTACAAATAAAAGGATAACTAATGTCCAGCCTAAGGTGATCATTGATTGCATCTCCTCCAATCTAAGTGGTTTATCACTTCTACTTCTCCAGCATATAAGTGCGAATCACTTTAGCTATGGCATGTTCATTGTTGGTAACGGTCGTAATATCGGCAATTCGCTTCACTTCATCCTGTGCATTACCCATAGCTACACCAAGACCTACTTCACGAATCATCGCGATGTCGTTCTCACTATCCCCCATGGCAATGACTTCGGACATGTTAATGCCTAGAAGCTGACATACAGTCTCCACGCCGCTAGCCTTACTAATGCCTAGTGGGTTAAGTTCAATATTAGATGGATGGGAATTCGTTATTTCAAGTGTTCCCCATCCCTCTACGATGTCCCGGATTTGCTGAAGTTTCTCCATATTTTCGGTGAAATAACCGAACTTTAGCCATTCTTGCCTGTCAATGTCCATGGCTTCGCTCTCACGATTGAACACACCTTCTACAGAATAAGCCCACCACCAACAATCATACGTTAGAGCTAGACTATGTAAATTAAGTACCGTCTCAGCAGGAAGCAGGGTCCGCTTAAGTAATTTAGTCGGAGACTCCCATACTTCACTCCCATTTACCACGACAAGCGGTGAGGTAAGCCCTAGCTCCTGAATATAAGGCATGGCGCTTACAGCTCCGCGTCCTGTAGACATAATAACGATCTTACCCGTTTTAGTGGCTTCCTGAATCGCTTCTCGGTTTTCAACAGATATTTTTTTGTCATCGTCCAGCAAGGTGCCATCCATATCGAGGGCAAGTAATTTATAAGATCCCACGTTTCCCATCCCCTGTCTCTACGTCATTAGTAGACCTAGTAAGCAGCGAGCACTTTCTTAGGCAGTTCTTCCATAAATGTCACATGCCAGAGGGCAAAAATATAGATGGTCCAAATGCGGCGAGCATAGTCGCCCTGACCATTACGATGCTTATGCAGCATGCGCTCCACAGCGTTGATGTCAATGTAATCTTCAATCCCGCTGGACTTAATTTGCTCAAGGACCATATCGCCCATCGAACCTTTCATCCAATCGCGCAGCGGTACCGGGAAGCCCAGCTTCGGACGGTTCAGGATAGGATCAGGGATGATACCTTCCATGGCCTTGCGGAAAATGTACTTCGTCGTTCCATTCGCGATTCGGTACTTTGCTGGAATACGGCGTGCCACTTCGAACAGTTCCTTATCGAGGAAAGGAACACGCAGCTCGAGTGAGTGTGCCATCGTCATCTTGTCAGCCTTCATCAGAATATCGCCAGGCATCCATAGATTCATGTCGATATACTGCATCCGGCTCACAGGATCAAGATGCTGCGTCTTGCTGTAATAATCGCCAGCAATTTGCACTGGATTCTTATAGTTGCGCAGCATCTCACTATCAAGGCGCAGTACCTCCGCTTTCATATCCTCGGAGAAAATCTTGGCGTTGCCGAGGAAACGCTCCTCAAGCGGTGTAGTGCCGCGCAGCAAGTAGTTGCGGCCCTTCACACTGCTTGGCAGCATCCGGGCAAAGCGGTTCAGCATGCGCTTCACCGATGGCGGCAGCTGGTCGATCGGACGCAATGATTGCGGCTCGCGATAAATGCGGTAGCCGCCGAACAGCTCGTCCGCGCCTTCGCCGGACAGAACAACCGTCACGTGCTCGCGCGCAAGCTTCGCCACGTGATAAAGGGCAATGGCCGAAGGATCGGCGACAGGCTCGTCCTGGTGCCAGATCGCCTTCGGCATCGTGCCGAAGAAATCATCCTGCGTGATGATTTTGTCGTAATGCTCTGTGCCGAGTGTCGCAGCCGTTTGGGCGGCAATCGGCGTTTCATTGTTGGCGCCTTCGAAGCCAACGGAGAACGTGCGGATCGGTTCGATATTCCGCATATGTGTAGCAATCGCCGTCGAGTCAATCCCGCTCGACAAGAAGCACCCGCGATCCACATCACTCACCATGTGGAGCTTGACCGAATCCTTCAATGTTTCACGAATTTGTTCCACGTACTCGTCAAACGGGCGCTCCTCCGGCTCAAACATAGGATCCCAATATTTATGTATCGACATTTCTCCGTCGAACGTTATTTTGACCGTATGCCCTGGGGGAAGCTTATGTATGCCATGGAACATAGTGTTAGGCTCCGGCACGTATTGAAAGGTCAGATAGTTCAGCAAGCTGTCCGTATGGATCAACCGGTTCATGCCGTCCGCAGCCAACAAGCTCTTAATTTCGGAGCCGAACAAGAACTGACGGTCATTGACATGATAGTAAAACGGCTTAATGCCGAAGTGGTCTCTCGCACCGAACAGCTGCTTCTTTTTCTTGTCCCAGATAACGAAGCCAAACATGCCGCGCATGTGTTTGACGCATTCCTCTCCATACTCCTCATAGAGGTGAACGATAACCTCCGTATCACTTTGCGTGCGGAATTGATGCCCACGCTCCTGCAGCATACTGCGCAGGGCTTTATAATTATAAATTTCCCCGTTGAAAATGATCCACACAGAATCATCCTCATTAGCCAAAGGCTGATGTCCTTCTTTCAGGTCAATAACAGACAAGCGGCGAAAGCCAAGACCAATTCGATTATCCGTCCAAAAACCGGAATCGTTCGGACCCCGATGAACAATAACATCTGTCATTTGCTGCAACATTGCAGTGGTTGGTTCTCTATCTTCAAAATACATTACACCCGTAATACCACACATGGTGAAACTCACTCCTCCGTACCATTCATCATCAATCTTTCTATTCGACAACCGATATATTAGTATACCATATCTGTCCGTCATACTGGAAATGCGATGAAAGTACGTGAAAGCGCTGTATCCTATAGAAAAATGATGGAAATCAGAAGTCGCTTTAATGAAGCTGATAACCTGGTTTTTTTCATACATTCCTCCACCTTTCCTCTACGCATAAAAGTTTGCCTTGTGCAACTTTTGGGTTGGAAAATGTCCTATCCCCTACACTAGGATATGATCAAGGATGGGAAACGGTTCCTGTACTTGTATACTGTTTGAAAAGTAACTCTAAAGACGATAAAAAGGCTGAATTGTTGTAGAACATAAACTGTCAATTAATTCACAACTGGAATTTATAATTCCAAAATTCGATTTTAGAGTCATTCAACTTTCGTGAGGGCAGATGAGCAATAGTGGTTCCCCATTGTTGTATTATCTACAACAATTCACACGCTCAAAGGCTATTTTGCAACTTGAAGTTGTAGTTTGTACAACATTTCGAGCCCATTGCTGAGAAATGGCCTATTCAGGATCAAATTGTTGTACGTTATGCAACAATGAAGGGAGAGAGGCGAGATTTAGGCAGAATTGTAGTACTTTTTACATCATCATTCAACCGCGAATATTAAACATACGATCCCTAACCCAAAAACAGAAAAAGGACCTGCTTCCGCAGATCCCCCTTTATATTCACCTTTATTTATTACCTTCCAATACCATTTGATCCACACTGTTGGGACGATTTCGAATAAAGCTTTTCCTGTAATTCTTATCAATTACCACGGCCTTTTCCCGCCGCCCAGCTTCGTAAGAATACCGTCGTTCGCCGCGTCATAAGCCTCAAAGATTTTGGCTGCTATCGGGGATGCCCCATAACGTCCGAATCCACCTTCAGGTACAACAACTGCAACGGCAAGTTTTGGATTCTCTACGGGAGCAAAGGCGATAAATACGGCGTTTTCTACCGTGCCTCCCGATACTGCTTGCGTCGATGTACCTGTTTTGCGTGCTACATTATACGGTAATTCCTCAATGCCCTCGGCGCCACTTTTCATCCCATGAATGATGACATTCCAATCTTCTTTAGAAAATTCAGAGGAAGAATCCTGAATAACCTCTGGCTCAACTTTTTTAACTAATTCACCTTGGTAGTCTCGAATTTCATCTACGAAAAGAGGCTTCATACGTTTCCCACGACTGGCTAGTGTAGCTGTATATTGAGCGAGCTGCAAGGTAGTCGTTTTTTCATTTTGACCCCATGAAGCATAGACCATTGCTGATTGGTAACTGTCTTTCTGGGCATTTTTAATAAAATCATTCGAACCTGCGAATTCACCTGGAAGACCGCTTCCTGTTTTCACGCCCATGCCAAATTTCGCAAGGTATTCTGCCCATTTCGTTGTGACCTTTGGCGTTTCTCCCCCATATTTCAAATAAAAGGGAATGCCCACTTTTGCTGACATATACGTGTTAGAAGAGTGTTCAATAGCGGACGAAGCATTAATCGGTCCATAAGCAGCTTTACCAGAGTTCGAGATTGTGCTGGTGCCACCCTTACCAAAGCTAAAAGATCCTGTATCGTAATAGTCCTCATAAGCGCCGAATAATTTCTCCTCAAGACCTATTAATACAGACAAAGGCTTAATGGTTGAACCCATAAAAACAATGGAAGAGGGATGCTTCGCATTTTCTTTTTCGTCCGGATATTTGGATTTAGCTGTCATGATGGATCCATTAGAAATATACGTACCAATTTCCTTGTAAATATTTGGCGAAATACCTCCGGTCCAAGCATTAGCATCGTAATCCGGATAGTTTGCCATTGTGACAACGCGCCCTGTATCCACTTCCATCGCAACGGCAAAACCGGAAGAAGCCTTCATCCCAGTTTTCATATACAAATCATTGGCATGAGTGGGGCTGCGTAAATATTTAATATGACTCTCCAGCATTCTCTCTGTTGCCTTCTGAATATCTTTATTAATCGAAAGATATAGATTATTCCCTTTGATAGGCGCTGTCACTTCGGCTCTTCCAATAATTTTCATAGCCGCATTTACTGGATATTTCCTGCTCCCGTTTTTACCGCGCAGCTCATCCTGATACATGCGTTCGATACCATCAAATCCGACATTTTCAGAGTTCAGGTACTCTTTGCTATTTGGGCTATCTTCATAGATATCTTTGGCCGTTTGTGTAGAAAATGATTTTAAATATCCAACCAAATGTGTGGCAATCGTCGTATTATCATCATCCATCTCATAGGTACGGATACTCTCCTCCGTTACTTCTAGCCACTTAAATTCATCTCTATGCTCAAGTAAATAGGCGATTTCTCCTTTGGATAAATCAGCCTTAAGCCGTCGCGGAACCCAATAGTAACTCGGATCTTTCACCTTATTTTTATTGATATCGTAACCTAAATCCATCGCTAGAACGATCTCTTCGGGTGTTGGGCTAATCGAATTCGGTTTGGCATATTTGTCAAAAACATCAACCTTTAACCGCTTAGCAAGCGCAATAATTTCATCCTTCTTGTCTTGTTGACCTGGTTCAACTCGGAAAAACAAGGACTGAACAGGAATCGTATAAGCCAGAGGAGATTTTGT
This sequence comes from Paenibacillus phytorum, assembly GCF_013141715.1. Lineage (GTDB taxonomy): Bacteria > Bacillota > Bacilli > Paenibacillales > NBRC-103111 > Paenibacillus_E > Paenibacillus_E phytorum. The sequence goes on along the minus strand of NZ_WHOA01000023.1, from coordinate 88,585 downwards.
AGAGTCGTAGATATTGCCTCGAATGGGAGCGATACTCGTGGTCTGATTCGTATTTGTATTCTCTGCCTCTTTAAGATCTTTGGCTTGAACGAATTGTAAGATAGCCAAACGGACGATTAAGACAGAAAATAATAAAAACGTTACAAAGAAAAATATATTGATCCGAAACGAAAAGTGCCGCTTTTTGGTAATTTCTTTTTTCTTCGGATCATCCATAATGGATGACTTCATCGCCTCTCAGATCCTTTCTTACGCTATGGCTTGTTCATGAAACAACTCAAGCAGGGAATGAATACCCTCCCCTGTATGATAGGAATAACGGATAATTCGCACTGCATCGATACCGACTTGATTTGGCGCCCAAATATCATTCGTTTCATGGTCACCGATATAAAGAATATCCTTAGCCTCTAACCCCGCCCTATCCAGGGCAAGCTGAAAAATTGCTGGATTTGGTTTCTCTAGACCCACTTCTGTTGAAACAATGACAGGGTCGAAATCATGCAAAATTCCCTTATCCTCCAATATGGCTTTCAAGGTAGGAGCAAAATTGCTGATAATCCCAATTCGAAAACCCTGTGCCTTCAAACCATCTAAGAATGGCTTAACATCATCAAACAATTCATAATACTCAGGTGCCGTGTAAATGTCGTAGAGCTCGTGGCAGCAGGTATAAATCTCTTCCTCTGTCCACTCCTCGTGAATGCCCAATTTATGAAGCACATATTTATATAGATTGACCCAGAACTCACGATCTGACTCTGGACTGCAAACCACGAAATTATCTTGCTTATTCACATAATAAAAAAGACGAAAAGCTTCCGTAAATAGTTCACTAATATGAGCTTCATCACGATCCACAGATCGCAATTGTAAATACTGTTTGAGTATCGTCTGGGCTGCTGGAATCGTAAGTAAAGTGTCCCCAGCATCTAAGTAAATCATCTTATATTCCTGAAGTGGTTTCCGCATACAATCTCCCTCATTCTTATAAACAATCCTATCTTATTAGTGTACCACATTTAATCACCATATGAGAAAACCCGCCAGATCTATCCATGATTTCCCTTAAAAGATCTGTCGCCTCAAGGATAAACGACTCTGTCGTCCTTCTGGGACGAGTGCGTTTATCAAGGTAGATGCGAAGCAAAAGTATAAAACTTATACTTTCTTATCTACTATACAAAAAAAAGCCCTCCTTTGATCTCCAAAGGAAAGGCTTCTTGCTGATACTTTATTAAGCGTCCTTAATATGAGTTTGATCAAAGTTAGGCGGATTGAACCAGTTGCCCCCGCTTGCCACCCAGGTGGAATCTAGCGGAACCCAGCGATCAGACTCCTTCAGGTAAACCTCATTCCAAGCGTGAGGACCATAGCTGCCCTGCCCGTCATAGCCTAGCCCCGTCACAACTTTCACATCAAGGCCGATGGATCTGGCCATCTGTGCATACAACCTAGAGTAGTCTATACAAACCCCTTCCTTGGTGTTGAAGGTATCCTCCGGCGTCTGTTCCTTCCAGATTCGTTTCTCTTCATAAAGAGTTACCTTATCCCAATCATATTGGATGCGGCTGCCTACCCATTTGTACAACAGCTTGGCCTTCTCTTCATCCGTCTTCCCACTGACGGTTACTTCTTTGGCCGCATCTGCAATATTGCCTGGAATTTTCGCGTCTAGAACTTCATACTTACGCTGAAGGATATTCGTAAATTCCTGTTCCACAGCACGTGTGAACACGGGCACTTTGTCGGCAATGAAGTCACCCGTGAAAGGTGAAATGACTTCTTTGGCACCTTTCTGATACAACTGTGAGGATTCAATGTAGGGTGTGACCAAAGAGTGCGGGAATAACGTTACATAAATGAAAAGCACGGCAATAAGAATGAGCGCCCTAGCGATTCCTGCGACAGAACCAATGGCTCCACCAGAGACTGAACTAATAAAAGAATTGCTGCGCTCCCTGTAAGGATCACGATTAGCCAACCAGCTTCCTAACAAGGGATCAACCAACAGATTCAACAATTGCTTCACGATCATATAGCCAAGTAAAAACAATACACCGAAACGCAGCAGCGGGAAATCGCGGATACTCGTCATGGCTGTATAATAGATTTGTTTAAGCATGCTTATCTCTACGGATGGAATTTGCAAATTCTGCCCTTTCAACCAGGTTTGAATCACAGGCGATACCCACTGGACCCCTTTCCACGCGATAAACATGGACAGAATGACGATAACCGCCTCCACGAGCATAGACAGAAGATGTTTGGCTGAACCTGACCCTCCTCGGAAAAATCCTTGAACGACAGAGCCTACAAATGTGAGAACGATCACGATGGATATTAAATTTATCGAAGTTGATTGTAACCACGTCATATCCGCCATGATTTCTCACCATCCTATTTTTTATAATCTACTTACTGCTTAGCGTTTTTCTTTGCTTGCTCGATGAAAGCATTAACAGCTGCGTTCGCGTTCATCTTAAACGTTTTACCAAGGAAGGTGACTTGTACTTCATCCGTCCCTGCTTTACCTTCCACCTTTAAGCTCTTCGTCGTAATAAGGAAGGAACCATCGGGATTCGCTTTAAATTGTGCATCTTTGGCTTCCGAGGTTAACGTACTGACAGCCTTATCTTTGATTTCATCGCCGACTTGCGAGACCACGCTTGCCCCAATATCCTTTATTTTATCCTTATAACTCGCTCCATAAACGACGAGAGCCCCAACAATCGCGATGACCACAATCCATTTCACCACGGTTTTCACAATTCCGATCACGATAAAAAGCACAATAATAGCGGCTACAATTAAGTACCAACGATCCTGCGCAAAGGAAATCCACTGATCCAAACTAACCCCTCCTAATTATCCAAAAGTCCCTTCCTATCATACTACAGGGAATCCTTAATCTTCATCTCTTTTTTTCCTTAACATGGCTAACTTTCGTTCTATCTCCTCTGTTTTATCGACTCTACTTCTTGTCTTTCGAAAAGACTGCCTCAAGCGAAAAATCAGGAAAATAGCCGCGCCAGCGAGTAAAACAATCACATATGCGTCCATAAAGCCTCCTAAAAACAGAAATGTGTCATTTGTATGGAAAGGTCATATCTATAGGACGAGCGGCGTACATCTTAAGAAGAGACAAGTCTAAATGATTGAGGTGGTGAGAACATGCGAACAGCTATTTGGTTGTACTTATTTATGTTTGTTGCTTTTTTCGATTTACACGCGCAGTACCCGATTCTTTCTCCCTTCGCCTTATCTTTAGGAGCAGCTCCTTCATTTATAGGGCTAATTATGGGCGTATATTCAATTACACACTTGCCTGGGAATCTAATCGCTGGCTATGGCGTAGACAAATACGGAAGTAAAATCTTTATTGTCTTTAGCCTGATTGTAGCAGGGATCATCTTACTTTTTCAATCCAATGTGAAAGATCCTTGGCACTTGCTATACATTCGTTCGATTAGCGGATTCGTGCTCGCCTTCTTATCCCCTGCTTGCTTATCGCTGCTTGCGCGCATAGCCAAGGATCGTATCCATCAAAGTAAACTGATGGCTGGCAACGGTCTCATACATACCCTTGCTTCCGTGGTATCTCCAGCAGCAGGCGCTGTGTTAGTTGCCAAAATCGGGTTTACAACAGCCTTCTCCGTCTTAGGTTGGATTCTTATTATCACAGGCATTCTTGCCATCTTCGGTGTGAAAGAAAAACAGCTCTTAGCCCAAACAGGAAGCAAATCCCCCATCTTAGATCATCATGATCATGGCATGCTGAGTGATGAATCCGATCTACCCGCCAGCGTAACGATTCCGTGGTTATTCTTTCTCATTCCGATGGCACTCTCTTGCTCGCAAGGCATTCTTTTCTTTGAGCTTCCACTCATGCAGTCGGCCAGAGACTCTATCCTAACGTCCGGCGTTTTTTTCACTTTAATCAGTTTGGGTGCCCTTTTAAGCATCAGCTTCTGGTTCTTAAATAAGATCCCCCCGTTTATCCGAACGGTCTGTGGTAGTATATCGCTTGCGATCGTTTTCTTCGGTTTAGCCATTCAGTGGCCGATACCGCTAACTGTTTCCCTTTTCCTAATTGGAATGGCGAAAGGTGTCATTTATCCCGCTCTCGCTGCCCTTCTTGCCGGTATAACAAGCAGCAATCGTTATGGACGCGTCTTTTCCCTTCTTTCCATCTCCTATTCCGTTGGCGCCTTTATCGGTCCAATGATGGCCGGACAGCTTCGGGATCACATTTCCTCTTACTTCATCGCGTTCTTCATCTTAATGCTGGCCCTTTCCCTCTTACCGCTGCGCACATTTAAAACGCCTATCACAACGTAATTTCCGATAAAATGACGGCTTGAGCTTATCAAGCCGTCTTTTACGCTGTCAATCCCTGTCATTTCCCGGGAAATTACACAATCATATTTGCCAAATCGTCGAATGAAATCCTTGGATCACTTGCCAAAACGGGTTATACTACAAAAAAACCTAAAGCGAGGAAATCCCATGTCGATTGTCATCATTGTAGAAGGTAAAAACGATAAAAGCCGGTTAAAACGCGTGGTTGATGAAAATGTCATGATCCTGTGTACATTCGGTACCCCAAGCTCGTTAACTCTCGAAGAACTGAGAAAAAAAGCAGAAGACAATCCTGTTTTTATATTTACGGATAATGACTCTTCCGGCAAAAAAATACGTTTTCTATTGCGAGAAACGTTTCCAGACGCAGAACAAATATATACGCGCAGAGGGTATGCTGGCGTGGAAGGAACACCTGAGGAATACATCATTCAGCAATTAGAAAAAGCAGGGCTGGATGAGTATATCAAATACCCTGCTCCAGACCCTGCTTTTGAATAGTTAATATCATGAAGGATTGACTTACTTTCCTTTAGATAAGGTCACGACATCTTTGACAATATGGTCAACATCCAACTCTGGGTTGCTCGCATCATAATAATTCCGGAGTTTTCCTTTGGGATCAACCAGCAAAATAGCATTCGAATGCGAGAAATTACCATCCTTCTCTTTGATCACCATAATGCCGAAATCTTCAGCTAGCTTGTGAATTTTCGATTCCTCACCACGTAGGAATGTCCACCCACCCGGAACTGGCTTCGATTCAAATCGGTTACCGAATTCTTTAAGCACTTCTGGTGTATCTCGTTTTGGATCGACTGTTATGGATACAATTTCCGCTTTAGTACCCAGCAAATCTTTTTTCTTCAAAGATTCCTGAACCTGAGAAAGCAAGAAAGTCGTCGGCATGCAAACATCCGGGCAAAAGGAATAAAAGAAGTATACAAGTCTAACTTTACCATCCATATCCTGAGAGGAAACAGGTTTACCGTCTAAGTCCTGCAATTGAAACGAAGGAGCTTGTTTCATTGCTGTTAATCGTTGGTCAGGTTCACTGCCGTTTGCCCATAATTTATATGCAAATGATGCAATCATGGCAATTAATATAGCTCCAAGCGCTAATTTAAACCAATTTTTCCCTAGAAACGTACTCATTACTTCAGCCCTCAATTCTAACTAATTTTCACGGTATCAATAACCATGAGGAACGATAAGAGAGTTAAATACAACAGTGAGAACAGGAACATACGCTTAGCCCATACCACTTCGGCCTCACCTGTTGCCTTAAATCCTTTGATACTCATGAAAGCCCAAATCAATCCTAAAATAGTTGATGCGAATAAAAACAAATAACCCACATATCCATAAGCGGTTAACATCACGGTTACAGGAACAAGTAAAACCACATAACGCACCATACTGATCTTGGTCACGTAAGTCCCCTTCACAACGGGTAAAAGTGGAAATCCTGCAGCGCGATATTCTTCCATACGGCGAATCCCAAGAGCCCAGAAATGAGGAGGCTGCCAGAGGAATAAGAAAGCAAAAAGGAGAATAGCACCAAGATCAACCGTACCACTCACGGCACAGTATCCAATTACGGGAGGTGTAGCGCCAGAGAATGCCCCTACGAATGTACTCCATACCGAAGTTCTCTTAAACCATGCGGTATAGAGCCAAACATATAAGAACAGTCCAATCAGTCCGATCAACGTTGCAAGAGGCGATTGCGCTCCAAAATATAGGACTCCCAGACCGATCGTTCCTAAAATAATACCGTACCATAGAACGACATTAGCACTCATTCTCCCACTTGGAAGAGCTCTATTCTGCGTCCGCTCCATCTTCGCATCCATTTCACGGTCCAAATAATTGTTGAGCACCGTTCCTCCTGCCATTACAAGAGCTGTTCCTAGCATGGTCATGATAAGATGTACCCAGCTTACATCCCAATGGGCCGCCATCCAATAGCCAGCAAAAGCTGTCATTAGATTAGAATAAATAATGCCTGGCTTAACCAAGCGATAAAAATCTTTCAAGGTCACAGGCTCAGCCGATGCCTGAGTATTGCTAGCTTCTATGGATTCTGTCCCAATAGACCCTTGTGACGAACCGTTCGCAACGCTTTCGTAGCTAACTTGATTTCCCACGTAAACGTCCTCCTCTATGTCGAATTTCCGAGCAAACTGAATAATGAACATTCTCATCATACCAACCCTTACAACGTTTGACAATGAAGTGCAGCCAGTTGTCATCATATTGTCGATTCTCCTTCCAGTATGCGTGGAAAATGATCGGAACATTCGATTCCATGTAAAAAGGAGCCCCCAGGGCTCCCTTCAATCGTTTAATTCTATTATTTATTAACCATAAGTGGCGTTAATGCTAATAAGCTGCGGCGAATATCATGCCACGCCTTCCTCAAAGCCAGCTGTAATTCCCATGCATGTCTTCCCATGACTGTGACGATTAAACCGTATTTATGTGTAAGACTAGCTCCTATGCGGACCTCTACACCTTCAAGCTTTTCAAGACTCTCCAATACTTTCTCGAGATGCAGCTGTTTAAGACGATCCGAGAAAATGTACAGATTACCGAGATGTGTCTCCCGCTCCCAACAGCCTGGCGCTGATAGCTGCATGGTCTGTGGTTCAATTCTTTGATTCTGATAAAAAATCAATTCCTTGCCGTGCCAGACTTTCATACGATTCATATAACGGGAATACTGAAATACTTCGCCTCGCTGCGTTCGTCCAGGACAACATACATCCGAGAGAATCAACGCAGACCCCAGTGATAAATGAACATCCATTTCTGCGACTAGGCTTGCATCCTTATAGAGCATTAAGGGCTCCGGAATGTATTCCAGCAGCGCGTCAGCTTCCAAATGCAGCGTCTGACGCTGCGTACTTCCATGACCAACCTCAGACGGATGCACCTTCGTGAACGATTGGTTCGTTAGAAAAACACGTGCGCCCTCTCCAAGGCGCACGTTGATTTCGTAATGATCCCCCGACATGAGTCCTGGGGAGCAGTCCATCATATAGACGCCCAATTGATCCGCAGGATGGGCGTCCTGGGTGAGCGTTTCGTTCTCGTAACGAAACGTTTTGGCGATTTTGAGCGGGGAGGTGTGGAATTTGTGGACGAGCTGCGTCAAGCCGCTGCGTACCTCAAATTCCGCCTTAATCTCCCCAGTCACGCTAGGCATGGCTGAACTCCAGTTCCACCCATGTGACAATATCGTCCAACCCTGTACCGCCCATCAGGTTTGAGAAAATATACGGACGGTCGCCGCGCATCTTCTTCGTATCCGAATCCATTACTTCCAGGCTGGCGCCTACATACGGGGCTAGATCGATTTTGTTGATAATAAGCATATCGGAACGCATAATGCCAGGACCGCCTTTACGCGGTATTTTTTCCCCTTGGGCGACATCTATAATATAGATGAAGCGATCTACCAGCTCCGGGCTGAACGCAGCAGCCAAGTTGTCGCCACCGCTCTCGATGAAAATAATATCGAGATTATCGAATCGCTTCTCCAGTTCTTCGATAGCTTCGAAATTCATCGAAGCATCCTCACGGATCGCTGTATGCGGGCATCCGCCTGTTTCTACCCCAATAATGCGATCCTCGGGCAGTGCCTCGGAGCTAATCAAGATACGGGCATCTTCCTTCGTGTAGATATCATTCGTGATCACCGCAATACTATAGCGGTTGTTGAGTTTCCGAGCCAGCCGCTCCACTAGCGCTGTTTTACCAGAACCAACAGGTCCGCCGATTCCAATGCGCATTGGGCGACTCCGATCCACGGCTGGTTTTTCCCATTGGTGGTGATGATGACCTTGACCTTGACACATAGTCATTCCTCCTAAAATTATGATTAGGGCATAATTGCCTTTACGAGTTACAACATTAAGACATGAATAATCGCGAATACAGCGTTTCGTGCTGCATCATGGCCAAATCTGCGGCAGGTGAATTCGTATACGCATCCAAGGGATCCAAATGCGCTACACGCTGCCACTCGCTTCCGGTCAAAGGCAGCAGCTTCGCAAGAAGAATTTGTCCTTGGGTTTGACCCATGGACATGAGTCTAAGCGCGCTGTTGATAGAGGTCATGATACAGCTGTAAAGATAGCCTTCCGCCGCTTGATGTAAGGGCACACCAAGGTGATAACTCACCCATCCATGGACAATCGGATGATTGGAGCTGCAGTTGCCGGCTTTCACAGCTTCGTCCAGAGGCATCCAGTTCAGATCTGGATACATCGAGCGCGATAGTTGGAGCAGCCTGCGGCCCATCTTTTGAACGCCGCTCCTCGCTTCACTCGATACACGCTGCACATGCAGCATGTGGTCAATCTCCCAAAGCTGATCACATTCCTGTCTTGGAATATGGGTATAGGCAGCTTTGATTACCAATGCATCTGACGTTGCCCAGCTACCCGCGAGCATCGTGCGAATATAAGCTTCGAGTTCTTCAATCGTTACTAATCGTTCTTGCTGTACGAGTGTTTCCAAACCAAAGGAATGAGAGAATCCGCCAATGGGCAAGGCTGAATCCAGAAGCTGCTGATAAGCGAGCCAATGAAACCTCGGCGTCATCTCTTCAATGAATGTCGTTGTCTTTGTTGTCATCGCTTTATATCGTCACCTCGATCAGGGACTTCCCATTCTTTTAGAATAAGAAATATAACTGCGCCATCGGCAGCTCGGTCGCCGGCTCACAAGTAATGGCTTCCCCATCAACTTTCACTTCGTAGGTCTCTGGGTTTACTTCTATAGAAGGCGTTCCGTTATTATGAATCATGTCTTTCTTCGATATATGGCGACACCCTTTCACAGGCTCGACACGCTTTTGCAGCCCTAATTTCTGAGCGATGCCACGATCATATGCTGCTTGAGAGACGAAAGTAATCGAACTTTGCGTCAAAGCTTTACCAAAAGCAGCAAACATCGGACGCCCAAATACAGGCTGCGGTGTTGGAATTGAAGCGTTCGGATCTCCCATCTGCGCATAAGCAATGCTGCCGCCTTTGAGTACTAGATCCGGCTTAACCCCGAAGAACATTGGGTTCCAAATGACAAGATCCGCGAATTTGCCAGGCTCAATGGAGCCGACAAGGTGCGAGACACCATGCGTTATCGCCGGATTTATCGTATATTTGGCGATGTAACGTTTAATTCGGAAATTGTCGCCATCTTCCGTATCGGGAGCCAACGGTCCACGCTGCTTCTTCATCTTATCGGCGGTTTGCCATGTCCGAATAATGACCTCGCCGACCCGCCCCATTGCCTGGGAATCTGAGCTCAACATACTGAACACACCTAGATCATGAAGAATATCTTCCGCAGCAATCGTTTCCGGACGAATCCGGGAATCCGCGAATGCAACATCCTCGGGAATCCGGCTGTCCAAGTGATGACACACCATGAGCATATCCAAATGCTCTTCAATGGTATTGATCGTATACGGACGTGTCGGGTTTGTCGAAGACGGTAGTACGTTAAGCTCAGCAGCCGCACGGATAATATCCGGCGCGTGCCCCCCGCCTGCTCCTTCGGTATGATACGTATGAATCGTACGGCCTTTGATGGCAGCCAGTGTATCCTCGAGAAATCCCGCTTCATTTAATGTATCTGTATGAATGGCTACTTGAACATCATATTGATCTGCTGCTTCGAGACAAGTATCGATTGCTGCCGGCGTCGTTCCCCAATCTTCATGAAGCTTCAAACCAATAGCTCCCGCTTCTATTTGTTCCGTCAACGGAGCTAGGAATGAAGCGTTACCTTTACCCGTAAAGCCCAGATTCATTGGAAAAGCTTCAGCTGCCTCCAGCATACGCTGCATGTGCCATGCGCCTGGTGTACAAGTTGTGGCATTCGTCCCTGTGGCAGGCCCTGTCCCTCCACCTATCATCGTCGTCACGCCAGAGGAAAGCGCCGTTTCAATTTGCTGGGGACAAATAAAATGAATGTGAGCGTCGATCCCGCCTGCGGTTACAATTTTACCTTCACCTGCAATAACTTCCGTGCTTGCACCAACGATCATATTGGGATGCACGCCATCCATAATGTCCGGGTTCCCCGCTTTACCGATACCCACGATATGACCATCCTTGATGCCGATGTCACCTTTGACAATACCCCAGTGATCAATAATGACAGCATTCGTAATCAGGGTATCCAAAACACCTTGATCGCGGGTAGCACTGCTGGATTGCCCCATCCCGTCGCGAATGACCTTGCCGCCGCCAAATTTACATTCATCACCGTATACGGTGTAATCATGCTCGATTTGTGCCCATAGCTCGGTATCAGCCAAACGAATGGCATCTCCCGTAGTAGGCCCGAACATTAGCGCATAACTTTTACGATCTATTCGATTCACCGGGCTTTCCCTCCCATGCTTGCCATCTTTCTCTCGCAGCACTTGTCATATTTCCATTAGCTGCTAAGCCTTTACTCAAGTTATTTAGTCCATAAGAAAGTTTGGCTCCGCCAAGTTCAACTAACTGAATAGGTTTCTGTTCTCCCGGCTCAAAACGGACAGCCGTTCCCGCTGGAATGTCCAACCTCATGCCATAGGCTTGTTCTCTCGAGAAGTCCAAAGCTCTGTTCACTTCAAAAAAATGAAAATGCGAGCCGACCTGAATGGGACGATCTCCTGTATTCGTAACGATAAGATCAATCGTTTGTCTTCCTATATTCATTTCAATATATCCCTTGACTGTTCGATATTCTCCTGGAACCATCTTCTCGCCCCTTTCGATTATGCATTTGTATAGTTAGGTTATTGGTTCGTGTACGGTTACTAATTTGGTCCCATCGGGAAACGTAGCCTCTACCTGAACCTCATGAATCATTTGAGGCACACCTTCCATAACTTGCTCCGCTCTCAGAATCGTTGTGCCGAATGCCATCAATTGAGCAACGGTTAATCCGTCCCTTGCTCCTTCCATAATTTCGGATGTTAGCAGTGCTATGCTTTCGGGATAATTCAGTTTCAAGCCTCTGGCAAGTCTTCGGCGTGCTAGATCTGCAGCCACAGTAATGAGCAGCTTTTCTTTTTCTCTCTCCGTTAAATGCACATCTTCACCTCATTAAAATCCGAATAATGGTAATCCTTTATCCTTATTATATTCGTGTATTCTAGGATTGTAAATCATTTATGTTAGATATATTGACATTAAAGCAACGATTCTTGAAGTCATTTTCCGTATTTTATGTGATTTTCACAAAGAAGTGGCTAACCCTTGTGCATTTTTACCAAAAAAGCTTTAATTGATGTCATCTATATTGACACTGGCTTGTTTTGCACTTTATCATAAGCGTTGTAATCCAAATCTTGTAAGCAAAGGGAGTGGGACGTGAATGAGAGAGATACGAAACAAAGGTAAGCTCACAGTCGCTTTGAGTATGGCTTTGATGATGGTCATGGCTGGCTGTGCAAAGACAGAGCCAACTACATCCACGACAACTACACCTATGGCGACCAAAGCCGCTGAAGCTAAGGCGGAGACGAAGGATGAAACGGTACCTGTTGGGATTCTTCACTCACTAACAGGCACGATGTCCATAAGCGAGGTGTCTGTAAGAGATGCTGAACTTATGGCGATTGACGAAATTAATGCAGCTGGGGGACTCTTAGGTAAAATAATCAAGCCCGTGATTGAAGACGGTGCATCCGATTGGCCGACTTTTGCAGAGAAAACTAAGAAGTTACTGCAAAAAGACAGCGTCGTAACCATCTTTGGCTGCTGGACATCTGCCAGCCGCAAAGCCGTGCTTCCGGTCGTCGAACAAAACAAAGGATTGCTGTGGTATCCGGTGCAGTATGAAGGCGTGGAATCATCACCTAATATCTTCTACATTGGCGCAACAACGAACCAACAAATTATCCCCGCGGTAACTTGGCTTCTTCAAAACAAAGGCAAGAAATTCTACCTTCTTGGTTCCGATTATGTCTTTCCAAGAACAGCCAACAAAATTATTAAAGAGCAGTTGAAAGCTGAAGGCGGATCGCTTGTTGCCGAAGAATACACACCACTTGGACACACGGACTACAATACAATCATTAGTAAAATCAAAAAAGAGAAACCAGATGTCATTTTCAATACGCTGAACGGCGACAGTAACGTAGCCTTCTTCAAGCAATTGAAAGATGCAGGCATTTCATCCAAAGATCTAACAACAATGTCCGTAAGTATCGCGGAGGAAGAGGTTCGTGGTATTGGAGCGTCTGTCCTAGATGGACACTATACAGCTTGGAATTACTACCAAACAACAGATACACCTGAGAACAAAAAATTCGTTGAAGCTTACAAAGCTAAATACGGTAAAGACCGTGTTACGGATGATCCGATCGAAGCTGGTTACACGGCCGTTTACTTATGGGCAGCTGCTGTTAAGAAAGCAGGATCCTTTGATGTAGAGAAAGTGAAAGCCGCTGCCAAAGGTATCGAGTTTAACGCCCCTGAAGGTAAAGTGGTTATTGATGGAGAGAATCAACATATTTCCAAAACGGCACGTATCGGTCAAATTACGGCTGATGGCCAAATCAAAGAAATATGGAACTCCGGCCAACCACTCAAACCAGATCCTTTTCTCAAAACATACCCTTGGGGCGGAGAAGTAACGAAAAAATAAAGTTAGTTATTGGGGCCAGGACTGCCTAAGGGCAGTCCTGGATTTCACCAAAATATAAGAATTTATATGTTTCACACGATAAGTCGGCTATATTTCTGGATAAACGCCCCCGTCCAAGAAGGACGGCGTAGACGTTTATTTTGTTTACTTGGGGTTTACTGGGAGGGATTATCATGAGTCTGCTGCTTCTACAATTATTTAACGGTCTAAGCCTTAGCTCCATTCTGTTGTTGATTGCCATCGGTCTTGCGATTACATTCGGCTTGATGAATGTTATGAATATGGCACATGGCGAATTCATCATGATTGGTGCCTACATGGCTTATCTAGTCCAGCAGTGGTTCCAGAAGTTTCTACCGGCCTCCGCTTTCGGATGGTATTTCATCGTGTCGTTAGGCGTTGCCTTTGCGGTAGCCTTCTTCGTTGGCTGGCTGCTCGAAGTTTTTCTCATTCGATTCATGTACGGCAGACCGTTAGACAGCCTGCTTGCTACTTGGGGAGTAAGCCTTGTCTTGCAACAGCTTGCACGCACCATCTTCGGTGCTCCTAATGTTGCAGTTAAAGCACCCGAGTGGTTGGAAGGCGGACTTCATTTATCGGCCGACCTCATTCTCCCCTACAAGCGCCTCTTTATTATTGCTTTGGTTGCGCTTTGTATCTTGGTGATTTATATGTACCTGTACCACTCTGCCGGAGGAAGACGCATGAGAGCTGTTATGCAAAATCGTGAAATGGCTGCTTGTCTTGGTATTTCCACACGAAGAGTAGATGCTCAGTCCTTCGCTTTTGGCTCCGCAATGGCAGGAATTGCCGGATGCGCCTTAACGCTGCTTGGACCCATTGGACCAACTATAGGCACTTATTATATTGTGGATGCGTTCATGGTTGTTGTACTTGGTGGCATTGGTAAGCTGATTGGAACCGTAGCAGGAGCATTAGGTATTGGGGTTTTCAATACAGCTTTGGAATATACAACAAGTGCTACACTCGGAAAAGTGCTTGTTTTCACACTTATAATCGCCTTCTTGCAGTGGAAACCGATGGGACTTGTGACGATCCGTTCAAGATCCTTAGATTGAAGAAAGGATGTGGCATCTTCCATGCTCTTAACGGGACAATCCAAGCTTAAATTGATCGTCTATTCCGTTTTTTTGATCGCTATCGCTCTGGCTCCTCTGTTCATGTCAGACTTCCGACTTTCCCTACTTGGCAAGTTTCTCGCTTATGCCATCATTGCTATGGGAATTGATCTTATTTGGGGCTATACCGGTATTCTTAGCCTTGGCCATGGCGTCTACTTTGGACTTGGCGCTTATTGTATGGCTATGCATCTTAAGCTTGCCGCGACGCCAGACCAACTGCCGGATTTCATGTCATGGAGCGGTGTTGAAAGCCTCCCCTGGTTCTGGGTTCCTTTCCAACATGCAGGCGCTGCATTCCTTCTTGCCCTCATTGTTCCAATGATCGTCGCGTTCATCTTAGGATATTTTACATTCCGCAACCGCATTAAAGGTGCTTTCTTCTCCATTTTGTCACAGGCGTTGGTCATTATTACCGTAACGTTATTCGTTGGCCAACAAGGCTATACAGGCGGAACTAACGGACTAACCAATTTCACCACCTTTCTTGGATTAAACCTGCAATCACAATCTACGAAACTATTATTTTTCTATCTCACTTTAGCTGTTGTTGTTGTCGTTCTTATCCTATGCAGTCTACTCGTCACCAGCCGTATGGGGAACATTCTCACGGCCATTCGTGATGGTGAAAATCGGGTTCGCTTTATTGGCTACAATCCAGTCACTTATAAAGTATTCATTTACTGCGCTTCAGCCGGATTAGCCGGACTTGCCGGTGTGCTCTTCGTCCTTCAGGAAGGCATTATCTCACCCGCACAAATGGGCATTGTCCCTTCGATTGAGATGGTTCTTTGGGTGGCTATCGGGGGGCGTGCAACGATCGGAGGCGCCGTTCTTGGAGCGTTAATCACCAACGCAGCCAAAACAACGTTTAGCGAAGCTTACCCTGCTTGGTGGCCGATTATGCTCGGAGCCATGTTCATTATTGTTGTACTGCTGCTGCCCAAAGGTATCGTCGGTACGATCACACACTACACCTCCAATTGGAAAAAACCCATGCTTCCTAAGCCGATTTCTTCATCGCATGAAGCAAGCTGACCATACACCAAATCTTTAATGTTATGAAACTTGAAGGGGGAACATCCCAATGCTAGGACAATTAGCGAAAAAACAACCTGTAACCGGAGAGAAAATCCTTAGCGTTAAAGGGCTTGAAGTGAGCTTTGACGGTTTTAAAGCCTTACGCAATCTGGACTTTTCCTTGCAATATGGAGAGCTTCGGTTTCTCATTGGGCCGAACGGAGCAGGCAAAACAACGCTCTTAGATGTCATTTGCGGGAAAGTGAAGCCTTCGCAAGGTCACGTTTATTTCAAAGAATCAATTGATCTTACCAAGCACCAAGAACACCAAATTGCACAGCTCGGCATTGGACGTAAATTCCAAGCACCTTCCGTCTTCTCAACATTAACCGTTTTTGAAAATTTGGCTCTTTCTATGAAACAGCAGCGCGGACTCCTTAGCGCTCTATGGACCAAGACGACGAGTGAACAGCGAGACCGCTTGCATCTCCGACTCGAGATGATTGGCCTGCAAAGCAAAGTCAAAGAGCGCGCAGGGTCACTTTCTCACGGCGAGAAACAGTGGCTTGAAATCGGGATGCTGCTCATGCAGGAGCCCGATCTACTGCTGCTGGACGAACCTGCCGCTGGCATGACAGATAGCGAAACCGAGAAAACAGGTGAGCTGCTGCACGAAATAGCGGCTAATCAGACGATCATCGTAGTTGAACACGACATGGAGTTTGTTCGCCAATTCGCTAGAACAGTCACGGTACTTCATGAAGGCACCGTGCTTCGGGAAGGCACGATGCAGGATATTCAGAATGATGATAAGGTTGCTGAAGTTTATCTTGGAAGGAGAGTGGAACGCGGTGCTTAACCTTCAAAAGATAGAAGCCGGTTACGGCGAGAGTATGGTTGTACGCCATGTCAACCTTAAGGTGAAGCCTGGGCAAATCGTTTGTCTAATGGGCCGCAACGGTGTAGGGAAATCCACACTCATGAAGAGCATTATGGGACTCATTCAGCCGAAGTCCGGCACGATCCATTATAACGAACGGAACATAACGTCCTTCCCACCAGATCGACGAGCCAAATTAGGGATCGGCTACGTGCCGCAAGGGCGGGAGATTTTCCCACAGCTTACGGTCGAGGAAAACCTGCTGCTTGGACTTGAAGCTGCAACAGATGGAAGAAAAAAGCTCCCTGATTCTCTCTTCGACACCTTCCCCGTGCTTCGTCAAATGCTTCACCGCAAAGGAGGCGACCTCAGCGGCGGGCAGCAGCAGCAATTAGCGATAGCCCGTGCCTTAGCCCCAGGCCCCAAGCTACTGCTGCTGGATGAGCCGATGGAGGGCATCCAGCCTTCTATTGTCATGGAGATTGAAGCCATCATAGAATCAATCAAGCGCAGTCGAGAAATTGCCGTATTGCTGGTCGAACAAAGCTTAGAGTTCGCTACAAGCATCGCCGATTACTATTATGTATTAGACCGGGGGACAATAGCCGCCGAAGGTTATGCCGAGCATTTGAGCGAAGATCAAGTCCGAAAGCATTTAACGGTATGATTCTCCTTATTAGACTCACATTATAGATGGAAGCTGGATTACTTGACCTATGTAATTAGGCGTCAAGTACCTTCCAGCTTCTTTTTTTTCATACGTAGGAACTAATTATGAAGTTAAACTGGACGTCACAAAATGGATAATGATAACATGCATATATAGGATCGAATGTTGCGTCCGGCATATCGAGCACCGAACCTTTGGAAGGAAAAGGAGGGGGGAACGTTTATGTCTAAAATTTTAATTATTGAAGATGATTTAAGCATTGGTGAAATGATGTCGATTTATTTGTACGAAGAAGGCTATCAAGTTATGCGTGCGGAAACTGGACGTCAAGGCGAAATGTTATTCCGAGATTTCGAACCCGATGTCATCGTGCTTGATATTATGCTGCCTGATGTTGACGGGATTCAGCTATGCACAGACTTCCGAAATTCGTCAACCATCCCCATTCTTATGGTATCCGCCAAAAATGAGGTCTCCGATCGCGTCAAAGGTCTGCAAACTGGCGCTGATGATTACCTATGTAAACCATTCTCAATGAGGGAACTGTCAGCAAGAATACAAGCATTACTGCGACGTTCACATGCTTTTCCTCCGCCAGCTCAATCAACTGCTTCGGCCGAGCAAATCGTTCATCTGGATCTAGAGAAGCGCTGTCTTTTTGTACATAGCAAAATCATTGAGACCACTTTCTCTGAATTTGAAATTATGAAACTTTTTTGGCAGAATCAAGGACGAGTATACAGCCGGGAGGAGCTTTTAAACCGGGTCCGTGGTTTCGATTCCTATGTAACTGAACGTGCAATCGATGTACATATCGCAAACCTTCGCAAAAAAATAGAAGCTGATCCCAAAGAACCGAAATATATTAAGACGGTTTGGGGTGTCGGTTATAAATTTCTACTTACGTAAGCTCCCAATGGGGCTTTTTTTTGTTTGGGATAATTCGGCAATAACCAGTCACCAAATGGGCAGATGCACAATATGATGATTATGGATAATGACACGAACTTAGTATCTGTTTCACATTTCAATTATGAAGAAAGCTTTCTCAAGGAAAGCTCAAGGAGGAAATACGATCATGTTGAATAACCCTTACAAAATTGGTAACCAAGGAAACCAAGGTATGGCACAGCAAGTCCCTTACGGATATCCTTATCCGGCTTATCCCGTTCCAACAACGGGTATGAATAAACCTATGCCAATTGGAACTGGATTTCCACCTGCTGGCGGTCTGCAAACCGGTGTAAATGTACCTAGCCAACTCCCAATGGAAGAATCCTATATCGAGAATATTCTCCGTTTGAACCTTGGTAAAATGGCTACAATCTACATGACATACGAAAATAACTCGCAATGGAATGCCAAAATTTTCAAAGGCAAACTGGAAGCAGCTGGCCGCGATCATATTATTATCAGCGATCCAGCTACCGGTATGCGATACTTATTGCTCATGGTGAATCTAGACTACATTACATTCGACGAGGAACTCCAGTACATGTATCCATACGCGGGCGGAGCCGGCCCCCAGAGATAAAAGTTAGATCACATATAAAGCCGCTTGCTCTTTCGTAAGAGCAGCGGCTTTTTTTGTCATGAAGAAGTCACTTCTGTGAAATGCCACATATGCAGTTTGCGCAGGCCGCCTTCAATCCACTCTTCCCAAATGGCTTGCTGTGAAACATCTTCGGTTCCATGCAAACGTTCTTGTTTCAAAGAAAGATACTCCTCATAGGTAACTTCCTTCCAAATTTCAACAAAAAGCCCTTTCTGATCCGTTCCCTCCAGCAGTTCAAATCGCCCTTCCCGCCGCTGCCATTCCTGCATATAGATGAGAAAAGAGTCCCGAAAAGCGGGTTTTATGGCATACTCTACAAAAACTTTAGACATTTTTAGATCTCCCTCTGATTTATTTTTTGCTCCAAAATGGTAAACTAATAAAAAGACGGTAAAATGACCATGCTTACAAGGATAAATGATTTCGTCGTTTTATAAGGACGAGCGCGTTTATCAAGGTTGATGCGAAGCAAAAGTATAAAACTTATCTTTCTTATCAACTGAAGTAAGTTTTCCTATGGAAAACTCAGCCCATGCTTACGAAGAAAATTTTCTACGGAAAATTCTTAGGAGGAAACCCATTTGGACACAGGCACTCATCTCGTAATTGGATTAGGGTTAGCGGGACTGTCTCAAATTGACCCTAGCGTTTCTGCAGACACAGCAGCAACCACTGCAGTCTTCATAGGAACTGTTATTGGCTCACAGATTCCGGATGTGGACGGGCTGCTCCGTTTTAAAGGGAATGCCACTTACATTCGAAATCACCGCGGCCGTTCTCACTCTTTGCCGGCTTTACTATTATGGACACTGCTGATCACTGGAGCTCTTGCTCTTTTCTTCCATGGAATCCCCTTATTGCACCTTGGTATGTGGGTAGGAATCGCCGTTTGCTTTCACGTCTTCACAGATTGTTTCAACACATATGGTACACAAGCGTTCCGGCCATTCTCTGAAAAGTGGGTGTCATGGAACATTATACACATCTTTGATCCCTTTATCTTTTCAAGCCACATCGCAGCTATTTTCATGTGGTCTTTCCATGTCGCTAGTCCAAAGCTGGTATTTCCGACTTTGTACGGGGTTATCGCCCTATATTACATCTGGCGCTCTCTCGACCATTACATCGTAGAAAAAGGGCTTTATCGCAAAGATCCCACCCATATGCCTGGGGATAAATACACACTTATTGTAACATTCAACCTCTATGTGTGGAACGTAGTGAAACGCAGAGCTGACGGCACCTTCCAGCTGGGTGAACTGAAGAATTCGAAGCTTAGGTGGATCGACACCGTCAAATGTGAAGACCATCCAGCCATCGAGGTGTCCAAAAGTCACGAAGACATCCAAGCCTTACTCTACTTCTCATCCTTCACATGTGCTGAAGTGAAAGAACACCGCTTCGGCTACGAAGTAAGATGGGCTGATGTGCGTTATCGTCATCGCAAGCAGTATCCTTTCGTAGGTGTTATCCGGATGGATCACAATTTCCAAACACTCGATTCTTATGTGGGTTGGGTAAGTGACACTAGGCTTGAAAAAAAGCTAAAAGTAGATCTTTATTAGAAAAAAGGCGCGTTAACCAAACGCGTCTTTTTTACATTTAAAAATAGACATACAAAAAGCCCAGAGGGTTTTTAAGCCCCTGAGCTTTATTGTTAAATAATTCGGGAAAGCTATTAACGAGTCAGGTTACCTAGCTGCGAAAGCCAGATTGTCCTGCCAGCGTTTGCTCAGCAATTTGCACCAAGCGACGAGTAATGTTACCCCCGATTGCACCAGCATCGCGAGTAGCCATATAACCCATGTAACCATCTTGAGGAATTTGGATGCCCAGCTCTTGAGCTACCTCATATTTCAATTGATCTAAAGCTTGAGTGGCTTGTGGAACTACCAATGTGTTGCTGCTACGATTTTGCGCCATAAGGATCAGACTCCTTTCAGTCAGCTATAATCTTTGATGTATTTGCAAGCTTGCAAAGATAGTATGTGGAGGAAATGAATTTATATGCACAGCGATCAAAAAAGTTTAAAATAAGAAGACAATGTTCATTCTTCTAGAAAGTAGGTCACGTTCATGAGCAAACCACTCGCTCTTCTTTTCGCTGTTGTTGGCACCTTGCTGCTCGCCTCCATCAGCTTATTCATTGCCCTCAGGCAGCCTTGGATGATCCTTGCCTGTTCCATCATCTCGTTAGGCTTTATCGGATATGGATTTGCGGTTAAAGCGAAGATTCGCAAGAAAAATACGCGGTCTTAACGAAGGAATCTACAACTATCGTCAAAAAGAGAAAGAGCCCAAACAGCTATTTTAGCTGTTCGAGCTCTTTTTTGCTTTTTATAGAACGACGAAGCCCATCCGTTTCTTCACTTCGAGTAAGGTTTGATCAGCCACTTCAGCTGCTTCCTGCGCACCTTTTTTCAAGATGTCGAAAATTTCGCCTGAGCTGCGAATTTCACGATAGCGTTGTTGAATCGGCTCGAGAACAGCCACGATGTGTTCAGCTAGATCCTTTTTGAAAGGACCATAGCCTTGCCCATCGTATTTGGCTTCAATCTCAGCTAAACTCATCTCAGCAAAGTGTGAGTAAATGGACATCAAATTACTAACCTCAGGTTTGTTTTGTAGATCATATTTTACCTCACGGCCTGAATCAGTGACCGCACGGCTCAGCTTCTTACGGATCACATCCGGCTCATCCAGCATGGCGATGTAACTACCTGCATTCGGACTGCTTTTGCTCATCTTTTTAGACGCATCATCCAAAGACATGATTCTCGCACCAATCTCAGGCATATAAGGCTGCGGCATGACAAACATTTCACCAAAACGGTTATTGAAGCGGTTCGCCAAATCGCGCGTCAGCTCCAAATGCTGCTTCTGATCATCTCCAACTGGAATAAGGTCGGCATTGTATAGCAAAATATCAGCAGCCATCAGAGATGGATACGTAAATAGGCCTGCACCGACGGAATCCTTGCCTTCGGATTTGTCTTTGAACTGTGTCATACGCTCCAGCTCTCCCATATGCGTCAGCGTCGTCATGATCCAGCCGAGCTCTGCGTGCGCATGAACATGGGATTGTAGGAAAATAGATGCTTTACTAGGATCTAGTCCCGCAGCAATATAAAGCGAAGCTATAGACTCTGTTTGCTCCTTCAGAGCTGCCGGATCCTGAGGAACCGTTATGGCATGCATATCGACGACCATAAAATAACAGCGATGCAAATGCTGCAGCTTCACATAATTGCGAAGTGCGCCAATATAGTTGCCAATCGTCAGCTGTCCGCTGGATTGCATACCGGATAATACTCGTTTCATTGGATAATCCCTCCAGATTCTTATCTTCTTATAGTCTAAAAAAACAACAAAAAGGCCTCTCCCCGCAAGGGACGAGAGACCGTGGTACCACCCTAATTTGTCCGTGAACAATTGTTCAAAAGACCTTCAAGCTCTGATAACGGGGAGCTGCCGTTTGGCATACTTGGACAGATGAGGATGTTCTCCGGCCTAGGTTCCGGCAACCTGCATACTGTGTTCAGCCTCATGCTCAAGGATCCATTCGGTTTGCTTGTTTCACCGGTTCACACCAACCACCGGCTCTCTGAGAAACAGAAGACAAACTTACTTGTTCCTATCATCGCGAATTGATTTTATATAATTATACACCCTTACAATCTATTGTCAATCAAGGACATTGTCCTATCTGGACCTGCATGTACATAGGATAGATCATACTAGCCTTTCTATGGATAAAAATAACTCCGCGTCCTTCGGGGACGCATCAACGGACAAAGGGGTGTCAACGAATTGCCATCGACTCTATATCGCTGGAGCCTTCCTATCTCCACGGTGATTTGCGCGTTTCTCCTCATCTTAATTGTGACAACGAGAGAGCTCCCTCCTATGGGTTTGGTCATTTATGAAATCAAGCACGTCTTTACAGCCTTCCTGGATATTTTTCTCGACGCTTTGCCTTTTATGTTACTGGGCGTCCTTCTATCCACGGTCGTTGAAAACTTCATTCCTGAAGCGTTCATCAGACGCATGACGCCGCGGCACCCGCTAGGTGGTATCTTATTTGCCTGCGTTCTTGGCATCATGTTCCCGCTCTGTGAATGCGGAATGATTCCTTTCGTTCGCCGGCTCATGCGAAAAGGAATGCCTGTGTACATAGCCGTCATCTTCATTCTAGTCGGTCCAATTCTGAATCCCATCGTCTTCGCCTCGACGTTCATGGCTTTCCGTGGCGCGCCTTCGATGGCATATTCGCGAATGGGGCTTACATTTGGCGTTGCGCTCATCGTTGGACTGCTGCTGACACGCTTCCTGAAAGGCAATCCATTGCGTCATCCTATCGAAAATGAGGCAAACACGCTGCACCACCACGGGGGTTCCAGCCCTGGACATCACGCCGACCATATACACGCACACGACCATGGCCACTCTCATGACCACAACCATGATCATCACCATGGCCATAACCATAATAATCATCATGAACATGAACACCATCATGATCATCATCACGGCCACAACCACTCGCACGACGGTGGTCGTGTGATGATTATGTTCAGCCACGGTACGACCGAGCTGTTCGAAATGAGTAAGTACTTAATGCTGGGCGCCTTTCTGACCGCTCTTATCCAAACATTCGTTGCCCAAGACAGCTTATCCGCGATCGGTCAGGGACCTTTCATTTCACATGTGTTCATGATGGGCTTTGCCTACTTGCTCTCCCTATGCTCAACAACAGATGCGTTCGTAGCTGCCTCCTTCGCCAAATCCTTCTCTCCAGGCTCCTTACTGGCTTTCCTTGTGTTCGGCCCTATGATCGACGTCAAAAGCACGCTGATGATGCTCTCCATCTTTAAAGCCCGCTTCGTGCTGACTCTCTCCATCGTCGTCGCGGTTACGGTATTGACGGGTTCATTGCTTTTCATGCATTTCTTTTTAGCTTAAAAGGAGATTTTGGATCCCAGCATATAGGGATTCTCAACCATTTAATCAATCAACAGCATAAGCCTCAAATAAATAAACGCGAAAACCGCGCTTATTCTAGTGCGCCCGAACAAATAACCGCGCTTACAGCGAGAGCTCTGCGAGCCGTAGCTCGTTGACACAGTCCGAGAAGCAGGAAATCGACTTCTCAGGAGACCATCCTGCGCGTCCTCGCTGAATAAGCTCGGAAAACGAGCTTATTCCTGAGCGCACGAATAAAAAAGAAGTAAGCTTTGCTTACCCCAAACCCAAAACATATAAATTCTGGCGTGTTAAAAAAAGGAGCTCGCATCAATCGCGAGACTCCCTTTTTTTATATATAAACAATTAAAACTTCAGAATGGCGCCTGCACTAGCATTTGTCACCATTTTCGTATAACGCGCCAAATATCCGGTTTGGATTTTCGGTTGGAACTCTGTCCAGCTCTCGCGGCGTTTCGCGAATTCTTCATCGCTGATTTGCAATTCGATTTTGCGGCCGTCCATGTCCACATCAATGATGTCGCCATCATGTACGAAAGCTAAAGGTCCGCCCTCAGCCGCTTCCGGTGAGATATGACCGATCGAGATCCCGCGGGATGCGCCGGAGAAACGTCCGTCAGTAATTAACGCAACCTTCGCGCCAAGACCCATACCTACGATTTGGGAAGTAGGAGCCAGCATTTCCGGCATACCAGGTCCACCCTTCGGACCTTCGTAACGGATAACAACGACATGGCCTTCTTTAACATGACCGTTCGCAATACCATACAAAGCTTCGTCTTGCGAGTTGAAACAAATAGCTGGGCCAACGTGACGTCCGCCAACAGATTTATCAACCGCGCCGACCTTAACGATACTGCCTTCAGGAGCAAGGTTACCGAACAGAACAGCTAGTCCGCCTCTTTCGCTGTGCGGGTTCGTAATTGGGCGAAGCACTTCATGGTTCACAATTTCACAGCCCGCTACATTTTCACGCAACGTTTTGGCTGTTACTGTCATGCGGTCACCGTCAAATGCACCCGGCTTTTTGAGCAGCTCGTTAATAATTGCACTCACACCACCAGCTAGATGTACATCTTCAATGTGATAATCGGAAGCCGGGGCGATTTTTGCTAAGTGAGGTACACGTTCTGCCACTTCGTTAATACGTGAAATCGGGTACTCGATACCCGCTTCAGCCGCGATAGCCAATGTGTGAAGAACCGTGTTCGTGGAACCACCCATTGCCATGTCGAGAGCAAATGCGTTATCGATCGCTTCGATCGTAACGATATCACGAGGCTTGATATCTTTTTCAATTAGGACCATCAATTGTTTCGCACAATCTTTCACGAATTGCTTACGCTCTTCCGCAACAGCCAAAATTGTACCGTTACCAGGCATTGCCAGACCAAGACCCTCAGCCAAGCAGTTCATGGAGTTCGCTGTAAACATACCGGAACAAGATCCGCATGTCGGACAGCCGTATTGCTCTAATTCTTCAAGATCAGCTGCATCAATATTACCAGCTTGGAAAGCACCTACGCCTTCAAATACGGAGGAAAGAGAAATCGATTTACCGTTTTTATCTTTACCGGCTTTCATCGGTCCACCACTCACTAACATCGTTGGGATGTTTACGCGAAGTGCACCCATGATCATACCCGGTGTAATTTTATCACAGTTAGGAATACAGATAAGGCCATCGAACCAGTGAGCATTAACTACCGTTTCCAGGGAATCCGCAATAATCTCACGGCTTGGCAAGGAATAACGCATACCAATATGCCCCATCGCAATACCATCATCAACACCAATTGTGTTGAATTCGAAAGGAACACCGCCAGCTTCACGGATCGCTTCCTTCACGAGTTTACCGAATTCTTGCAAATGAACATGTCCAGGAATAATGTCTATATAAGAGTTACAAACCGCAATAAACGGCTTGCCGAAATCTTCCTCTTTAACGCCGGCTGCACGCAGCAAACTGCGATGCGGAGCGCGGTCGAATCCTTTTTTAATCATATCGCTGCGCTGTTTTGGATGAGCCATTCTCAATTCCTCCTAGATTTCATTTCTTTTAAGAAAATAATGAATCTATCATACCACACTTCTCGTAAAATTTCTGCCTTTAGTGTGATAACGCGTCAATGTGACACTAAACTCACTATATTAGGCTTTGCGTCGATTCAAATGAACGAAAGTAATGGCCAATGCCAGCACCAGCACTCCGCCTTTGACAATATCAAATCCGAAATAAGGCACATTCAGCATCGTAAGTCCATTGAGCAATACGCCAATCAATACAGCACCAAAGAAAGTCCCAATAACATTAGGCTTCCCTGCACCCAGCACGGAATACCCGACGAACACCGAGGCAACAGCTTCCATCAGAAGCGGAGCACCGGCATCAATCTGTCCGGAACCGACACGAGAAGCATACAGAATACCTCCGAACGCTGCGAAAATACCGGACAACACATAGGCCGCTAAGCGTATTTTGTTAACAGAAATCCCAGAGAGACGTGCTGCCTCCCGATTACCTCCTGTAATGTAAAGCTGGCGCCCCCATCGAGTGTACGTCAGAAAGACATGCACAGCAATAACAGCCACAATCATAAGAATAACAGGCACAGGGACTCCAAGAAGCTTGCCTTGTCCGATCCAGAGAAACTCTGGCGCAAACTTCCCTTTGGCCACCGTGCCGTCTTGGAATCTCATATTATTATAGATGGAAAAGCCTTTCGTATACGTTTTTTGCACACCACCGATGATGTACATTACCGCTAAAGTAGCAAGTAAATCCGGAATGCGAATTTTTACGATGAGCCATGAATTTATGAGACCGATGATAGCTCCAATAACAAGAGGAACGAGGATGACCAGTATTAATGGCTGTTGATACCAAACCATCAAAGCCGCAGCAGCCACCGTTGATAATGAAACCGTTGACCCCACTGATAAATCAAAGCCGTCTACAATCTGCGATAACGTGACCCCAATAGCGACAAACATCACTATCGATATCGACCTTAAGATGTCCGCGATATTGTCATAAGTCATAAAATTCTCATTAATGATAGAAAAGACGATAACCACCAGCGCTATGATGAACAAAGCACCGTATTTAAATGTAAAATCCAAGCTTCTTTCCTTCATGCTATTCAGCCTCCCCCGCACTCGCATACGTTAAAATGAGATCCTGTGTCGCTTCCGCGCGGGAGAGCTCCTTCACCACAGAACCATAGCTCATTACTAAAATGCGATCGGCAATTCCTATAATTTCATTCAGCTCGCAGGATAAATAAATAATGCCTTTGCCTTCCGACGCCAATTGACCTATTAAGCGGAAAATATCGCTTTTCGCGCCAACATCGACCCCTTTGGTCGGCTCGTCAAACATATAGACATCGGCATTCGTCGGCAGCCATTTGCCTACGGCCACCTTCTGCTGGTTGCCGCCGCTTAGATGCTTCACCACGCGATTCGGATCGCTGGGCTGCACGCCCAGCTGCTTCACCATCTTCGCCGCGTGCACATTCTCTGCGCCGCGCTGCACGAAGCCGAGCGAGCTCAGCTTGCGCAGTATCGGAAGCGACAGATTGTGCTTCACGGTCTCCTCCACGAGGACGCCCTGCTTGCGGCGCTCCTCGGGCACGAGCGCGATGCCGGCGCGCACGGCATCCTTCGGCTGGTGCAGCGCGAGCTTGCGCCCGGCGAGCCACACATCGCCGCCGTCCGCGGCGTCGGCGCCGAAGATCAGCCGGCTCAGCTCCGTCTTGCCGGCGCCGACCAACCCCACGACGCCGAGGATTTCACCTCGGCGGAGGGTAAAGCTAACGCCGCGCACCTTGGTGCCGCGGCGCAGCCCCTTCACCTCGAGGAGGGTATCGCCGATAGGAACATCGGCTTTGGGGAACTCCTCGGTGAAGGTCTTGCCCAGCATCGCCTCAATGACCCCGGCGACGTCCATGTCTGCGGCCGCCTGCGTGAGCACGTGGCGGCCGTCGCGCATAATCGTGATCCGGTCAGCGACACGGAACACTTCTTGCAAGCGGTGGGAGATGAAGATAATCCCCACCCCTTCGCGCTTCAGGCTGTCCATGATCTGGAACAGCCGCTCTGACTCCTCCAGACTAAGCGGTGCTGTCGGCTCGTCGAAGATGATGATCTTGGCCTTGTGCGCCATCGCTCTAGCGATAAGAACGAGCTGCTTCTGTGAGATGCTCAGCTCGTCCACCTTGCTGCGAACAGAGAACGCAGCCCCGATCTTTGCTAGAATCGCTTCGGCTTCCCGATGCAGCTTTCTCCAACTGACCCAAGCCCCGCCTTGAACCATTTTATCCATCATGACGTTTTCGGTTACCGTAAGCCCAGCTACTAAGGCTGTGTCAACTTCTTGATAGACGCAATAGATGCCTTGGTTCATTGCTTCCTTAGGCGTCTGTATGTTGAGAGACTGGCCGTTTATAGAAATTTGCCCCGTATCATGGGTATAAGCGCCTGATAAAATCTTCATCAAGGTACTCTTTCCAGCACCGTTAGCCCCGAGCAAGGCATGAATTTCTCTGTTTTGCAGGTCAAAATCAACCTCTTGCAGCGCCTTCACGCCGGGGAACGATTTGGTGATGCCTCTCATATGCAGCAAAGATCCATTGTTTTCCGACATCATCATTCACCTCTCATCTCAATCTGAAAGTCCCATCGCATAATGACGATGGGACCGCAATGGATTACATTATTTTTTTTCTGCAGCTTTCAACCAGTCCGTATAGCCTTGTTGGCTTCCGCCCCAGCCTTTGACGTATTCGCTAAGCTGTGTTGTATTTACTTGCTTGTCCTTCGGTAGTTGGTCTCTGGATACATAAACAGGCTCCAATACCACTTTCTCAGGCGTTTGATCACCATGCAGCTTTTGATACAAGTAACGCACTTGCACGCGACCGATATCCTTCGGATCTACGGCTGCTGATGCCACCCATGGGCTTTTCGGATCTTGCAGCAATTGCAAGTCTTCATCGCTCAGGTCAATCCCGTACACTTTAATTTCTGTACGACCTGCTTGTTGAATCGCACGAGACGCGCCTTTCGCGAACTCATCCCAAGCTGTCCATACCGCCGTGATATCACCTTTGTTCGGGTATTTCTTCAGAATCGCTTCCATTTGCGTTTGTGTATCTAGCGCAGGATCTTTGGCTGTACCGAATGCAGCCACTTCCTTAATGTCTGGATATTTCTTTTGGAAAGCTTGGTAGGCCAATTGTCTGCGTTCCATCGGTGCAAAGCCGGCTACCCATACTTTCACAATGTTCCCTTTACCGCCTGCATCCTTCGCAAGCTGCTCTAGTGTAGCTTCAGCCATCTTCTGATCGCCTTGCTCTAAGGACGTAACGCCCGGAACAGTAAGAATCGAATCGAAACTTACAACTGGAATTTTCTTTTCTAGTGCTTTCTTCACGCCTGCTTCCAACGCTTCAGCTGTTCCGTGATCGATGAGAATACCATCGAATTTCTGATTAATCGCTGCATCCAGATTGGATGACATTTTCGCCAGATCCGTATCAGCAACGAATACCGTTACCTTACCGCCAAGCTTCTCTACTTGATCCTTCACACCTTCTACATACTGAGATGAGAATGTACCTGTATTGAATTGCATCACGAGTGCAATTTTCTTTCCGCTTAAATCTGCTGCTTTAGCTGCATCAGTCGCTTTCGCGCTTGCTGCAGGTGTTGTCGTTGCGCTGCTGCTCTCTTTTTGTCCGCAGGCCGCAAGCAAGCTTCCTACTAAAGCCAAGATGATGAATAAACCGCCTAATTTCGTTCTTTTCATGAGTTACCCTCCCGATCTAATGCTCTTCTCTATTTCCTATCAACTCTATCGATTTATTATGCCGAGTAATTTAATAGGAATTACTGTATATTAGCATTGGGAGGATTTCCCGTCAATACATTTGAAGATATTTTCTCTTACATTTCGACTTTTTTTACCACATAAGAAAGTATAAGCTTTCGGTTCCCGAAAACCGCTTTCTTATTGGCGATAAAACCTACCTCTAAACGCGGTCGCTCATCCTTGAATAGCCTCGATAGAGGTTTTCTCATTTCCTACCGAAATCAGCCTTAATTTCTCCCCATTTCCGCGTATCCCACTTCATAATTTTATTCGTATAGGTGTTCGTTTTGAGCCATTTCAACGCCCGATCAACTAATGTCCAAATTTCTTCTGTGGAAGCATCCCTAACTAGATTAGTGGAAACCTCCTTTTTACGTATCCAGCTCAAAGCTGTGACTGAGTCGGTATAAATAGTTTTATTACTACCTTGCTTCTGCAGATAAGCGAGCCCGTGAACGATCGCAAGAAACTCACCCAAATTATTCGTCCCTTTGGAAATAGGGCCTTGATAGAAAATAATCTCGCCCGTCTTCGTGTCGACACCTTTATATTCAACAATTCCTGGATTCCCGGAACAGCCAACATCGACGGAGATACTGTTATAGTCGACTTCAGGAGTCGTCTCAGGGGTAGCTGTCTTGCCCGTAGAAGTTGCAGCTGCCCCCCCTTTTCCAGAGAAATTCAGCGACTTCTGCCATCCCTTCTCCAGTGCCTGTCGCGCTTCCAGCTCTGATTCATACGATTTAAATCTAGCTTGCGGATAACCTTTGGTCTGCGCCTGACAATCTGCCCACGTACGGTAGATCCCTGGTTGATGTCCCACCCAAACAACATAATATTTCACTGCTGCCATCTTATTCACTCCGTAATTGTTGATGTATTTGATGTACAAGATCTTCGACAACTTTCACTGTATCACCGAAATAAGGCCGGTAGTCCAAGTCTTTAATAAAAGCTAGATATTTTTCGCCTACCACCAAAACCTTCTTGCTGTACTCCAAGCTGGGGATCATATGCGTTTCAAGCTCGCGGTACGTTCCATTAGAGCGCTCTTCAACGGATGCGAGTTCCACTTGTTCATCCGCCAAATGACGGACAACGAACGAAAAACCTCTGCATTCCGGATCTCCGCAGCCGCATACAAAGAACGGCATTCGCTCCCATTGATCCGCTGGCGCAAAACGATTAGGTGCGGTATCATGCAGGGCACTATACAAAAACGCAGGAAGCCCCACATCTACACACAGTGGCTCTTCAATAATGATACTATCGTCCACCGCCATGAGGACATCTGCCTGAATAATTTGTAAATCCTTATCTAGGGACCAGCCCTTTATGGATATATCAAACATAACTCCTGCCTCCGCTCTCCCATTTATTCGGTTTTCTCATTATAGCAAAGACTGTGCATTCCTGCTTTTAAGGTTTTTCTTGTGGTGAAAATTTCCAGTTTAGGGTATGAGTATAATTCCTAAAAATGATTATACTACCATTACTGGAGGTGATATCAGATGGCATCAGGACAATCTCGTAGCAGCAACCAACTAGTTGTTCCACAAGCTACACAAGCTCTAGACCAATTGAAGTATGAAGTTGCTCAAGAATTGGGCATCCAAATTCCTCAAGACGGTTACTATGGCTACATGGCTTCTCGTGATACAGGAGCAATAGGTGGTAACATCACTCGTCGTCTCGTACAAATTGCTGAACAGCAACTTGCTGGCGGCGCAGCCGGTAAATTCAGCAGATAACAGTTTCCCCTATACTTACGTTTAATAAGGGCTTTCTTTCGAGTAGCAACCTACTTGGAAGAAAGCCCTTCTATTTTTATGCTAACAAATAAATAAAGGAAGCCCATGCACAAGTGCATAGGCCTCTTACAGATCCGTATAGGCAAGTTGTCGCATACGGTTCCACCGAGATTATCCCCTCGGGGGATTATGTTCATAGTAAAGTAGCCGCAGCCGCATCGTCTATATCCCGAATCAGATCCTGAGGATCCTCAAGGCCCACGTAAAGGCGGACAATGTGCCGCTCGGTATCTCCGCTCCGCACCACATTTACGTTGACTAGACTTTCAAATCCGCCCCAGCTAACGCCAATTTTGAAATACTGGAGCTTCGTCGCCCAAGCCTTCAGCCTCTCCAACGGTTCGAATGATTCGAACGAGAATAAGCTGCTGAACCCTATTAGCTGCTGAAGCGCCAATTCATGTTGAGGGTGCGTAGGGAGTCCTGGATGGTGGACTTTAACGGCGTAAGGTTGTTTGCTAATATGCTCGGCTACGAGCATCCCACTGCGCTGATGGCGTTCCATTCTAAGCGGAAGTGTCCGCAATCCGCGCATCACTAGCGCCGCTGTTTGTGGTGTCATGATCCCACCGAACAGCATATACTCCGAATTGCTAAGTCGAGTCATGAGTTCCATTGAACCGATGACAACCCCGCCTAAGCAATCACTATGTCCGGATATATATTTCGTTATAGAATGGACTACCAGATCAATACCTAGCGTAATCGGCAATAGGTGACATGGTGTAGCCCATGTGTTGTCGATGATGGTCTTGATTCCCTTGCTCGCGGCAAGCTGAGCACACGAACGTAAGTCTTGAAGCTCGAACGTCATTGTTGTCGGACTTTCCAGATACATCAACTTCGTATTAGGCTTGATGGCTTCTTCCCAATTGCTGAGTTCGGTCCCGTCAACGAAAGTCGTCTCTATACCGAACTTGACTAAGTATGATCCAAGAAACTCTCGTGTTGGACCGTAAGCGTGATTCACGCAGACGATATGATCGCCTTGCTGGACAACAGAAAGAACTGCCGCTGTAATGGCGGCCATCCCCGAAGCGAAGCACTTCGCGTCTTCGCCGCCTTCCATTTCGGCTAGCTTCTCCTCCAGATTGCGAACGGTCGGATTGTTGCCGCGCGAATAAACGTGATGCCCTAACACATTTTGCATCGCCAGATCGAATTGCTCGTGAGTTTCAAAGGCGAATAAACTATTTTGATAGACGGGGACGTTAATCGCCCCATGGTGTCGAGTATCGTACGGGTCATGCGCAGCCTTGGTGTAAAGCGAATCCCCCGATTGATCTTTATTCATAGATGTTTCTCTCCGATCCGAAATTTGCTGCTTAGCCTTTCACTGCGCCTTGCGTGAGGCCTTCTACGATAAAACGCTGCGCGAACGCGAACAGAAAGACGGTTGGAATGACGGACAAGACGGTGCCTGCCGACATAGCGCCCCAATCGACGTCATATTTGAGAATAAGTGAGTTCAATGCCACAGGCATCGTCTTCAATGCGTCGTGATCGATGAACATGACCGCCATAAACAACTCGTTCCAGTTCTGCACGAATGCGAAAATAAAAGTCGATGCGATCCCTGGCATCATGATTGGCACGATAATTCGGATTAGGGCAACGAGCCGCGAGCAACCGTCGATCATTGCCGCCTCTTCCAGACTGGCAGGAATGCGTTGAAAGAAGCCCCGTAAAATAATGGTCGAGAATGGTATTAACCCTACCGTGTACATGAGTACGAGAGCGATTCTGGAATTAATTAAATCCAATTGCGTCATCATGAGGTAAAGTGGTCCGAGCGAAATGAATCCTGGCAGCATCTGTGTCGCGAAAAACGCCAACATAATTTGCCGATGTCCGCGAAATTGAAAACGGGCAAGGACATAAGCGCTCAAGACGGAGATCACAATTACAATTAGTGCTGATGAGATAGCTACCAACAAGCTATTACCGATGTAGACATGAAATTTGGATATTTTAAAGATGTTGATATAATTGTCGAACGTAATATTCGTCGGCCAATATTTTAGCGGATAAGTGAAAATCTCGTTCTGGGGTTTTAATGAAGTAATCAAAATCCAATATAGCGGGAACACCATGATCACTAGATGAAGCGCTAGAAAAAACACCTTGAATGGACCTATGAATTGTAAGCGCGTCTTCATGGTTAGAAATCCCCCATCTTTTCAGATTTGGTTACGGATAAGTAGAACAACGTGTAAAGCAATAGAAGCACGATCATGACAACCCCGATGGCGGATGCCGCGCCGTAATCACCAGCATAAATGATTTTATCCAGCATTAATGATGATAAAATGTGTGTACTTCCTGCTGGTCCACCGTTCGTCATGCCGTAAATGATCGTAGGATCATTAAAGATCCAGATGACACGAAGGAGAGTAGTCGTAATGATCGTTGGTAAAATGTAGGGCAGCGTAACGCTAAGCAGCTTACGCGCCTCGCTCGCTCCATCCATCTCGGCTGCTTCATACAGCTCGGAAGGCACGGATTGCAGCGCTGCAAGCAGCATAATGGCGAAAAATGCGATGCCGTACCATACGTTCGCGATAATGACGGAGATCATTGCCCATTTAGGATCCGACAAGAACCCTATCCGCGTTTCGATTATACCGGTCTTGAGCAAAAGATCGTTGATGACGCCGATTTGTGAATTGAACATCCACTTCCAAATCATCCCGATCAAGAACCCCGAAAGCGCCCAAGAGTAAAACACTAAACCTTGGTAAATCCCTCTACCCCGGAATTTTTTATTCATTAATAGCGCAAGCGTCAGCCCAATGAGAAATTGAAATACTAAGGAAAAAAACACCCAGTACGCACTGTTCGTCAATGCAGTCAGAAACTTCGGATCCGTGAATGCATCCCGAAAATTTTGCAGACCGACAAAATGAACATTTCTAAGATCGAACAGTTTGTATTCTTGAAACGCCATAATGCCGCCCTTTAGGAACGGATAATATGTGAAAATAAGGACCAGTAATAGAGCGGGGAGCAAACCAAATAAGATGAACGGCTGCCGACTCTTCATTAGATGCACCACCTCATATAGAAAAATGGTAATGGGCAGCGAATCGCCACCCATTACGAAGGTTAAACGCTATTTCTTCTTCGACTTTTGATCCATCCAATAAGCGTCCCATTTCTTCAGAACGTCTACGACAGTGAACTTACCGAGTAAATATGCTTGGCCAGACTCCATGCTCGCTTGATTCCATTGACCCGTGCCTGGATATTGGAACGGCGGCTTGTAGTTCATGAATACGTCCGGCTTGTTGGACATATCCAGCAACGTTTTGTAAGGACCTGTTTTGAAGTACTCATCGTTTGCCGCTGTTGTGTGAATCGGTACTAAGCCGTACTTTTTACCAAACTCAGTATTCTGCTCAGGATTGGACAAGAAGGCGATCAACTTGAAGGCCGCTTCTTTGTTCTTGGATTGGGATGCGATACCCCAGCCAGCTCCACCTGCTTGAATGAGAGCCTTGCCGCTTGGTCCCGTTGGCATCGGTGCCGTTGCCCATTGTTCCGGCTTCATTTTCTCCTGAATGGTTTGAATGACGTCCGGATCTTGCAGCAGCATGCCTGTTACACCTGAGGTGAAAGCTTGTACCTGCTCTTGGAAGCCCCAGTTAACAGCATCCGAAGGCGAAGCTTCTTTATAAATTTTCATATACAATTCAATGGCTTCCTTAGCTTCTGGTGAAGAGTAAATCGTATTGCCGCTCTTTAAGAACTGCGCATCTTCCAAATTCACCTGATCCCCGTTATAAGCGAGTACCATCTGGTCAGTGATGCCTGCAGACCCCATACCGCCTCGGAATGAGAACCCGTACCGGTTCTTAGCAGGATCAGTTAGCTTCTTGCCCGTTTCATATAGTTCTTGGTAAGAAACCGGCGGTTTCAAGCCTTTCTCTTCGAACCAGTCTTTGCGGTAGAACAATTGACGCTGGTACAAGCCATTTGGAATGAAATAAAGTTTATTGTTATTCGTTGCAATCGACTTAGCCACAGCAGTTACTGTACCGAAGTCTTTCCAAGTACCCGTGTAAGTATCGAGCGGATCAATGTACCCGTTGTTCACATACTCCGCGATGTTCAAATCTCTTACTTCTAGAACGTCCAGTTCTTGTTTAGCTGCAAGCATTGTTCTGATCTTATTATCCGCTTGATCGAACGGAGGCGAGATGAGATCGACCTTAATTGTCGGATTCTCTTTCTCGAATTGGGAAATCATCGCTTTGAGAATGTCGGTCCGTTTCGGGCTCGTCAAGCTCTCGATCATATGAACGGTAACCACTTTACCAGAACTTGCTCCGGCACCCGCTTGATCGCTATTGCCTTTCGCATCACTTTTTGCAGTGTCCGTATTGCTGCCGCAAGCTGCGAGCAACCCCATTAGCATCGTAGATGCAACTACTGTTGGCCATACTTTACGCATTTGTTTTCCCCACATAAGAAGATACCCCTCCTCGGTTGCGATTAGATTATGATGTATCATCCAGTCATCCTGTCTGATAGGTTGATCATAATTGATACCGCTTTCTCCGTCAAGTAAAAAAATCGACAATTTTTTTAATAGGTTTTGATCAGTTTCTCGATAATATCCATCATTTGATGAAACTCGCTTGTCGCTCTTTCTGGATCATGTTGGGAAATCCCCTCGTAAATCGTATGATGGAAAGGATAGGTCTCGTCAAATAAGCGCTTCTCTCCAAGCGGATCGTTGAAAAACTTTTGATAAAGGCCGCTCATGGAGTTAATGACGCTTTCCAGGATCGGATTACCTGAAGATTTAATAATGTGTTGGTGAAAAGCAAGGTCGATTTGCGAGGTATCTTTCCCGCTATCTTTCAGCCTTTTATATTCTTGTAAGATTTTTTCCAACTCTTTCAATTGATTAGCATTGATATTGCGTGCGGATAGCTCCACCGCCTTGCCTTCGAGTGCACGACGCACATCAAGAATGGAAAGTAAGAACTTCTTCTCATTCTCCACCTTCACTTTGCCGGTGAAACGAAACGTATCAACATCGCGCACAAAAATACCCTTGCCGTTCTCTACACGAACAATATCAACGGCTTCCAAATAGCGCAGAGCTTCCCGCAAGGACGAACGACCAACACCAAACATCGCGGTTAGTTCTCCGGCGGAAGGCAGCTTGTCTCCCTCTTTCAAAGCATGTTCCTCAATATATCGTTGAATTTCTTGTGCTACTAGTTCATGAACATTGTATTTCTGAATTTTGTGCATCGATTTTTCCCCTTATCTTCGAACCTGTGTACCTATCAGACAGGTGAATCATAGTATGAATTCTATGAAGTTGTCAAGATGTGTGAACAAAGTCTTTATATTAGAATATTTGCATTCGTGTGGTAACTGGTGCACAAATAATTGGTAACCTCTCGGTCAACTCAAAACTTATAAATTCTGGCGTTTCAAAATAAACGGCTTGCACCGTCCTTCAGCGCCATTTCGGCTACTCAAACGCACAAAACCTCAAAGCTCACAGCTTTAAGCGCCATTTCGGCGCTCTCAGCTCTACAACAAATGCTTATCCGTGTAAATTTGTACACTGTACAACTTGCCTTTCTAATTCACCAATTCAGCTCCTACTTTGCGAATTTCGCAGCAAGCCTGCTAGTTCCTCCATTGGAAAAATCCAATGGAACTATGAAATTCGTTCTGAATACCGATTCGAATATCCCAGAATGTCAATAGGCCAAAAAGGGGCTGTCCCCAAGTTAGATTTTATCTACTTTTGGGACAACCCCCGTCGTTTTAAGGCTTCACTTGATATAAATTATACAAATCATCCAGCATAATGTTAGCCGCTTTGACACCGCCGGCTGTATTCCAAGTCGCATCATTCACTTTGATTAGCTTATTTTCTTTTACCACTTTAAGATTTTTCCAGAGCGGGTCATTCATCCATTCCTGCTCTTGCTTGGTCCCTTTGCCATCACCGGTCTCATAGGTAAAATAAAACACTTTATCCGCAGCATCAAGCTCTGTTAGACGCTCCTTGGTAATATCTTCGAACGATTTCTCATCACTCTTAGCATCCGAACGAACCATACCGATTTGTTTAAAAATAACACCCGTGAACATATTGCCGTAGTAGAATCTGGTTTTACCACCCATAAAACGAACGACAGCCACTTTCTCTTTCAGCTTATCGCCTGCTTTGCTTTTGAAATCTTCAATGCGCTTATCGAAAGCTGCGATGATTTTATCGCCTTCGGCTTTCTTATTTAACGTATCGGCATATAAGCTGAAGTTACTTTTCCACTCACCGCGCAGTGTCTCCGAGTAGACCGTTGGAGCAATGGCCTTTAATTGATCGTAGACTTTCTCATGACGCATCTTATTGCCAATGATTAAGTCGGGTTTAAGCGATGCAATCAACTCCAAATTCGGCTGTGATTCACCACCGACTGTCGTCACACCCTGCATATCAGCTTTAATATGATCAAACCATGGGTTTCCATAATAAGACTCAACCGCACCAACCGGTTTAATGCCTAACGCGAGAAGTGCTTCCGTTCCTTCATTGGTCAAAATGACAACACGCTTAGGATTCGCCGGTACAGCCGTTTCTCCCATGGCATGTTTAATGGTTCGAGGACTATCCGCCTTCGCTGATTCTTGAGGTGCTGCAGATGCCGAAGGCTGTGAACTTGGCTTATCTCCACAAGCCGTCAAAACAACGGACAAAACAAACATAAGTGCAATAAGAGCCCAAGCTCTCCCTTGTTGACGATTTCTTTTTACAAACATATAAATGAGTTCCCTCCATGCAGTCAATTGATGATAACGATTATCATTATCTATCACATAGTACTAAATGTATCACCTGCCTGTCAATGTATATTGATAATGATTATCATATTCGTTGACTTCACTAGTCAGACTCATTAAAATAAATGAAGCAGCATTTAAGGAAGCAGGCACTCATTCATGAACAATTTAAGTTATTCAAGCAAAGAACGTCTCCACCATTTCTATAAAAGTATTGGATTGCTCGCAGCTTGCTGCTTGTTGGCTGCGATGATGCTCAGCAGCGTCATGTTCGGACTACATACGTATTCATGGGATCAAATTGTGACCTCCTTTGCACAAGCAGCCAAACCAACAAACGAGACTATCATCATCCAAACCGTACGCATCCCAAGAGCCTTAATTGCCGCACTAGTAGGAGGAAGCTTGGCTGTTGCAGGCGCTCTTATGCAAGCTATTACACGGAATCCGCTGGCTTCTCCAAGTATGTTCGGCATTAATTCAGGCGCTGCCTTTGCCATTGTGTTATCCGTTGGATTTTTTAATGTTTCCAGCCTTACACAGTTTACATGGATTGCATTTCTCGGTGCTGCATTCAGCTCTGCCCTTGTCTATGGACTGGGTTCCTTAGGACGCGATGGCTTAACACCTATGAAAATTACACTCGCGGGCTCAGCAATGACGGCATTTTTCGCTTCGCTAACCCAGGGTATTTTGCTTGGAAACGGTAAAGCGTTTGACCAAGTCTTATACTGGCTTGTCGGATCTGTCGAAGGACGAACTATGGCCATGCTCCAATCCGTTTACCCTTATATCCTAATCGCTTGGATTGGCGCTATACTTCTATCGCCGCACATCAACATATTATCTATGGGGGATGATGTAGCCAAAGGGCTTGGACAACGCACCGTATACGTGAAATTCATTACCGCAGTTGTGATTGTCATTCTTGCCGGAGGCTCTGTTGCTGTTGCCGGTCCGATTGTTTTCGTAGGGATTATCATTCCGCATATCGTTCGCTTTCTTGTTGGAATCGATTATCGCTGGGTCATTCCGTATTGTGCGGTTCTAGGCGGCATTCTTTTAGTTGGAGCTGACATTATAGCTCGTTTCATTGTTATGCCTAAGGAAGTTCATGTCGGTGTAGCGACAGCCATTCTCGGAGTACCCTTTTTCATCTATATCGCTCGTAAAGGCGGACTTCTGAAATGAGTCATTCCCATCGTTATGTCACCATTCGAAAAAAAGGCTTCTCTTATCTGATCAGTAAGAAATCTCTGATTGTTTCTCTTTTTCTACTCCTTGCCGTCATCATCGTGATGATTCTGAGTACAGGAATAGGAAGCGTCTATATCAAACCTGCTGAGGTCGTTCGCGCTGTTTTTGGTTACGGGACTGATCCTAACACGATGATCGTCAGGACTTTGCGTCTACCTAGAGTCATTGTTGCTGTCTTGATTGGTGCATCGCTTGGTGTAGCCGGAGCCATCCTGCAGGGCATTGTACGAAATCCGCTAACCTCGCCGGATACGATTGGCACAACGGGTGGAGCTACGCTAGGAGCTGTTTCATTTTTCTTTTTTTTCTCGGATAAAATCAGTATTCATTGGCTGCCAGTTGCAGCTATTATTGGCGCTTTTGCTGCTACATTACTGGTCTATTCACTCTCATGGAAAAATGGGATCACTCCTCTGCGGCTTGTCCTAATTGGTACGGGACTCACAGCTGCGATGAGCGCACTCTCCTATCTCATGCTGCTTTCCGGACCGATTATTCTGGCTAATCAATCTCTGACTTTTATGACTGGCAGTATTTACGGAGTTTCCTGGAAAAAAGCGGTTTACCCGCTCTTACCTTGGGTCGTGTTATTAATTCCCATCATCTTCTTGTATGCGCGGCACATTACCATACAGTCCTTAGGTGAAGATATCGCCCGTAGTGTTGGAAGCAACGTCCAACGTCAACGCTTCTTATTGATCATCCTTAGCGTAGCACTATCAGGGGCTGCAGTCGCTTTCGGTGGTGCGATCAATTTCATTGGTCTCATGGCTCCGCACATTTCCCGAAAGCTCGTAGGACCTAGCTTCGGCGCGCTTATCCCTGTGTCCGCGTTGACAGGTTCCCTGCTTTTGCTGTTAGCTGATTTAGCAGGACGCTTCTTGTTCAAACCGCTCGATATTCCGGCAGGTGTCTTCACAGCAGCTATCGGCGCCCCTATCTTCATCTATGTGCTATATCGCAGTAGAAATCGCGGTTAACAACAGCGGTTTTACTTAAAGGAGAATAGACCTATGCCCACCTTGGAAAAGGCACTAGAAGCACAATCGCTTCAGTTAACATATGGAGAGACAACGATCTTCCACAGCTTGAATTTACAAATACCTAAAGGCAAAATTACCGTATTTATTGGCAGCAATGGCTGTGGGAAATCTACACTTCTACGTTCCCTTGCTAGACTGCTGAAGCCGAAATCAGGCGCAATCCTACTGGATAGCACGGAAATCGCCAAACTCTCCACAAAAGAGGTAGCCCGGAAAATGGCTATCCTCCCACAAGGACCTTCCGCGCCCGAAGGGCTCACCGTACGACAGCTCGTGAAGCAAGGACGCTACCCTTATCA
The DNA here is from genome assembly GCF_013141715.1 of Paenibacillus phytorum. GTDB lineage: Bacteria > Bacillota > Bacilli > Paenibacillales > NBRC-103111 > Paenibacillus_E > Paenibacillus_E phytorum. The sequence continues at coordinate 48,220 of NZ_WHOA01000023.1, read as the reverse complement.
AAGTTGGCTGCAGCAGTGGTCGTCGGAAGATGAGAGCAAAGTGATGCATGCCCTCCAGCTTACGAATATGCTTACCTACGCGGATCGCAGTGTGGATTCCTTATCTGGCGGGCAGCGCCAAAGAGCTTGGATCGCCATGACACTGGCTCAGGACACCCCTACACTGCTCCTCGATGAGCCCACTACCTATCTGGACTTAACCCATCAGATTGAGGTGCTGGATTTACTCTTCGAGCTGAATGAGAACGAACAACGCACGATCGTGATGGTGCTGCATGACATCAATCTGGCCTGCCGTTATGCCCATCACATCGTAGCCATTAAGGATAGTTCTGTGTATGCAGAGGGTAAACCAGAAGACATCGTGAACGAGCAGCTGCTACTAGATGTGTTCGATATGAAATGCAGCGTTGCGCCTGACCCTATCTTCCGCACACCCATGTGTATCCCTTACGGAAAGGGCCGCATTCTTCCCCATAAATAATGAACAACCCCGGTCATCTACGTGACCGGGGTTGTTTGCGATAAAAGGTATAAGTGCTAAATTGTTCTTGCAAAATTAGCCATATTGTAATTACTTTCGAACATAATACTTGCAGACACCAGATTTTGCCTAATTGTGAAATCGAACAAAATTTCACCATGGGTCCAGCTTTTCTTCCGTTTCAAGGATTCAATAGCCATCTGCCGAAAGGATTGATACTGCTGCTCCGTCAAACCTTTGGTCGTGGTTGCAGGCAATACACCGTCTTTACTCTCAAATGGAAGGTGCTTAATGCCGAATTTACCAATTTCATTGTTGCGAATGTGAACAAAAACAGTACCGGAATTCACATGAGATAATTCTTCTTTGATCTTTCTAAACACCAAATCGATTTGTCTAGCGAGTGGCATTTGATCCAAATTCATTACTTTCCTCCTTAAGTTTTATTTTTTTACTTATTATGTAATTTATGCGACTGTAGACCTATTATACTCACACCTTTTACATAATTCAACAGTTTATTTACATTATTCACACAATTCTTACTATTTTTTATGTAACGTTAATATTATTCCCATTTCAGTTGTAAGAAACGAACGATATTTGTCGAAATGATGTAGAATATTTCCAGATTCAATGTTATAATTTGCAAACACACATCATGGATTCCAACACAAATAAACAAATTTCGCAGAGGAGTCGGTCGGATTGGATAAAGTATCATCCTTATCGTTCAGAAAGAAACTACAACTTGGTTGTTATGCACTTATTGGTTTGAACTCAATCTTCATGCTGATTGTTACATTTGCCTCAGATTGGAATCGCTTACTTGGCATCATATTCCTACTTATTATTCTTGGAGGCAGTTACCCGTTTATTCGATGGTTCGAGAATCAGCTAACGGAACCCATTGCTGATTTATCCCGAATAGCGCTCAACATTTCCAAAGGAGACTTCTCTCAAAAAGTAACCGTAACCTCAGATGATACACTTGGACAGCTTGGTCAATCTTTTAACAAAATGATAGATAAACTACGCGAAATTCTTCGCGACACAGGAACAATTTCGAAGCAGGTTTTTCAAACAAGCCGCGATATTTATGTTAAAAATGAAAGCTTCCGTACAGTCCTAGAACAAGTAAGTATTTCGGCCCATGAGCTGGCCTCGGGTGCCGGGCAAATTTCAGAAGAAGTTTCTGGTGTTTCGATCACCTCCAAAGACATTGAAGTCAGAATCGTCAATTATGCCGGTTCTGCGAAAGAAATGAAAGATCGTTCGGATCAGATGATGACCCTTGTAGAAAAAGGACGCACGTCCGTTGAAAGTCAAGGCATCGGTATGAAACGAAATGTAGAAGTTACACAGCAGGTGTCTGATACAATCGACATGCTGGCTCGTCAAGCCGAAGGCATCAGCAGCGTTACTCGTTCCATTTCCGAGATTGCTGAGCAAACGAACCTCTTGTCCCTCAACGCTTCCATCGAAGCTGCTAGAGCTGGCGAACATGGCCGTGGCTTTGCAGTCGTCGCTCAGGAAGTGCGCAAGCTAGCTGAAGAGTCAACCTCTCTTACACGTGAAGTATTCGGTTTCGTGAAAAGCATCGAGCAAGGCATTCAAGAAGCCATTCGCAGCATTCAAGTGAACGAAGATGTCGTAAAGAAACAAACCGTGTTAATCGAGCAAACCGAAATTGTTTTCGCTGAGATCGTCGGAAGCGTGGGCTTTATTTCGGAAGAAATTACCCGCTTCGCGGAAGAAAGCGAGCAAATGCTGACAAGCTCCGAACAAATCGCTGCAGCGATGGAGAACATATCGGCGATCACGGAGGAATCAGCGGCTGGTACGCAAGAAGTTTCTGCTTCTATGAATGAGCAGATCGCTACGGTACAAGGGATCGTGACACAAGCCGAAGAGATGACGCGTGTAGTCACACAATTACAACAGACGATTCAGATTTTCAAACTATAAGCTTTTATTGCACAAAAAAGGCTTTCCCACTTCGATCGTGGGAAAGCCTTTTGTTTTATACTTGGACTTTAGCTTCTGTCAGTTCCATGAACTGCTTCACATCTTGAGCTGCCATATCGACTGCGCTTTGCCAGAAATCCGGCTCTGTCAGATCAACGCCGAGATGCTTCTGAGCAAGCTCCTCCACGTTCATGCTGCCTGTGTCTCTAAGCAAGGAGATGTACTTTTCTTCAAAGGCTGCGCCTTCCTGCACCGCTCTCGCGTAAATACCTGCACTAAACAGGTAACCGAACGTGTAAGGGAAATTATAAAAAGGTACATCCGTCGCATAGAAATGCAGCTTAGCCGCCCAGAAATGCGGGTGATAGCTACTTAAAGCATCTTTGTAAGCAAGCTTCTGTGCATCCACCATGAGCTCATTCAAGCGCTCAACGCTAACTAAACCTTGACTTCGTGCTTCGTAAAAGTTTGTCTCGAAGATGAATCTCGCATGGATATTCATGAAGAAAGCGATCGCGCGTTGGATTTTATCCTCGAGTAAAATGATGCGTTCTTCATCTGTTGAGGCACTCTTCACAACTGCGTCCGCTACAATCATTTCAGCGAAGGTAGAGGCTGTCTCAGCGACGTTCATCGCGTACTCCTGTGCTAACGCAGGCATATCCGTCATAACATGCTGATGGTAGCCATGACCTAGCTCATGTGCTAGTGTAGAAACATTGTTTAGCGTTCCGCCATAGGTCATGAAGATACGCGTCTCTCCCGCTATCGGGAAAGATGTACAAAAGCCCCCAGGTCGCTTCCCTGCTCGATCCTCAGCTTCGATCCAGCGCTTCTCAAAGGCTTCTTCCGAAAAGGCTGCCAGCTTCGGACTGAACTGTTTAAATTGATCGATAATTAGACTAGCACCATCGTCATAAGAAATTTTCTTCGATGAATCGCCCAGTGGAGCATCCACGTCAACCCAAGCCAACTTATCAACGCCAAGCAGTTTCGCTTTACGGTTCAAATAAGCAACGAAAATATCTTTGTTCCGGTCGATCACTTCCCACATGACATTCAACGTTTTCTCTTCCATACGATTGATAGCAAGCGGCTCTTTATGTATACTTTTCCAACCTCTGTATTTATAAACCTGAAGACGGAAACCTGCTAAATGGTTTAATGCTTCGGCGCAATATTCCTCTTTATCCGTCCATGCTTGTTCCCATTTTTCAAACAGATCCAGTCGTTCTTCACGATTCTCTGTATGCAGTTTATTAAACGCTTGACCAGCGGATAGCTCCACCTGTTCACCGTCAACCTCCACAGGCATACGGAATTGACCAACGGTCGTATTGTACAGATCTCCCCACCCATGATAGCCATCTACGGCCAAATCATTAATTAAGGCTTCCTGCTCAGGCGGCAACTTCTCTTGGGCTAAGGCACGTCGCTCATGGAGCGGAAAAGCAATGGCTTTGAACGGCTCTTTCTGCAGTAGAGCTGACCATACATCATCTGGGATCCCCGTCAGAACTTGATCAAAATGGGTGAGCGAAGACAAATGCTCTGCAAACAAGCTTTTGACCTGTCCGCTAAGTACAGGCGCTTTCTTATCCTTCTGATTATCCGCTAACAAGCAGCCTACGAAAGAATCCGCCTCATGGATATGCTTCAAATTATGCTGAAACAATTCGATCAGTCTTTCTAGCGAAGCTGTATCTTCTGCCTGTTGTGGTGAAGGGGTATTTCGAACTTGTTCTTGAAAAGCAGCAATCGATGCTTGAAGCTCTTTCAGATGAGCTGCGAATGCAGGAGACTCGCTTCCCCCAGGAAAAAAGTTTTCTAAATTCCATGTTTGATTAAGAGGTAAATTAAGCAAAGCTATCACCTTTCCTTTCCATCTTTTATTAAATCATAAACGCCACCTGATCGCCAATAATACTCATCTTGCTCATTGCTTCTAGGTAAAAAGTATGATTCAATTAAAGGTAGTTCCCACACCATATATTCGGAACAGGATGGGTGATTTCAAATTATGAAACCGTTACAAATTTCTCCAGAAACGGCCGTTAAGCTAGCTGAACAACTTAAGGTGCCTTTAGAACATCTCATGCATATGCCACAACATATTTTACTGCAAAAATTAGCGGAGCTCGCTAAAGCTTCCTCTACGGAAAATAGCGATCCAGAATCGAAGTAAGCTTTGATCCCTTTCGCTAACACTTGGCCTTATGACATTATTATGAAGGACATTTATGTGGCCCAATGTCCCTTTTGCCATAGCCCCAATGTGCTGCTGCCGTTGAAAATACACGAACTGACATCCATTCACGAAGGTAAAAAAAAGCTGCTTGTGTTTCCTTGCTGCCATAATAAGTTGACGCTCGTCGACACAGATCGCGATTATTTATTGGCGGACACCGCAATACGCAAATGAATCGCAGCTTCCAAGCGCAAGGAGTAGAAAGAGTCAGTATGAATGAGTACCTCGTTCCTTTGACAAGCGCATGTACGTTAGTTACGTTAAATTACATGGCAATGAAAGTTCGCAGCAAGATGCTTATCGATTCTTATGAGCACTTGATTGCACCACTTCTCACCGGATTAGCCAGCATCATCATGATGCTGGTCCCCCTACCAGAGGTGTTTGTCCTGATTGATTTACGTTCTGTCCCTATCTTTATGGCAGGCTTGCGTTATGGACTGCCTGTTGCCCTGCTATCGACTGTATTACCTTCGAGCCTTACCCTCTTCACGCAAGGAAGCCATGCCTGGTTCATCATCGCACAAGAACTGCTTGTCCCAGCACTGATTAGCTCCTTGTTTCACAACAAAGAATACCGCAGCGGCTTCTTGGACATTCCTATTCGACATGGGCTCCAAATATGCTCATTCGTTTTCCTCCTTCGCTTACTCATACACGAGCTTCTAGAGAGCAACCTATCATGGCCATACGCCTTACATCAATTGTTTATGCTGGCCATCATGTCAGCTACTTTCATCATCATTATCGTCATGGTCAATGATGAGAATAAAAGTTGGCGGCTGCAGCGCCAGTTAGAACTGCAAGCCAATCAAGACAGCCTAACCAAACTACCGAATCTGCGCAGCTTTATGCCGATTGCTAGCAATGCCCTTCACAAACGCAGAGTATCCATCATGATGATTGATTTAGATAATTTCAAGCAATACAATGATCAGTTTGGACATCTAGAAGGTGATCAGCTGCTCCGCGAGATCAGCAGTGTTTTACGACACCATATCCATGAACAGGATTATTTGGCCAGATATGGGGGTGAAGAATTTATTCTTCTCAGCTCAGAGATTGATCCCCTACGGCTAAGCAAATATGCAGAGCAGCTATGCTCCATAGTCGCTGATACATTCCACCATAAGAACCTTACGGATTCTGCACCAATAACGATCTCAATAGGAATTTCAACCGCAGAGGAACCTCAGGCGGAACTGAAACGAATCATCTCTGAAGCGGATCATGCGCTTTATGAATCTAAGCATCGCGGTAAAAATCGTTCTACCCTTTACAAAAGAGTGCAATTAATCAATGAAAAAATGAACGCTTAACCATTCAAGGGATTGAAATCAACCCCAAGAATAGATAAGCGTTCATTTGATTAATACGGCAATATTCACTATGTAGCTTGTTTCATTTCGTCTGGCAGCTCCATACGAATAGCAAGCATATCTTCGCGGGTTGCTATCCATTGTTCACGACTTGCTCTAATCATACCAGCATCCATAATCTTGCGGTCATTAATAATGCGTGAAAACCATTTGACCGCCTCATTGAAGCGGCTTAATCTGCGATTGAGCTCTCCTATTAAGTACATGAGTCGGGCATTATTGAGATCCAAACCTTCTGTTTCATACACACTGACATATGCGTCCAAGGCAAACGTTAGGAAACGTTCCTCCTGCTCCCAGTCTCCTTTGAAACGATACAACCACGCCAAATGGTGTAGAAGACCTGCTATAACACGCGATTTCTCATCTCTAATCTGCGCGGTAAGAAGGGCCAACTTGTAACTCAGAAGCGTATCTTCCCAGGTTCTTTCTCCGCAATAATTGCGCATTGACAAGTTTTGAGCCACTCTCTCGTAAAAGACTTCCCTCTGCGTCGGTTTCCATTTATCCGAAAAGTTTTCCGTATGGGCATATCCGCAAAACGGACAGACCCTCACGACATAAAAGTCGGGGTTGATGTCTTTATAATGAACACAGAAATCCGTATCCGTTTTGCTAGCTTTCTTGAAACTCGGGCGAACCTTCATCGTTTTGTAGGAATTCTCGCAATATGTGCAATTCACTGAAATTTCATATAAAGGTTCAACCATCATTGAAACCCCGCCTTCACTAATGTTGTATGTAGGATAGAAGAACTATTCTCCTTCAGATGTGTTTATAAAATGATAGGCAGAGCCTTTAAGACGTTCAAGTAAAAAATCCCGTAAATCAGCCGGTAGTTCTACTTCTACCATGGCTTCCGACATACAGCTTAACCAGGCATCTGCACGTTCTACTGTAATCGGAAATGCCATATGTCTACCTCTCATCATCGGATGTCCATGCGTATCTGAATACAAGGTTGGACCACCAAAAAACTGACTTAAAAACATGAACTGTTTATCTATAACTGGTCCTATATCGGAAGGGAACAGAGGCGATAACAATGGATTCTGCTGAACTTTTGGATAAAAGGCTTCCACGAGTCGGCGTACCGTCTCCGCTCCCCCCATCAATTCGTACAACGTGCTGCGATCACTTTCTGACATTAGGGTAAACCTCGCTATTCATAATCACTTTAATAGTTTTCTAAATCCTCATCCCCTGCATGCATGAGCGTTTCTCGAATGACAAATACGAACATACATACAACCAAACCAGCAATGACACCTGTCATTTGAATCACTCCCGCTGCCTAGGATATAAGACTTTACTAGTTCTATTTTACCATAAAACCAGACCATGAACAGTACCAAAGTCTAAGTATTTTGGGACGGCATGTATGTCCCATCCCGTTCATATAGTTGAGTAGGAGGAGGTATCCAATCTCATGCGGAAACGAAATTTCACGGCTGCGTTACTCATGTCTTTTGTTGTTGTTGCCATTATTCTATGCTTACTTGCGTTCCCTCATGACGGTCTTCAAGCAGCCTTGCGCGGCGTTTCCATTTGGTGGGATGTGCTCTTTCCCGCACTTTTCCCTTTCTTCGTCATATCCGAAATTATGCTTGGCTTCGGTATCGTTCATTTCTTCGGTATGCTGCTAGATCCGATGATGCGTCCTGTCTTTCGTATCCCTGGCATCGGTGGCTTCGTAATGGCCATGGGCTTCGCTGCAGGTTACCCGGTCGGCGCTAAGTTGACCTCCCAGCTCTGGGAGCAGAAGCTTGTCAACCGGGAGGAAGGTGAACGACTCGTTGCGTTCACAACAAGCTCCGATCCGATTTTCTTAATCGGAGCCGTTTCGATAGGCTTCTTCCACGATGCTTCTTTGGCAATGGTCTTGGCTGTTGCTCATTACGGAGGATCCGTGCTTATAGGTTTAATGATGCGATTTCACGGCAGGAAGAGCCTGCCTACAGCGCAGGAGACTAAGAGCAAAGGCGGGGTCTGGAAGCGTGCTTTTGAAGCGATGCACAGCGCTCGAATCAACGACGGCAGATCCATAGGCACACTACTGAGTCAGTCCATTCTTCAGTCGCTCAGCTTGATTTTCGTAGTAGGTGGATTAGTTGTCTTCTTCTCTGTTGTTTTAGAAGTCTTAACAGCAGCTAAAGTCATGAATGCGATCTACCTGCTCATAGCCTCCATCCTGCAAATCACAGGACTCCCCCATGAGTTATCACAAGCAGTAATGAATGGTTTGTTTGAGGTGACACTCGGGGCGAAGGCTGCCGGGAATGCTCCAGCGTCGCTCGCGCTCTCCAGCAAAGTGGCTATCGGCGCTTTCATTTTGTCATGGGGCGGCATGTCCGTTCATGCTCAAATAGTTAGCCTATTAAGCCACACGAATCTGCGTTATTTGCCATTCGTCACCGCTCGCTTCATCCATGCCTTGCTCTCAGCTGCTATTGTTCTCGTTTTTTGGGAGCCTATGCAGATTTTTCGTGAAACCAAATCCGTTTTCTTACCTCAATATGATTCGGCTTCTCCTGTTCTTAGCTATTTAAGGCTTATGCTGCCAATTAGCGGAACGGTCTTCCTTGGTGCTATTTCTGTCATTGTCGGACTCTTTGCTGCATATTCCTTACTTAAACTGGTGTATGAAAAGGTTGGTGGAACAAGATAATATGGGTAATCACGATCATGATGATAAAGGGAGAGAACATCCAGATATGCAAGCATCCTTCCCCCAAGAAGCGAAACTTTTGCCTCCAACGATTGAGCGTTTAACTGAGTTAGCATTCAACTTATGGTTCAGTTGGAACCATGACGCCTTGCAGCTTTTTGCACAAATGGATCCTGCAAAGTGGGATCAATGTGGCCATAATCCTGTTCGTTTACTTCACCTGTTAGACAATTCACAGATCGAGGCCCTTAGCGGAAATCAAGATTTTGTAGCAAACTATCAACAAGTAATTGCCAAATTCGATGCTTATATGAACGGCACCACTTGGTTTCAGGAGAAGCATCCGGACCAGGGTCATGTACAAATTGCTTACTTCTCCGCGGAGTTCGGCTTTCATGAATCATTGCCGATTTATTCAGGAGGACTGGGAATCTTAGCAGGTGACCATACGAAATCTGCAAGTGATTTGGGTATCCCTTTGATCGGTGTTGGACTTCTTTATAAAAAAGGCTATTTCACGCAGAAAATTGATGCCTCCGGCGGTCAGCAAAGTGAACTATATCCGTATGACTTCACCAAGCTTCCGATCGAACCTGTCCTGCAAAATGGCCAGCAGCTCGTCGTTTCCATTGATATGCCTGGTCGCGCCATCACCCTACAGGTTTGGCGTGTGCGTGTCGGTCGTAATTCGATCTTTTTGCTGGATGCCGATCATGAAGCCAACAATCCAGCGGACAAAGAACTGACCGCTCAGCTGTATGGGGGCAATCAAGATACGCGGATTGCACAGGAAATGGTTCTTGGCATTGGGGGCGTCAAGGCGCTTCGGCGGCTTAACATCTACCCCAACGTGTACCACATTAACGAAGGGCATGCGGCTTTCCTCACGCTGGAGCGACTGAAGGAGCTTCTGCATCTAGGTCTTCCCTTTCATGTGGCGGTTGAAACCGTTCGCTCAGCCACTGTATTTACTACCCATACGCCTGTACCTGCGGGGCATGACACATTCTCCATCGAGATGGTGGAACACTATCTCGGGCCTCTCCTGAGTGAGCTGTCACGGCACAAACAGGACATTGTAGCATTAGGGCTCGATCACCATACGGGTCAATTCAATATGACCCATTTGGCTATGAATACAGCCGGACTGCGCAATGGGGTCAGTAAGCTCCACGGTCAAGTCTCCCGAGAAATGTTCAAAGAATTTCACGGTCATATCGATGCGAGCGAAGTTCCCATTAGTTCCATTACGAATGGTGTCCATCTGGATACATGGACAGCGCCGCAATGGAAAGAACTGCTTGATCGTTTCCTGCCTGGTTCATGGCGGGAAGAACAAGCTAATAAGCACCAGTGGGCGCAAATCGAGGTCATTCCAGACGAGTCCATCTGGAAAGTGCATCAACAACTGAAAGAAGATCTAGTTCGTTACGCCAGACGAAATTTGTTCGAGCAGCGCAAGCGCAATGGGGAAACAGAAGAGCGGATCGAGGAAGTCAGACAGTATTTGAATCCCAAGGCATTAACCATTGGATTTGCCAGAAGGTTTGCGACCTACAAGCGAGCTAATCTCATTTTTAATGATTTGTACCGGCTTAAGAAGATAATCAATGATCCCGAGAGACCTGTACAATTTATTTTTGCGGGCAAGGCTCACCCTGCAGATTACCCAGGTCAAGAGCTTATCCGTGAAATTTATCGCGTTTCGCAAATGAAAGAATTCGTCGGAAAAATCGTTATTCTCGAAAACTATGACATGAATATGGCCCGTTACCTCGTACAAGGGGTAGACGTATGGTTAAATAACCCCCGTAGACCTCTTGAGGCCAGTGGAACGAGCGGTCAAAAGGCCGCCATGAACGGGGTACTTAATTTTAGTGTACTCGATGGCTGGTGGGAGGAAGGCTACAACGGTGCGAACGGCTGGGCTATCGGTTCCACAGGAGCGGCTGACTGGGCTGCACAAGAGAAAGAAAACACACAAGCCATCTATCACATTTTAGAGAAAGAAATTATTCCACTGTACTACAATCAAGGAACACTCCCGCATCAATGGATCCGCCGCATGAAGCGCTCTATTCAATCGCTAAGCCCGGTCTATAACACGCATCGCATGGTGCAAGACTACACAGAGCTCACCTATTTGCCGACGTCTCAGCGAGCCCGACTCTTTGTTTCTAATCACTATGATGTTGCAACTAAGGTTGCCGATTACAAACAGTTCATCCGTTCAAACTGGTATCACGTCAAAATCATTGGCATCGATGATCGCTCTGCCAAATTATCTACGGAAGTGCCGTTAAACGAGATAAAGCCATCATCGAAGGAAATTACGACCCAAGTTCACTTCGGCCCCATATGGCCGCAAGATACGGCAGTAGAAGTCATTTATTACGAGGAAAATGGCGAAACATGGGAGCAAAAAATTATTCCAATGGAACCTATTGGCGAACTGATTGAACAGATGCAAAGCTATAAAGCGACCATTCCGTCCCATCTGATTCATGGGCCTCACTTCTCTATTCGCGTGCGCCCCATCTCATCTAACTTCGCACATTCCTTTGAACTTTCCTTAGTCACCAGTACATTATCGTGGCAGTAAATACGCGAATTCCTAGATAAAGCCCCGTTTGGGGCTTTTCTTATTTTCTTTTATAAATTATTATGAATAGAGAACTTACGGTATGTGCATGCGTTCGTGAATGCAAATCTAACCACTTGGTGATGCTATGGATTGGAATAAGGCACTGGAATTGGCATATATCGCACCGAATACGGATTGTCATTTGATCATTGTCGGAGAATGTAAAGATGGGTCGCCTTTTTGCTATGAAGAAAATTTCTCCATTGATAAAATAGGTGAAGCTTCATTCACCGTTTGTTTAGAACTATCCGGAATTTTTCCATTCGACAAATTAGAGCATATTTCTTTCATTGAGTTTTCTTTTAAAGACCGTGGAATTTTATATTACGCCTATGTCGATTTAATTCAACTTGAATTAAAGAAGACGATATGTTACCTCTCGCTATCCATTCCCGAAGAAATTCATCATCATCAGAACAGAAGGTATAGCCGAGCTAAGCTCTCCCTTCGAACACCGATCACTCTGCGCATTGTTGGCATTCGCGGCTTATCCGCAAGCAAGGGAGTCGCCTTTTCCGGACAACTGCTTGATATTAGCGCGAGCGGTCTTTCTTTCGTTACGACGAATCGGCTTTTCTTTCCCTTATTTCTGGAATTCAGCTTCATTCTCCCCGGGTATCCCCATCCTATTACCGCCTATGGTGAAATTATTAGGGTGACGAATTTCAGTAATGATTCTTATCGGGTTGCCGCCGAATTCCGACATACTCCTGAATCAATGCTTCAGGACATTGATAAATATTGCTCGATTACAAGCTAATGCTTACGAAGAAAGTTTTGCTAAAGCAAAACTCAGCTTATGCTTACGAAGATAGTTTTGCTAAAGCAAAACTCTTAGGAGGAAACAAATTGAAATACAACGTCATTGAACGAGGCGATGACATCTCCAAGGGGCTGACAGAGCGGTTTCACAAACTCGCCGCACAGCATGGCATGCCGAGAGATGAAGAAAATCCGGACATTGTCCTTTCTATTGGCGGAGATGGGACGATGCTGCAAGCTTTTCATAAATATGTGCAGCAGCTTGATCACATCGCTTTCGTTGGTATCCATACAGGACACTTAGGTTTCTTCGCAGATTGGAAACCTGATGAGCTGGATCATCTAGCTTCATTGATGTTCAGCGTCACCACCCCCGAGGAGCTGCGTGTTGTGCAGTACCCCGTCGTAGAAATTGAAATTACGACAGAAAAGGGCTCCGAGACGCATCTAGCGCTCAACGAATTTACCATACGAGGAATCGAAGTATCGCTAGTCGCTCGACTTCACGTTAACGACGAAATGTTCGAAATGTTCCGCGGTGACGGAATCTGTATCTCCTCGCCTGCTGGCAGCACTGCTTACAACAAAAGCTTAGGCGGAGCAATGGTCCACCCTTCGCTCGAAGCCATTCAAATTGCAGAGATTGCCTCGATTAACAATAGGGTCTACCGCACACTCGGTTCTTCCATGATTTTACCGAAGCATCATCACTGTGACATTTATCCCAAGGCGCAGCAGAATATGCTTTTATCACTTGATCACTTATACTTGCAGCGAAACGACGTTGTTTCTATCCGCTGCCGTGTAGCAGCCAACGTGAAAGTTAAGTTTGCCAGATTCCGCCCATTTCCTTTCTGGAATAGGGTTCGGGAAGCTTTTGTTGGGTTAGAAGTGAAATAAACAAGAAGAAGACGCCCCTCACTCCGTTGGAGAATGAGAGGCGTCTTTTGGTTTCACTACATTAAGAAGTGGTTGTAATCACTTCAGAAGGCACTTGCTGCTTTGTGCCATTCACTTTTTCGATAATGAAATACGCGCAGCCGAAGTTACAGTACTCATTCAAGTAATCTTGAAGAGCGGCGATGGATGATTCCTTTGTCGCTTTAGGATGGATTTCTTTAAAAAATCCTCTCAGCCTTAACTGGCTGTAACCCCAATCGCCGACAATATAATCGTATCGCTCTAATACTTCGCTAAAGCGTTCTTTAAAAACTTCAAAATTCCAGCCATTCTTATGGTCTGTTACGAGCTCGTATGTTTTATTTGCAATATGAATCATGATGGTAGGAAGCTCTCCTTTCTATGATCCGTTCGTTAATTTAAACGTTCGATGCGGCTTGAACCTGCTCATGAGCATGGTACGAGCTGCGTACCAATGGTCCCGACTCAACATGCTTAAAGCCACGTTTCATACCTTCTTCTTTGAGAATAGCAAACTGCTCAGGCGTATAATACTTGGCTACAGCCAAATGCGTTGTAGAAGGCTGCAGATACTGCCCAATCGTCATTATGTCGCAGCCAACTGCGCGTAAATCCTCCATCGTTTGCAGCAGCTCGTCCCACTCCTCGCCTACACCAATCATGACGCTGGATTTGGTTGGGATGTTCGGAGCAATACGCTTCGAACGCTCCAGCAGTTCTAGAGAACGGCGATATTTCGCCTTCGAGCGGACGCGGTCTGACATGCGCTCAACAGTCTCCATATTATGGTTCAAGATATCAGGCTTAGCCTCTAGAACCGTAGCCAGTGACTCTTCCCGACCCAAGAAATCTGGGATCAGCACTTCGACTGTGCACATTGGCAATTTGCGGCGTATCGCTTTGATGGTCTCAGCGAATATCATTGCGCCGCCATCAGCTAAATCATCGCGCGCTACGGAAGTGACGACACAGTGACGCAGTCCCATTTGTAAAGCGGCATCAGCTACACGTTCTGGCTCTTCAAGATCCAGCTCGGTAGGAAGCCCTGTTTTGACTGCACAGAATCGGCATGCTCGGGTACAAATATCGCCCAAAATCATAAAAGTGGCTGTACGATTGGCCCAGCACTCATGAATGTTTGGGCATTTGGCTTCTTCACAAACCGTATGCAGCGTCTTGGAACGCATCATTGACTTTATTTCTTTAAAATTCTCATCTGTCTTGAGATTGATTTTTAACCAGTCTGGTTTTCTCTCTAATGGCTTTGGAGGCACTATAATTCCCGCCTTTTATTTGGTTTCTCGTTCTTGTTATTATAACATGAATGACTGACAAAACAATCCACTTTGCCAGTCAGTTATGATACACTTATCAAGATGGCCAAAACAGCTTAACCTATCACGTAAAGGCTGTATGGGAGGGAAGAAACATGAGCATACAAGAAGTAACACGAGAGAAAGACCGCAAGCTTGGAGAAATTTTAAGAGGTATGGGCCGAGTATTAATCGCCTTCTCCGGAGGGGTTGACAGTACATTCGTCCTCAAACGTGCGCAGCAGGAGCTCGGTGATCAAGTCTTAGCCGTCACTGCAGCATCCGAAACATTCCCTTCTCGGGAATTCGATGCGGCCGTTGAACTAGCAGAACAAATCGGTGTCCCACTGTACAAAACAGAGGTCAAGGAACTAGAGAATGCGAATTTCGTCGCTAACAATCCAGATCGCTGTTACCATTGCAAAACGGGACTTTATTCACATTTGCAGCAACTAGCCAAAGAGTTAGGGTACCCCTACATTCTTGATGGCTCGAACATGGATGATCTTGGTGATTATAGACCGGGTCTACAAGCCAAGAACGAGCAAGGCGTTCGTAGTACTTTGCAGGAGTCCGGTATGACCAAAGACGAGATCAGACAGCTTTCCAAAGAGCTAGGACTCCGTACTTGGAATAAACCGTCTTTTGCTTGCTTGTCTTCTCGTATCCCTTACGGGACGCAAATTGAGAAGTGGAAAATCGACCAACTGGATGAAGGCGAATACTTCTTGTCCCAGCTTGGATTGTATCAGGTGCGCGTACGTCACCATGAGAAGATTGCCCGGATCGAGGTTATGCCGGATGAGATTCATAAAGTCGTTGAACACCGCGATGCGATCTATGAAAAATTCAGCAAGCTCGGTTTCACTTACGTGACGCTCGATTTACAAGGTTACCGCACGGGCAGCATGAACGAAGTACTGTCCAAGGAGACGAAAGACAAGGTGAAAGAAGCATCCTTATGATGGACTTAGAGAAAATCCTAAAGCTCGTCCAGGCGGGCGATCTGGACGTAGAAGAAGCCAAAAAGCAAATCATCAAGGAAGGCAGTGCCGCAGGCCCAGCTAACCTTGATCTTGGATTTGCTCAGCTCGACATCGATCGCGAGAAGCGTACGGGCTTCCCCGAGGTCATTTTCGGGGAAGGCAAGACCGCCGAGCAAATCGAGGAGATTTTCCGGCGACTGATGGAACACACCGACCGCGTGCTCGCTACGCGCGTAGACGCGGCCAAAGCCGCCCATGTTACCGCTGCCGTGGAAGGTGTCACCTACCACGAAACGGCGAGGTCGCTGACCTGGTTTAAGCGACCCATGCTTAAAGTCCACGACGGCTATATCGCCGTCGTGTGCGCAGGCACCTCCGACCTCCCCGTGGCCGAGGAGGCGGCTCTTACGGCAGAATGCCTAGGCAGCCACGTTGAACGCATATTCGACGTGGGTGTAGCAGGCATTCACCGGCTCTTCCGCCGGCTGGAGCTCATTCGCGGTGCAAACGCGATTGTGGTCGTTGCCGGCATGGAAGGCGCGCTCGCCAGCGTCGTCGGCGGGCTAGTAGCCAAACCGATCGTGGCTGTGCCGACAAGCATCGGTTATGGCGCGAATCTTGCAGGTATCGCCCCATTGTTGTCGATGCTAAATAGCTGCTCACCAGGAATCTCAGTAGTGAACATCGACAACGGCTTTGGAGCCGGCTACTATGCAGGGCTCATCAACAAAAATATGTCGAAACGAGCGTGAGATCCTACAATGCGCATTTTATATTTAGACTGCTTCTCAGGAATCAGCGGCGATATGACCCTTGGTGCTTTAGTAGATGCGGGAGCAGATCGAACTTACATTGAAGAAGAGCTTACCAAAATCAAGCTAGAGCCGTACATGTTGGAATGGAAGCGCGTAGTCAAGCGCGGAATTTCCGCCTTAAAGCTAGATGTCATTCTAGACCCACAGTATCCGCCGAAACACCATCGTCATTACTCAGAAATCGTACAAGTCATTCAACAGGCAGGATTCAATGAGCGTGTTACAGCTCTCAGCTTAGCTATCTTTGAAAAGATCGGTATTGCTGAAGCCAAAATCCATGGCATTCCCGTTGAAAAAGTACACTTCCACGAAGTCGGAGCCATTGACTCCATTGTTGATATCGTAGGTGTGGCCTTAGCCATTGACTCCCTACAAGTCGAGCGCATCTTTGCCTCTCCAGTACCACTAGGTTCAGGAACGATACATATCGATCATGGTATTTATCCCGTACCCGCTCCGGCAACACTGGAAATGATGCGAGGGTTACCCATTGCTTCAACTAACTATAACCTAGAGATGACCACGCCAACTGGTGCCGGAATTATTTCCGGAATCGTGGACGAGTTCTCCAAAAGCTTTCCTCCTATGATCGTTGATACCATCGGTTACGGTGCAGGTACAAGAGATTTACCTAATCAACCTAATGTGCTTCGCGTCGTAGTCGGCAAAGTAGATCCTTATATTGGAAAATGGCAAGTAAGCCACGAGCACCTTGCACATGAGCATAGTCATGGACATACACATGATGACCATCATCACCACCAACATGAACATTCACACACACATCCGCACCATACATGAGTCTTCACGGGAACCATTTATAAAATGCCAAAAACGCCTCTTCCTTCGAATCAGGAGGAGACGTTTTTTGTTTTTTGCTGCACAAACTGCATCCTAACTTCTTCGTATACCTGCTTCAAAGGAACTTGATGCTCCTTAGCAATTTGTTCGCATTCTTTGAACTCTGGTGCATATTGTACCATTTCCCCCTGATGATAACCGACTTTTACCGTTAAAGGTCCCCATCGTGTTAACACTTGCTCGAATTCTCTAGCCAATCTATGACAGGAAGCGTGCATATACCGGATGCCAAGTGTCGTTGTCTCGCTAAAAATAACTTCCTCTACAACAGAGAGTCGTTCATCTTCAACCAGCACATTCAGCATAATCCCTGGTCTGCCTTTCTTCATAATGATAGGAACTACAAATACATCGTTCGCACCTACTTCAAAAAGCTTATCCATTATATAAGAAACCCACTCCGGGTTCATATCATCCAAATTAGCCTGAATTAACAGCATACTATCGTCCACATGCTCATCCCTATGATTAAAACTCACTATCCTCACCTCTTACAGGCATCATAGCAAAAATCGGATAACAACGAAAGATGCAGGGATAAACATTCGTAGAAGAGTACATCCTAAGAACTAACATTTCAGGAAGGATGATAGAGATGAAAAGCAGACCGTTTTGGTCGCGGGTTCTTGTTCTTAGCCTCCTCCTATCAGCAATCGAATCCGGGACTCATTCAGGCAGTGCTGAATCCCATGCCACTGCATCTGACCAATTATTTGCCGCAGCTCCGTCAAAAGTTAACCCGAACTTAAACACAGAGCGGAAAGAGCTATTCGAAAAAACAAGCATCTTGTCAGGCATTCCATGGGCATACCTTGCCGCAGTTGATCAGTACGAAAGAACCATGAATATCGCGAAAAAAAGACCCATGCATCAAGGGATTACCAGCATTTACTTCCCTGAAGCAGATTGGGTCGGCTTATTGAATCCAGACCAGCAAGATACGAATCCAAGAAGCATCTCCTTCTTTCATGGGTACGGGCGAGATGGTTCAGGTGACGGCATCGCTGATCGAAACAATGATTTAGACGTACTAGCAGCTATGGCCACACTAATGAGCAATAATGGCCACAAAGAAGAAAATTTACAAATTAACTTGTGGAATTATTATCAAAACTCGCGCAGTGTTGAACGTATCAAGCAATTCGCTACAATCTATGCCACACTAGGTACCCTCGATGCTTACGAGCATGCTTTTCCACTGCCAGTGACCGCGGACTACTCCTACCGCAGCACATGGGGGGACAGCCGCGGATGGGGCGGGCATCGTTCCCATGAAGGAACAGATTTATTTGCTGGTTATGGTGTTCCAGTACGAAGCACTTGCTATGGCATTGTGGAAATTAAAGGCTGGAATCCCTACGGAGGCTGGCGGATTGGTATTCGAGATGTGAACAATATTTATCATTACTACGCCCATCTCTCTGGTTATCAAAAAGGAATCAAAGAAAATGATATTGTAAAGCCTGGACAAACCATCGGCTGGGTGGGTAGTTCTGGTTATGGTAAGCCGGGAACATCAGGTAAATTCCCACCGCATCTTCATTTTGGGCTTTATCGTGATAATGGGCTAACCGAATGGAGCTTCGATCCTTACCCCTCCCTTCGCAAATGGGAACGTGAAGATCGGATGAAAAAGAAAAAATAAACCGCTCCATTATTGGGGCGGTTCTTTTTGTGTATTGCTTTCTTGCGTTGAAACTCCTTCTGCCTTTGGTGTTGTTGTAGTTCCCGAATTCGGAATGCTAGGCAGCGATAAACTCGGTGGACTCGCATCCTTATTACTGCCCACAGGTTTACCCTTGTTATCATAATAGTACGTAGGGACATCCCCAACCACGAGAGAATATGAAATAGGAATTTCTGTTTCCACAATTTCAGTATCAGAATCAAAGGGAATAATCACCGATACTTCAGCAATAATGCGAACATACACTTCAAACATAACCATATTGATTCCCGCATTTTGAGAACGTGTATTCAGATCAACCTTCACAGTCCCAACTGGCAGCAGCCGAATCGGAATATCAGGGCCAAATGAGGAAAGAATCGCACTATTCATCGCTTGCCCAACCGGAATATGTTCTGATATACTTTGCAAATCCTTCAGTTCACCTTGCACAGTTTTAATCGTATCTGCAGTTATACGCATATGTTCATTATAATTAAGCATGAAGCCTGTTATTTTACCGTTTTTATCCATCTTCCAATCAATTAACTGCTCCGCACTTGTACTTCCAGCCACATGATCCGCAATAGCACTATTAATCGCCTGTGTTGCTATCTGCTTGATGCGTACTTTTGCCAAATTCATCAGCGGAGGTCTAAGATTGCGTTCCACGAAAATAAAAAACTGCACGCCAAATAAGACAAAGATGAGAAGACCGATCAACAGCACCTTTTTGCGGTTTGTTTTCCCTGTAGGTCTGCTTCTCCAGCGTCGCCTTAGCAGCATCCCATTCCCTCCCCTAGCCACTCAAATCAATTAGTACTACCTTATGCGGACATGGAGTGAAAAAGAAGACACGTTCCATACAGCAAGTCCACTCAACGGTCATACGTTCATCTCCTATGTTAATCTATCTCTTCCCCAATCATTTGTGTCCCGTCCCATGCGCGTCCATATCGTTATCGTGACTGAACCCAATGGGTCTAACCTACTTACGCCTGCTCAGTTATCCCCATCATTAGTATCCGCTCACATCTGGGCACATCGTCCCCTGCGTCTTCGCTTCTGTGACCGATCATCTCAGATTTTTCCACGTGCATCTCATCCATTCCGTATCTTCTCAAGCCTGCGCTCCATCATCTTAGGATCTTTCCACGTACGTCCTATTCATATCATCTCACGCCTGCGACCCATCTTCTTAGCATCTTTCCGCGTGCGTCCCATTCATCCCATATCTTCTCACGCTGCAACCCATCATCATTGCAACTTCCTATGTACATCTCATCCATTCCTTATCTACTCACACTTCTACTATCATCATTGCTACTACCCACGTGCGTCTCATCCATTCCATATTTACTCATCTCTACACCCCATCGTCTCCGCATCACACTCCCTTTCCCACCACAACCTTCACCAGACACAATTTGTCACTTCCTATCCTATCCTGACTGCGTACCTGTATCTCATCTCATTGTTATCTTCCCTCCCACGACACCTCACTTGTCTCCAACCCAACTTTTCACCACCTCTATGGACACTATCCCCATTACTCAGAAACTAGAAAATCATTCATTTCTAAATCAAATATTTCCATTTTCTCTTGAAATAAGATCATACGTTTGGTATATTATTAGTAGAACACACATTCCTATTTCGATATAACTGGAGAGATGCATATGAATTTTGCAAGTATGTCACTTGATCAATTTCAAAATCATTTTTCCACTGATAGTACTTGCATCGAGTATATCTTTCATACTAAGTGGCCTGAAGGTTTTAGCTGCCCGCGTTGTAAACACAGTCATGCTTATGTGATAACTACCCGTCGTCTTCCGCTTTACGAATGCTGTCACTGTCGCCATCAAACGTCTCTTATATCGGGGACAATTATGGAGGGAAGCCGAACTGAACTAACTAAATGGATGCTGGCTCTTTTTCTTTTCTCCCGTTCAAATAAAGGTACGACTGCAATCGAACTTTCTAAATTTATTAAGGTTACTTATAAAACTGCCTGGCTAATCTTATATAAAATCCGTTCTATGATTCATAGCTCCGATAATCAAACTCCGCTTTCGGGCTCAGTTTGTATTAATTCGGCTATCTATGGACGTCCTTATAATCCTTCTGTTCGCAAACACCCGCAAGAGCACCTTCTTCTCATAGGCTCATCAGTTAATGAATGGAATGAATCTACCTACCTCAAAATAAAGCACGTACTTCTTACGAATCCAAAAGAAAGACATATTCCTCGTTTTGAAACAACAGCCTTCCAATAACAGCACATAGAATCCGATACCCAAAATATTGAGATTGTTACAGGTTTTTATACCCCAACACGACTTCGCCCATTGCTTATATTCGCTAAACAAGCTAGTAAATGGATAAATAACACCTTCCATGGCCTCGGACCCAAACATTTGCAAAAGTACTTAGACGAATTTAGTTATCGACAAAACCTTTCTTCAAAAAACATACCTATTTTTGCCCATTTAGTTCAACTATGCTTCAAACCCGCTTGCTACTAATTAGACAAAGAGTAGTATTCTATTTGGCTATTCAATTTTTTGTAATTATAGAAATAAAACTTAGTTTCAATTGAACGACAACTTGATAATGCGTTCCTACATACTTACTTACTTACTTACTTACTTACTTACTTACTTACTTACATGCATACGTACATGCATACGTACATACATACTTACATACTTACTTTACTTACTTACTCACATACTTACTTACAAACATGCATGCATACGTACGTACGTACATACATACTTACATACTTATTTTACATACTTACTCACATACTTACTTACATACTTACTTACAAACATGCATGCATACATTCATTCCTACATTCATGTCTGCTTTCATTCTGAGTTAAAGGGATAGTGAGCATAGTGAACTGGAAGCGAAAGACCACCTTTGTTGAAAGGTGATCAAGTTTGGATTTATGGTATGGGGGTTGGGGGTTGGGGGTTGGGGGTTGGGGTTGGGGGTTGGGGGTTGGGGGTTGGGGGTTGGGGGTTGGGGGTTGGATGCTTGGTTTCCTGGTTTCCTGGTTTTGGGTTCTGAGTTCTCGGTTCTCGGTTCTCGGTTCTCGGTTCATTGTTCTGGGCTCTTGGCTCTTGGCTCTTGGCTCTTGGTTCTCGGTCTTGGTTCATGGTTCTTGTTTTTGGTTCTTGGCTTTTGGTTTTTGGGTTCTCGGTTCTTCGTTCACGGTTCTTGATTCTTTATTCATAGTCCCTAGTCCTTGATCTTAGTTCATGGTTCGTTTTATGGTCGGTATCGTACAGACAATCTTTTTAATACCGATCCATGATTAGCTGTGTTTCAGTGAATCTTGTGCGAGGAACCATCCTTTACTTTGCAGATAGGTAATTAGTTCATCATGCTTACTGGATGCTGTCGATTCACTATTTGTTTTAAATGAAGCTTCAACAACGTATTCAGTTCCCGTACCAGCTGCATTTAGAATAGGCCACACTTCGATATAAAGCTGTTGGCCGCTCCATGTTCCGATTGAACGTTTAGCTAGAACCGGACCATAGACACGGGAAGAGGAAAGCTTGCTAGTCCCCCAACCACTGTAGAGCCAATTATTAAATTTATCAGGTGCATTGTTAATCAGAAGACTGCGGGAATCGGTCTGGTTTGGGAGATCCATACCGCTATAGCCTGATTTAGTACCTGTCTTTGGACGTGTGATACTTAGTGTCTTTTTCTGATATCCCCACTCGACTTGCGCCTCGTAGCCTGTATCGCTGGAATCAAAGCCTTGTTGGTTTGCCAGTGTTAAGGCACCATTAATATCGTTGCCAATAACTGCATAGCGCTTTTTGTAGGTAAGCTCGAAGTCGTTATCCCCCTCTGTCTTACGAATTCTTGGACTCCACCCATTGTTATAAATGTCCTTGGCGTTCGTATCCAGGAACTGGACGTTCATTTTGGTCACGCTATCAGGCATGCCAAATGCACTCTTTACGCTGCTTGTAAGTTTAAAATCTGATCCAAGAACTGCGCTTGGATTAAGGAGAAGCTTCACTTCATAATTCGGTACCATGTTGCTCGCAGCTGCGGCAGGTTTTGGTGCTCCACCTAGGCCAGCAAGTAAACTTGTTCCTACTACGGCCACTAGGACGACCATCAGAGCATTTTTCTTTAACATTAGTTCATCTCCTCTACCCTTATGGAAAGTTTATCCTTACAAGACTGACATTAAGGGAAGAATGTCATTGGATGATTATCTACACTTGTGTTTATTGTAAATCTAGTTAAATGAGTAAAAAAGCTGAACCCCATAACATTTAGGAGTTCAGCTTTGTTTCATTTTATAATTTCTCGGAGTTCATCCCAAGATACAATTCGAGGCAGGTCCAAGTGCTGATTATACGATCTATCTTTCACATATAAGTTCAATGGGAGGTGAGACAAGGTTTCCAGAACGGCCGGTTTATCATCAAAATAATAATCCAAGTTCAGTTTTTCAATAATATGTACTTTCTCGGAATCACTCATCCCACAATAAAAATGTCCCTCAACCACCGGGAAACCATTGGCTATTAACCATTTTTCCGTTCGGTCTGTATGCTCTTTGGCCCTTGCCGTAATATAGTAGACCTCATGACCTTGATGTACTAATTCCTGCAAGATATCTACGGCATAGGGGAAAGAAGGACACTGAGAATAATAAATGTCATCACGGAGGCTTGACCACAGCTTACCTCCTTCTTCTTTCGTCAAACCGAAGGCACTGTGAATTTCCATCGTCGTTAAGGCGTGGAACGCGTCCAAGCCAATATTTTGCTTTAGCTTATGGTTATAAATATGAAAGGCATGTTCTCTTAAATTAATAAGTGTATCATCGATATCAAAGCCGAATTTCAAGGTTAACTCCTCATTTCACGGATATACTAGGCTGCCGGAGCAATCTCCTTTATTATTTTCCCCTTATTCCTTTAATATAAGTCCGAATAGACTTGCAAAAACAGAAGCTTGTCCTCTCGAAATGATGCAGCCGCGCAAATCCTCTATACTCACACCTAAACTTGTAAATTCACAGCTACTGATATCAATTCCTGCAAGCTTCACACCCGTGAATTGTGCTCGGTCCAGCTGACAGTTATCAAAATACACTTTTTGCAGCGCGGATTCGTAGAAATCAGCATTTAAAAGCGAACACTCCTGAAAAACAATCTGCTTGAAGTTAGCCATACGAAAGGTTGCATAGTCGGCCAAGCATGTATGAAATAAGACGTTTCGTACGGTTGCTTCTGTCAGGTCAATGCCCATGATTTTGCAGTTTCTAAATTCAGTCCGATGGATCGTAGCTTCACCAAAATCAACGTTGGATAGATCGCATTTCTCGAAAATAACATCTGTTAGCTCTATGTCTTTCATCGATATCCGTGTGAAGGTGACATTACGAAATATCACTTTATCAAAAGCGACTTTATATGCGGTCTGATTGTCAATGATACAATCACTTATAAGACCCGTATGAAAGCTATCTTCCGGCTGCATTTCCTCGTTCGGCAGTGTAATGGCAGGTATTTCTTTGGGGATTTTCGGTGTTTCAATTTTGGGAATGCTCATCTGGTACTCCTTTGTAATCAAGTGATAGGCAAAAAAATAAGCCTTACGGCTTTTTGAACATGTACTCTTTGGTATTTAAATCTCCCTTTATACTACCATCTCTTCTTCCCACCAGACAAATCTTGATCGCTTAACCCATTCAATTTCTCATACGATCCTTTCCACATCACATAAATGGATTGAATCTGAATAAATTCCTCGTCCGCCGGTCCTGCCCCTTGCATGAACATGGCCTCTAACATTTGTTTGTAAAAAGTCATTCGTTTATGAATAATTTGTTTCTCCATGTCTAAAATTTCATCCAAGGTATGATAATCCATAAATGACTTCATATCGTCGGGAAGCTCTTCATCCAGTTGTTCTTCTCTAGGTGAAGGAGTAGGTCTAGGTGTAGACATGCTCGTTCTATTACTTAAATCTACTGTCGTCCGCAACTCTGACAATAGGATATTCTCTTTCGCGCACATGACATGAAAATATTTATTTTTGAGCAGCTCATTAATCACAAGCTGACACATATCTTTATTCCGTATTAACATACCATCAAAGGGATGAAGTGTCCAAACATGATCTTTCTCATATATATTGAAAGTGAACCATTCGTTAGCATACAAAATTCTGGTATTAATAGTCGACTCGTCAACAATCTCAAATGTAAAATCCAGCAACGTACAGCCCCCTCCCCAGCATTACAAATCTATTCTTATATTCTACCAAATCATAACAAAAAAAAGAAACCTTTTCAGGTTTCATAGATGACTATTTTTCAATGAATTTAGACACATATTCTGCTTTCTCAGCGCTTGCTACGACAATGAGCACCATGATTATTCCAGAAAGTATAATCCCGCTTATTATCATCCTGTGCACCTTCTTTGACAGATTTGTTCATCTATATTCAAAGATATGATGCACGGTTCCTTTTATTCGCCTAAATCCATAATAACGTATTTCTCAATATGACTGGCCAGAATGCCATAATTAGGCTTTTGGTTGTCCACATGCCCACCCAAAATTGATTTCACTGCCAAATAAGGGAAATTAATACCTGATAGACAAGTCACATGCAACCCGCCAGACATTCTCGGATTAATCTCAAGTAATTTAGGCACACCCTGATTGTACTTCACTTGAATGTTGTAATTAAATGGGATCTTGTAGGTGGCAGCAACCTGATGTGCAATTTTGATCAGCTCAGGCACTTCCTCAAGTAGCCTTAACCGTCCGTCCGCTTTACGACGCGGCACAGCGGCAAGTAATTCCCCAGAAGCCGATGCTAAGCAATCGATGCTGTACTCAAAGCCGTTTAATAATTCCATCACCATCAGGTCCTCGAAACGATCTACGGATGATAAGGTCTTGTATACCTGTTCCGTAGAGAGATATGGTGTAACTGTGCCGAACAGGTCACTTAATGTATCCCGCCCATTGCTGATGATTCTGAAGCCCATACCGCCCTCGGCATTCGTTGGCTTCATACAAACCTGGTGACCTGCACTCACGAGCGCTTCATAGGCTGTCATAAATTCATCTGCCGTATTGACCACATGATAGTCAGGGATTGAAATAATGTTCGTTTCCCTTATGGCTTCATAAAACTTTTGTTTCTCCAGCAAGTTCTCTAATAGCTCAAGGTCACGACAAACTGTTACTTTTGTTCCTACCTTTTCGAACAAATCAATATGCTTCGCTATTGCGTACATATGTAATCTGGGAATGAATACATCAATGCCATGCTTTTCGCAGAAATCTAGGGCAAACTCCACATAATCATTATCACATAAAACAGGTTCGGTATCCGCGTAATCAGCCGCCTGTAGAGCCATGTGGGTACGGTCTGGATGAGTAGCGTACATTTTGAATTGGACGCCATCTTCATTATTGCGAATGCTATTCATATAATGATAGGCTACTGAAAACCAACGGTTAAACCATACTTTTTTCATGAGGACTCCTTTATGACAAATAGATTCGTTTGCTCTATGTTTACGGATTCAACATACTTAAGTATTTCGTCCGTAGCGAAAATCCCGGATTCCTCGGTAAATGAATAGTTCCCCGTCGATTGAAGCTGCTCTTGTCGAAATAATTCTCCGTGCCTAGGGACTATAGAGAAATCAGCAAAATCAATCAAGATCTGATCCAATAGGGAATCACCAGATGCTATAACTTGGCGCTTCTCTGTTAATTGTTTTAGATGCTGAACGGCATCTCTTTTATTAACAACTTGGGGAACGACATAGACCTTTCTTCCTTGAACGGAAGTGCTCCAGCCCATACGCTGAAGTTCTTCACTCATCTGAGTAACTTCCTCTAGCGGCATCTTTGCCCGGTCAATGATATGGGAAAAAAATAGCTCGTCGCAATAGCTAGAACTGATGACCCATTCCGGATTAAGGACACGATCTAGCAGTTTCCTGACATCCTTCACATGCTCACTTGATTCACTAACGCGAGCAACTACTGAGGCTTGCCATTCTAGGTCCGGATGTCCATCTATCAGAATATTCCCGCCGTTGCTCGTTACGGCATACTTGGGCTTCAACATTTGACTAATTAAATGTATACGATTGTACTGCTGCATGGTTCGTGTCGTAACCGGGATGAAAATGAGCTCCGTCATCAACTTTTGAAGCAGCTGGTAGGAACTTGAGGACATATACGATCTCACTTTACCGTCAATAAGCTCTGCTGTAATAATCCGATCGCCTAATTCTTCAGCACGCTCTAAAGGCTGTGAATAAATTAACGTTTGATCTAAATCGCTTGCAAATATCATTCGGCATCTCCTTTCACGGATTTTATAATACCACAACAGGAATAAGTGAGACCTGGGTACACTTCTATAGGTACTTCCCTAGCTTCAGCTAAAAGGAGGATATGACGTATATTCGGATTATCTAATCGGTCTACTAATATCCGCCACGGCACTCTACGGAGCAGTACACGGGTCGTTTCTCCAACACCGGGTTTAATCAAGTTGATATCCGCAATCTGATACTCGCTTTGAATCGCTTGGATATCCTGCAACCCCTTCCATGAAATCGTCGGAGGATGCAAGAGTAGTTCCCTGGCGCTTTGATTTGCTTCTTCCACTACCTCACCAAAAAAGGGCACAATCTCCGCAATAAAATGATTGGAGAGATCCTGGTCCAACCACTCTTTATAATATTTGGAACCATGAAAGTCATGCGGCCCAATGAGATCCTCACGCAGCACCGTTCGACTCATTAAACCGGATACCACCGCATTCAAGCATGCACTCGGAATCAAGAAATCCTCTCGCGTTCCAAACATATCCGTGCAATGACCAGGATCAGCGAGCACAGCAAGATCATCGTCTAGCTTGATCCCGTATTCTCGTTCCAGCTTGCCGCAAGCTTCTATAAGCACTTTACGGATTGCTCCCTTGCCGGTCCACCCGTCGACGAATTGTAGATTCGCGTCTGGATGCTTTTGCAGGATATAAAACAAAGCGTTCTCGTCAATCCCTTTACCCCGAATAATCGAGATGCTGTAGTGAGGCAAGTCCAACTGATGCATCTCTTGCAGGTAACGTCTTATTAGAATACCGACAGGCGTGCCCGCTCTCGCAAGAGAAACCAGCACCGTATTCGGTCCTTTTTTATTTCGAATAAGCTCTGCCGTAGTACCGACGGCTAATGCAACTTTCTTGGCTGACATCTGCAGCGTCTCTCGGTACAATTTTAAATAATCGGACGTTGGTAGATGCTCTTGCGGCAGCATTTCTGAATAATGAGTACCCGATTGAATGGCTAGTTCTCTCGCATCCATCGACTTTTCCAGCTTAACCTCGCTCAAATCCTTTAGCAGGAATGTCACATCGGAAGCTGGATAGCTGCCCAAGTGCATGGGCTCCTCTATTGGTTTAACTCGCCAATCTTCCATGTTTCACTCTCCTTCCATTCAACCGTTTGAGGAGAGAAAATGACAATATGAATCTGTTTCAGCCCTCGCGTTTGAAGAATTTGAAGCAATGGCTGCATCGAAGCTGGATCTGCTTCTCGTTCCATAAATAAATAGAGATCGTCATACTCTCCTACCGGAACATTGTATAGGAAATGAGTTACGTCGGGATCCTCCGGAGATGCGTACGGATAGCCTACCTTTACTGCGTAATCCTCTGTATCAATGGTATGAATTGGACTCCTCGTCGTCGATTGGTAAGACACACCTTCTCCCATTTCAGCAGCAATTCGCATGGGGATATACATAAACTCACCTGTGCCTACGCACAACGTCTTCTTACCTATACGAGTAAATTTCAACTGCTTGGCAGCTTGAGATATGGAATGATCGGATTGTTCGCTTTCCTCCGGTGTAAGACCAAATCTTCCACTATGCTGTAAATAAGGATGTTGGCTCACGTAAGGAGCATGAGCGAATAGATGATCTATATACGTGAAGTGAATGGGTCCCATTTGATTTGGAATAGGAAGGACAGGCACTTGGGGGGTTAAACTTTCAGATGAACCCGTTACTTTTACCTCACCTTTGACTAAGGAAAGCACGTGGATGGAGATACCTAGCTCCAGTTCTAGCTTCAGAAACTGCTGCTGATCCTCTGGGGTTCTCCAATCAAGCAGAGCAAGGATGTAGTAGGTTTTCTTCGGAAATTTCCCCTGCATATCTCGAATAATGTTTAAAGAGGTCTTACCTGTCGTAATTTCATCATCAACAAGGACTACAATCTCAGGATGTGTAAGCATCTGAGGATCATTCGCGTAACAATAATGTGCTACCGCATGGGAATGCTCCTCACTGAAATTAATGATGGATGCCGATCCTTCGATCACTTCACGCGTGGTATGAATATAGCTGCCACCCTGACCAAAGGTTTCATAAACGGCATGTCCAATGGCTGTGGCAGTTTCAGCAAATCCTATAAAAGCAACGGATTGCGGCAAGCTTAAACGATAGGACATAATTTCTTTATAGGCCGCCTCGGCCTGAGAAGGATCAATAATGCCCAGAATGGCTTGAGGGATTAACTGCTGCGGCATAGTACCTTTTAAGGCTTGTTGCAAGAGTAGTGCCAGTGAAGCTCCGCTTAATAAGGAGGAATACGGATTCACAGGAATATGTTTCCCCAGCACTTTGCTAACAAACAGAAATGATCGTTTCTTATTGATTCTTGCCGCCATGGCGAACAGAGAGTCGAGGGGAATCTCAAAGGGATTAGAGGTCAATGTCACTTGAAGCTCTAAATCACCTGCGATCTTATACGTATGCTCGATTATGCTTGAGCAGTAATCCGTCATATTGTTGTTGTTCATGCAGCACCCCATATATTTGTGATCGTAAGAGAATACGTCTGGCCCAGCTCAAATGAGGTTTGATTTCATTCATTTTATTGGCATATGCGCTCTTAATAACGCCATGATCGCCATTATTGTTCGTAATGATGCTTGTAGCATCCGTATACTCTTCATGAGTCACCGCGTATAGCGATTGAACGGGTTTAATATGAGTAGGATGAATAATCGTCTTGCCAATCATGCCGTTCTCTTTATCCATAATCACTTCGCGAACCAATCCCTTTTGAGGAAAATATTCCCATACAGGCCCAGAAATAACGTAAGAGGCGTCAACACGCCCAAATATATTAATAATGTCAGCTACACAATCTCGAATTGGCGTTATGTCATAAATGGTCATGTCTGGGCTGCGTCTCAAACCAAATAAGCTGGAGAAATCCGTAGCGCCTATTCTTACATTGAGGACCAAATTCTTATACTGCTCTAGGATCTCTTTAATCGTTTGAAGCGTATAGGTACGGCTTTCCTTATAAATCACTGGTCCAGACTCTAGAATTGGCAGACCATAAAGCATGGGGGCAGAAGACGGTCTCTCATCATTATAATTTTCTAGTATTTCAAAATAAGCCGCTCCATTGTCTCCAGTAAATTTCGGGAATACAAATCCCGTTAAAAGGGCTACGTTCTCTTCTAATCTTTCGATCAAGTAATTTAACTGATTCACACTTCTTACTCGTACGAATAAAAGCGGAAGATTGTCCGTATGAAGAATTCCGACCTCCATGAAGGTGGCTAGCTTATTCATTTGATTCACCAAGGATTCTTCTGCGGCATGAACCTCATTTTCCCCAACGGCATCTTCCAAATCAATAATAACTGAAACAAGACCTTCAATTTTACCAAAAGCGATATCTTCCGCAAACGTGGGACGTGTAGCAGGCATATAAAGTGCAGCACCAATGGAATAAGCAAGGATTTCTTTGCGCGAATGATTATGGAAGGAAGTCGGAGGTAAATAAAATAGAGCTTTCTCTTCATCCGCTGTTAAATAATTAAAATATCTCAATCCCGATTCCTCCCTCTTTCGTTTAAGAAACAATCCCCCCATAAAGGAGGGATTGTCAATGTATAGACGGTATTATTAGCTAGCTGATTTCTGCTTGTCCTTTTTGCGAAGCAAGCTAAGAACAATCGTGCCTCCAAATATGACAATAAGGGTTGAGAAGAAAAGAACATGTGAAATATGGACACCGAATGCACCGGCAATCATCTTAAGACCAATAATGATAATAAGGATGAAGGCTGCTTTCTCCAACTCTGGAATCTTGTCAATGAGCTTTAAGAAGACCTGCGCCACGCCTCTCATCATAAGTACACCTATGATGCCTCCAAGGAACAATACCCAAACCTGGTCACTTACGCCGAAGGCAGCCAGTACGCTATCGACACTAAAAGCAATATCCATGACTTCTACAGCAAGAACAGTACGCCAGAAGGAAAGCCCTTTATTCTGAACCTCCCCTTCCTCTTCCTTCTTCTTGAAGAAAAGATTACTGATGGCAATCCAAAGGAGATAGGCGCCGCCGAGCACTTTAATCCAAGTAATTTGAACAAGGAACGTACCTACTCCAATAGCTATGAACCTGAAAATGTAGGCACCTAGGAGTCCGTAGAATAAAGCTTTTTTCTGCTGCTCCTTCGGTAAATGCTTTACCATTACTGCCAGTACCAATGCGTTATCAGCGGATAAAAGACCCTCTAAGATAACTAATGTCCCGATAATTCCCCAGTTAACTGGATCAGAAAGTGTTGTTGAAAGCACTTCCCAGTCGAAAAAGTTAAGGAAGTTGTTGATAAAACTTTGAAAAAAATCTGACATGCCTTGACCCTCCTGTATATTTCGCTAATTATTTACTTATTTCCTGCAACCCATCTCATTCCCCATCCAAAGGCTTCATCTAGTGCCTTATGTCCAGAGAAATATTGAACAAGCCGCTCAATGCTAAACGTTTCATTGTTTTGGTTACGAATTAACGCAATGGCACACATGCCCTGACGATTATCGTGTTCGTTCAATTTCACTTCGATGTCGGGTCCGCCATCCTGTTTGATGGACACTACGCCATCTGCTTCAGACCAAGTGGTTGCACCTTCGTAAATGAAGGTAAAAATTAGAATGCGTTCAAATTCAGAAAGCTTATTCCCATTAATTCGAATGTTCTCTCCTGTTGTTACCGAGCCAGTACGGTCATCACCGTCTAGTGCAATATACGGCTCTCTGTGGAGTGAACCGAATCGGTTGCCAAGCGCTTGAATAACGCCCTTTTCACCGTTCTTTAATTCATATAAACAAGCTAGATCCAGATCGATCCCTTTGCTTTTACCGAAAAATCCACCAGGTTTCTTCTTCTGATTCCAGTTTAAATTAATGACAATTTCCCCGAGATTACCTGTCGTCTTTTTCGCAAGACTAATGCGATCGCCTTTTTTCTTCAATTCAATCTTATTCAGATTAATTGGAGCTGGAGGGATAAGAGGAGGTTTACCCGCTTGCGCCGGAGTTGGAACTGGGGGAGGCGTCTGTGTCGGATTAGGTACAGGGTTAGGTGTAGGTTCATCCTTAACCTCGATTCCGAAATTACCGCACAGCGCTTTCAGCCCACCGGAAAAGCCAGACCCAATCGCACTGAATTTCCATTCTGTGCCGTATCTATATAGTTCCCCTACAACAATAGCTGTCTCAACGGAGAATTGATTTCCTAATTCATATCGCAACATATCTTGCCCTGTGCTAGGATGAAAAATCCGTAAATAAGCTTGTGTCACTTGGCTGAATTGCTGCTTTAGCTTCTCACCCTCATGGATGGTTAGTGTAATAGCAACTTTCTCAACATTAGCTGGAACGTTAGAAAATTGAATAGAAAATTGCTTCTTATCGGTCCCATGAGAGGGTTGATCGATGAAATTCACACCGCTTTTTGTAGGATTGTTGTAGAATACCAACTGTTCGTCATTATCTACCTTCCCATTAGCGCCTAACAAGAATGCTGAAGTATCCAGATCTATGTTCGCAGGAGAGTTCCATCCGAGTCCAATACCAATCTGTGAGAGTCCCGGATTTGTTTTTGTAACATCCGTCTTTTGGCCTTTAACAAGAGATATATGCATAAGGGCTGTCCCTTCCGTACTAATAATTGAAGGGTGATGCCTTACTAGCACCACCCCACCTGTTTCTGAATTTACTGAGCATCAAGTCCATAGTTTTTACAAAGGGCTTGGAGACCACCTTGAAAACCACTTCCCACAGCTTGGAACTTCCATTCTTGACCTTGGCTATCTCGGTACAATTCACAAATGACAACGGCAGTTTCTACAGAAAAGTCCTCGCCCAAGTCATAACGTAAAATCTCCCGATTCGTTACCTCATCAACAAGGCGAACGAACGCATTCGATACTTGTCCGAAATTTTGACTACGATTAGTCGCATCATGGATCGTTACTGCAATACCGACTCGGTGAATATGCGCAGGGATTTTGGAGAAATCAACTTTGATTTGCTCGTCATCCCCATCACCATCACCTGTCCGATTGTCGCCAGTATGCTGAACGCAACCATTTACACCAACCAAGTTGTTGTAAAAAATAAAGTCCTCAAGCCCTTTGGCTTTACCTTCAGCATGAAGTAGAAAGGCTGACGCATCCAAATCGAATGAATGCCCACCACTATATTTGTTCGTATCCCAACCTAATCCGATAATAGCCTTACTGAGACCAGGGTTCGACTTCGTTAAGTCAATTCTTTGACCTTTTGACAAGCTGATTGACATTGCTGCATCTCCTTAGAGTTTTCGCAAGAAAACTAGCATTATTAGTAAAATCTTAGGAAGTTTGCAAGCCGTAGTCGCGAGCTAATCCTGCAAGACCGTCTTTGTAGCCGCTACCGATTGCGCTGAATTTCCATTCGCCCGCGTTACGGTACAATTCACCGATGACTACGCCTGTTTCAATGGAGAAGTCTTCTCCTAGATCAAAACGAATCAATTCTGCGCCTGAACCTTCGTTAAGAATACGAACGTAAGCATTGGAAACTTGTCCAAAGTTTTGCGCTCTTGCTTCTGCATCATGAATCGTAATGCAGAAAGCAATTTTTTCCGTTTCTGCGGGAACTGCACTCAGATCAACATTGATTTGCTCATCGTCTCCATCACCTGCACCGGTACGATTGTCGCCGGTATGTACGATAGAACCGTTCGCATTCTTCGGGTTGTTGTAAAAGATGAAATCAGATTCAGTTCCTACTTTACCAGAAGCATTAACAGCGAAAATGGAAGCGTCTAGATCGAAATCTTTACCGCCATCATATTTGTTCGTGTCCCAACCTAAACCAACAATAACTTTAGTTAAACCTGGGTTTGTTTTTGTTAAATCTACTTTTTGACCTTTGGATAGTGAAATTGCCATTGAAATAACCTCGCTTTATAGGGGATTTTGTTTAATCTTATTGATATCGTTTAACTAATTGGCCAATCGTTGTATCTGTGCTGCCTTCACCAATCGCGTTGAATTTCCATTCTCCGCTATGACGATAAAGTTCACCAACAATCAGGGATGTTTTACCGGAATAATCTTCGGTCAGATTAAATTTAATTAATTCTTGGTTATTCGAATCATTTACTAATCGGATATAGGCGGATTGAACGAGACCGAAATCTTGTTTTCTATTTACGCAGTCGTAAATATTAACAACGAATACGATTTTACTAACATCCGCAGGAACTTGTCCTAAATTAACAGATACTTGCTCATCATCGCCATCGCCTTCCCCCGTGCGGTTATCACCGGAGTGAACAACGGAACCATCAGGGCTTTGCAAGTTTGCGAAGAAAACAACATTCTTCTCTTTAGTCAATTTCCCATTCTCATCTAATAAGATGACGGAAGCGTCGCAATCAATTTCAACAGCTGTTTTTTTGGATCCGAAGAAACCTTTCTTCTCCACAACCGCAGGATCCCAACCTAGTCCAACTACAACTTTGGAAAGACCCGCATTACCTTTGGTTAAATCAATTTTTTGACCTTTGACCAAGCTAATTGTCAACGAGGTCACCTCCTCTCATATCCTGTATTCGTTCATTCTTTCATTTGATACGGATGAAGTTCGAACACGTTTCATTTTTCCGATTAAATGTTTTGTAAATCGACGATCAAAGACTAAATTCGCTAGGATTGAGGTTCAGCGCGTTACAAATATCTTTGACAACCTTCTTCTCTTGATCATCAAAATCACCGTCTGCAGCACCAATTGCGCAGCATACCGCAATGATGATTCGTCCAACTTCGGGCTTATTGCTAAACTTGGAAATAACTTTAAGAGCCTCTTGCTTGCCTACAATGGCTGAGAATTCAAAGTTGCCAGCAAAGTGGTTAAAGCGAGCGATGACATTACTTACATCAAAAACTTTAAGCTCTTCGCTACGGCTGATGTAACCAATCATCTTTTCTTTTTCTGAATTACCAATACTGCCATCAGCAGCCGCTACAATCGCGCAACCTGCTACAACGGCATCCAGAAAATCTTTGTTTTGAAATTTTTTGACTTGCTCGGACAAGCCTGTTTTCGCACTTGAAAACCATGATTTAAACGTACTCATTTCAGCACCACCTATATGATTTAGTAACACATTTTGACTATAGGCTACATTTTTCTCCACAATAGTCTATGTTCACAGTTTATACGATTACACATTTGTTTTCAAATATTGGAATTTCGAAGCTGCTTTGGGAAATAATTCAACCTAAACGCCATAAAACCGCCCAAAACGGGCGGTTAAAGACTAAGTAAATAAAATGGAAATGAGCACCAATACTAACTGACTTTAGATAGTAGCCTCTACCTTCGTGTAGCGATTCGCCGGAATCGGTACGCCTAGGTTTCCCCGCAGCGTGTCGGATTCATACTCTTTTCGGTATATACCGCGCTCTTGTAGGATCGGCACAACGAGATCGACGAAATCGTCCAATCCTTTGGGAAGAGCTGCAGCAATAATAAAGCCGTCTGCCGCTTCTTCTTTGAACCAGAGTTCGACACGATCCGCTACTTGTTCAGGTGTTCCCGTGAACTCATTGCGCGGGGTTGCCACGCTAAGCGCCACTTGTCTCAAAGTGAGATTTTTCTCTTTCGCCGTTTGCTTGATTTTATCCGTACCGCTGCGGAAACTGTTGCTGCCGAAATCGCCGAGATCCGGGAACGGTTCATCAAGTGGATATTGAGAGAAATCGTGGTGCTCAAAGAAGCGCCCGAGAAAATCCAAAGCTTTATCAATCGTAACTAAATTAGCAATTTCTTGATATTTGCTTTCCGCTTCTTCTTCTGTGCGTCCGATAATCGGGCTAATCCCAGGAAGAATAACGAGATCTTCGGCTGAACGGCCAGAAGCTACCGCTCTGCTTTTAATATCCTGATAATAAGCCTTAGCTTCCTCAATCGTTTCGTGTCCGGCAAATATGGCATCAGCGACTTTAGCCGCGAAAGCCCGACCATCCTCAGAGGCTCCTGCTTGGAAGATAACCGGTTGACCTTGCTTCGAACGAGCAATATTGAGTGGTCCCTGCACGGAGAAAAACTCTCCTTTGTGGTTCAACGTATGCAGTTTGCTCGGATCAAAGAATACGCCGCTTTCTTTATCCCGGACGAAGGCATCGTCTTCCCAGGAATCCCAAAGTCCACGCGCCACTTCTAAGAATTCATTCGCGATTCGATATCGTTCTGGATGTGTAGGGTGCTGGTCTTTGCTATAATTTCTAGCTGATCCCTCTAGAGGTGAAGTCACGATGTTCCAGCCTGCACGCCCATCACTGATCAGATCAATCGAGCCGAATTGTCTGGACACAGTAAATGGCTCGCTGTAGGAGGTCGAAAGTGTACCAACGAGACCGATGTTGGACGTGACAGCAGCCAGCGCCGAAAGAATCGTAATCGGTTCAAACCGATTCAAAAAGTGAGGAATGGATTTCTCGGTAATGTAAAGACCGTCTGCAATAAAAACCAGG
Source organism: Paenibacillus phytorum (assembly GCF_013141715.1). Lineage (GTDB taxonomy): Bacteria > Bacillota > Bacilli > Paenibacillales > NBRC-103111 > Paenibacillus_E > Paenibacillus_E phytorum. Next base: position 11,575 of record NZ_WHOA01000023.1, on the reverse strand, counting down.
TCGAATTTACCGGCTTCAGCTTTCTGGGCTTGCTGTTTATAAAAGCCAAAATTGACGCTGGCATCAGTAATCGCCTCGGGATGGCGCCATCCTGATATGTTTCCACCAACACCATGAATGATTGCTCCAAGCTTCAGTTGCTTTTGTTTTGACATCATCATCACGTCCTTATGATTATTATTGAAGAATCGCTGCTTCTTTCAACTGCAAGCGGTAGCTTTTTACAACGTTTTCGCCCTTTAAAATGTCCTTATCAACTGCCCGTTCGAAGCCTAAACGCTCATAAAGCTTCACGGCAGATTCCATCATATCGGAAGTGTGCAGATGCAGTGTAGATGCACCCAATTCCAGCGCTCGCCGGGCGCTTTCTTTAATTAGCTCCGTAGCGATTCCCTTGCCTCTAGCTTGCGGAGAAACAGCTAATAATCGAATAATCGGAGTATGGATATCCAATTCAGGAAGTCCATAGGCAACCTGAGAAGACAGGAACAAGAGGGAGCTGCCCACGATTTCTCCATTGATTTCAGCAATTAGTCGTGCAGAAGGAGCGTCGCCATCTACTGAGGCAAGAATGTTGTCTCTGTACTGCTGCCATCCTTCGGGAGGAAGAACTGCTTCGTACTGACTGTAGGCATCAATAAGAAGCTGCCTGATCACCTCACGGTCTTCTGTACGAGCTTCACGAATCCGAATCCTATTTGTACTCATTTCCCCCACACCTCTTTCTATCACAATAGGTTTAATCGGTTTTATATGGCGGCTTGCCTAGCTTGTTTAATCCGCTCTATTTGGGCAAGATGCACTTGCACATGTGCGGTAAAAGATTGAACGACATCCGTTAATGCTAACGTCTGTCCTTTGAAGTTAACACCCGTTTTCTCCCAATCTTGTGGGGATATTCTTCGCAATAATAGGCTGTTATACGTCAACAGCGCTTGGAAGGCATCCAAAATATCAACGGCTGCGCCTTCATTCGCCTTGGCACTACTTACCCAAGCATCTTGCCCAAAGGCAGGCAGTTGAACCGTGGAGCCAGAAATAATCTCGCGAATGCGAAAGGAAACAACAATGTTATGATCCGTCAAATGGGACAGAACTTCCGTCACACTCCATTTATCCTCGGTCTCCTTCCATCTCAACTGCTCTTCCGTAAGACCTTCAATCGCTGATCTCAACTGTTTATTAGTATCTATATAAGGCCCAATATCGATTACAAGTTGACTCATCCTGATACCTCCACTTCGAATTTGGAGCTTATTTGCTTGAGAGCTTGCTCCGCTAATATGGCAAAATAGCTAGCGCTGATCGGCAGCGCGCGCTCATCTAGATCAAAGGCGGGATGGTGCCATTCCTGCGTACCCGATGTGCCCATAAATAAAAAGATACCTGGCACCTTCTTCTGATAGAAAGCAAAGTCTTCCCCTGCTAGAGATGGTGTAGGCGTGATGACTTGCAAGCCTGCAATATCCGCAGCTCGGGTTGCTAATTCCGCTAACCCCGCATCGTTCTGCACGGCTGGAGGACCCTTGATCCATCGTACCGTTGCCTTCGTCCCATAAGCAGCCGCTACACCATGAACCACTTGATCGAACCTGTTCAGAACCGTGGCTCGAACCTCCTCATTGAATGTCCTCACCGTTCCATCTAAGACCGCTTTATCCGGAATGACATTCCAAGCGGTTCCACTGTGTATCTTGGTGACGCTTATCACGGCGCTTTGCAGCGCACTCACATTTCGGCTTACAATCGCTTGGAGTGCTGTGACGATATGTGCGCCGGTTACGATGGGATCTATCCCCGCTTCAGGCACTGCAGCATGTGTGCCCTTACCCTCGATTTCAACAACGAACCCATCTGCAGAAGCCATGAGTGGCCCCGGTTTAATGCCGATTGTGCCCACAGGAAGATCGGGTTTATTGTGCATCCCAAATACCGCACGAACCCCCTCTAAGGCACCGCTTCTGATGACCTGCTCCGCTCCTTGCGCTTTCTCCTCTGCCGGTTGGAAAATGAAACGAACCGTGCCCTGCAGCTCCTTCTCTTGCTGCTTTAATAAGAAAGCGGCGCCCAGAATGGCTGCGGTATGAAAATCATGTCCGCAAGCATGCATGGTGCCCGGAACCAATGAGGCATAAGCCAGTCCAGTAGCTTCCTGGACAGGCAAAGCATCAATATCGGCTCGCAGCGCAATAATGGGTCCTTCGTGCAGACCTCCAACCTCCGCGACAAGACCTGTTTTCAGCGGAAAGTTAGCCACTCGAATGCCCGCTTCCTGCAGCCAGCCTCGGATCGATGCGGTTGTTTGAACTTCTTCGTTTGATAATTCCGGATTTTGATGCAGATGACGCCGAATCGCGATCAGTTTCTGCTCAAATGCCGACTGTGATTGTTCCGATAGCGCTTCGCTCATGCTCATTCCCCCTCCAAAAAGACGTATGGCGTTTTTACCTACACAAGCAGCTCCGAGAACGCCTCACTAAGCAATTCAAAGGACCGCAAGCGCTTGGCGAAATCTTTCACCGACGTTGTAACGATGAACTCATCTACCCCATACGTTTGCTGGATGTCCAGCAGCCTTTGGCGGACGGATTCTTTGGTTCCTTTCGTTATCTCCGCTTCCTTCTCTTCTACGGTGAATTTGGCTTGTGTTTGCCGTCCATACTCCTCGGCTTGTTCAAGCGTTCCTACCGTCAATGTTTTACCGTTTTCCAAATGGATTTTGACATTTTTATATTCGCCAGCCAGCACTTTAGCCTCTTCTTCTGTGTCAGCTACAATTAAGGACAGAGCCAAGATCGCCTTCGGCTGTCCGCCATGTTCTCGATTAAATCCAGTGTGATACGCTTCAAAAGCTGCCGCTGCCACAGCATGATCACCATTAATGAATTGGGCAAATACATAAGGAAGCCCTAATTCAGCAGCTAATTCTGCACTGGCCGCAGTGGCGCCAAGCAGATAGATATCCGCTGGATGTGTCGGAATCGGAGATACCCGAAGTCCTGTAAGTGGATGGAAAGCATCCAATCGATTATGAACAAATTGTTTGAGTTCCTTCAGCTTCTCCGATAAAGTAGCTGGCTCCGTGATGCCCTGCTGCAGAGCTTTCGTAGAACGAGGAAGCCCGCCAGGTGCCCTTCCGATACCGAGATCTACTCTTCCAGGTGCTAATGCTGCCAGGACATTAAAGTTTTCTGCTACTTTGTATGGACTGTAATGCTGCAGCATGATGCCGCCAGAGCCAATGCGAATGCGCTCTGTTTTCGCTAATAAATGAGAAATTAGCACCTCGGGCGATGAACCCGCCAATTGATCGGAATCATGATGCTCCGATACCCAAAAGCGGTGATAGTCCAGCTTTTCCGCTAATTGCACAAGCTCAATCGTATGCTGCAGAGCGGCTTCCGCATTCTCCCCCGGGAAAATAACGCTTTGATCCAAAATACTAAGTTTGATCCCCATATCATCCACTCCGTATTCGCTGTAAATTTAAATGTTAAACGTATACTCCGGCGTAATTCGTTTCAAAAATTGTCTCGTACGCTCTTCCTTCGCATCGCTAAAAATATCCTGAGGCCTTCCTTCTTCCACAATCACACCTTGATCCATAAAAACAATATGATTCGAAACTTCACGAGCAAAGCCCATTTCATGCGTAACGACGATCATCGTAATGCCTTCTTTGGCAATTTTCTGAATTACCTCCAGCACCTCACCAACCAACTCAGGATCAAGTGCAGAGGTAGGTTCATCGAACAAAATCACTTCTGGATTGAGTGCCAGCGCACGGGCAATGCCCACCCTCTGCTGCTGTCCGCCTGACAGTTGGCTTGGATAAGCGTCCAGCTTACTTCCCAGCCCCACTTTCTCCAGCATTTGAATGCTCGTTTGCCGTGCAGTTTCTTTGGATTGCTTCTGTACAATGACAAGGCCTTCCATCACATTTTCCAGCACCGTTTTATGTTTAAATAAATTGTAATGTTGAAATACCATCGCCGTTTTCTTACGCAGCGTGTGAATATCCTGTTTGTTCGGGCGCTTGCAATTGATGGTGAAATCCCCAATCGTTACCTCACCTTGATTCGGCTTCTCCAAGTAATTGATGCAGCGAAGCAGCGTCGTTTTGCCTGAACCGCTTGGGCCAAGGATACAGACGACTTCTCCTTTTTTTACCGTCAAATTGATACCTTTCAGCACCTCATGCTTGCCGAATGCTTTGGTGATATTCGCCATTTTGATCATCGTACACCACCTCGGTTGTAAATATTTATTCGTTTCTCAAGCAGCTCCGTTATCTTCTCGATCAGAATCGTCACTCCCCAGAACAGGAAAGCCGCGGCAATATACGATTCAAAGAATTTCCAATTTGTCGTAGCAACGATTTGCGCTTTGGCATTAATTTCAACAACGGATACCGTGAAAGCCAGTGTAGAACCGTGAAGCATACCTATGAACGAATTGGATAAGTTAGGCAAGCTAACAGCCAATGCCTGAGGAAGCACGATGCGCTTTAACGCTTGCGGTGTTGTCATGCCAATGGAATAGGCAGCTTCGATTTGCCCCTTATTCACGGCTAGAATGCCTGATCTAACTACCTCAGCCAAATAGGCTCCTGCTGTAATCGAGAAGGAAAGAAAGGCAAAACCGATCATTGGAATAGAAGTCGATCGGAAACTCCAACCGAGGACTGCTGCCAAAGAATCAATAATCACAGGTAATCCGAAATAAATGAGCAGCAAGTGCATTAGCATCGGTGTTCCTCGGATGAACGTCACATAGCCGCTTGCGATGTAATGGATAACAGGTACGCGGTATATTCGGATGATCGCCACTGCCGATCCAATCAGAAATCCAAAGAAAACCGATACAAACGTAATTAGCAGCGTAATGGGCAAAGCAGAAAGCAGTTGAAAAAAGGCGGAACCGATAAACCCAAGATCGAGTTTCATGATTGATACCCTCCTTTATCCGTTTGAGCGGATGCTGCCCAAGGTGTCTTAAATAAACGCCTAAATGTAAACTTCGAATCACGTTGAACAATGGGTTGTTCATGCCGCAGCAGTCTATTCTCGATATCCAAGAACAGCTTCTCTAACGCGTAACAAATGACAAAGTAGATGAGCGATAAACAAATGTAAGTTTCAATAAAATGCTGTGTTGCCGCACCAAGCGTCTGGGCTTTCCCCATCAATTCCATCGCGCCTAACGAAAAGGCTAACGAAGTATCCTTCAAATTGGCGATAAGCAGATTCGCAAAGTTCGGTATCGATATGGCAAGCGCTTGTGGCATGATGATACGTGTAAAGGCTTGGTACCCTGTCATACCTATCGCATAGGCAGCCTCAATTTGCCCTCGATCCACAGCTTTCACAGCAGCCCGAATGACTTCAGAGATATAAGCACCGCCATGCAGGCCAAAAGTCAGAATGACGAAGGTCAGGACGGGGGCTTTGGAGACATCGACGTTAATGAGCTTCAATATCTCGGGAAGTCCATAATAGATGAGGAACAACTGGATGAGGATCGGTGTCCCCCGGAAAAATGACACATAGATTTGGGATATCCTTCTTAGCACCGGAACCTCATACAGCCTTGGCAGGGCTATGAGGAATCCGATTAGTACACCCAGCAGCATAGAGCAAGCTACGATAAACAATGTGATATGCAGATAAGATACTAATTTGGGTAAAAAATCAAAGACATAGGTGATTTCAAATTGTTGTTCCATGCGGACGATCTCACCTTTCTGTACCGTTCTTACTCAAAGCTGCATTAATCTTTTTTCGTATAATCTCCGCCCAGCCATTGAATGCTAAGTTTGGAAAGCGTTCCATCTGCTTTCACTGCCTTCAACGCCACGTCGATTTTATCCGCAAGAGCTTGCCCGTCTTTATCATTTTTGCGGAAGAGGAAACGAACCTCAGCTTCTTCAATAATCGGACCCACTGCTTTTAATTTGGTTTGCGGGTCGACCAGCGGCAGTAAGAAATCCGCTCCGAGTGCTCCGTCTGCACGTCCTGTTGTAAGCTGGCTAACCAAGTCGTTGGCAGCACCGTTTTGGTAAACAATTTTGATCGCGTTATCGTTTGCTTTATTATAATTTTCTAATAGCGTAGATTCGGCACTAGTCGCTGTCGTTAACGCTTTTTTACCTTTTAAGTCATCAATCGATTTAATGTTTGTATTGTCTTTAGCCACGATAACTTTTGTTTTCCAGTAGGCATAAGGCTCGTTGTTGAAAAGGTATTTTTGCTCTCTTTCCTTGTTCTTCTCGATTTCGTGGGCAACAAAGTCAATTTTGTTCGTTTCCAAGCTCAGGAGCAGGTTAGCGAAATCCATCGTTTTGAATTCAAACTCATACTCAGGAAGGCGTTTATCCAGTTCTTTGACAAGCTCGATATCATAACCGGTAAGCTTACCGTCTTTATCAAGAAAAGCTACATTCGGAAATTGTGTGCCCGTTCCTACAATAATCTTCTTCACTTTGACGGGCTCCGCCACAGCAGTTGAAGCAGTTGCCTTCGGTGATGCGATCGTTTCTGTATTTTTCGCCCCGCAGCCTGCTGCTACCAAAGCCAAAGTTAGTGTTGTTCCAAGGATTGTTAATTTTCTCATCTGTGTATACCCTCCATTTTTTCGGTTATAATATTAAAACTTATAATTCCTACTTGTTTTGTATGAATTAATATTAGCACTAATTTATCATCAAGTTTCACAACTGGATAATAGAGTTTTTCTATAAGCATATATAAGAATCTGATATTACCCTTTCGTTCGGCCCCATAATCCTTTGCAAATATCCAAAATACTGTTGAAAAATAACGTATTTTCCCCATTTAGCGTAATCAAGTTCGTCTGCAAGGCAATGCCCGCTGTCTCTGGGAAGTCAATTGGAAATAGCTTATTGTCCTTAACTTCCTGACTGGCGCTAAGCCCAGGCAAGAACGCGATACCCGCCCGCTGTAGAACCAGCTTCTTGGCTGTTTCGGAGTTATCCGTCTGGATCTGGATGTTTGGCGACTCCTTCAAACTATCAAATACACGGTGAATCCGCATCCAGTCTAGCGAGCCGCACTCAAAGAAAATAAGAGCCTGACGTCCGATGTCTTGGATCGTTAAGTTTTCTTTCCCAATAAAAGGATGCCCTTCATAGACATAGAGTCGAATAGGATCTTCATAAATTTTGGCTGACAAAATACTTGGATGGGTGATTCCCCGTACAAAGCTGATATCCACATCTCGGTTCAGAACTTTGTTGACGAGATCATCCGTTATTCCTGTCGTTAGTTTAAAATTGATTTCCGGGTATTTATGCTTCATCTTGGGGATGATTACTGGCATCATGTAATTAGATACAGATACCGTACAGCCGATTCGCAGCTCATTAGGCAGCGCCTTTTTCTGCTTAAGATGGATTTTACCCTTCTGAAATGTTTGCAGTAATTGCTGCGCGTAAGGAAGAAACTTCCTGCCATCTTCCGTTAAATGAACTTGCTTGCCAATTCGATCAAAGAGCCGACAATCCAATTCCCGTTCTAACGATTGAATTCTAGCTGTTACCGAAGGCTGGGAAAGGAATAATACTTCCGATGCCTTGTTAAAGCTGCCATAATGGATGACATACACGAACGCTTCAATATTCTCAATATTCATCGCAGTGCCCCTCCAGTTAGACCTAAAAAGATGTTACGTTAACTATTCCAATGAGTTAACTCGGAATTAAATATTTTCATTACTATAAGCTTTCTACCAATCGCTGTCAATATAAGAAATGTCTCTTCATTAGAAAAAAACCTTAGCTCCGCCGCAAATTCTTGCGATTGATCTAAGGTCTTTGGACTATGCATATTTAGGATCGTAAGCAACGGTACAATTCCGCCCTTTTCCTTTGGCAAAATAGAGCGCTTGATCCGCATGATCAAGCACTTCATGTGCCGTCACTCCATCTGTTGGGAATGAGGACACTCCCAAAGATACCGTGATGGGTTGACCTACTGGGCTTATGGTTATTTCCAGCTTATTACGGATCTTCTCCGCATACAGATACGCATCATCTTTCGTCACATGGGGCAGCAGAACAATGAATTCCTCTCCGCCAAAGCGGAAGTAGTGTTCGTTCTCACTTGTCATTGAAAGCAGAAGCTTTCCTAAATATTTTAGAACGGTATCTCCTACAAGATGCCCATGTGTATCATTAATAACTTTGAAATGATCAATATCCAGTACAATGAGTGAAAAATCTATGCCTTCCTCCAACCATTCAAGCATTTGTGTTTCCATACTCCTTCTGTTGGCAAGACCCGTTAAATTATCCGTTTGAGCTTCCAGTGCATATTGAATCGCTCTCTTTTGCAAAGCATCGATCGTGATTAACATGGTTTTGTACAAATGATAGGCTTCATACGTATTCGTTCTTACCTTTGGCAGATCTGCGACTTGTTTGCCATTCAGGATTTTATAGGCAGTCGCAGCCAATCGAGCATAGGGAAGAGTCAACTTTTTGGCCAGCCATGCCGTTAGCATAAGTATGAGGAGGAGAAAGGGTAATGAGTACAGAATGGCATTTTTGATCAAACGCATCGATTTTTCATTTATCTCCTCCAGCGGCGATTGCACAACGATTCCCCACCCGTTAGCAGGGACATAAGAATATCCAGCAAGCATCGGCACTCCCAAGGTATTCACGACTTTCTCCTTACCGCTATGTCCATTAATGAGCTTGGCTACCACTGGATTGGCACTTACATTCTCACCTAACCGATTGTGATCTGGATGATAAATAAGATTTCCAGCCCCATCAACAACATAGATATATGAACCTGATGGAGAGTAGCTGTTGGAACCGAATATATCATTTAACACATTGTTTTCTCGTAAATAAATAGCGCCTCCTAATGAACCCAAATACTGGCCTGAGGAATTAAATATGGGATTTGTCATTAATACAATAAGCCTATTCGTTACAGATTCAAAAGGTGCTGAGATCGCAGCCTTTCGCTGCTCAATCGCATCTAATACGGCTTTCGATGTCAGTTTTTTGCTTGTGAGACCTACCGAAACAGGAGAAATGGCTAAGACATTCCCATTGGCGTCATTGACCATTTGTGAATTAAAGTAATTGCTGCTCCCCGTTACCAAATCCAATTGGGCTTGAATAGAATCTGGTGTTTGCATACTCTTCTCCTGGTGTTCAGAGGTCACTTTCAAACTTCTCTCCATCGCTTTGAAAAGGGAGTTCATAGTCACGCTCATTTTTTTGGCGCTTTCATAATTAAGCTCTAGTGTCGTTTCATACAAGGAATCTCGTTCCGCCTTAAACGAAGCAGCTATTTGAATGATAGAAATGATCGAAATAGATACAAGCATCAATAGAATTATAAAATGAACAAGTCGTATCCGCGGAGCAGCATCGGTTGTTCTCATACTCCTCATCTCCTAAAAAAGATAGATACGAGTCGTTTCGACAACTTTCGACAGATCTCCTTCATTTTTAATGCCATGCATACAATTAAACCTAAATAATGATATAACCTGCTTGCGCCAGTCTTAGTCGAGAGTATTTGAAAGGTTGCGTTGTACACGATGCAACAACGAGGAGTGAGAGGCAAGATTAGGGCAGCAATTGTTTCACTTTATACAACATCATTCAACCGCTAATATTCATACTTCACAACTGAGCGTATCGCTAAAACAATTAGCTTAATTAAGCAAGATTTTGCTGAGCCTTTGCGTATCGAACAATTAACGATGGCTGTTAATATGAGCGCTTCTTCGAAATTAAGCGGTTTCGTGGTAACTAAACCTTCCAGTTCAAAACGGTTTCCAGCATCGACTTCAGAAGCTTCACCCGGTGCAGCTCTGGTTTTACTTTCACTATTTTAAAATCATTCCTAATATGCTGGATAAAATCTATCCGTAAACGTTCTAGCTGCTCTTCCGTTAAAACGTACAAATAATCTAGGACTGATTCGTACGTATGATACCATTCGGCGTTTTCCAAAAACGTATAGGATGAACGTTGGTACCACTCTTTTACATGACTCTTCAATGCAGCTGTTATAGTATCATCGTGCCCCGACATTGCATAAAGTCGATCAGAGGACAGTAGGTTTCTGTACTTGATCATTCTATCATCAGGGAACGAATTGGGAAGTGCATAAAACTGGATTACATGATCCAAAATTTCAATATAAGCATGAGGTCCAGCTAGTTTTGGACTAAATTGACACTTAACCGCGGCATGGGCGATGCTCTTAAGCAAATGCAGTGCTTCTGTGGCTTCCTTTTTATCAGGCGAACCTTCAAAAAATAACCCTTGCTTTCCCGCACGAATTTCAGCCCGGTCAATCGCATCATGGAGCGCATCTTCAAACTGATCTTTGTTGTAGGGTGCCCACTGATCGATATGATCTGTAAGGTCCACGCTCATGCCAAACTCTCTACGGATAATGCTTAGCAGATTAATCCCGCCGCTGCCGTTAACTACAGCCAATATATCGTGTAAGAACCTTTCCAAGTTTTTTGCCTTCTTCGTGGCCCCCATAATTTCACTGGGAATCGTATAACGGGTCTCAGCCTTTTTTTGCTCCAGATTGGTAATAAGCTCCTTCAACTCTGAGAGTAATGAATGCTCCATTCTTATAACCTCCGCTTTATTCTTTTTTATTGAATAGTTCCCCCTACTGACTATTTTTATCAAACATTACAGAAGCATTCCCTTCGACATCAGCGAGGAATATGAGAACACATCGTCGAGAACGTAAATTTTACATATGCAGGGGTCACAATTGACGACGGAAACCGATAGAAAAAGATTAACCGCTTTTAGCGGTTTTTTGGGGTCAAAAAAGTTTTAATGCTACTTTAAACATATCAGCAATCAAATTGTCACTACTGTTCGGTTATGAAAAAAATACAAACTTAAGTATATATAAGACATCATTATGACTTTATAATATTTAAATAATACACACTATTTAAATATAGTGTATACTATTTATGAGATCATAAAGCAGACTATGAGTACAAGAAAGGATTGAGAAGTGTGATAAACAACATCCATTCAATGGCTGAGGAAATTATTATTTCCGCCCAACCCGATCGAACGATCGATAAGGAAGCTAATAAGAACGGACATCTGCTATGTCCAAGGTGCAACAGCAAAACCGGGGAGTTCCTAATTCTAGGTGAAGTCTGCACTCTTTGCTTGGACGAATTGGAGTTTGGCTATCCTTCCTTTCCCTCTTATCCATTAAGTGAATATAATAAAGGCGGCTAATATGAGCCGCCCCTTTTTAATATTCTTACAGCAATAAAGTTTATTCCGCATTGTGTTTAGGGGTTGTATCTTATTCGCTTACTTGACTTGCTCCTCCCCGTCTTGGATCGGCAGCACCAACTATTTGTCCTGTGTCATGACATCTCATTAATCCGTGAATCCCCCCGTAAAACATAGGATCCTCATTGTTCACTACCTCATATCCGAGCTTGGCTAAATCATCTGCCACAGCAGCCGGAAGCGGGCTCTCAACAGATATCATTCTTTCATCTATAAAAAACCGCGAGGCAGCTACTGCTT
>NZ_WHOA01000201.1 GCF_013141715.1 Paenibacillus phytorum | reverse complement strand
TAAGAAACTTAATATTGTGGCGGTCGTGGCGAAGGGGTTAACGCACTGGTTTGTGGATCCAGCATTCGCGGGTTCAAGTCCCGTCGTCCGCCCATTATTACCCAAGTAACATAATGGGGATTAGCCAAGCGGTAAGGCAACGGACTTTGACTCCGTCATGCCAAGGTTCAAATCCTTGATCCCCAGTTTTATATGCGGAAGTGGCTCAGCGGTAGAGCATCGCCTTGCCAAGGCGAGGGTCGCGGGTTCGATCCCCGTCTTCCGCTCCATTATTACTAAGGCGCCATAGCCAAGTGGTAAGGCAGAGCTCTGCAAAAGCTTTACCCCCAGTTCGAATCTGGGTGGCGCCTCCACATTTATTAGCCGGAGTGGCGGAATCGGCAGACGCACAGGACTTAAAATCCTGCGGTAGGTGACTACCGTACCAGTTCAAGTCTGGTCTTCGGCACCATTATCTTTACAACTTCATATGCCGGCATGGCGGAATGGCAGACGCGCTCGACTCAAAATCGAGTCCGAAAGGGTGGAGGTTCGAGTCCTCTTGCCGGTATAACGAATAGAAAAAGCTCATGAAATCTAATGATTTCATGAGCTTTTTCTATTCGTTCGTGTATTGCTTTTTAGAGTTGATCTATCATCTAAAGCAAGTTGCTGCAGCCGTAAAAGTAGGTAAAGAGTTCAATACGATATAAATATGAGGATCACGTATGTAGAAGGAGCTCGGTTCTAATGAACCGCAGCTCCTTATTTTTAACGTAATGCTATTGAATCATGATTACCAAACGAAAGTCATAGTTACAATTACGAGCAAAATGAACAATACAAGAACAACAGCAGCGGAAGTTCCATGTCCATATCCAACACCAGCACCAGCAGCAACACCCATTTATGTCACCCCCCACCTGAAGGAATGCTCTCTGTGAAATCGGATGAGAGACAATATTATCCTATGGGGAGAGGGGATAATTTGATTGGGTATTTAGCCTATAAGACGTTGAAACATGCGCTTTTAGGCGAGCGCCTTTTTTTTCGAAAATGGTTTAAGAATCTGAACATGAGACGGCGGCCCTCCATATGGTAGAAAGGAGAATGATATGCCATTGTGGAGGTGTAAGTGTTATCGAGTATCTAGATATGTTAGCCAAATTAGGAGTGGGCAATGCGCATCCCGGGGGTTTCGGAGAAACGATTGAGCAATTGAAGAAGTATCCCATTGAGAAAGGGAAGCGCGTGCTAGAGGTTGGATGCGGGACTGGAAGAACGGCATGTTTCCTGGCCGAGCAAGGATGCGAAGTAACAGCGGTTGATATTCGTCCGGAAATGATTGCGAAAGCGATTGTAAGGGCTGAGAAGCAAGGGGTACAGGTACAATTCATGGTTGGGGATGTATGCAAATTACCCTTTGAAGATCATACTTTTGATGTTGTGATGGTGGAGTCAGTGACGAATTTTGCAGATGCTCAGAAAGCTGTATCCGAGTATTATAGGGTGCTTAAATCCGAAGGTAAGCTTTACGACCGAGAGGTCATTCGAATCAAAGAGATGTCACCAGGGGCTCATCGGGCCCTGTGCAGCTTCTATGGGGTAAGTAAAATATATAGTATGGATGAATGGCGGGAGCTGTTAGAAAAGAGCAGTTTTGACCCTGTGGACTTCTCAGGGATACATCCTTTTCCGCTAACGATGTTCGAAGATCAAGTTCAACATCCAGATCCTGTTCACTTGTCTGATAAGCAGTCGTTTATGGATCCGCGGATATGGCAAATCACTGCAAAATACGATGAGCTCGTCAATAAATATCATCCGTATATGGGCTATACTCTCATGATTGGATCGAAGGAATAAGGGGGAGGCAAGGAAGGATTTTGGCTTCCCAATGGCGAAATATATGAGAAAGATTATCATTGGGGGCTGCTTCTTTGAACGTAGATGTCATAACGGAACGAATTCCGAATCGTAAGGCGAAAGAAATCTATGAGCGAATTTGTCGTCAAACAACGATTTCCAAAACGGAGTTGTTAGAGCAAAGTGGGATGACGGTATCTACGTTGACGCGTCTTTTGGAGGAACTGACGGTTCAAGGACTTATCCTTGAATCTGGTTTCGGTGCTTCAACAGGTGGGCGTAGGCCGATTCTGTATGAAAAGAATCCGGCCTATGCTTATGTATTTGGTTTGGAAATATCCAGAACATTGTCCAAGCTCGTTCTTGTTGATCTGGGAATGAAGAAATTGGACATTAAGAGTTGGACGATGACGGCTGAGATGACGCCGGATGTGCTGATTCGTCTTATCGTGGAAGAGGTAAAAAGGATGTTAGCCGCTCACCACATACATTCTTCATCAGTGCTAGGTATAGGGATTGGTGCCGTTGGTCCTGTAGATCGCTTGTCAGGTACCATCTTAGAGCCGTCTTATTTCCCAGCAAAAGGATGGAGAAATGTTGAGATCTGCAGGCAGCTAACAGGGGAGCTAGGTATTCCCGCACTGCTGGATAATGGTGCTAACACGGCCATCCTAGCTGAATCATGGCATCAACGTACGCAGAGCTTCAGGCATCTGCTCTATATTCATGCTGGAATTGGTTTGCGCTCCTCCATGGTTTCGGAAGGAAAGGTTATTTATGGTGCCGTCGATATGGAAGGCTCAGTGGGTCAAATGATTATTCAAACGGATGGTGTTGCCCACCGTAATACGTCAGGCAACTATGGAGCATTGGAGTCGTATGCTTCCTTATATGCCATCGAGAAGGCGGCTCGGTCGGCATTAAAGCAAGGTCGATCCACGGTGTTGTCTCATTTGGTTGATGACCCCGAGCAGGTCACGTACCTGCATGTTTTGGAGGCGCTCAAAAAAAATGATCCCCTAGTTGTGGAGATCATCACAGAGGCTGCTACCTATTTCGGCATTGGACTAGCTAACTTGTTAAATATTTTGCACCCCGAGAAGGTAATCCTAGGGGGACCGTTAATTGCGGGAGGGGAGTTGTTTTTCCAAACCGCTACGCAGGTAGCGATTCGGAAGACATACTACTACCCCGCTTATCAGGTTGTCTTCAGCAAAGGGCAGCTTGGTGAGGAAGCTCTGGCGATTGGTGCAGCCGTGATGGTCATGGACCAACTGGTTAGGCTTTAATGTTCTTCAGAAAATCAATCAGCAGCGCATTGAAAGCTTCCGGTTTTTCCATCGGCGTCAAATGGGAGGCAGCTGGTATGACATGATAGCTGGCGCCAGTAATCTGGTCGGCCATTTTCTTCATGACATCCGGAGGCGCGATCGGGTCTTGTTCGCCGGCGATGACGAGAGTTGGTACCGAAATAGAGCTAAGTAAGTCTACAGAGTCTTCGCGGAATGCCATAGCAAGACAAGCATGGACAAGTCCCTCAGCTGGCATCGATTCCATCACCATACTCAAGGTATCGACTAGCTTAGGATGATCTTGCTTCGATGGTTCTGTAATAAGTTTGGGCAGCATGGCGTCTCTTGCCACCACGGAACCTTTTTCATAGAGAGAGACTGCCATGTTTAATCGATTCTTACGAGCCTCTTGTCCATCTGCTTCAGGACGAGTGTTGGCCAATATAAGACCTGTGAAACGTTTTGGAGCTTTGCGTAGAAGCGCAAACGCCACATAGCCACCCATGGAGAAGCCGCCAAGTGCGGCTTTTTCTATGCCCATTTTATCCATTAAAGTTAAAATGTCATTGGCATATTGGTCTATCGAAATATTTGATTTGGGTACATCAGACTGGCCCATGCCACGTAAATCAGGTGTAATGACACGATAATTCGCTGACAAAGCGTCTATCTGCGATTGCCACATGCGATGATCCAATGGAAAGCCGTGCAATAAAATAACAGGTGCTCCATGCCCTTTTTCTTCGACGAACAGTTCGGTTCCGTTAATATGATGTTTCATAGTCCTTCACTCTCCATTAGATAAATTTACCATGCATAAAGTCCTAATTTGTCACCCAATCGTAGTTCGAAGGACATAAAATAGGGGAAAATATCGAAAAAGTTATGTCTTCATACTTTCATTATGGTTAACTCATACTTCTTTAACATTTCGTTGGTATTCTCTTATTATACCTTTAGTTAGTAACCATTAACAGGCAGAACGAAACATTCATTTTACGAAGTGGGGTTATTAATATGACTAAAAAACCTTGGTCCACACAGGAATTGGACAAGTTGATTCGCCTTTCCTCTGAGTGTCCTCCAGTTGTAATTGCTAGAGAACTATCTCGTCCCGTAACTTCTGTACGCAAAAAAATGCGCGAAATTGGAGTAAGTTATGTAACCGGGGAGCAGTGGAAAAAAAGTCAAATTCAGTATCTCATTTCGGATGAGGGCACGACGTATAAAAATAAACATAACCTCACACAAGCACCCAAAGAAAATGAATTCGAATCTCCTGTTCTAGACGAATTCTGGACAACACTTGTGAAAATGGCCAGAGTTGCGAAAAAGAGGGGGAAAAGAGTAGATGTCCTCTCGTTTATCGATACATACCGCAAAATTCGTATTGGCGGATAATTATATAGGTAATCATTCATAAAAGGTGAAATCCGTTATAACGAGATTTTACCTTTTTCTTTTGCCCAAATAGCCCTAAACTGAGAAGACCAATAACATCTAGGAGGTTGTATGCACAGGATCCCTTTGTTTTCACTGATTAGCAAGTATGATACAGCGATATGGGTTCGAGTCGTTGGGACGATTCTAACTTCATTAGCCGGATTTATGATGAGACCTTATTTGGTTTATTATTTGTATGACAAGCTGGATGGTTCTATTTTCTTATCTATGTTGATTATCGGATTGCAGCCGCTATGCGGAATTTTCGTGAATCTGTATGCAGGCAGCTTGAGCGATCGATATGGAAGGAAGCCGATGATGCTGGCTGCGCTCATTATTCAAGCTTTCGCCATTGGCGGTTATATGTTTGCCAGTCATGTTTGGGAATTTGCTGTCATTTCGATCATTAACGGCATTGGCCATGCTATGTTTGGACCAGCTGCTAATGCACAGATTGCGGATGTTGTCCCGCAGGAGAAGCGCGCTGAAGTATTTGCTCTGCTGCACACCGCATTAAATATGGGTTCAGCATTTGGACCGCTGATTGGACTGCTTTTATTCACCTGGAATCCGACAATTATATTCTTGACTTGCGCGGTTGCTCTCTTTGCATACGCCGGGTTGGTCGTCATGAAGGTTCCAGAGACAATGCCTGTGAAGAGCGCCGCGGAGCTGGAATTGTCTAAGACAAAGCCGAAAATCAGATGGCGTGATCATAAGCCGCTCCTTTGGATAACGCTTCTAGCGATGCCGGTATCGCTGTTATATGCTCAAGTGGAGTCTACGTTCCCACTGCATTTACAGCAGCATTTCGAGAATTATAAGACTGTTTTTGCTACCATTATTACCTTTAATGGATGTGTCGTTATTGCACTGCAAATATGGATTGCCAAGCGTACAGAGCACGTTTCCGCCTATTTGGTAGTCGCTGCATCCTATATGTTGTTTGCGATTGTGTCAGTTGGTTATGGATTTGTACCTATCTTTGCCATACTCCTTTTTGTTGAACTTTTATTTACCATTGGTGAAATGTTGAATGGTCCTCATATTCAGAAGGTGATCTCCGTTATTGCTCCAGAGGAGCATAGAGGTTGGTATTTCTCAGTGTTCGGTATGAATTGGCAGCTATCGCGCGCCATTGGTCCCATTCTGG
The DNA here is from genome assembly GCF_013141715.1 of Paenibacillus phytorum. Classification (GTDB taxonomy): domain Bacteria; phylum Bacillota; class Bacilli; order Paenibacillales; family NBRC-103111; genus Paenibacillus_E; species Paenibacillus_E phytorum. Next base: position 35,431 of record NZ_WHOA01000201.1, on the reverse strand, counting down.
GAGGCTTGTTATTCAGCCACTTTGGCGGGAAGATTATGTTCGCCGTCTTAGCTGCCATCATTCTCATAGCCGGTATTGCTCAGTCGCGATATATTCGAAGTCTTAATCACAAAAAAGAGGAGCCTATTATCGAGGCTGCTTTGCAAACCTAAAGGACTGAAGCTCCCCGCAATTTGGGGAGCTTTAATACTTTTGTAATACATACGTAAGCTTCATTTCATTGCTCTGCGGTATAATAGAAGGAATGCTTGAGGAGGTATGCCGTATGGGTTCACTTGTTCTCGTGGTGGATGATGAAACGAATATTATTGATGTGTGCACCGTCTATTTGCAGCGAGAGGGGTACCAGGTTATTTCGGCGGCGAGTGGCGACGAAGCCATCCGCTTATGGCGGCTGCACAACCCGCAGCTGATTGTTCTTGACCTCATGATGCCGGGCAAAAACGGCTGGCAAGTGTGCGAAGAAATTCGCAACGAGCAGGACGTGCCCATCATCATGTTGACGGCTCTAGGCGATGAAATGGATCGCCTCATGGGGTTAACGATGGGCGCAGACGATTACTTGACGAAGCCATTCTCGCCACGCGAGCTGGTGCTGCGAGCGAAAGCGATTTTGCGGAGGCAGCAGCGCGGCCAAGCGGAAGCGGCTAACGGTACAGGCGCTGTGACACCTGCGTATATCATGAAGTTTCCGGGGCTAGAACTTAATGTGCTGCACCGAAGTGTTCGGGTGAACGGGAAGGAAATTGAGCTGACCGTGAAGGAATTTGAGCTGCTGCATCTGTTTGTAGGGCATCCGGAGCAAGTATTTTCACGCAATCAGCTCCTAAGTAAAGTGTGGGATATCGACTATTATGGCGATACAACAACGGTCACTGTCCACATTCGCAGGCTAAGAGAGAAGATCGAGCCTAATCCATCCCAACCGCGATATATTAAGACTGTATGGGGGATTGGCTATAAATTTGAGGGTAGGGAGCCATCATGAAGCTTCGTATTTATTTGCTCATTGCGAGTGGGGTGAGTACGAGTATTATTTTGCTCACCTTGTTTGTATGTTACCGATATATGTTATTGAATTGGAAAGACGTCGTCCTGTTGACGACGGTAACTCTTGGCGCAGCGAGTGTATCGATGCTCATCCATTACTTCATGACGCGCCCCCTTGAGAAAGCCATTCATGCGATTACAGAGGAAACGACACATATTTCGGAAGGGCATTTTGAGGGACAAGTGCCTCAGATTGGACCTGCTGAATTCCAAAGACTTGCAGACCAATTCAATCGAATGACGGGCAAGTTGAATGAAAGCTTTCAGAAATTGCGAACAGCTGAGGCATCCCGCAAAGAACTCGTAGCGAATGTTTCACACGATTTGAGGACCCCAATGGCGTCCATTCAAGCATTCGTGGAAGCTTTGCAGGACGATGTCATTCAAGATAAAGAAACGTTTGAACGGTATCTACAAACTATCCGGCTTGAAACAGGACGATTAGACGGATTGATTCAAGAATTATTTAAGCTATCGCAGCTGGATGCTGGAGGAACTGAATTTACTCCTGAACGATATCATGTCGATCATTTGCTGCTAGACGGCTTGCAAAGCTTGGCTTTTCAGTTGGAGGAAAAAAAGCTGCAAGTCGACGTCGACATGCCTGATCGATTACCCCCGGTGGCGATTATGCCCCAGGAAATGAAACGGGTTCTTTCAAACATTTTGGATAACGCTATACGGCATTCACCTGTCGGTGGGACCATTGAAATTAAAGTTGAACAGATATCAGAGCAGTATGTGCAGCTTTATATTCAGGATCATGGTCAAGGGATCGAGGAAGAGGATAGCAGTAAGGTTTTTGATCGCTTCTATCGTGCGGATCCGTCAAGAACTCGTGCAAGCGGAGGCGCGGGCCTCGGACTTGCGATTGCTAAATCGATTGTTCACCTGCATGGAGGAACGATTGGTGTTGATAGCCATACAGGTGAGGAAGGGCATGGGAGCCGATTCTGGTTTACGTTGCCGATTTATTAGTGGGGGGATCACGAAAAGTAGACAATTGGTAGACCGCACATAGACGGTTCATAGACCACATATAGACTGCAAGCGAAATGTGTATGGACCGCAAGAGGGATCATCCCTTCTTGTGGTTCTTTTGCATGGTTGGGGTTTTCATTTGGTTTTAGGAGAAGAGGAGGATTGCTGATTAGGATGCCTATATGATTGCTTTTTCTTTGTTTGAAGACCTGTAAGTTGTACGGCGTACAACAATTTCCTAGGATTCTGCCTTCCTAGTCAGAGATGTTGTATTTTGTATTACTGAATACAACTTTGCTTGTTTGTAATGGGTATAGTTTGTGTGTGTGGGGATTATTTGCGTCAGGCTCGCGGCAGGCTGCGTTTTTGTCTAAACCATGACGCGACTAACAGCAGAAACGGCAAGAAAAATGTGAATATAAGTGTAAATGGCGCCCAATTTTTGGACAGAAAATCATTGATAAAGATCGTGTTGGGGTAACACATTAACGAAAGGATGATCATCCCTAGTGCAAGAGGAATAACCAGAGGTTTCTCATCCTTGTTGTTCATAATTTGTACGAACCCAAGTAGAGAAGCATGGAAAGTGAGCACTATTTTGAGGAAAATGGATAGAACCCAAATTGAGATCAAAATCCCTTCCAACCGTTCAAGGAAATGGCCGATACTAATATTTTTGGCAAGCGTGTAGGCCGGAAACAGTTGGTTTGACGTCAGCACCTCGCCCAGCACGGCAATGCTCCCGACAGTTGTAATTAAAAGAATAGCGCCACCCATCCCAATACCCGCAAAAAAGCCGCTTTTACGCCCATTCATTTTGGATACGAATGGATAAAACATGAGCAGTACAATCATTTCTTGCAATCCGTAGAACGTAAATCCGCCTCGAAGAATCGGCTTTATGCCAAACTCCATAACCGGAAAAAAGTTCCCCATAACAAATTTAGGCAGCAGCGGCAGAATGAGCAATAGAAACAAGATAATCAGCCATGGAAAAAAGATGACCGCCGCACGCGTGTACACAACAAACCCGGATCGGACGGTCATCACGACAACAAGAGTAAACAGCATTTGCAAAACCTCTATCGGAGTTTCCTGCATGATCTGGGAGGTTACGAAATAACCTAAATCCCCGATCATCAGCGAGGTCAGCAAATAAAAAAACAAGACAAAAGCGATGGATACAGCTTTACCTACCCATTTTCCAAGCACGGCTTCGCAATATTGGACCAGGGTTTGACCTGCAAAGCGTTCCCCCAACACAACATACAAAATGGCGTTCAAAACATTGATACCAATGCCGACGATGCAAGCTAGCCATGCGTCCTGCTTCGCTTCATGAGCGAGTCCTGAAGGCGCAATGAGAATGGACGTTCCGATCATAAAAAAAGTGACGAGTATTGCAAAAGAGCTTTTGCTAATGATTTGTTGCTTTTCCATGGGAACCGGCCCCTTTCATTGCAATAACGAATAAACCGCTCGGGAATAAGGTCCTAATATCGCCGAAAGCATATCGAGCGGATTAGGTAAATTAATACCCAAACTTTTTACTGTGCCAAGCACACTTATGAATAGTGTAACTAAAGCCAGTATCCATAGTTCTTTGTTTTTTTTTTGTTTCCACAATCGAGGAACCTCCTGCCAGACGGTCCAAATTAAAGTAAGTACTATCCCAATTAAGAGCAGCATGAGGTACACCTTATTCTGTCGTTATTTGATTGATCGGCTGTAGGATGGTCCCTACCCTGCGAAGGGTCGAATCCACATGGACACGTACTTTAATCGTTCGAAAAACTTCGTTCCAATTTTTAATTTGATGCCAAGCTTTGGGGTACTTATGATGAAAAGCATCGCCGAAGCCGTAAATATCAGCTCCTAATTTCCTCTGGATTTTGGCGATCGATTCACCAATTAAGGTTTCCAATTTGCTGTCGGACAGTTGCTTTAACGCAGCGACCACAGCGGCTTGCGACAGATCAATTTTACATTCGACATCGGCGATATCCTGATCGATTCTGACATTAACATCGAATTCGGGAAGTCCGCTGACGAGGTGCGGGTGGATGACAGTGTTGGAACGAATCACTTGCATCGTAATATTCCCTTCGGCTCCCGGGCATGGAATATAGCCCGTCGTCTGGTAAACTGAATTTTGTACATAATTTAATGCTTCCGTATCGTTCTCATTCAACCATCCAACAAACCTGTCGAATTTGAATGCAGCCATTCCCGAATAAATTAACAGGGCTGGTGGGTCCACATATTGCGCGTTTGACGTCTTTTCCCCGATTTTCCTATTGCCTAAGATTTCGACCCCGGTCATGGTGGGACTCTTCCCGTGGGTTGCTAGTTCTTGAAGTAAATAGTTAAGATTCATACTGCCGGTAGCCGACCAATATTTATCTGAGGTCTCAAGCTTTGTATACATATTGTTCGCGGGAATCGGATCCATCGCGCTAAGGACTTTTAACACTTCGGAAGCTTTTGCTTGTTTGGCGACGATGAAATAAAAATCAGTCCGCATATCCATATTACGGGACAAGAAGTCGAGCGGTTTACTAATGCCTGCTCGAGCCATATCCTCGCCGAATACAACCATTCGCAGATGGGAGTAATGCAAATATCGCGGTGCTTTAACGCTCATTCGGGATAAGGCATCAGGAACTGTCATTCCAGTTTCTTCATACGTGATAACAGCGGTCGCGTTGCTGGAACCTCCCTTTTTTACAGTAACCTGCCCCGGATTTACGGTTTGAACCGTAATTTTGTAGCTTTCTCCAGCTTTATCAATCCCCAGCCCTACGACAATACTAATATCATTCAATTCATGGCGGCTCCAACAACTCGTTAATAGGAAAAGGAAAGGAAACAGGAATAAACCTGTGGTTATCGCACGTTTCAAATGATTGGCCTCCTCATCTGCGTTTCTGACGAACGAGATTTTTTTGGCGGAAGGCTTTGGGTCGAGTAATCATATTCGGGAAAGAAAAGCGGACCATCGTGTCTTTCTGATCGGTTAAATGGAATGGAGCAAGAGGCGACATATAGGGAACGCCAAATGAGGAAATCCCACACAAATGGACTACTAATGCAATGATGCCTACAAAAATGCCAAAAAGACCAAAAGTAGCAGCCAGCATCATAAGCAAAAATCGTATGATTCGAATCGTGATGCCAAGGTTAAATGCGGGAAGAACAAAATTGGATATCGCTGTGATCGAAACTACGATGACCATAGCCGCACTAACGAGACCTGCTTCCACAGCAGCTTGACCGATAACAAGTGTACCTACGATTGAAATAGATTGACCTACGGTTCTAGGCATCCGTACACTGGCTTCACGTAATATTTCGAACGTTACCTCCATCATGATCGCTTCAATAAATGCAGGGAAAGGAACACCCTCCCTCTGACTTGCTAAATTATAAAGCAAGGTTGTTGGCAGCATTTCCTGATGAAAGGTAGAAACTGCAATATAAAAAGAGGGAGTTAGCAGCGCCAATCCAAAAGACAAGAAGCGCAGTAAACGAATCAATGAGGAAAAAATTGCAGGCTGGTAGTAATCCTCGCTAGATTGGAAAAATTGAGTGAACAAAGTCGGAACGAGCAGAGCAAAAGGGGTTCCGTCCACTAGGATAGCAACTCTTCCTTCCATTAATCCGGCTGCTATCACATCTGGACGCTCCGTATTGAAAATAGTTGAAAATGGGGTGTTTTGCTTGTCTTCAATCTGCTCCTCGATGTAGTTGCTTTCCAAGACGGCGTCTATATCAATGAGAGACAATCTGTGCCTTACTTCTACAAGTACATCCTCGGAGACAATGTTTTTAACGTAAGCCACTACAACGTCCGTCTTCGTTACTCTGCCAATATTTATCGTTTCCATCCAAAGATTGCGATCTTTGATTTTACGGTGAAGCATGGCCGTGTTCCAGTGCAGAACCTCAGTAAATCCTTCCCTGGGTCCACGGACCACCGATTGAACATTAGGCTCTTCTACCGTCCGTGCCGTTAGCTCTTTGGTTCCAATTGCCAATACACGCTGGCATCCCTCGAGAAGCAGAATGCTATAACCGGATAATAATGCGTCAAATAGTTCTTCCATGTTTTCAAGATTCTTTACTACGCCGGATGAGATAACTACGTTCTTGAAATAGTCCAACAGCTCTTCGGCATTCAAGTCTTGTTGTTCGCCGCTCTTGGAGCTAGAAAGCAGAGAATCAATCATGGAATGCAGGTAGAGAGACCTTCCATATAGACAACTGCTCCCTCAATGGAGCTATTATCGCCAAGATCAATCTCAATTTCTCGTATGGCGACGTCGTTGCTATTTCCAAGCCCTTGCATGATTTGCAGTAAGTTATCAGTCAGACTATCGGTCAACTCCAAGTCCAACTTGTTCTCGTCATTTGTCATGAAAACCTCCTGCTCAGTACAAGGTCTGTTTGGTCTTAGTATCTTTATAAATTTCCTTATTTATGCATTATTGGCTGAGTTGCCAATACTGCTGTAAGGATGCTGGGCTTTTTGTTAGTCTCTTGTAAGTATTTCGTAATGGTTTCGTTAGTGTTTCTTAAGCTCGGCACGTTAATTTAAGGAATAGAAAGACGTGACTAAAACTTAGGAGGAATAGACGATGAAAAGATGGAAAAAAGCGATGGTTGTTTCACTGGTTGCTTGTACTTTAGCACTTCCAGGGCTGGCTAGTGCAGAGGAAATGATGGCTAAGAAGTTTAACTACAGCGGTATTGAAACGATGATGAAGGATGGAACGGAGCTCGTTCCCCTGCGCGAGATTGCTGAATCATTAGGTTTTAAGGTGACATGGAATGGGGAAAATCGCTCGGTTACTTTAACGAAGATGATGATGGAAGACAAAGGCATGATGGATGATAAAAAGATGGAAGATAAGACGAAGAATGAAAGCATGATGAAGATGGGGAACACGTTCGTGATTCAAATCGATAACAAGGCGATTAAGGTAGACATGATGGATGAAATGCTCATGTTTGCACCTACTATTTTGAATGATAAGACTTATGTACCGAAAGAATTGGTTGATACTTATTTGATAAAGTGATCTACTAACGCATAAACAAGCCTCCATTGCCACAGTTTAAGTGGTCTTGGGGGTTTCTTTTTGGATGATAACCATACGAATATTAGCGAAGTTGTAAGCCTTTTTTAATATTTATACGTTATGATAAGTGTAACGTATAAATCGTAAATGAATGAAGGTGGTGACGGTATGGAATCAAAAAGAGGCTGGTTGAAGCAATCTTTTGGGAAGCGATTGAATGCTATTCATAGCTGGAATGCGTGGATTTTGCTGCTGCTAACGGTGACAGGTATCGTGCTGAGTATTGGTGCGATTAGAGGAGATCTGGGGAGCTTCCGTGTGACGATCAAGCAGCTTCACATTTACTTGGGTGTCGCATCCATTCTGCTCATCGCGCTTTACGCGCCGATGATTCGTAAGCATTGGCACCAGATTCGCGCGCGCCGCAATCAACGCGCGAATCTGGTGTTCGTCCTTGCGCTCCTGATCGGCTGGGCCGGATCAGGGGTGATTTTGTGGCAGTTCCGCAATCTGCCACCGGCTTTGAACAATTCGGCACTCTTCGTGCATGACCTGCTCACCTGGGTCGGAGTGCCGTATGCCGTGTACCACGCCATCTCGCGCAGCAGATGGCTCAAGCGCCAGCAGCGGCTTGATCAAGCCGCTGCCACGGCAAGACCGCCCGCTGAGCAGGCGGTCCAAACCCCAGCCGCCGCAAGCGCTATCGCAGCGGCGCCGAACCAGGCGCCCGTGGCAACAGAGGACGCCACGGCAAGGCGCACAGCAGCGCAGGCGGTCATCACCGCGCTGAAGGAGTCGCCGATCACACGCGCATCGTTCCTGCGGATTGCCGCAGGACTGCTGCTCGTGATCGCGATCGGTCCCGCCTTTTATCGCTGGATAAAAGGCGCATTCGATACCGGCGGCTCTACGACCGCCGAATATATCGCAACCGACGGCAACCGGATGCTTCCGCCGCCGGCACCACTGCCGGACTCCGCCGCTGTTGTGGGCGGAGGAGCGCAAGGGAATTTCCGTATTTACACCGTTACAGAAATTCCGGCTTTTTCCTCGGATACGTGGAAATTTGCGATATCCGGTCTGGTTGATAACCCCAGTGCATGGAACTGGGAAGAGTTCTTGAAGCTGAAGCGGACTGTGCAGGTTAGTGATTTCCACTGTGTGACCGGCTGGTCCGTTTATAAATGTACATGGGAGGGCATCCCGCTTAAGCAATTATTAGCCGCTGCTGGTGTTCAAGCAAAAGGGAAATATGTGAAGTTTTATTCAGGAGATAAGGTATACACAGATGCATTGTCCCTAAGCCAGGCAAACGGGGATGATATTATGGTCGCTGTGCTCATGGATGGTAAGCCCATTCCGCAAAAATTAGGTGGACCAGTCCGACTAATCGTTCCGCAAATGTATGCCTACAAATCCGTCAAATGGCTCCAAGGGATCGAGCTCATCGAGAAGGAGCACATGGGCTACTGGGAAGTAAGAGGTTACGATAACGATGCATGGGTAGATAGATCCAAAGCATGATTTACTTGTACACACGTAAGTTGGCAACTGACTTTCCAGGAGGATTTTGGTATAGTTAATACTAAAAAACTTGCCGGAGATGAGGGACATTACGATGGAAGTCGTATCTGTGAACGTTGGTTTACCACAAACAATCATGTATCAAGGTAAAGAGCTGGTTACGGGTATTTATAAATATCCGGTAAGCTCATCTTTGTATGTATCGAAGACACAGTTAGATGGAGATGGTCAAGCGGATCTAACGCTGCATGGAGGAGCTGACAAAGCGCTATGTGTGTACCCAGAGGAACATTACGCTCACTGGGAGCAAGTGCTAGGTCAGAAGATGGAAACAGGCACGTTCGGTGAGAATCTAACGGTACGCGGTCTGCTTGAAGATCAGGTTTGCATTGGTGACACTTACGCCATTGGCGACGTAATCGTTCAGGTCTCGCAGCCTCGTCAACCTTGTCATAAACTAGCGAAACGTTTGGATTGGGTGGACGCCGTTCTCCGAGTCCAGGAAACCGGTTATACTGGCTATTATTTAAGGGTACTTACAGAAGGCGAGATTTCTAAGAACTCACAAGTAAGACTTATTGCCAAAGATGAAGCGGGTGTAACTGTTGCCTATGCCAATCAAATCAAGTATCACGAAAAAACGAATATAGAAGCTGCTCAGCATATTGCAGCCTTACAAGCATTATCGGCAAGTTGGAAACAATCCTTCCTTAAACGGTTGGCGGAGCTTGAAGTATGATCACAGGCGTTATTCTTGCCGGGGGCCTCAATCGCCGTATGGGAGGAAGGTTAAAGGCGCTTCTCCCTATGCAAGGGCAGCCCTTGCTTCTTAAGCAGTTGAAAGAAATGTCGAGCATCTGCAAGCAAGTCATTGTCGTAACCAATGAACCTGAGGTTTTGCTGCCTCTCTTGTCTTCGGTTCCCGATATAGACGTACAATGTATCACTGACCAATATGTACAAAAAGGGCCCTTAAGCGGCATTCATGCCGCCTCTCTGATCGCATCAGAGCAGCATCTGTGGATTGTGGGCTGTGATATGCCTTTTATTTCTGCCGAAGCGGCAACGGCAATGGCCATTTTATGCCAAGAAGCTAATATGGATGCAGTTATTCCTGTGTTGGACGGTCGCGTTCATCCTCTCCATGGCATATATTCAAGATTGGTTGGTTCCGAAGCAGAGGTTTTGCTGGAGAAAAAGCAGTATCGTTTAATGGGGTTGCTCGATCTTATGGACTGGAAGCCTGTAGAGAATGATTTTTTTGAACAGCAAAATATCCCTACCCATTTCGTAACAAATGTGAATACTCCGGAAGAGTATGAGCAAATGTCAGCTAATCTACCATAAGAGTTGTTTTTCCAGATAGTTCTCGCTAGGGAATCTAGGATTTTGTTATAAATTATGCCATAATGTACATAGAGAGAGGTGAACTCCTATGCCGAAGCTGCTTATGGATCGATTCGGACGGATGCACGATTACTTGCGAATTTCTGTTACAGATCGTTGTAATCTGCGCTGTGTATACTGCATGCCTGAAGAAGGAATGGAATTTGAACCGGATGAAAAGCTGTTAACTTTCGAGGAAATTACTGAAGTTGTCCGTGTGCTGGCAGGACTTGGTGTTCGTAAGTTGAGATTAACCGGCGGAGAGCCCCTTGTGCGCAAAAACTTGGAGCAATTGATCGGTATGCTTTCTCAAATTCCCGGAATTGAAGATATTGCTCTGACTACGAATGGGATTTACTTTGCATCGAGGGCTGAAAAGCTTCGTGCAGCAGGGTTAACCCGTGTTAATATTAGCTTGGATTCTTTGAAAGCGGATCGGTTCTCTTTGATAACCAGAGGCGGCGATATTCATCGTGTTCTGGCTAGCATTGAAGAAGCTTACCGTGTGGGGATCACCCCGATTAAGCTCAATGTGGTCTTGATGAAAGGCATTAATGATGACGAAATTGAAGACTTTTTGCAAATGACGATTGACCGTCCTATTCAGGTTAGGTTCATCGAATATATGCCAATTGGTCATCAAGACGAAGATTGGAAAAGCCGCTATTTATCCCTTACCACGGTCTTAGATCGCTGTAAAGCGAAAGGGTGGAATGCTTCTGCCTCGGACGCGGTTTATGGAAATGGTCCCTCTCAGAACTTTCGAATTGACGGAGCGTTAGGCTCATTTGGCCTCATACATCCGATTAGTGATCATTTCTGTGAGACCTGCAATCGTCTGCGAATAACAGCGGATGGCAATGTGAAGCCATGTCTATACTGGTCGGATGAATTTAATGTGCGAAAATATATCGGAGATGACTCTGCGATGGAAGATTTGTTCTTCCGCGCTTTGGATATCAAACCACAAAATCATGAGATGGCCCAGGCACTGATGAATGAAGAGCAGTCCCATACACCAACACTTCGCCGGATGTCGCAAATTGGCGGTTAACCTTAGGAGGAATTGACGCTAGTGAGCAGCGATAGTAAGCTTAAGTTTGGACGTAAAGTGATTTCGGTTGAGGAAGCCCGAAGTCTGCTTTTCGAATACGTTAAACACACACCAATAGAGTCAGTTCCGCTATCTTCCGCTTTCGGTAGAAGGCTGGCTGTGGACATAGTTGCCGATCATCCGGTGCCCCATTTTCGCAGATCAGGTGTTGACGGGTATGCCGTATGTTCAAAGGATATTGAGCAGGCCACACCAGAAGCTCCTGTTGTATTGCGTGTTATAGAACGAATTCCAAGCGGAACGGTTCCTCAGCTTACCATCCAATCCGGTACGGCTGCTCGAATTATGACGGGAGCCCCTGTACCTGATGGTGCGGATGCTGTCGTAATGCTGGAGATGACGGATTCCCTGCAAGATGCGGGAACGAGCTCCTACCATGTGAATATCAAAAAAAACGTGACAGCTGCAAGCAATATAACCCCAATAGCCGGTGAAATCGGTTTAGGGGATATATTGCTTGAGCAAGGTACACATATTGGGCCTGGCGAAGCGGCGATATTAGCTACTTTCGGCTATTCGAATGTATCCGTTTATCGGCAACCAAGGGTCGCCATATTCTCAACAGGTTCTGAGTTATTGAATGTGGCAGAAGCGCTGAAGCCTGGACGAATTCGCAACAGTAACAGCTACATGCTGGCGGCGCAGGTGGAAGCTGCTGGTGGATCTGCGGTTATCATGCAGGCGCTTTCGGATGATGTGGCAGAGGTGGAGGCGGCGCTGCAGGAAACTTTCCCAAAAGTCGACTTAGTCCTCACATCCGGCGGTGTTTCCGTTGGCGATTACGACGTCATTGTTGACGTCTTTGGACGATTTGAGGGCAAGCTGTTGTTCAACAAAGTAGCCATGCGGCCAGGCACTCCCACGAGTGCAGCCCTATGGAACAATCGATTGCTGTTAGCTTTGTCCGGCAACCCGGGCGCTTCATTCGTTGGTTTTGAGCTGTTTGCCAAACCGCTGATTAAAGCGATGGCAGGGTGTCACTCGCCTTATCCGGAAGCGATCACGGCTCAACTGGATGTTGATTATGATAAAGGCTCCGCTTATCCGCGATATGTCAGAGGAACGACTCATGTGGACAACAACGGATGTCTGAAGGTTAAGCCATCAGGTATTGATAAGTCCAGTATTATGGTTTCTATCAAAGATGCGGATTGTTTGATGTACTTACCTGCCGGAGGTAAGGGGTTCGTAAGAGACGAACGCGTAATCATTTATCCTATACAATAAAGATGGCCTACTTATCGCTGAACTTCCGTAAAGAAGTCATTGATGGTAGGCCATTTTATACGAGATCAATGTGTAAGGTATTTCACTCCATTAGTAGAACGTGGCAAGAATGATGACAAGTAGAACGTACAGGACAAGAACAACTCCTACTGAATTTCCGTATCCTGGAGTTTCACAACCAGCTGCATATGACATAGTATCCCCTCCGGTGTATATGTTGTAGGATGTATCCCTTATACAGCATATGACCGGGGGGCATTCGTTGATTGGACATTTGCCCTGCTATTCATTAATGCGAGTGGCGGGTTATATTACACCTTTAATCCGAATAATTATGACACGATTGCCATTACGTTAGAGCCCGATGCCCATGGTGTCATGCCCAGAGGAAAGCCAGTTCTAGCAGCCGCTTTGGTGAAAAGCTGATCAATTCTAAATGAGGTGATTTGAGATGAATGATATTCGCACATTACGGCAAGAGGAGCTTCTTGAGAGCTTTTCTCTATCTGAATTTGCTTTTCAATATGAGCTTACCGCAGAGGAAAAGGCAGAGCGCATAGGCTCTACAGATCCTAATCAAGTGTGGGGCTATTTTGTTGACGGCACTATGGCTGCAAAGCTCACCTTACTTAACTTCCGAACTTGGTTAAACGGGAAAAGCTTCGCGATGGGCGGTATTGCAGGCGTTGCAACATGGCCTGAGTACCGCCGCAATGGAATGGTTGGACAGCTTCTGGTTCAAGCGCTTAAAGCGATGAGAGAGCAGGGTCAGACAATTTCCTTTCTAGCGCCGTTTAAGTTTGAATTTTATCGTAAATATGGCTGGGAAACATACGTGGATTATTTGAAATACGAAATTCCTGTAGATAAGCTTCCCAAGTTTCATGCCGCAGAGGGTAGTTCGATCAAACGTGTAGCCAAAAGCGGAGAGATTCTGAATCCAATCTATGCTAAGTTTGCAAAAGCATACAATGGCATGATGGAGCGGGATGCGGACTGGTGGAATAATCGCTATTTGAAATTTAAAAAGGGTACAGCTGCTGTCTACACGAACGCTCAAGGAGAACAGCGGGGCTATGTATTCTATCAGGTAAAGGACACGGTGGCAACTATCCATGAGTTGGTTTTCCTTGACGAGGAAGCCAGACGTGGCTTATGGAAATTCATTGCTGATCATGATTCGATGATAACTAAGGTGGAAGTGAATGCACCAGTAGATGACCAACTTCCGTTTCTAGTGCACGATCCAAAGTTCAAACAAGAGAAGGTTACTTATTTCTCGGCGAGAATTGTAGATGTAGAAGCTTTTCTGACGCAGTATGTGTATGAAGCTCGCGATGGGGCGGAATCCATATATCTACATATTTCAGACAAGCATGCGGATTGGAACCAAGGTGTCTATCGGTTACAGTTTACCGACAATGGGAAAGCGGCCATCGTAGCGAAGTTAGCTGAAGCTGAAATACCTGCAGAGGAACATCTACTTAGCTGTAACATACAGACGTTGACGGCTTTGTTCATGGGTTATCAGAAAGCAGGATTCATGGCCCGAATCGAGCGTCTTCAAGGGACTGATAAACTTATTAGCCGGTTGGAAGAGGCCATTCCGCGGCGGACAACCTATTTGGCAGATTTCTTTTAATAGATAAAAAAAAGACGGTACCTTTGGTAAAACCATAGGGCCGTTTTTAGTTATGAGACCATTTCGGCGAAGTTTCTCTGTCCATTAACACCGAATAAAGTGACTTGAGCAAGGGTACCTTAATGGAAATCATTAACAGGAGGGTGTGCCCTTGTATCATTTGTATACTCATAATGATCTGGATGGCGTAGGTTGCGGTATAATAGCTCGATTAGCATTTGGTGAAAAAGTAGAAATTCGATATAACTCTGTCGGAGGGTTGAATCTACAAGTAAAACGCTTTTTAGAAAAATCAAGAAAAAAGAGCCATTTGTTTATCACCGACTTATCCGTGGATGAAACGAATGAACAAGGACTTAACGAGTTTGCGAAATCGGGTGGAAAAGTAAAACTGATTGATCATCATAAAACCTCGCTTCATTTAAACAAATATCCGTGGGGAATGGTTCAGATCGCGTATGAAAATGGAAAACTCGCTTCTGCAACTTCTCTATTTTATGAGTATCTGATCCAGAACGGATTGTTGAAGCCAATGAAGGGATTAGATGAATTCGTCGAATTGGTCCGTTCGTATGATACATGGGAATGGGAACAGAATGAATACATCAAGGCTAAGCGATTAAACGATCTTTTTTATTTAATTTCTGTCGAAGAATTTGAGGAAAAAATGGTGGCTCGCATTCAGCAAAGCGAGAACTTTGCATTCGATCCCTTTGAAGAAAAAATTTTGGATATGGAAGAAGAAAAAATCGAACGCTATGTGCGCAGAAAAAAGCGGGAAATCATCCACTCCCGTATAGATGATCATCATGTAGGTATCGTTCATGCGGAATCCTATCATTCTGAACTTGGAAACGATCTAGGAAAAGAAAATCCTCATCTGGATTACATTGCAATCATGAATATGGGCGGTAAAAAGATAAGCTTTCGAACGATTCACGATCACATCGACGTCTCGGAAATTGCGGGTCTTTATGGAGGGGGAGGCCATGCTAAAGCTTCCGGTTGCTCTATGACAGAAGAAGCCTATCAATGGTATGTAGCGAAGCCATTTCCGATGGAGCCCATTCGCGCTGATGCGAATAAAAACACATTTAACACGAAAAATTCTGTTTATGGATCACTTTATGAGAATAGAAATGAACAACAAGTTTTTATTTTTCCTTCAGGAGGCAGGTGGGAAGTCGATGTGGATGGGGTCGAATCCAACCAACATTTTTCTACTTTTGAAGAGGCGGAACGTTATGTCAAAAGGGATTATGCAGCTTGGTTAGTTCGGGACGAAACGTATGTTGCATTTCTAATGGAGCATATGTCGGCAAGAAAAACTAAAACCCTGGAGGGTAGTTCAGTCATATAAGTAGCAACGCCATTTCCAGGTAACTGGGATAAAATGCAAGCCACCTTCTCATACTAACAATGAGACAATGGAGGTGAACGCTATGCCCAAAAATGACGCCGATCCTAAGCATGACCGCGAAGATAACAAAGCAGATAAGAAAAACAATCAGCAGAATAACGCTAATTTCATGGAAGAAGCTCAAACGCTATCGAGCAACGAGGCACCTGATTACGTCCCAAGTTTAAATGGTATCCCCAAAAATCAAGTTTAAGTAACTGCAGGCTGCTCTTCTCGTCACTATAGATGGGAGAGCAGCTTTTCTGGTTTTTTTCTGGTTGTTCCACCCTAAATAAAAAAAGCTGAGTTCTTGAGAAGTAAATCTCAGAAACCAAGCTTTTTTTGTGTTAGCCATTTTAATTCGATAGTTTGTACACTTTAATGGTTTGGATACCAAACTTCTGCAAGGATTTCTTGGATCCTGGGATAAAGATATCAAGACGTTTGCCTTTGATTGCACCGCCTGTGTCCGTTGCGTAAGCATACATGCCGCCTGCAGGTAGGCCATTGAAATTATAACCTTCTATATAGAGCTTAGATCCTAGAGGGATCACTGTGGGATCTACAGCAACGGTTCCAATACCTAGTGGATTACCCATATAATCAAAAGCTCCGTAGCCGCCATTCTCAGATGGATCTGCTGAATAGGCAGTGGATTGAAACAATTCATAATCTGGCGCATGCTGGTTGCCATCTTTACTTAGAATAGCTAATTTGCTGCTAGCGTCCCACTGAACGGGAATATCGGATGCCTTGCTTAGAAAACGAAGAGGCACGTATACGCGTCCATTTTGGAATTCCGCTTGTGTGTCCATCTCGACACGGTTGCTATCGATTTCAGCTTCTTTTTGCCCCGATACTAAGGTAATCGAATGTTGATTGTTATTTAGCATGACTTTGATCTCATCGCCTTCTTTTTGCCACTTCACGTCATAACCAAGCTTCTCCGTTACGAAACGAATCGGTACTTGGGTAGCATGATTGTCATCCAGAAAAGGCTGAGCATCCGGAAATTGAACCAGTTTATCATTGACTTGCACTTTCACATCCATCTCAGCAGCATTCGCCGTAAATGGGGAAAGAAAGCCTCCTGCCAACACTGTTAAAGACACAGCAAGGCTAGTTAACCCTTTAGTAATTGTATGCAATTGGTAATCCTCCTTCATGAGCCTTCGAGGTTAGTTGACGGGTTCGGGAAGAAGGTTCTCCCTAGTCTGCTCCGATGAAGAGCAAATATTCACCCCATGTAAATCGTCCCCCGTACCGGTACTTTGTCTGTGCACCGGACTCGGCTTCAAATAGTTTAGCATTCGAGGCTCGGTGGGACAACGGCCAAAATATGGATGGAGGTCGTAGTGGGTACTGGACTTTGGTCTAGGTACAAAAACAGTCGCGAGTCCGTTTTGACATATCTCCATTTCCGTTACGATAGAAGCATGAAGAATACGTGAAGGGCGGTAAGCAATATGAGTATGGATCGATCGAAAGGGATGGCATTGGTTTTGATCACGGCAGGTTTACTTATTTGTCTGCATCAGTTGGGTGGTCATGTTCATTTAATGGGGTTGTTATTCCCGGCTGCTATGCTTGGGTTAGGTTATGTAGGCATTAAGAATGGAAAGAAAATTGGATGGTTTATCGCCGGTTTGGGCGGCTTGATATTGACCATTAAACTATCTGGTTTCATAGCGATTGCGTTCGCAGCATGTTTAGTGATGTATGGTATTCATTTATTGAAGAAAAGAAATGAATTTTAAATCATAAGAATTTGGGGGTGTGACAACATGAGTATATTGGATCGCATTGGCAAGATGGCAGAAGCTGCATGGCAAGAAACGACCGGCAAACATGATCACCATGAACGGGGGAACGGCGTGATTGAGAAGCTGGAACAGCGCTATCAGGAGGCACTGCAGCGAACTATTGAGCTGCGAAGCCATAGTGTGAACGCGGAGGAGATGGCGCAGCTGCGCGGCGAACAAGCTGAGCTAGCGATGCGCGCCGGCGATGAAGAGCTCGCGCGGCTAGCGCTGCAAGAGAAGCAGCGCGAGGAAGCCGCTTGCGAGCACTACCGCGCGCAGTACGCGAGCAGCCAGGACGTGTGCCTGGCGCTCGCGGATGAACTGCGCGGGCTGCGTGCAGGGCACGCAGCCGAGGGCGTGCAGCCGCCGAGCAGCGGGCTGCACGAGAAAGAGGCTCGCGACACTTGGCGCGAGCTGGAAGTGACCGGCCGCGAGCTCGGCCGGGAAGCGCTGCAGGGGCTGCGCGAAGCGGGCCGCCTGTCGCAAGAGACGCTGAAGGAAGCCGGCGGCAACCTTCAACAGGAACTGCGCGCGCTGCGCGGCAAGTTCCAGCAGGAGTGGCAGCAGCATCGCTCCAGCGATGACACCGACCCGCGCGGCAAGAAATAGCCGCGTGTTATCCCCCCAGCGCCTAATAAGTAGGCGCAGATGGGCCCTTGACCTCCATGATTCATGCGGAAGCCTTGCCGCGCAAGGATTTGCATCTTGGAGGTCGTCCATTCTTATGGTATGCTAAGAATCTATATGAACTAATTAAAAGTCAGCCAGAGGAGGTGCAGCGATGGGAGAAGAAACTAAAAGCAACCGTAACCGCAATACAGCACTAGTGCTGATTGGAGCCGGTCTTTTTTTGCTTCTAGATCATACGATAGGCTTTTTTCCCATTCTTGCCATTATCCTCATCTTGCTAGGCATTCATCGGGTCCGTTCACGCAAAGAACGCAAAGGTTATGTACTGATCGGCATAGGGGCAGTGATTTTATTCGGTGATCACATTACTATTGTGTTCTCTATTGTTTTAATTTCGCTAGGTTTGTTTTTCATACGATCTAAGCAAGTACACAAAGACGACACGTATATGCAAAAGCAGAAATTGGTGGATAGCGTCCGTTTAGGCCGTGAGCCTTGGATTTTACGCAACAGTTCAACTTGGTACATTATTGGAGAAACCTACATTGATCTTTCACTTGCGATTTTGGAGCAAAAGGAAACCACGGTCATCCTGCAAGGCGTTGTAGGAGATGTAGATATAAAAGTGCCGGAGGATATCGGTGTCGCTGTGACGGCTTCCATCTCGTTTGGGCAGATTCAAGTTGCGAATGAGCGTGAGTCAGGGGTTATGAACAAGCTGATTTGGCAGTCCCCTAACTATGAACTTTGCGATCACCGCGTGAAACTTGTGCTTTCTTACATCGTAGGAGATATCAAGATCAAAGTATTGTGAGAATGTGTGCTTGGGCACGCGTAAAGATCTCGAGGAGGTTCATCACCAATTGGACGGCTATAAACGACGATTAACGAATATGATATGGCGCAGCATGAGTGAATCGATCATCTTTAGTTTCGTTGTGTTTGGCGCGATCATTTATTTTTTGAATTCACGCAATCTGATTGTGCCATTTACGAGCTGGCAAGAGGGCGTTAAATTTACATTTATGGCGATTTTGGTTATAGGCGGCATTGGCGCTGTGTATGGCTTCTGGAATAGCAACCGAATTACTCGGAGGCTTGAGCCGATGATGGAAACGATGATTTTGCTCGAAAAAGGGACGTTTGCCCGCGGCGGCTTCCAACACGGTGAAGATGAAATCGGACGCCTGGGTGATCAGTTAGGCCGTATTATGAAGCGGTGGGAAGAGCAGGTTACTTCCCTACAGCGCTTATCGAATGATAATGCGGAGCTTGCGGAGAAAGCAAAGCTATCTGCCGTGATTGAAGAAAGACAGCGATTGGCGCGGGAGCTTCATGATGCGGTGAGCCAGCAACTATTCGCGATATCAATGACGGCAACCGCAGTAGGGCGGACCTTGGATAAAGACTTCGAGAAGGCAAAAAGGCAAATTCATCTTATCGAGGAGATGGCTTCTGTCGCCCAATCGGAAATGAGAGCCTTGCTTCTGCATTTAAGACCTATCCATCTGGAAGGGAAACGACTGTCCGAAGGACTTGTCGAGCTTCTGAAGGAGCTTGCGGCTAAAGTGCCCATGGCGATTACTTGGGATATGGACGAGGATATCCGCTTGAATAAGGGGATTGAGGACCATTTGTTCCGTATTGTACAAGAAGCGCTTTCCAATGCTCTACGTCATTCTAAGGCAAACAAGCTGGAAGTGAAGCTGCTGCATCGTCCTGACGGTGTTCGTCTTGCGATACGCGATGACGGGGTCGGTTTTGAATTAGATGCTAAGAAGCTTACATCGTATGGTATAGTGTCCATGAAGGAGCGGGTTAATGAAATCGGCGGCTCTGTGGATATCATTACGGCGCCTGATCGAGGTACGCGTATTGAGATTCGTGTGCCTATACTCGCTACTACGGAATATGTTGTGGAAAATTAACCTTTAACAATAGATAGCAGGGCAAAAATAGTTTTCTAACGAGAGGAGTAGCAAATGGACGATGCGTTGATTAAGGTTTTGCTTGTCGATGACCACGAAATGGTCAGAATCGGACTCGCAGCCGTACTAGGGACAGAGGATGGTATTGAAGTGGTCGGGGAAGCCAGCAATGGTCATGATGGCATTCGGCTTGCCCAGGAATATCGACCGGATGTCGTACTCATGGATTTGGTCATGGAAGGCATGGACGGTATCGAAACGACAAGGAAGCTGCTGCAACTTTACCCGGATTGCAAAGTCATTGTGTTGACGAGCTTCTTAGATGATGAGAAAATGTATCCAGTGATTGAAGCTGGGGCTTTCAGCTATTTGCTCAAAACGTCCCGCGCCTCCGAGATCGCTCAAGCGATAAGAGCGGCGGCTAAAGGGCAGTCCATTCTGGAGTCTCAGGTCGCCTCCAAGATTATGAATCGCTTTCGTCAGCCTAAGCCGGCTGCAGAGCCGCATGAAGAGTTAACCGATCGTGAAATGGAAGTGCTACGCTTGATTGCTAAAGGTAAATCCAATCAAGAGCTAGCGGATGATTTGTTTATCGGTGTGAAGACGGTAAAGTTTCACGTCACCAATGTTCTGGCCAAGCTTGGTGTGGAAGATCGAACACAAGCCGCCATATATGCTTTTAAACATGGTCTGGCTGAATAGCATTTAGTCACAAGGGAGCGATACGAATGAATCTATTAAAGCAAATTTGGAGTTGGTTTGGCTCCATTGCCATTTCGTTTATTTTAGTCGTATTTCTTGGTGTTTTCGTGTTCCAATCAACGAAAGTTATGGGACATTCCATGGATCCGACGCTGCATGACAGTCAACGCGTGTATGTATCAAAGCTTTCTCATACGTTTAATTATGAACCGAAATATGAGGATATTGTCATTATCGACTCCAGAGTCGACCTTAAGAGAACATTCAAGAATGACCTGTTAGACAGCCCTCTGCTCAGTTTATTTACGAGTGGCGATGATAAACATGTCTGGATCAAACGGGTAATTGGTAAGCCGGGAGATCAATTGGAGCTCAAGGACGACAAGATGTACCGTAACGGCGTGCTTCTTGACGAGCCTTACATTAACGAAGCAATGAGAGCCAACGGAAACAAGAAATGGACGGTGCCTGCCGATCATATTTTCGTGATGGGAGATAACCGGAATAATAGTATGGATAGCAGAGTGATCGGATACATCCCTCTTGATCATGTATTAGGTAAGAAACTATTCTAAAGAAAGCGACCCTCTGGGTGAGCATGCAGGTGCATGAGCTCATTCGAGGGTCGTTTTTTTGTTTAATGTGGAGAAACAGGAGTAGGCAGGCTGAGAAGTCGATTATACAATTTTGAATTATCAATCACATCTGAACATCAAGCAGCAGTCCACTCATCGGAACAGGGAGATATGCTTGGAGCTGGGATCGATATTGGCCGTAAGGCTTAAGCTGTGAACGAGACATTTGGAACAGCGACTCCGAAGGCAATTGCTGCAATTGTCCTATTGAATTCGAGAGTGTGGCGGCGAAGTTTGTAATGCTGCCAAGACTTTTTATCGTAGAGCTAAAATGGTTCTTAATCTGATCTTGAAGTTCGTCTTCTTGGAGTTCCAAGCTTCCGTTATCCAGCTTTGTAATCCCAATCTCTTTCAGAGAATAGGGCTTAGCGGCTTGCTCTAGTCCGATGAGAAGTGAGCGATTCAAATACTCAGGAGAATCCCGCAAACTGTCTTGAAATTCATTATATGTATGTACGAATTGACGTATAGGTTCAATGATGGATTCGTTATCGGCTTCTGACGAAAGAGGTGTTGCCTTGTAGGCAATTGCAGGAAGTCGAGATTCTACCAAGGATTGTGCCGATTGTTTAACGTTCTGTGCAGATTGAACAAATTCGGCTACGCCTTTCGCGGCAGACTGAGCGTGTTGTTTGTAGGCTAATTCTTCAAAAGGCATGTCAAGAGGACGTCGAATGGTATTTGATTTACCGCCAGCAATACCGCTTACCGCGCTTACCCGGTAGTAGTCTTTATGGGTTTGATAGCTGTTCAAAGCCATGATTGGGGGATACGCATAAATCATGGGAGATCACCTCATTTTCGCTTAATTATAGTATAGCATTCGTAGGGACTGGGGTAAATTGGTACTTGCTTTGTTAAAACAGTAAAAAAAGCTACCTAATCTAGCTGAGTCATTTGCTGCCTTGCCAACATAAGATAGCATTATTGCTTCTTGTGGAGGCGGTGCCAAGTGATACGCAAACGATTGGCTTCCATTGACGATCGAGCTATTCATCGATTAGTCGTTGAACAGTTAGTACCCTTTTCTAGATTGTATGACACAGGTAGTTCTGTAACATTTTCAGAAATACGGAAGAGACTGAATCAGAATAAAACGTTTGTTACTGCCAAAGGGCTTAAACAGCCGTTCGGATTCATCACGATGATTCGCAAATCGCGTGTGCTGTTCATTGATATGTTAGCCATCGATTCTCGTGAGCAAGGGAGAGGTTGGGGGCATGAACTTATGAAGGTCGCCGAAGAGTACGGGAAAAGTGAGCGCTGTTTGACGGCTGAACTTTTTGTTGATGAAAGTAACCCTAAAGCGATTCGATTTTACTTAGGCAAAGGTTATGAAATCCATTCGTTTATTCCTGAGCTTAGCTGCTATAAAATGAGTAAGAAATTGAGAAGATAAGACAAAGGGCTGCAGATGATGGTTTCATCTACAGCCCCTTCATCATTCACTGAACATTGCTGCAATGTTTTCCAGTTGAATATCGATCGCGCCTTGATAGCCAGGGGCCATGCCACCGAAACTCATGAAAGGAAGGCCAAAGGAAGACTGCCCCTCATCTACTGTGCCCGAGAATGAGGTTTGATCTAGTGGCTTTGCTTGCTTCGTCTTCGTTTTAACTTTTGATTTGGAAATGGTTTTTTTGGTTTTCTTCGTAGCTGAATTTAGCTTCGTAGTGACATCATCGTTCAGGAACAGCTTGTTTTTTTCAATACGACTTAATATGCCATAGATTTGGGAGCCATCGTTTAAAAAAATAAGAACGGGCTTTCCGTATAGGCTTCGACAGGTTTTATCAGTAATTGGGTAAATAGGCTGCATCGTATCTTAGCACCTCCGTGTTATTGTGTACTTTCAGCCTATTCATAGCCGGGCGGTTCGGTATAGACGAATGTCTATTTTCTCATAAGAAAAAGTTATGGCAGAAAGTTCTCAGAAAAGTTGAATAGCTTGACTATTTTAGGTATGCTAAGCATATTAACTAATCCTAATAGAGAAAGAATGATGCATAGATGAGTGGAGCTGTGTTTTATATTTTCGGAGCAACGGGCGATTTGGCGAAAAGAAAGCTGTTTCCTGCTTTTTATAGCCTATATCGTGAAGGAAAGTTAGGGGAAAATTTTGCGGTAGTTGGTTTGGCTAGAAGACCTCGCACGAATGAACAGTTTCGTGATGATGTAAAGCATTCGATTGAGGATTTTGCCCGTTATAAAGTGACGGATGAGGCGGAATGGGATCGATTCTCACAGCGTTTTGAATACATGTCACTGGATATCAATAATGTCGCTGGTTTCCATGAACTTAATGTACTGACAGCCAGACTGGATGAGAAATATCAAACCGGTGGAAACCGCTTGTTCTACTTGGCTCTGGCTCCTGAGCTTTTCGGTAACGTATCGTACAACTTAAGTGAAGGCGGATTGCTCAAAACCAAAGGCTGGCACCGTCTTGTTATTGAGAAGCCGTTCGGTTACGACCTGCCTTCAGCTGAGCGCTTGAATGGACAACTACGCCAAGTATTTGAAGAGCAAGATATTTACCGGATTGATCACTACTTAGGTAAAGAAATGGTGCAAAATATTGAGTTTGTTCGTTTCGCGAATGCCTTCTTTGAACCACTTTGGAATAACAAATACATAGCTAACATTCAAATTACGTTAAGTGAAACTGTCGGCGTTGAAGAACGCGGCGGTTATTATGATCACTCTGGCGCCCTGCGCGACATGGGTCAGAATCATATGCTGCAAATGTTGATGATGATGGCAATGGAACCGCCAAGCCGTCTGCATCCGGAAGATATCCGTGATGAGAAGGTGAAGGTCCTGCGTTCCCTCCGCTTATTCGAATCCGGTGACGATGTTCGTGCGAATGTGGTTCGTGGTCAATATGCGAGTGGCTCGTCCAAAGGCAAAGCATTGCCTGCTTACCGCGAAGAAGATTCGGTGAATCCGCAATCAACAACAGAGACTTATTTCGCAGCCAGAGTTCACGTGGATAATTTCCGCTGGGCAGGTGTACCTTTCTACATTCGTACGGGTAAAAGGCTGCCAGTCAAAACGACGGAGGTCGTTGTTGAATTCAAGAATATTCCGAATAATGTGTATTTGGCCAAAAAGCATGAATTGGAGCCAAATTTACTTGTATTCCGTGTGAACCCGATGGAAGGCATCTATCTGAAAATGAATGCGAAGCAGCCGGGCTCAGAAGGTGTCATCGTGCCAGTAGCGATGGACTTCTGCCAAAGCTGCCAGATCGGTATCAATACGCCGGAAGCTTACGAACGCTTGCTGTATGATGCAACGCGTGGAGATTCCACGTACTTTACCCGTTGGGATGAAGTGGCGCTTGCTTGGTCCTATGTGGATCGTATTGCAGCAGCATGGAGTGAGAAGACGGAGGATCTGAAACACTATCCAGCCGGATCTTGGGGGCCTGAAGAGGCAACGAAGCTCCTAAGCGATGACGGCTTCAAGTGGTGGCCGATTAACGGTCAAAATGAAGGTGAAGTTGATTGGGAAGCCGTTCAAAAAACAACGGTTTTAACATAATTGATAAGTATAAGCTAAGGGAATAATCTGTTCGCATCAACCTTGACAAACGCGCTCGTTATGGACGGCGTAAGCCGTTTATCCTTGAGGTAACAAGCTTAACATCCAACTGGCGACTCTGCCTGTTGGATTTTTTTTGTGGTATAATAAATATTACGGAGTAAATCTTATTATTCATTACATGAGGTGCATATATGTCACGAAGAGCTTTTATCAGATGGCTGCTGGCAATAGGGGCTGCGCTCGTTGGATTAAGTGCGATTTTCAGTCAAATGGTTAAGAAAAAGTTTATTCCAGATGCTCAGCCTGCCCTATCATCTGTGAAACCAGAGCCTGCTCAATCCGTGGCACAATCTTCGGCAGAACCCTTGCCCACAGGTCCCCTCATGTCCTATTTTATATTAAGCGACCTTCATATCAGTATAGGTGATGCACTTACGGGTAAGAAATTAAGGCAAGCGCTTGATGATATTACACATTTCGACGGTCCTGTTGATGCTATTATGCTAACAGGCGATCTGACGGACACAGGAACGGAACGAGATTATAAGGAGCTGCGTACCATTGTAAGTGAATATAAACTACCACCTGTTCATGCAAACATGGGAAATCACGATTATTACTCGATTTGGATTAATAAAGCGAATATCTGGGATCAAGCAGCCGTTCCCAACGGCAAAAGTGACGCGATGAGCCGAGAGTTGTTCAAGAAGTTTTTTGGTTACAAAACACTTTACAATGATTTTACGACCAAGGGTCACTCCATCTTGCTGCTTTCACAAGAAGCTTATGTGCAAGAGAAGCCGGAGGTCGGTGAGGGAGCTTGGTATTCCGATGAGCAGCTGGAATGGTTCAAAGAACGGGTGAAAAGCCTCTATCAACCAGGAAGACCACTGTTTGTGATGACGCATCAACCGCTGCCGCCCAGTGGCACAGATGGGGGATCACATCAATTAATACGCGCAATCAAGTTCCGCGAGACGTTAAAGCCTTATAAGAATGTGTTCGTATTCTGCGGACATCGCCATCAAGATTTCCAGAATGGGACACCGCATTATGTGCAAGAGTCTTTCCACTATTTCCACAATGCTTCGGTTGGAAGAACGCTTAACCGCGCTTACCAGCAAGAAGCCAAGAATAAAGTACAGGGCATATATGTGCAAGTATTTGCGGATAAGGTCGTCGTGCGCGGTCGAGAGTTTAGCAATCGAACTTTCCTAGATGAAGCGAATTGGAGTGTTGATTTGCAGAAAGCTCAAGCCTGATTCATAGTAAGCTTATATGTAAAACAAGAAGGGAATATAACAGATGACAACGCAACTCACTAAACAACTCGCAACGGAAGTCGCTAAGCGACGTACGTTCGCGATTATTTCTCACCCGGATGCGGGTAAAACAACATTAACCGAGAAACTGCTGTTATTCGGAGGCGCGATTCGCCTAGCCGGAACGGTCAAAGGGCGTAAGGCAAGCAAGCACGCGACATCCGACTGGATGGAAATTGAGAAGCAGCGTGGAATATCGGTAACGTCCAGCGTTATGCAGTTCGACTATCAAGGGCATCGCGTGAACATTCTGGATACACCTGGTCACCAAGACTTCAGTGAGGATACGTACCGAACACTTACCGCTGCGGATAGCGCGGTGATGCTGATCGACGTAGCCAAAGGGGTCGAGATGCAGACGAAGAAGCTATTCCAGGTGTGTAGAATGCGCGGAATCCCGATCTTCACGTTTATTAACAAAATGGACCGCGAGGGCCGCGACCCGTTTGAACTCTTAGAGGAATTAGAAGAAGTACTCGGCATTCGTTCGTATCCAATGAACTGGCCGATTGGCTCGGGTAAGCAGTTCTGTGGGGTTTACGATCGCGGGAAATCGCAACTGGAGCTGTACCAAGGTGAAGATCACAAAGAGATTCAAGTGCGCAAGGTGGATGGTGTTGATGATCCATTAGTGAAACAAATTGCAGGTGAATTCTTGCACAAACAATTAAGCCAGGATATCGAGCTGCTCGATGTAGCCGGTGATCCGTTTGATATGGAGAAAGTACTGCAAGGCGAGCTTACACCTGTTTTCTTCGGCAGTGCCGTGAACAACTTCGGTGTGCAGACGTTTCTAGAGAACTTCCTACAGCTTGCGCCACCGCCTGAGCCGCGCAACAGCACAGCAGGCATCATAGAGCCTACAAAAGAGAAATTCTCAGGTTACGTATTTAAGATTCAAGCGAACATGAATCCAGCTCACCGCGACCGTGTGGCTTTCCTGCGTATCGTATCTGGAAAGTTTGAACGTGGAATGTCCGTGAAACATGTTCGACTAGGCAAAGATATTAAGTTAGCTCAGCCGCAGCAATTTTTGGCGCAAGACCGTGACATCGTTGAAGAGGCATTTCCAGGCGATATCATTGGCTTGTTTGATCCCGGTATTTTCCGTATCGGCGATTCCCTAAGTGAAGGGGAAGAGGTCGTTTTTGATGAGCTGCCTACTTTCTCTCCGGAGCTGTTCAGCAAAGTTTCGATCAAGAATGCTTTGAAGCAAAAGCAGTTCCTCAAAGGAATTGATCAATTGACCGAAGAAGGTATGATTCAAGTATTCACTACCATTGGTTTCGAGGATATGATTCTTGGCGTGGTCGGTCAACTGCAATTCGAAGTGCTTGAACATCGGATGAAATCCGAGTATGGCGTAGATATTTTATTACAGCGCCAGAACTATCAGTTCGCGCGCTGGATTGTAGACGAGAAGTTGGATCCAAGTAAATTCCGCATTAACTCACAGCTGGTAAAAGATAAAAAAGGGAATTATGTAGGCTTGTTCGAGAGCGAGTATGCGCTGCGGTCTTCGATCGAGAAAAACCCGAATGCTAAATTTTTAACAAGCGCTCCATAAGTGTTGTAATCGAAGAAGAGGCTGGCTCCGGATCTTAATCTGGGAACAGCCTCTTCTTTCAATTTTGTCGCCAATGGACGGTTTTCTTCATACAATAGGTACGGGTTAATAAGTAGTCATTAAGCTAGCCCTAAGGAAGTGAATTAGAGACGTGCACCTCTTAATCATTGCTCCTGAACAGATTCCAGTACCGCCAATTCTAGGTGGTTCCGTCGAAATATCCATTCATTCTATTGCACGCGAGCTTGCCAAAAAGCATCAAGTTACCGTTATTTCGAGGCATCATCCCAGGTACAGCAGCATTTCACGACGAGGTCAACTTACGATCATAAGAGTACCTACGGGCAGCTCTCGTACGTACTTGAAGGAAGTGCTTAAGGCAACCAAAGGAAAGAGATTTGACTGGATTCAAGTCGATAATAGACCCCATTATGCTGCCGTCATCAAACGCCATTTTCCGAAAACACCAGTATCTCTTTTCTTACATTCCTTAACGTTTGTGAAGCCTCCCTATGCATCCATTCGCAGATGTTCCGAGCAATTGAACAAAGTAGACTGGATTGTAGCTAACAGCAGTTCACTCGCACAGGAGCTCTCAAGACTGTATCCGAAACAGCGAAATCAGCTTCACAAGATTTACCTCGGGACCGATGTGGCTAGATTTAGCCCTATATCGGAGAAAGCGAGGAGACGTTTAAGAAGAAAGTATCGGGTTAGCAGTAAAGGTTTTCAGATCCTTTATGTCGGCCGACTTATCAAGCGCAAAGGCATTCCTCATTTAATTCGTGCTGTTCATCTGGCTAGAAAATCGATCCCTGGGATGAAGCTCTTGATTGCTGGGGGCGAGCAAGGTAAAGGCTTCAAGGCGCTCCTTAAAAGGAAGGCTAATACACTTGGAGTGCCAACGAAATTTCTAGGCAATATTCCGCATCGTAAGATACATGAAATATATGGACTTGCGAATTGCTTCGTATGTCCTTCACAAAAGCATGAGGCATTTGGACTAGTGAATGTGGAAGCGATGGCTTCTGGACTTCCGGTTATCGCATCAAATATTGGGGGAATTAAAGAGGTCATTCAGCATGAACATAACGGGGTTCTGATCGAAGAATTCCACGATCCTCGCGCATTCGCGCGAAGTATTGTGGCAGTGGCCGAACGGAAAGAATGGGCAGAGGGTTTAGCCAAACAAGCGCGGCAAGATGTCATAAAGCAATTCAGCTGGCAGGCCACAGCCCAATCCTTGGCCGACTTCTATAGACTGAAGCTGGAGGCAAAACATGAAAAAGACTTCAAAGAAACCGGTTCGTCTTAGTAGAGCTAGGTACGTTACTAGCAAAATTGGCAAAACGAAAGCGATTGAATCTAAGCAAGAGCTGCGCAAATATGTTCCGACCACTAAACGGATGATTAAAGAGACACTAAGGGAAATGCTAAACCGATATAAGATGGTGTACATTAAGCCGAATGTAGGCATGTTTGGAAACGGTGTTATCCGAGTAGAACAGGCCGAAGAGGGGGCTGAAAAGCCTTATTCGTATCAGTCAGGTGTTCGATTAAAACAGTTTAATACATTTGATGAGATGTATGCATCCATCAGTAAAGTGACGAAAAAACGGCATTATTTAGTACAAAAAGGGATTCATCTGCTCAAATACAAAGGGAACCGGTTCGATCTTCGTGTCATGGTTCAACAAACGCCTCTTCAGAAATGGGAGACTACGGGTGTTATAGGCAGAGTGGCCCATCCGAAAAAAGTGGTAACTAACTTCCACAATGGGGGAACATTGAAGCCAGTGGAGACGCTGCTCCACAAATATTTGCCTGCAAGTAAGCGGAAGGTTTATGTCAAGAAGCTGCATAGTCTGGGGACACAGGTTGCAAAAGCGATTAACGCGCGCTATAAAGGGGTCAAGGAGATCGGTGTCGATGTTGCCTTGGACGATAAGCTGCATCCATGGATTCTCGAGGTAAATACGAGTCCTGATCCCTATATTTTTCGAAGATTGAGCGATAAACGTATTTTTGCCAAAATGAGACGCTATGCCAAAGCTTACAGCCGGTTATGAAATCATAACCGGCTTGTTGTTATTCCTATGAAAGGTTTGCTCAATTTCGATAGCAGATACAGGAGGACTTAATAAATAGCCTTGAATCGTCGTACAGGTTGTTTCTTTCAATATTTCAAGTTGGCTCCATTCTTCTACGCCTTCTGCAACCACTTGTACCTCAAGTGCATGGCCGAGATGGATAATGGCATTCGTAATGGCCCAATCATCTTTATTGCTATGTATATTTTTCACGAAAGAACGGTCTATTTTCAGACAATGGATAGGGAATTGTTTCAAGTAATTAAGTGATGAGTAGCCAATGCCGAAGTCATCAATCGAGATCGAAATCCCTTTATTACATAGCTTATCCAGCACCGCGACGGTTGTATCCATATTTTGCATAATGGAGCTTTCGGTAATTTCAAATTCCAGAAAGGCAGGGTCGATACCGGTTTGCTCAATAATCTGAATGGCCTTATCGGAAAAGGACTCATCTTGAAATTGACAAGGGGAAATATTAACAGCAATTTGATAGTTTAAAATGCCGGCTTCCAGCCATCTCGCTTTTTGGAGACAGGCCTCGCGGAGCACCCATTCACCAAGTGACAAAATCAAACCACTCTCTTCAGCAAGCGGAATAAACTCGTTAGGAGCTATTAAGCCTAGCTTCGGGTGATTCCAGCGCACCAACGCTTCCAGACAAATAATGTTTCCGGTGGAGAGTTCAAGACGTGGCTGGTAGTATAGGATGAGTTGATTCTCAAGTATAGCTTTCCGCAGCTCAGTTTCCATCTGAATTTGATTGCTGAACCGCTGCACATGTGAGGAATTATAGGTGACAAGCTTGTTCTTACCTGTACGCTTAGCGGCTAGGAGAGCTTGATCAGCTTGATGCAAGGCTTGTTCGATCGTAGCTAGCGATATCTCGACAGCACTTATACCCAAACTGGCAGTAATAAAACATTCTTGATCCATTACAATGAATGATGTAACAAAGACGTGCTGGATACTTTGAATGGTTTGGGAAAGCTGATCATGGGTATTAGCATATATAAGGAGAACAAATTCATCATCTCCTGATTGAACAACTAGGTCACAGCCATGTACGGTCCGCAGACGATTAGCCACTTCTTCCAAAAGGAGATCGCCAGACATGTATCCGAGCGAGAAATTAACTTGGCGAAACCGATCAATATCAAGGATGAGAAGGGAACTTAATAAGGTTGTATGCTTATCATGATGTTGATTTCCAATAGCCTGCTTTAACAAAGATAAAAGCTTC
This sequence comes from Paenibacillus phytorum, assembly GCF_013141715.1. Taxonomy (GTDB): domain Bacteria; phylum Bacillota; class Bacilli; order Paenibacillales; family NBRC-103111; genus Paenibacillus_E; species Paenibacillus_E phytorum. The sequence goes on along the minus strand of NZ_WHOA01000201.1, from coordinate 4,559 downwards.
TGTCGATGGTAAATGCGAGTGATTATTTTCTTACTCCTAAGAGTACCTAATTTTTTCGATGCGGCGAAGTGAAAAAGGCGCCAGACTGCTTTCATTGCTATCACTCATTCCCACATCATAGTTGTCCACTGTACCCCCTATCATAAGTCGAAAGGCGAACGGTAGACAAGATTATAATTTAGATATTTTTACAAAAAGTAGCAAATTATTTGTTTAACTTTATGTAAAATTGATGAAAATGTCGAATCCTGCTGATTAAAATATTCAACAATTTTGTATTGACATGAATGGCTTTTGAATGAGAAAATGTACGCGTGTACATTGTTAGTTTAATGGATGAATTATTGGAGGCTTATGCATGGTGACGAGAAAAGAGGTTGCTGAACTAGCAGGGGTTTCAGAGGCGACCGTATCCCGTGTATTCAATGGGCTAGGCCCCATGAAGCCTGCTACGAAAGAGCGCGTACTTGAAGCTGCTAAACAGCTCAACTATCATCCAAATGCTATTGCGCAAAGCTTCGCTCGGAGACGAAGTGGTAATCTTGGCGTTGTGCTGCCCTATATGCCTAAAGTGCATCTCTTCTCAGCCTTTTATTTCGCAGAAATATTAAGCGGCATAGGGGAACAAGTGAGGGAGCAGGGCTACGATATGCTGCTGTCGCTCTTAACACCGGATGAGAGTTTGGATTACACCCGACTTTATCGCTCGCAGAAGGTTGATGCTTGTGTCATCCTGGGTTCAAGGGATACTCCGCAGCAGCGGGAATCGCTTATGCAGCTGCAGGCGCAGGGACTGCCTTTCTGCTTGGTCAATCAAAGCTTCGAGGGGTTATCCTTTCATGAGGTGGATGCGGATCACGTAGAGGGCAGTTATAGGGCTGTTCGGCATCTACAAGAAGAGGGCTATCGGAAGATTGCTTTTCTGAACGGTTCGCCGCAGTATTCGAACTCTGGCGATAGACTGCAGGGCTATATGAAAGCAATGAGTGAAGCAGGTTTAGAAGTTCCGCCTGAGCTGCTGCTTGAAGGAAATTACAGCCGTAAAAGCGGTTATGAAGCGGCATCAGGGCTTTGGGAACATCGGGATCAGGTGGAAGCGGTATTTGCGGCCAATGATCGCATGGCGATCGGTTTGATGCAAGGGCTCCGTGAGCGAGGTTGGATCGCTGGGCGTGATTTCGCTATTATTGGCTGCGATGATTCGGATGCTGCTAAGCTCAGCGATCCACCGCTAAGCAGCATCAATGTGCCTTTCTATGAGATGGGCAAAGAAGCAGCACGCAGTGTGCTGGCAGGTTTGCTGCATGGGGAAGGCACTAAGGATACACGAATCAAGCTACCAACCCGATTGGTTGTGCGACAATCATCGAGAGCAGTCATCATAAATGATTAATAGGTATTTGGATGAAAGAACTCAAATGAATGCTAACGAAGCTAGTTTTGCTAAGGCAAAACTCAAGGGAGGCGCACTTTTATGAAATCTTTCAATATTGGTATGGTTGGCTATAAGTTTATGGGCAAAGCACATAGTCATGCTTATAAGGATTTGCATATGTTTTTCCCGCAGACAGCGGTACCGAAGATGAAGCTCATCTGCGGTCGAGATGAAAGCGGTGTCAGCAGCGCAGCCGAACAATTCGGCTGGGACGGGTATGTCACCGACTGGCGCGACCTGGTTACGCATCTCGATGTCGACATCGTCGATATCAATGCGCCCAGTGATGCGCACAAGGAAATCGCGCTTGCTGCGGCGAAGGCAGGCAAGCATTTGTTCTGTGAGAAGCCGCTGGCGCTGACCCTTGCGGATGCAAGGGAAATGCTGGAGGCGGCTGAAAAAGCCGGGGTGAAGCACATGGTAGGCTTCAACTATAGGTTTGCACCTGCGGTGCAGCTCGCGAAGAAGCTAGTCGAGAGCGGCCGCCTCGGAGACATCTATCACTTCCGCGCCTGGTTCCTGCAGGACTGGATCGTAGATCCAATGTTCCCGCTGGTCTGGCGTCTCCAGAAGGAGATTGCCGGCTCTGGGTCGCACGGCGACTTGGGCGCGCATCTGATCGATCTGGCGCACTTCTTAGTCGGTGACATGACGGAGGTTATCGGCATGAGTGAGACGTTCATTAAGGAGCGGCCACTGCCGTCTTCAATGACGGGGCTTAGTGCCAAAGGGAGCAAAGATGCACCTCGCGGACCGGTAACGGTCGATGATGCGACGCTGTTCATGGCACGCTTCGCGAACGGGGCGCTTGGCAGCTTCGAGGCCACTCGTTTTGCACCAGGGCATCGGTGCACGAATTCTTTTGAAATTAATGGTAGTAAGGGCAGTGTGAAGTTTGATTTTGAGCGTTTGAATGAATTACAGGTTTATTTTACAAGTGATGATGAGGATGTACAGGGTTTCAGACGCGTTCTGGCGACAGATTCGTCACATGCTTACATGGATGCTTGGTGGCCTGCTGGACATACGATTGGTTATGAGCACACATTTGTACACGAAGTCGTTGAGCTGATGAACGCAATTTCGGAAGACCGTCAGCCGGTCCCGAATTTCGCAGATGGTGTGAAGTGTCAAGAGGTGCTGGAAGCGGTGGATCAATCCATTGCGCAGCGTCGTTGGGTGAGTATTAGCGAAGTTTAAGGATAGATAAGTATGGAGAGGGGCTTTGGCCGTGAGTAAACAAGCATTGATTGTATGGGGTGGCTGGGACGGTCATCAACCTGAAGAGGTGGCTGGCATTTTCGCAGGGTTACTGCGTGAGGAAGGCTTTGGCGTGGAAGTATCGGATACACTGGACAGCTTCAAAGATGCTGAGCGTTTGGCGGGCGTTGATCTTATCGTTCCAGTATGGACCATGGGTAAAATCGAAAGTGAGCAGTTGAAACCGTTAATCGCAGCGGTAAAAGAAGGCGGAACTGGCATCGCAGGTTGTCATGGCGGCATGGGAGATTCCTTCCGTAATGAAGTGGAATATCAATACATGGTTGGCGGTCAATGGGTAGCGCATCCTGGGAATGACGGCGTGACGTATACGGTTCGAATCAAGGATCGGGGGCATCAATTAACCGAGGGCATGGATGATTTTGTCGTTGTCTCGGAAAAGTATTACATGCATGTGGATCCAGCCATTCACGTACATGCGGTTACAGACTTTGGCGATGTGGAGATGCCGGTTGTTTGGACCAAAACCTATGGAGCGGGCAAGGTGTATTATAACTCGCTTGGTCACCAAGCTAACATCGTTCGTATGCCAGAAACACATGAATTAATGCGCCGCGGCTTGCTGTGGGCAACACGATAACGATTAGGGGGAAGTAAGAGATGAGTAAGAAGAAAGTTGGTATTATCGGTTGCGGGAATATTAGTGCAGCCTATATGAAAAATATTCCTAACTTTGAGCATTTGGAGCTGCTCGCGTGTGCCGATATCGATTTGGATAGAGCAAAGGCTCGTGCGGAGGAATTCAGCATTCCTCATGCGTACACGGTTCAAGAGCTATTGAATGATCCGAATATTGATATTGTGATTAATTTGACGATTCCTGCAGCGCATGCCGAAGTCTGTATTCAAGTGTTGGAAGCGGGTAAACATGTGTATGTGGAGAAGCCGCTAGCTGTAACCCGTGAAGAAGGTTTGCAGATCCTAGAAGTTGCGCGCCGCAAGGGATTACTGGTTGGCAGTGCACCGGATACGTTCCTTGGAGGAGGTATTCAAACGTGTTTGAAGCTGATTAATGACGGCTGGATTGGCACACCGATCGCGGCAACGGCATTCATGATGGGCAAAGGCCATGAACATTGGCATCCGGATCCTGAGTTTTATTATGCAAAGGGCGGCGGTCCTATGTTCGATATGGGTCCATACTACTTAACAGCGCTCGTGGCTTTACTTGGCCCTATTCGCCGAGTAACCGGCTCGGCTGCGGTTAGTTTCCCGGAGCGCACAATTTCTAGTGAGAAGAAACGCGGGCAAAAAATCACAGTAGATACCCCAACGCATATTGCTGGTGTGCTGGATTTCCACAGTGGCGCGATTGCTACGCTTGTAACAAGCTTTGATATTATGGGAGGCACACAGCTGCCGAACATTGAAATCTACGGCAGTCAAGGTTCTTTACGCGTTCCGGACCCGAATACATTCGGAGGTCAGGTGCTTATTCGCAGAGGCGGTTCAGACTGGGAGCCGATTCCTTTGTCACATGGTTACAAAGAAAACCACCGTGGTTTAGGTGTAGCTGCCATGGCTGAAGCCTTGATAAGCGGCCAAAGTGATGCACACCGCGCGAATGGTGAGCTGGCGTACCACGTGCTCGAGGCGATGCATGGCTTCCACGATGCGTCCGACTCAGGAAAGCATTATGTGATGCAAAGCAGCTGTGAGAAACCAGCCCCGCTGTCACCTTACTCTGTGCTATAAAAAGTTTTAGATGCGGGGGCTGTTCCTATGTCATATTTGGAAAATTCAGCTCCTACTTAATAAATTTCGCAGTCTGCTGCTATTCCATTGGAGTTAATCCAGTGGAAATAGGGGTTTAGCGCCCTAAAGGTTAATTTCATTGGAGTTA
>NZ_WHOA01000200.1 GCF_013141715.1 Paenibacillus phytorum | reverse complement strand
TAGTATGGAAAAGCCAGTACATCATTTTTGTTGTAAATACAACAAAAATGATGTACTATTTTTTTACGACGTTTGAAAAATACAATAGTAGTGGAGTTGCAATTATGAAGGAAATTCTACGTGAGGTTGGAATGATTGCTAGGGCATTAGATTCTATAAGTAATATAGAATTTAAAAGATATGACCTTACAAAAGGACAGTACTTGTATCTCGTACGAATATGTGAAAATCCAGGAATTATTCAAGAAAAGTTAGCTGAAATGATAAAGGTAGACCGAACAACAGCTGCTCGTGCTATAAAGAAACTGGAGATTAATGGATTTATTGAAAAGAATGATGATCAATATAACCAAAAAATTAAAAAACTATTTCCTACAGAGAAAGGGAAGACTGTTTACCCTTTTATAAAAAGGGAAAACGATTATTCCAATATGGTCGCACTATCTGGAATCTCCGAAAGTGAAGTAGATACGATTTTTAACCTGCTGCAAAGAGTCAGAAAAAATGTAGAAAAAGACTGGGAGTTTGTAAAAAAGGGAAACAAGAGAAATTATTGATTTAGTAAAAGGAGGACAAATAAAATGACTATAAATATAAAAAAGTGCACATTTGAAGATCTAGGATTACTTCAAGAAATTAGTGTTGAAACATTTAATGAGACATTTAAGAATCAAAATTCACCTGAACATATGAAAGCCTACTTGGAAAAAGCATTTAACTTAAAACAATTAGAAAAAGAATTATCAAATATCTCTTCGGAATTCTATATTATTTATTCTAATGAGGAAATTGCCGGGTATTTAAAGCTAAACACCAATGATGATCAAACTGAAATAATGGGCAATGATTCGCTTGAAATCGAGAGGATTTATATAAGGAAAAAACTTCATAAACAGGGGCTTGGTAAATATCTAATAAATAAAGCTATTGAAATAGCGATAGAACGGAATAAAGAGAAGATCTGGCTGGGGGTTTGGGAAAAAAATGAGAGCGCAATTACCTTTTATAAAAAAATGGACTTTGTTCAAACAGGAGCCCACTCTTTCTATATGGGTGATGAAGAACAAATAGATTTTATAATGACCAAAACACTCATATAACATTTTCTCTGAAATGATATTCAGATAACGGCGAACGTTAGTTCAGCGATCCAGGAAGCAGTTTGCCGCCGCGGCAGTTGTTCCTTCTGTCATTAAGCTAAAGGAAAGTTTTGTTATAAGAGCAAATGAGGAGGAGAAAACCATGTATATTCCTTCACACTTTCACATTGATGAAATAAAAGTCGCTTACGACATTATCAAAGAAAATAGCTTTGCAACACTAGAAGCCTGTGTAGTTTTCGCTGAAATCGCAAAAGAAAGACCTTAACACCGGGTGGTACCGACGTTAAAGTCATATTCGTGTTTCGCCAATCTTATCGCTTTAATGTTATTTTGACAGATTGGTTGGATCAACCGATTGTACTAGCGGCTAACCGCGTAATGCAGCTGGATGACGCCGCCGCCAAGAGGCTTGGTATCCAGAAGCTGAACATCTTTGAACGTATAATTATCTGTGTCGATCATTAGATGAAGGCCCTTGCCTTCCAGCACAGGCGCTACATTGAAGATCAGCTCGTCGACAAGCCCCTGACCTAAAAATGCATTGTGCAGATCAGCGCCAGCTGCTACGACTGCGGTTTGATGTCCTTTATGCTGTAGGTAGTTTAGGGCCTCCTGCGGAGATCTCGCAATCGTTGCCCCCGGAAGGGCATCAATGTTCTTGGAAACCACAACGATATCCAATTCGGCAAAGGGACCGCCGCCTGCACCGCCGCTGGCAGCCATAGCCTCGAAGGTTCGGCGTCCTACAATAAAATTCCCGGCTGCTTGGGCATGTTTCGCAAAATCGTCAAGTGCTTCCTTCTTCGGCGGGTTCTCGGGACTCGACTGTGCATAGTTACCGTTGGCGCTTAATGTTGCCCATAAAATAGTTTTCATATGATTTTTCCTCCTGACGTCGTTGTCCATATTTTTCGAATTGATGCTGCTACTCGATCCGGTCGATCCTCCTGCACATAGTGAGAAGCATCGTCGAGGATTTCGGTTTCGTTCATCGGCAGATAGCTCTGCCATTTGGCCATGACTTCAAGCGGGAAGCCGGCGCTGTCTTTTGTCCCCCACATTATTTGCGCGGGCAAATCGGATAACAACGGCAGTCCTGATTCAATAGCCGCCAGCCAAGATCGGGCCTTGCGAATCTGCCCGGGGAATACCCATGTCGGGATTCTGGACTCCGGTGTCGGGAAAGGGTCGGTATAAGCTTTCTTCAGGCTTTCCGTCACTTTCTCGGCATGATGGATGCCGTGCGGAACAATGACCTTGGCAAAGAAGTTGCGCCGAGTCTGTAGCCAATATCCGAAAGGCCATCCTCCCATTACAAGCGAGAACAATTTCATAGGAAGCAGCGTCGCAGGCCACGCCCAAGTGTTCATCAAGACGATTCCACGTAGCTGATCCCGGTTCCGTATGGCGTAGTTAAGGCCGATCGGCCCGCCCCAGTCTTGGACCACTAGTATAAAGTCTTTCAGATCCAGGCGGCGGATGAAGTCCGATATGGCCTCCGAATGCTCTTGCGGCGTATAACCATAGCCGAATGGCGCTTTGGACATTCCGAAGCCGGGATAATCCGGAGCGATAAGTCGGAATTCACCGCGCAGCTCCTTAATGACATTCCTGTAAAGATATGACCACGTAGGATTTCCATGAAGGAGAAGAACTGTCGGTCCGTTTCCTTCGTCAATATAATGAATATTTCCGTTGCGGTATGGCAGCCATTGGTCTTTAAACGGGTACTCCAACACATCCACTTCAAATGGTCTTTTCATTGTCGCCTTCCTCCCATCTGATGCCTTCTTTTTTTGTGCTCTCTGTTTTCAATGGTAGCGGACTGTGGTACATTTGAAAAGTAGTTACAATAAAGTGCAATAGTTTCAAAAAATGAACTATGGAGGAAACGCCGATGTTGGATCGCTCTTGTATCGAAGCCATTGATCCTTTGCTGGAAATCTTGGATGGCAAGTGGACCCTCCCTCTTCTGCTGGAGTTGTTTGTCGGCACTAAGCGATTTGGAGAGCTTCGCCGAAGGCTGAACCCGATTAGTCCGAAGACGTTAACGGATCGGCTGCGGGTATTGGAGGAGAAGGGAATTATAACGCGCACGCTGTATCCCGGTGTGCCCTTACACGTCGAATATGAGCTAACAGAGCGCGGGCGGAATCTGCAGCCTATTTTTGCCGCTATGTGGGCATGGGTTCAGGAAAATGGCTTAAGTCCCGAGCGTGGGACGGAAATAGTTGAGGAAATTAATTTTGGATTGATTTAATCGAGTGGGTCACCGCTTGTCGCACCCAATAAAACATCTGTGGAACTAATAAAAAAAGGCATAACGCCTTAGACGTTATGCCTTTTTTTATTAGTTCACAAACTCAAAGTCAGTTGTTTAGGCACGCTCTTTTGCTAATTCGAATAAGTCGGTCATCCATTTACTAAAAAAGCCTCCTGCGAGGTAAAATAAGAAAAGATAACCATAACTAGCTTTCACTAAATGAAACAATCCAATGGAGGAAAGAAAGGGCTTAAACACAAAGGCGAAAGCTATAGCTAATAAACAAATATACAAATAGTAGTTTTTTCGATGATTAACCGTCCATTGGTACAGTAACATGTAAGTAACAGGAATTAGAGAAGCATCCAAGCCAAAACTTGATGGTGAAAAAGGCGTTAATGTGTAGGGGTATTCCCATAACCTTTGTGTTGTGCCGTACAAGTCACTATAAAAAGCAAATACGTGAACGACTAGACCATAAAAGCCAATCCGAAAGGCTTTTTTTCTGTCAATCATAAATACTAAGAGAATCAAAGGCACAATAAAAAAGGTTATCATTACCCAAAATTGCCATGTATCTATATTTGAGTATGTTTTCCAGTACATCGACCAATCATTTGTTACTGACGATATACGGTCTGACAACTCCTTAAGTGGTTTGGTGTGGCAAGTATGATAGGAAACATCGTGGGAGGGAAATTACTTTCTAAAAATGCCATGAAAACTGTAGCTTCTTACCCATTCCTATTAGGGGCCGTTTATATCTTAGTATTCTTAATGGGTAAGTTTACTGGACCTATGTTCATCATTATTTTGGGGTGGGGAATAGTACTTGCAATAGGAAATAATATTAGTCAATATTGGATTACGACTGTAGCTACAGAAGCTCCTGAATTCGCAAATGGATTATTTCTAACATCCGGTAACTTAGGCATAACAATTGGTACAACTGTAGGTGGATTAATTATATCAGGAATGGGCACACAATACGTCGTATTAGGGGGACTGTTGTTCTTGATATTAAGTATAGTATTTATTTTACTGAGAAATTTCATGTATAGTCCCACAAAACAATTTTCTCAATAAGGAATTAAATGAAAAATATGCAATTGCCTAGCCAAGGTTATAGCAGGCGAGAAATGGAGAATTAAATGTCACAGGATAAACAAGTTGCTTTTGTTACCGGCGGAAATCGAGGGATTGGATATGAGCTGGTCAAACAATTGGCTTTGAATGGTTTTAAGGTCATTTTGGCAAGTCGGAATCCAGAGATGGGTCATGAAGCTGCGCAAAAACTAAAGGAGTCAGATCTGGATGTTTCGTTTGTGATGATGGATGTAGACAATCAAGAAAGCATCCGTCAAGCTGCGATTACAGTAAATGAGAGGTATGGAAGATTAGACGTTTTGATTAATAACGCTGGCGTGTATTTGGATGAGAATGAAAAATTATTGACTATGGACCCTTCCATTCTAGAGAAAACGATGGCAACTAATTTCTTCGGCGCTTACTATGCCATCATTTCCTTTCTTCCGTTCATGGAAAAGCAAGGATATGGAAGAATTATTAATGTTTCTTCAGAATATGGGGCGATGGGAGAAATGTCCGTTCAAGGAGTAGGCGCCTATAAGTTGTCTAAACTTGCCTTGAATGGATTGACACAATTGGCAGCTGCAGAAATCAAAGGAGATATCAAAATAAACGCGGTCTGTCCGGGATGGGTAAGTACAGATATGGGTGGACCATCTGCTCCAAGAACTCCAAAGCAAGCAGCTGAGTCTATCCTTTGGTTAGCGACTATTGGACCTGAAGGACCTCATGGGGGGTTCTTCAGAGATGGAAAACGAATCGATTGGTAACATCAACGAATGATTTAATGTATAAATGTGAACCGTCTTAGGCACCAAACTTTCCTAAGTTTAATTAACAATTTCAATTATGGGCGTTGTTTATCTGAGGAGTTTGTTTTCAATTCGGAGTGGAGGCGTTGTGAATGGCAAATAACCTTGAATCTCAAGTTGGAGAAGTTGTGTCTGTTAGCCGTAGTGCAACGCATACTTTTAGCAAAGAGACTGTCGAGGTCATTAGGCTTCTAGTTGGTCTGGGAGTGGAAGGCGACGCACACATGGGAAAGACCGTAAAGCATCGTTCACGAGTCGCACAAAACCCGAATCAACCCAACCTTCGCCAGGTTCATTTAGTTCATTCGGAGTTGTTCGATGAATTACGAAGTGCGGGTTTTCACGTCGAGCCCGGGCAGATGGGCGAGAACATTACAACCCGTGGTATAAACTTACTCGGACTGCCAATAGGCACAAAGCTGTATATCGGTGAAATAGCAGTTGTTGAAATCACGGGACTTCGCAATCCTTGTATACAAATAGATAATTTCCAGTCAGGGCTACTGAATGCGGTTTTGGACCACGATGAGAACGGGAATCTAATCCGAAAGGCTGGTGTAATGGCTATCGTTCTAACTGGGGGAGAAATTCGAGTTGGGGACCTAGTCCGAGTTGACCTACCACCTGAACCATTTCGTGCTTTAGAACGAGTGTAAAACGGACGCTGTTGTTA
>NZ_WHOA01000199.1 GCF_013141715.1 Paenibacillus phytorum | reverse complement strand
CCAGTCTCCTTTAATTTGGGTTTTGTCAATCACAATCATTATCATACAGACAAGTTTGTAAATGTTCATTGCTTTTTTTCCTGCACCAATGACTTTTGCCAACCGTAGGTATATCATATCAAATTCATTGTAATCATACTTCGAGAACCAAGATATGTCAGTCAACCTATCATCAGATGGCGGTGAATCAATAGTCATAACATAAATAAATGAGGAAAGGCAATTTCACTCATTACAATTTTGTCCATTCCCCCAGTAGGCGTAAGAATCCCCTTTACTGTTATCCCGCTTGAACGTGTCCACCTGCCTGTCATGAATGCACCATAAATCTTAATTGAGGGAGGTGAATATTTTGTTTCTTTATGAAGAACGAACTTTTCAAGTTCAAAATATAAAAACATTGCAACGATTTGCTTGATTACCCTTAAGGGAGAAATCATTAGGGGATAATGTAAAGTAAGACTCCCTTCGGACATGCCTAGTATTCGTATCAAGTGATAGCTTGATTATAAATCCAAATTAAATCGGAGTTCTGTGAAGTAGATTACATTTCTCCATCATATTTTGAAATACGAAATACAGAATAACAAGACGCCAAAATCGCCGTGGAAGCGTTTGGCGATCGCGTTAAGCGTTATATTTTAACCTCGAGCATGGCGGTTTATAATAGTAAAGATACCGAAATCACCGAAGACGATTTCATGCCGGAACAATACAGCTATGATTTAGACGCTCAGAAATATGACTATGCCGAAGGAAAAC
>NZ_WHOA01000198.1 GCF_013141715.1 Paenibacillus phytorum | reverse complement strand
TGCCGGACAGGTTCGGAGCGAGCTGGTTAGTCAGTATGACGTATTCCCTACGCTGCTGGACTACGTGGGGCTCTCCAATCCTGAAAAGGATCGCTTGCCTGGCCGCAGCTTCGATGAACTGCTGCGGGGAGAAGCGGGCGTCGGACGCGAGGATATCGTCATTTATGACGAATACGGACCGGTCCGGATGATCCGCACCCGGGAATGGAAATACGTTCACCGCTATCCGTACGGGCCGCACGAGCTTTATGACCTGCGGAATGACCCGAACGAGGAAGCCAATCGCATAGATGATGCCGAGTGCCAAGAGGAACTGGAAGCGCTGCGGTATCGGCTCGGGGAGTGGTTTGGGAAATACGTGATCCCCGAAAAGGATGGCCGAACTGCACCCGTTACAGGATTTGGGCAGCTGAGCCCGTTGGCTCCGGGCGTAACGGAAGGCGGAGCCTTTAAGCCGTTTGAGAAATAGCAAGAAGGGGACGGTTCCCGGCCGTCCTTCGTCATATCCATACACTTTTTTCACGGCATTCGCCCTGTTGAGGATGAGCCGTGGAAGCAGCCAGCTTTCAATTTTCGCAGCAGATAGTAAAGAAAGTGCACAGTTAGGTAGAATTTAAATACACTCAATAAGTCTACTGTTTTTTATAATAAGATTAGATATTCAGGATATTCAGTTATTGACGGAGGGTTATCCGTACGAAAGTAATTAAATGAAATTAAAGGAGAAATTGGGATGTCAGGGAATGCGAGATGGATGAAAGAAGCGAAGCATTTTGGCGTGATGGTTCATTATTTAAGTCACACACAGCCTAGGTCTGGCGAGCATGAACAGGATTTTAATCGAATGATCGATAAATTTGACATGGAAACATTCATGGAACAATTTAACCACATAGGTGCTAATTGGATAATTTTTACATTAGGACAAAACACCGGGTATTATTGCTCTTACAATAAGTATCTTGAAAGTTTAGCTCCAGGCTGCTGTTCAAGACGCGATCTCGCGCTCGAGCTTGCGGTCCGAGTGAAAGAATCAGGCAACAAGTTTATTGCATATCTGCCTACTGAAGTGGACGCCAACGTTGAAAAAATGCGAGAAGCTTTTGGTTGGGATCTTCATCCCACTGATAAAAGTGAATTTATGAAGAAGTACATGCTGTTTGTCAAGGAGTATTCCGATAAATTTGGGCGTTTGGCAGATGGCTGGTGGTTTGACGGTTGCTATAACGCCTCTGAAAAATCTTTTCTAAGAACCCGGGAATGGGATAACACCCGCTTTGAGCGGGATTTATGGTTTGCGGCAGTAAGATCAGGAAATCCCGAAGCTGCCATTTCGATGTGTCCGGGTGCGAACTCAATGAACTATGTATTTGATATAGAGGATTTCCTGGCTGGCGAGGTAGATTTTGGGACGTATCCTCCTTATGAGCTTCCAGCTGGCATGCAGCCGCATGTACTTTTCTGGCTTGATTGCTCTTGGGGGCATTGGGATGCACCTGGCGAGATTGTTCCGCCCAAGGTTTCGGAAGATGAACTTTACGAATATATCGTTGCCTGCAAGTTGAGAGGTGCAGCTGTAACGATTAACATCGGCATTTACGAGGATGGTTCGATGGCCGAGAAATCCGTTGAGATGCTGCATCGAGTATCGAAACGGTTGGACGAAAGGAAATAGGCATTTTAATGATAAAACATGATGACGCAAGAAATATTTGGGTGCTTGAAGGAGATAACATTTCCTATGCGCTAGGACTAAGTGAGTTAGGCACTATCAATCATATTTATTTTGGAGATAAGCTTCCGCGCATGACTGATTACCCTAATGCGAATATCATATCAGAATACCCCTATACTGTTGGAAGTGAATTAAGCGAAGAGGAATATATGGGGTGGGGGAAAGCTTGAGATCTCACATAACACACTTTTGCTATTGTTAAAAGATACGCATTATGACTTAGAAGTAAAGTTATATTACAAAATAATCGCGGATTGTGATCTCATTGAAAGGTATTGTGAGATTATAAACCGAGGTGAGGCTAATGTGACATTGGAACAAGCATTGACCTGCTCCATATACCTGCCAAGGGAGAAGGATTATAGACTTACTTATCTTGCAGGACGTTGGCCTGCTGAGACGCAATTGAGTCGTGTCATGCTTCCGGATACGAAGCTTGTCCTTGAGAGCAGACGAGAGTTTTTGTGTTCTTACACTCGAATAACTTTGCCAATGAACTTCCAAGGATTCGTTTGCAGGGCCTTGATGAATTGACGTTGTATCAAGTTGAAGGCACCGAGCAACCTCTCAGTGGAAAGGCATTAATGAAAGTAGGAATTAAGGTTAATCTTAAAGGTGATTTTCAAAGTGAAATTATTCGCATTCAAAAGTTAATTTATGAAAGGGATTAGTAGTAGATGAATCATAAGATGCTGTATGAAAAGATGCTTCAAGCGCCTAGAAACGGCGGTTTTAGAATGGAAGGCTATTGGGTTTGGTGCGGCTCTGTTATAAAGGGCGAAGACAACAGATATCATATGTTTGCCTCAAGATGGTCCAAAGACCTGCCTATGCATCCAGGCTGGCTTCTTGCATCAGAGATTGTACGTGCTGTTTCAGATGCCCCAGAGGGCCCCTACCAATTTGAAGAAGTTGTTTTGCCTTCAAGAGGGGCGGAATACTGGGATGGAAGAAGTACCCATAATCCGCAAATTGTTAAACATCAGGATACGTATATTTTATACTATATGGGGTCAACCCACCCATTCAAGGATTTTTCATTAGATGAACAACTTGACTTAAATGATCCAAGAGTTATAGTAGCACGTTCCAATAAGCGGATTGGGATTGCCACTTCCAAAAGTTTATCGGGCCCATGGGAGAGACTGGACAGCCCTATTTTGCAGCCAAGACCAAGCAAGTTTGACAACTTTTTTACTTCCAATCCAGCGCCATGCGTTCATGAAGACGGTTCAGTGCTGCTTGTTTACAAAACTAGAACCTACAAGTCAAGGCCGTATCCGACTTTTTTGCATAGCTTTCAAATGTCTTTTGGAGTTGCGCGTGCTAGTCATTATATGGGGCCTTATAAGGCTTTATCGGAAGAGACTATTTTTCCTTCTGAGAAATTCAATTTGGAGGATCCTTTTATTTATCAAGTGCCTGGCGGCTATGAAATGATAGCCAAGGATATGACAGGCAATATTTGCGGGGAGTACCACGGAGGGATTATCGCAAGGTCTAAAGACGGCGTGAAATGGGAAGCGCTTGAAGGACAAAAATCATATACGCGAATGATAAAGTGGGATGATGGAGCGGAACAGGTGATGGGAAGCCTTGAAAGACCATTTATCTTATTTGAAGATAATGAGCCTACCCATATGTTTTTTGCGACAGCAGATGGTCCTGGCGAATTTACTAACGCTGTGAATACCTGGAACATGGTTATCCCTTTGAAACGGAATTAATTTGCTGCAGGTGATATCTGGGAGCAGCCCATGCAACGATGCATGGGCTTAATTGGCGATTAGTTGATCGCTTGTAGATCACTTATCTATGAATTTTTAAAAATAGTAGATATTTTGCACACTCCGGTAAAATTCACACCTCGTAGTTTATTTTCATTTCAATTATCATAAAAATCAATCCAATGCACTCGGAAGATACCATACAAAGAGCGGCAATGGGGTTGTTACCATCGAATAGAGAATCGCACGTTTCCTAGGTGCTAATTGATATGAGAGAAACGTGACACAAATGGATAAGGGGTGAGTGTGAGTGGCAGTGAATGTAAACATGAACAGGGAAGAGGTGCACCGAAAGTTTCGTAAAAGATCCTTTTGGACGAATCAGCGAAGAGAATCAGCAGTAGGATTATTGTTCGTTACACCGGAATTTCTGGGGATTCTATTACTCGGTGTTTTCCCACTGTTTTTTTCGCTATATTTGAGTTTTACGGAATGGAACCTGGTGGGTGGCGTCAAGGCCATTCATTTCATCGGATTGGATAACTATAAAGCTTTGCTGCATGATAAAAAGTTATTCCTCTCTCTTAAAAACAATGCGCTGTTTACCATAGTGACCGTTCCAATGGGAATGGCTCTTGGATTTATACTTGCAGTTATAATCAATTCCGCAGTATACCTGAAGGAATATTTCAAAGTTGTATTTTTCATTCCTTATATTGCTACGGGAGTTGCAGTCGCAACAGTTTTCACGGCTTTGTTCCATCCTTCGAACGGTCCGGTCAATCATTTGCTTATGAGCCTTGGAGTATCTGATCCGCCTAAATGGCTGGGAAGCACCGATTATGCGCTCTGGGCCATTATTATTGTAGCGATCTGGATGCAGCTCGGTTATAACATTGTCATCTATATGGCAGGTTTGACGAATATTTCGGAAGACATATACGAATCGGCGCAGATTGACGGGGCTTCATGGATACAGAGATTAACGAAAATTACCTTGCCGTTACTTGGCCCGACCACGTTCTTTCTCAGCATCACATCGATAGTCGCTTCATTCAAGGTATTCGACCTGATTGCTTTCTTGACGGAAGGCGGTCCGAATAATTCTACAAATGTGCTTGTGTATTATATTTACGAAGAAGGTTTCAAAAATTTCAGAATGGGCTATGCATCTGCCCTGTCATGGGTCTTGTTTCTGATTATTGCCATTGTTACTTCCGTCACCTGGCGAATTCAGAAAAAACAATTTTAAAGGATGGAGACACGATGAGTACAAAAATAATGACAAAGAGCATTATAACTGTGTGTATAGGATTGATATCTCTTCTATTCATATCACCATTAATATGGATGCTTTCTGCGGCATCCAAAATTGAAAAAGATGTTATGACTTATCCGATTCAATGGATTCCACAAAACTGGAATTTCATTGAGAACTTCAAAACGGTATGGATGGGAAGCATTCCCTTTGGTCAGAATTATTTTAACTCCTTGAAGATTTCAATTATAATGACGTTACTTACTCTACTGTTCTCATCAATGGCGGGCTTTTCATTTGCGAAACTTAATTTTCCTTACAAAAATCTGATGTTCATCTTGCTATTGTCGTTTTATCTCGTTCCATCTGAGTCCACACTGGTGCCTCGATTTATTATGATCAAATGGCTTGGCATATACGACACTCATGCGGCTTTGATTCTGATGGGGGCGTTTTCGATAGCCTTGACCTTCTTAATGAGACAGTTCATGCTTAGTATTCACCATGAATATTTGGAAGCGGCTAAGATAGATGGAGCAGGGTATTTGCGGATTTACTGGCAGATCGTTCTGCCTATGGCGAAGCCAATTGTAGCCACGGTCGGCATCTTGAAATTTTTGTGGACTTGGAACGACTATCAAAATCCGCTTATCTTCTTGATGAATCGTAAATTATTTACAATACCACTAGGCATGGGGGCTTTCAAAGATGAGTATGCGACCAGCTACGCCGTTACGATGATGGCTTCAGTTTCAGCGATTATTCCACTTGTGATCATTTTTATTATCTTGCAGAAACAGGTGATCAACGGAATTGCCGGCGGCGGGGTTAAAGGATAATAAACAATTAAAGTGCACAACCTGATCAAAATAGTGCACACAGCAAAATGAATGAACCGTATACAATGGACTCAGTAACAAATCCATTTATATTCATAGGGGGAACAAACATGAAAGTCTTAAAAATGATGTTAGTGTCAGGGCTTACTGTCTCGATGTTGGCTGGCTGTGGAAGCAAGCCAGAGGCACCTAAAGCAGGCAGCGCAGCAGCGACTTCTGCCGCAACCACTGCCAATCCAGTAACGATCAAGTACTATAACTGGGCTACCGGTCCATCTATTGAACAGATCAATCAAATCATTGCCAACTTCGAGAAGAAGAATCCGAATATTCATGTAGAGAACGTACAACTGGTGAATAACGGAAACTCCCTCGAATTTTACAAGAAGCTGGACCTTATGGCTGCATCCGGAGAAGCCATCGACGTGGCTGATTTCTCTAATGTCGATTTTGTAACTGAAAGGGCTTCCCGAGGTGTATTGCAGCCGCTTGATGAATATCTCAATAAAGACGGGATTAAAGTTGACGATACGTATTACATGACGCCGAAATATCAAAATAAGGTATATGGGTTAGAGAATAGCAGTCAACTATGGTTGGTCGCAATCAACAAAGATGCTTTGGACGCTGCCAAATTGCCTGTGCCAACATGGGGCTGGACTTGGGATGATTTCCGCGACTATGCGAAGAAGATGACCAAAGGTAGCGGAGATACTAAGCAATATGGAGCTTTCTTCCATACTTGGGGCGAATATGCGAACATGACGGCCTATACCGAGCTGCCTCATCCATATTTGAAGAAGGACCAAACACCTGTGTTCGGCGACGAATCGTTCAAAACTTTCTTCAATCTTCGTCGTGCAATGGAGAAGGACGACCAATCTGTCAAACCTTACTCGGATATTATTGGAGGAAAACTGCGTTACGATTCCGAGTTCCTGGGCGGCAAGGCAGCCATGATTCCAACTGCTAACTTTGTTGTGAATTTGATCAAGGATACCAACAAATTCCCGCATACGTTCAAAACAGTATTCGCACCGATGCCTGTCTCCTCAAAAAGTGTAGAGATCGGAACATCCAATCTCGGCGGCGGTTTTATGAGCATAGGGCAAAGCTCGAAGCATAAGCAAGAATCTTACGAATTTATCAAATATGTTACGTAGCAAATGGATGTCATTCGCGATTTACCAGGCTTGAAATCGGCGGATAAAGATAAAGTAATCAAGGCTCTAGTCGGTGATAAAGCGGATTTGATTGATGTTGATTCACTCTCTGCAACGATGTTCGACAAGAGAATTAAATCCGTCTATGATCCGAACTATTCCACACCTTATTCCAGCCAATTAAAACCGGTATTAGAAAACGGACTGAGCACATTCCTGCTTGATAAATTGACCCCAGAAGCAGCGCAAAAACAAATGATTGACGAGGCTAATAAAATTATTCAACAAAATAAAAAATAAGTTTAAGGGCGGCCGTAAGGCTGCCCTTCTGCATTCTCAAATACCCGTGAATCTATGGTATATTAAATCAAAGAAAATGGGGAATTGGAGAGGACTAGCATGAATTGGCTAATGAGATTTTCATTTTACAGAAAAACCCAACTTTCGTTTTCTATTCTAATTCTGCTTCCGCTCGTTTTCGTTTCTATACTGTCTTATTTTCTAATCAAAGGCGTGGTCATTGACAAGGTGCACGCTTCGAACCAGAATGTGGTTGATGTTATTTCATCCGACTTGAACAAAAATGTGGAGGACATCATTTACGCCTCTTATTTATTCAGCAACAAGGGCAGCAGCTTGTTTAGCGATTTGCTTGCCTTTAAGGATGTTCAGAAACTGAACAATTCCAAAGACTACTTTACCAATAAACGAATATCCGAGTTTCTGGATATGTCGTTCTCGAAAACTTCGGGGCTTAATGCTCAAGTGTTTTTTGTAAACAAAAGCCATTTTGTTATTTATGCTACCAACAATTCACTGGACTATCCGGATTTAACCCGCTGGTTATCCGAAGTAAACAAAACGGAATTGAACAAGAATGTGGGACCGATTCCAATTCGGTGGATGGAAGTTGATCATTTGAAGCAGAGTTACAGTTCTGAGACGGAATCTTATTATTTTGCAGTGAAGGTGATCAGTGATCCCGATAACGGGGAGATACTCGGAACGTTGTATGTCGGTATACCCCATGAATACTTTGCGCGCACGTTTGTTAGAGGGGGGACTGGTCAATTCCAGCTGTATACCACCGAAGGCGAGCTGATTTACCAATATCCGAACGAAGCCGCTTTGCCGGACCGAAAGCATGAGTTGGAAGTGCAGAGTAATATCCAAAAAGTAGGGTGGAAGCTCGTTTACAGGTTCTCTTCTCAAGAGATTACGGCTGAGATTTCGAGGATGTTCAGCATATATGCGATCATTCTGTCTATGTGTATTCTTTCTTTTTTAATTATCTCGGTTTTCATTGCCAGAACGCTTCATACTCCTTTGAACAAGCTTCGAAAAACAGCGGAACAATTCGGCGACGGCAATAGACTTGTTCGCTTTCCTGTAAGCGGCAAAGATGAAGTGGCTGTGCTTGGTTTGGCCTTTAACCGTATGCTTGAGCAGATCAATCTACTCATTGCGGAAGTCGAGCAGGAGCAGGAAGAGAAGCGAATTATTGAACTCGACGCGCTATTCTCGCAAATTCGGCCTCATTTTCTGCTGAATACGTTGAATTCGATCAAGTGCAATTTGGCGTCAGAAGGAGACTCTGTCAATAGCAGGCAAATTAATGCTTTAATGAGTTTGCTGAGGGCTTATATGCGTGTAAACGAACCATGCTATCTTAAACAGGAATGCAAGCTCCTTGTAGATTATGTGGAAATTATGCAGATGCGAAATGATATGCGGCTGCAGCTTCATATCGATCTCGTAGAAGAACTGGAGGATATAGAGGTGCCGCGTCTCGTGCTTCAACCGCTGGTAGAGAATGCAATTGTCCACGGGTTTTCAGAGATTCCTGAACATGCTTCCATTTGGGTCAGCGCTGAACAAAGTGATGGAGATTGCCGCATCGAAGTAAAAGACAACGGAACGGGAATGAATGAAACAGAAATGAAAGAGTTGCTAAAAAGAGTGCTGCAATCCAAGACGGAACCGCAGGCTTCGAATCAACGGATCGGACTAGCCAATGTATATAACAGGCTTAGGCTGACCTACGGCACCAAAGTTAATATGGACATTCAATCCAATGAGTTTGGCGGCGTATCGATCATTCTTCATTTTCCGAGAATATAGAGAGGATAATTGGAAAGGAGAGCAACAATGATTAAAGTAATGCTTGTTGATGACGATGTCCCGATGTTCAAATATTTGCACAAACTGATCCCATGGAATGAAATGGGCTTGCAAATTACGGCGACCGCCCAATCGGGAGCCAAAGCTTTGCAAATGTTTCAAGAAACGGAGCCGCATCTGGTTATTACCGATATCGGTATGCCCAAGATGGACGGCATCGAGCTTGCGGATCGGCTGAAGCAGATGAACCCTGATGTGAGGATCATTTTTCTGACCTGTCACGAGGATTTTCATTATGCAAAGGAAGCCGTCAAACTAAAGGCAGATGATTATTTAATCAAAGACGAATTGACCGCCGATTCGCTCAAACAAAGCGTCGAAAAAGCAGTCAGGCTCATTGGTTTCATGCGGGATAGAAGCGAAAATATATCTTATCGTGAGGAAGTGGATAGAAACCGCGATTTGCTGAAGCGATCATTCTGGAAGCAGATCGTCGCCGAGGATTACTCGGAAGTGACTTTGAGTTCAGGGAGGAAACTCGGAATCGATTGGAAGGACCTGCATTTTATGCTGGGACTCATCCACATTGATTATTCTTCTCTGCTTCGGTGTTACGACTTGAAGGATGAGCAGCTTATATATTATGCGATATATAACATTGCCCAGGAGCTAGCCGAAAGCCTGAAGGGAGTTACTGTTTTTGCACATGAGGGACTAGAGTTATATTTCGTGATGAATTATCAACGAAATCTGGTTGTTAATGCTCATGAAACTTTTCGCCGTTTTGCAGCTGATTTGCAGAGCAAGGCCGAAGCGTACTTAAAGGTCTGCACCTATTTTGTAAACAGCTATGAGTTTCAGGGACTGAAGGAGATCGGCAATACACTCGGAGAGCTGAAATTGTATAACAGCAGTCTCTATTACGAAAAGGCATCATTCCATACGATGCCCTCTAGTCATTCCCGTTCCTTTATGAATGTCTTTGATCCCAGCGGGGAGAGCTTCAAAGAAACACTGCTACAAGCCTATCGCGATAAAGATATAGATGCCATCTCAGATATCATAGATAACGTTGCAAAACAGACTGCGGCCGACCAGTCTTCGCCCTCTTCCTTAATCGCTCAATTGTCGCAGTGGGTACGATTATTAGAGTACGATTCCGGATACGACAAGGATCATGCCTTGTTTCATTCCGGCTTAGAAAGAACTGTGCGACTTCAGGAAACCTTGCAGAGTGTAAAGGGGCGGATTAAAACAATCCTGTTCGAGAATTCCTCTGATGAATTATCGGGAATTGACAAACACAAGCTGCAAATGATCGACCGCTATATTATGGAGCATCTGTCCGAAAATATTTCTTTGGTTTCTATTGCTAACCATTTATACCTGAATCCGAGTTATTTCTCAAGGTACTTCAAGAAAATGAGCGGAGTCAACTTCACCGATTACGTACATCATTCTAAGATGAAAATCGCGCTTCAGTTGTTAAAGAACAGAGAGATGACGATTGAAATGATCGCCGCCAAGCTTGGTTATTCAGACCGCACGTATTTCTCGAAGGTATTCAAGAAATACAACGGAATAAGCCCGGTCGACTATAAGGGGAAATATGGGAAGTTATGATCCGTGGCCAATGAGATCGACATTGGAAATAGAACGTTGCGAACGAACCCGCAAGACATACTTTGGCTCCGGTAATTCAATCGATTGTACAAGGATTTACCAATTCCGGATGCTGAACGCAGCGATTTAAACAAAGCAAGATACAAAGATGGATTCCTATCTAATGATAACCAACCAAGGGATCAAGCGCCATTTTAATAGAGTGCGTCAGAAAGATCGCAGAAAATCCTTTGGGGTATACATCCCACAAGGATTTTTTCTTTTAAAACGCTTGTCGTTATCATTAAAGGGAATCAAGGCCATGCATATGATTAGGAAAGGGCAGTCCGAACATAATTCGACTGCCCTCTAACTTATCCAATGATGTGGCGCTACTACTCTTTAACATTTTTATTTTTGCAATACAACCCACTATTTAATTTATTAGTAGTGGTCTACAAAAGCGCTTTGTCTTAAACAGAAAGTAGTGAAATTGCACATTCAGGTAAAAATTAAGCATACCTGCAGAGTACTTTACTGTTTATACTGTGACTAGTTGTTCATTATATCGGGAGGAGGAATCTAATGATCAAACAAATGACACGAAATTATCTTTATTGGAAAAATACAGTTTGATTAAGCGCTCTCCACTACAATCAATTGAACTAAATCAAATTATTACGACTTGGGGGGATCTCGTGTGAAAATTGGAAAAAAAATCATGATTGTTTTTTTATCGATATTGCTAATAACATCCGCAGTTCCTGTGTTTGCTAAAGGCTTAGTAGCGGCCCAAGGGGAGCCTGTACTGATCACCGGAGATTTCACAAGCGTTGACTTTAATGTAAGCGCTCCTGCGGTTGCGAATGGCACATATACGTTGGATACAAAATTGTTGGGAACTGTTGCAACGACAGCGGGCAAAAATTTGGCTGGACTTGTCGCAGATGGAACCGGTTCGAGCTTGTTTTTTTTGGAAGCGGATACAGCCAGTGTCGGTTCGTATAAAGCCGGCATTAATAAGACGGACCGGTTCGGTATACAAACTAGATTGAAATTCAATAATACGAATTCGCAAAGAAATGTCTTCCAGATGAAGAGCATGACCCCGCCTTCAGGTACGCCTGCTTGGCCATCATTGCTTGTTTTTGATCAGAATGGAAATATCAAAGATTCCAAAGGGAATGTGCTTGGTCCCTATACAGCGGATCAGTGGTACGACATCGTTGTCGAAGTGGATACGCCAAACCATTGGTATAGTATCTGGATCAACGGAACGCTGAGGATCAACCAACAGGATTTGGGCAATTGGATTGGTCTATATCAAAATAATATCACGCAAATTACAAATGCAAGTAAGACGGCAAGCCGGACGATGATCGCATACTTGAAAGCGGGTTCAATCGTTCCTCCGCTCCAAGACATTATTGTTTCCGATATATCTGTAGATAAAGGAAAAGGATCCATTTTAACCATCAAGACGCTTCCCGACCCGGCCTATGTGGAAAGTGTAATCTGGACATCCTCGGACCCAAGTATCGCAAAAGTGGTTGGCAACGGACTGCTCGCGCTGAATACGGGAGTGGCAACGATTACCGCGACGGAAACAGCAAGCGGACTGAGCAGGTCTTTCCAGGTTACTGTGCAAGAACCGGCTCATGCGTGGAACTCGCACGCTATCGACGGAGGGGATCTGGCAGCGGTTCTTACGTCAGCGTCTCGGAGCGAGCTTACTTATAGTGTAGGCCAAATCATGACGCTGAACTCTGAGCTTCAAACATATTTGGATATGAATGAAAGTGATTTCATCCAGGAGGTTAAAGCGGCATCAGCCAAAATTTCAATTCCGGATATTCATACCAAGTTTGAAAAATATGCAAGGCTATTTGCTCAGCTTTATAAGCTCACCAATGACCCCAAATATGCAAGGAAAGCCGCTATCATCCTTTATTATCAGGCGCTGGATTATCCTCGCATTGTGGTCAATAAAAACTATACCGACTTCTGGGGAGGAAATTATGAATTCCCGCAGGACGCGGTCTACGCTTATGGCACGCTTATTGACTTAAGTATATGGGGTGAGCTAGACCCTGCGATCTCCTCTGCAGAGGTTAAGCAAACGATCGAGGAGCTTTGGCTCAAACCTGGTGCCTACGAGAATATCAGACTCGTCAACAGCATGCCTTTGAACAATATCACGCCATACGGTACCCGATCCTCTGCTGTAACGGGCATGCTTCTAACTGACCCCGATCTGATCCGGGAAGCGATTGATCTCAATGACCGACTTCTTAGCGGGACCTATTATTTCTCCGACGGCATGTGGGGAGAAGAAACGACCAGCTATGGAGATCAGGTATCCGGTAATGTGAAAACGATGGTGGATGTGTTGAAAAACTGGACGGATCCACAAGACTATGTGGATACCAAATTGGGTCTCAAACTGGATAAGACGGATCTGAGCTCAAGATGGCCACTGCTGTCAATGTCTACTAATTTTAGTTCCGACAAGCTGATCTATCCGGATGGCAAAGCCATTCCAATCAGTGATACGTATGGTAAAACCGGAGATCCGCAAGCATTGCCGATTGTCGACAAAGGATTGAAAAACATCGAATTGCCGGGCTTAGGCTATTATGGACTGTTCCAGGGAGATCTAACTGAAGCTACCCATGCCGGGTTGTTGTATCAGCCTACAGACCTTGGCTTCGCAGGCGGTCATACGCATTCGAACTTCTTATCCCTTGATCTGTGGGGAGCCGGAGTTGAAATGCTGCCATATACAGGCTATCTGAATAGAACTAGCTACGGCGATGGAAGCGGGGCTACCTTACGATATCCTTCGATGCGGCCGCTCTGGAGAAATATGCCGTGGGTATGGAGACAGGACGGAGCGAATACGGCATCAACTGGTGCATGGACAAAGCCTTCATTATTGGCTTACGATTCCGGGGCGTCGAACAGCAAACAGGTGCAGCTGGTTGAAGCTTCCGATCCAGGACCAGATGGAAAAGGCGCAGCTATGAACCGCAGATTAATCATGCTTGTCAATCTGGGCGGGAACAGCAACTACACCTTTGACTTGACTCGAATGCAAGGCGGCCAGGCGCATGAAATCTATCAACGCGGCTCGGAATTGGAAAACATGGACGTTCAGGTGCAAGACGTTCAGCTCGCAGATACGGGAAAAGCCAACTTGCAGGACTACTTGACTAGCATTAACAGTACTGCAGGATTGTCTACCGATAGAAATCAACTGTTGAAGCCGCAAGCCGGATCCGGAAATAACAGCTTCTCCTTTACTTGGACAGGAAAGCAAACAGGCGCGTCCCTCCGTACATTCATGAATGGGGTTGGCGGCTCGGATGTATTTTTATCGCTGATTCCAACCGGCAGAAGAACGACAACGAAAGCTGAAGAATCCAAGTATGTGACGTCTCACCTTGCTAGAAGACACATTGTATCGGACAGCAGCCAAATTACACAGTATGGTTCTGTGTATGAAATGTTCAAACAAGGTCAAACAGGACAGGTAAGCAGTGTTGTTTGGGTAAAACCAGACGATGCGGATCCAATGACGAACTTTGCCGTTGTAAGAAGCAATAACTACGTAGACATTATTTATACAAGCGGCGATATGAAAGAACGCAATTACAACGGCATCACCTTTGCAGGAAATATTGCCGTTGCGAGAACTGACGCCGTAACTGGAAATCTTGTATATTCCTATGTTAACGGCCCAGGTAAAGTGGCAATGCAAGCTGCAAATACAGTCGGCTATGGCACGCAACAACTGGAGATCACAGCAACAACGACGGCTTCCACGAATACGGCGCTTGACCCGGCCGTAAGAGGTAACACGATTACCGTAAATGGAAAATTCTCGAATCCGAATGCATTAGTAGGACAGAGAATCCAAACGAAATTCGGTGATGGATCGGGATACGGGCTGAAAGTGGAAAGCGTCACCGAGCTTACTGATTCCACGGTGCTTACTGTTGAAAGTTACAATCCTTTCCGCGTGACGGATCAAGGTGTGGATACGTTATTCTTTCCAGAACTATCTATTCCAGGAAAGGTTTACGTTGTGTTCAATCAACCGAAATTTACGTCAGATTTTACGCCTCCCGTTACGACCGATAACGCGCCAGCCGGATGGGTCAACCAATACACGACCGTCTCTTTGAACGCCGTTGATGTCGGCTCGGGAGTAGCGGCTACGTATTACACCGTAGACGGCGGCGCACAGCAAAGCGGCAATACGGTTTTGTTTAATACGGAGGGAGTCCATAAGCTTGTTTATTGGAGCGTGGATAATGCAGGCAACTTGGAACAGGCGCATACGGTTACTTTCAGTATAGACAAGACGCCGCCTGTAACGACGGCGGTTGTAACGCCTTTACAACCGGACGGACTGAACGGATGGTATGTGCATCCGGTTACGGTAAGCCTGAACGCGTATGATGCTTTGTCCGGTGCTGCTAAGACTGAATACAGTCTAGATGACAGGGCTACTTGGCAAAGGTATACGGCCCCGGTAACGTTGAATCAAGACAGCAAGTACACATTGAGTTATCGTTCAACAGACATCGCCGGGAATGTTGAAACTGCCAAAACAATCAGTTTCAACCTGGATACGATTGCGCCAACAATTACTATATCCGAAGTGGTGTATGGTACATTTAACGATTCCGGGAGCATAACTCCAGTTATTTCGCTGGTTGATAATTTGTCCGGGGTTGATAACACCAAGACAACGGTCATGTTGGATGCAAATACGTTACAACAAGGGGCGACAATTCCCTTGTATACGTTACAGCTTGGTCTTCATACACTCGTTGTATCTACGAGTGACCTAGCCGGCAATCAAGGAAGTGAAACCGTTCGCTTTCAGACTGTAGCCAGCATCGATTCCTTAAAAACATTGGTGACGCACTTTGCCGATTCCAATTTGATTGATAATGCTGGAATCGCCAATAGTCTGCAGGCAAAATTGGCAAAAACCAATTTGAAGAGTTTTGTGAATGAGGTGCAGGCGCAAAGCGGGAAGCACATTTCTAGTGAAGCTGCGAAATATTTGCTGCGGGACGCTGAATCTATTTTGTTACAAAAATAGTGCATTCATGACTTAATGCGGGTAATAGAGCTTGCGATGCATGATTCGCGAGCTCTTGCCCGTTTTACATTTTTAATGCTAGTAAAGCAGGAAGTAGGGGAATTGCACATTCAGGCAAAAATGTATCACACCTCTAATGCCCATTGCTAATTACACTATGACTAATTAGTACTCGTGAGGTGAATTCCTATGATTGAAGGAAAAACTTGAATATTATAGCCTGGACTACCGTTGATTGATTAATCTGGCACTCTCCTCTATTTTCAATCGAAGTAAATCAAACTACCAAGTCATGGAGGAATTATGTGTGAAAATTGGAAAACAAGTAATGCTTGTCTTATTATCGATGTTGCTAGTGGCCTTGATATTTCCCGTTTGTGGAAGTAGTCTAGCAGCGGTGCAAAGGGATCCAAGTATTGTCTCAGGGACTTCACAAATGTTGATTTTAATGCAAGCGCTCCCACGGTTACAAATGGCACCTATACACTGGATACCAAATTATTGGGGACTGTTGCTACAACAATGGGTAATAATTTGGCGGGACTCGTCGATGACGGTGCTGGCTCTAAGTTGTTTTTTTTGGAAGCGAATACAGCTTGTCACACACCATCCCAATTAACCACATGTGAGGTGCATTTTCATGTATACAGCTTGATTTAATTCTGCGTATCATGAAAAAAATGTATATATACCTCAGAAAAGAAGGGTGCAATAAACACAATGCTATATGTTCGGTCAAAATGGATTACATAACTTGAAGGTGGGGAAAGAGATAGTAGAAATTCCGTGCTATACAAGGGAATCATGCGCTATAATCCTTATGGAACGTGGGTTTACAGGGTAAATTGGAATTCTGCACATGCAGAAAATAATGTATATATACGTCAAAATAGCGTTGTACTAATATGGAAAATGTAATTGTTAAGCGTTTACATTCGGTTGATGTGCTAGAAGTTATTACATGCCACTTGTTACACAATTTGGAATAATTAGAAAGGAGTGGTGATAACGCATTCGTGATAACGCTTTCATTCTGGTGGTAAAAGCGGAGTCAGCTAAGCTCACGTTTCGGAATTGGAGAACGTATTTTTAAAGATACGCCAGACTGTACACTCAGCTACACAAGCTGACGAATGACCCTAATTGTGCAAGAGGGCCTCCGCAGGAGAATACAGTACCCACATAAGGACAAAGGATCCTGAGCAGATTCGGAAACGGATCTGGATACGGACTGAAAGAGATTTTACGACAAGGACTTTTTTACAAATGGAGGAGGATCAATAAATGAAGAAAAATTGGAAGGCCATTATGGGAACGGTTGTATCGATCGCGGTGCTGATAGCATGCAACCTACAGCAGGCGACCGCGGCAGGGTTCGATAACTCAGGATATCAACTTGTCTTTGAGGATGAATTCAACGGAGCGGCAGGCTCAAGCATGGATACATCCAAATGGGATTACCGCTATCTCGGACCGCGCAATGATTCCATCAACACCAAGGATGCGGTCGTTCTTGATGGTAGCGGAAATCTTTTGGTGAAAGCATACACCGAGAACAACACTCATTATACCGGTATGATCAGGAGCAAGAATATGTGGAAATACGGTAAATTCGAGGCTCGTATCAAATTTAACACCAGTCCGGGGCAATGGTCGGCCTTCTGGCTGCAGTCGCCAACCTATGGACAAATCATTGGCGATCCGTCCAATTCCGGTGTGGAGATGGATATTATTGAACATCGCAATGTAACAAGTAACGGCACAAACGTATCGTCCAAAGGGATGAACAACATTCACTGGGACGGCTATGGCGCTTATCACAAGTCGCAAAGCAGCGTGTTATGGGAAGGAGATACGGGAACTGGTTACCATACATATGCAGTGGAGTGGTCCCCAACCGGGACGAACTATTATTTTGACGGTGTGCTGAAATGGTCAACATTAGCGGCTGTATCCAACGTTCCGGAATATATTATTCTGAGCACGGAGGTTAAAAATAATGGTTGGGCAGGCAATATTCCGACGGGCGGCTACGGCTCCTCGAGCAGCAGCACTTCAGATATGACCGTTGATTATGTCCGGGTATATCAGAAGGATTTAACACCGCCTGTTACGACGGATAACGCCCCTGCCGGATGGGTTAATCAGGATACAACCGTCACCTTGAACGCCGTTGATGACAGCTCAGTAGTAGCGGCTACGTATTACACCGTAGACGGCGGCGCACAGCAAAGCGGCAATGCGATTACATTGAAGACGGAGGGAGTCCATACGCTTGTTTATTGGAGCGTCGATAACGCAGGCAACGTGGAACAGGCCCATTCGGCAACCGTTAGCATCGACAAGACTGCGCCGACGGTGCTGGTGTCTGTTCCGGTTGAAGACGGCACTTTTGAAAATTCCATTGATCTGACGCCGCAGTTTACGCTGAATGATATTCTGTCGGGTATCGATGACGGTAAGACGACGGTGACACTGGATACGATTTCTTACACGACCGGAGACGCGATTCCGCTATATAAATTGCCGCTCGGGGTGCATACACTTGTTATTGATTCAAGCGATTTGGCGGGTAACCAGGGAAGCCAAAGCGTCACGATTCGGACGGTGGCCTCTGTCGATTCCTTGAATGCATTGGTGACACGCTTTACTGACAATAAGTGGATCGACAATGCCGGTGTTGCAAATAGTCTTCTTGAAAAATTGGCCGAAAACAATTTCTACAGCTTTGTGAATGAGGTTCATGCGCAAAACGGGAAGCATATTTCAAGCGAAGCGGCGACCTATTTACTGCGAGATGCTGAATATGTATTGTCGAAAAAGTAGAGCAGTGTATTTAATGTTGCCCATAGTTCTTCCTTGGGAAGGACTATGGGCAATCATAAAAACCCTTATGGAACAGGACTGCATGAAATGTAGATATACCTCAGAAAAGAAAGGTGCAATAAACACAATGCTTGGAACGTGGGTAATAAAAACAGGATGAGTGAGATTTGCTGTTCGATTATGCGGACAAACGGTGTTCACTCGGAAAGGTGGTCGGTTATGGCACGTCCGGTTGGTCGTTATACAGTGATACTTAGTTTGGGAGTGAGTTTGGCCGTCACGTCTTTGCCTATTGCGAATGCGGATTTCAATTTGCGAGCTGAGGCGTCCTCAGCTGATTCCGCAGTCTTGAAAACAGCGTCAAACGTTATCGGAAAATGGTCCAGTGCGGATGTTAAGCATCCTATTCCGTTTACCGTCAAGGAGAACGGGAATGAGGTTGCAGCCATTACGAAAATGTTCGCTTCCTTCCAGAAGCCCAACGAGAATGACGCCAAAATCATGCAAGGCATTGCCCCGATCATGGCGATGACGGAAGAGGACCTAATTGAAGCAGCCAGGAAGAACGCCGAAACCCGTACTCGAATTGACATTCACCCCGAGTACGAGACGATGGTTAGCCGGATGGCTCAAATGTATGGCAAAACGGGTGATGAGCAGTATGCAAGACGGGCTATTCTCGTCATGCAGCAATTTGCCCAAGGTTACGGAGCTGTTCCGAAATCGGTAAATATCCAGTTCCATTCCTATAAGGACATCATACCGATCCAGTGCGTTTACGCCTACGATCTGATTTATAATTCGGAACAGTGGAAGACTCTTTCATCCGAGGTCGGCGGTGACATTCGGTCGTCGATCGAAGACTGGTTCCGAGAAGCAGCCATGGACATGTACAATCTTGGGAATGAAGCTTACCTCAGCAATATCGTTCCTTACGGGCTCCGCAATGTATTGGGGACGGCGGTCATCCTGAACGATCCCGATATGATTCGTCTATTTATTCCTTGGTTCGAAAAGTTGTTGTCCGGAACCTATTTTCACGCGGATGGCATGTGGCATGAAGGGACGATCAGCTACCACAATCAGGTTGTCGGCAATATCGTTGCGGCTCTCGATTTGTTGAAACTCACCTATTCGGATCCGAAAGGATACGTCGACAAGAAGCTGGGCTTAAAGCTCGATCACACTGATTTAAGCCCCATGTGGTCGCTTCTGGAGAAAGCGAAACAAATCCCAACGATACTGCAGTTTCCGGACGGTAGACCGATTGCTCTTAACGATGCCGATGCCAACACGAATAACAAATCCGCGGCTGATCCGATCAAGAACCTGAATAACATCGAGCTATGGCACTTCGGGCATATTGCGCTGACAGCCGGGGATAGGGACGATGCGACTCAAGTGAATCTCAGCTTTAATCCGCTGGCGGAAGGTACTCCTTATTCTGGAGGGCATTACCATGCGAACAACCTAGGATTGATTCTATGGGGAGCCGGTATGGAAATGCTGCCCGATTCCGGTTACATGCGCTCCGGTCCGACCCGCTTTTTCCATATGGATGCGGTTGATCACAATGTCGGCTGGGTATGGTCTAAAGATGCGAGCAACTACAAGAGCAGAGCGTCGCAGCCGACACGTGCATCGATGCTGGCGTACGACCCGGGGACGCTGTCCGGGAAACGGGTGCAGTTGATCGAAGCTTCCTCGCCTGGGCCGGAAGGCGATCTGGCCGAAGTCAAGCGCCGTCAGCTGATGCTTGTTCAAATTGATGGCAACCGCTCATATGTCGTCGACCTGCAACGACTGAAAGGCGGTCAGGCGCATGAGCTATATTTGCGCTCCGAGGAGGACGAAGCGTCGCAAGTTTCAACGCCAATGGAGCTGGTGCAGCATCCGGGCGAGACGACGGAAGGTTATTTGAAAAGCATCGGCAAGGAGGAAGGGTTACCCGACTACCGGAACCTGATGACAAATCCGCAGGTTGGCAACGGTTCAGCGGATTTCCAATTCACTTCGATCGGTTCGACAAGCGGTTCTTCGATTCGCGCCTATATGAACGGGATTCCGGATAGCGAGGTTATTTTCTCGGAAGTACCGACAATGCGCAGAACGGGTGGAGACGCGAAGAAAGCTTTCGATTTCCCGGGCTGGCATTTGTACCGCCGTCATATTGTGAATCCGGAGACGGTCACGCGCTACGGAGCTGTTTACGAAACGTGGAGAAGCAGTCTGCAGCCGATGGTGCAATCGGTTCAGTGGAAAGAGACGGCGCCGGCGGATCCGATGAGCAGTGCGATTGTCGTTCAGGCCGGGTCATACGAGGATATTATCTATATCAGCGACGATACGGCAACACGCGAAGCGGAGGGTTTCCGATTTGCAGGCAAGACGGCCTTAGTGCGCAGAGACAAGGCGACTGGAAAGCCGATTTGGGCTTATCTTTACGGTGAAGGCCAAATTGAAGGGGAAGGCGTATCGGTTAAAGGGGCTGCGGACCTAAGATTTAAAGCAGTGGATGCTAAAGGCTCCAATAAGGACAAGTCCGAAAGCAAAATCCGAATAGACGGCTTGATACCAAACGATCCTTCTATGAAAGACCTTTGGCTGCAAATGACATTCGGCGACCAATCGGGTTACGGCATGAAAATTGCCGACGCACAAGGCAGTATGATTCGTGTGCAGGATCGCCCTCCCTTCGAGTTGACGGAGCAGGGAGCGAAGATGCTTTTCTATCCGAACGTTCAAGACCAAACCGGCGCGCTGTTAAGTGGCCAAAACAACCTAAATGTGGAAAAGCGGCAGCCTAGAATCATTCCTGGGGATGTTTGGGTCGAAATTCGCAAACCAAACTTTTTCATTCTTGAGTAAATAGTCGTTGATTCCGCCGCCAAACAGGCGAATATCAAAATCTCGCATTTCCGATTTGGCGATCTGGCATATGTACCTGCTGACAGAGCTGTGATAAAAGTGAATAGTGAAAACGGTTACTATATGAGACTGACATCTTGCGGACGTGAACGAAAAACATGTTACAGCAAATCGAAACAGCCATAGTCCTTCCTTGGGAAGGACTATGGGCAATCATAATACAATAAACAAAATGCTATATGTTTGGTCAAAATGGATTACATAACTTGAAGGTGGGGAAAGAGACAGTAGAAATTCCGTGCAATACAAGGGAATCATGCGCTATAATCCTTGTGGAACGTGGGTCTATAAGGTGAATTGGAATTCTGCACATGCAGAAAATAATGTATATATACGTCAAAATAGCGTTGTACTAATATGAGAAATGTAATTGTTAAGCGTTTACATTTGGTTGATTTTACATTTCACAAAGGAGTGGGTCTTAATGAAGAAGAGAGTATCGTCTTTCATCGCTCTCAGCATGCTTGCTTCAGCTATGGTAACAGGCTGCAGTAGCGATAAGGATGCAGGCAAGGTGGCGGAATCGCCCAAGAATTCGTCAGTAACTGCAAAATCCGTGGAATTTCCACTAAAGGAAAAAGTGAAGTACACTTTTGCACAAAACAGATCCGACGGTTTTAAACCCTTCCAAACATTGACATCATGGAACGAGCAGTTTGAGAAAAAGTCAAACGTTCAGATTGATTGGTTGGATTGGGGCACAGGAGATGCCTTTAAGCAAAAAAGACAGCTGGCCTTTGCAAGCGGAGATCTGCCGGACGCCTTTTATGGTGGCTTTGCTATTGAAACAAGTGATTATGTGAACTACGGCACTCAGGGAGTTCTTATTCCACTGGAAAAGATGATCAATAAAGATATCATGCCTAATTTAACAAAACTGATAGAAAGAAACCCGAATATACTTAAGCAAATGACAGCACCTGATGGACACGTATATGGATTGCCTTCGTATTCTGAAGGAACTACCAATACCAATGACACCATCCTTTATAACAAGCTTTGGTTGGATAAGCTAGGTTTGAAGATTCCTACCACAACGGATGAGTTTTACGAATACCTGAAAGCAATCAAAGCGGCGAAAGATTTGAATGGAAATGGCAAAGACGATGAAATTCCTTTTACGTTCCGATATGGTACCAATGGACAAGTAGATAAAATAAATGGCATTTCTTCCTTGATCGGGTTTTCCGGACTTGTTATGCCACAGTCGATGATTGATGTCAAAGACGGTAAACTCATTTTTGTACCTGGACAAAATGAATATAAAGAAGCCATTAAATTCTTAAATAAGTTGGCGACTGAAGGGCTTATTGATAAAGAAGCTTTTACAATGGACGGTTCTGCATACACGGCAAAAATGACAAGTAAAGTACCTTCAGTAGGCGGCGGTATTTACTGGTCAACAGCAAATACAAATAGTGATAATTTTGTTTATGGCCCTCCTCTTAAAGGACCCGATGGCAAGCAACGCTGGGCGAAAAGGCTAACGCCAGTGAATTTCAATATTGCTTTTGCAATCACGAATAAGGCGAAAAATCCGGAAGTTTTGATGAAATGGGCAGATCTGAATTACGATACGGATACATCCATTCAGAATTCCAGTGGACCCTATGACAAGTACCTTAAAAAACTGGGCAACGGAATGTTCGAAGAGATACTGAAGGCAGACGGTAAACAATTTACAGGGATTGAAAAATCTGCAGATACACCTGTAAATTCCTCCTTGTATATTCAACTTATGGGCGATGTAACATTAAATAAAAAATCAGCCGCCACAATATCAAAGGAAGAAGCGGAAAAGATCTACAGTCCATTTTTCCAGAAAGAAGCCTATGGGAGTCCTTTCATGGAACAAAAGGACGCGGAACGTAACTCAATTGTTGTAGCAGATCTCGGGCAATATGTAACCAAAATGACGGCAAAGTGGATCTATAGCGGCGGGATTGATGCTGATTGGAATGAATACGTGAATCAGTTGAAAAAACTCGGGATGGACGATTATATCAAAATTAATCAGAAAGCCTATGACAGTACGAAATAATCAAATATAAGCAACTAGACGGGGCAGAATTGTAGCTAGCAATAGTTAAATCTGTCCCGATTTACTGAAACTCAAAATAATTTGTTAATTAACGAGGAGTGTTAGATTTGACTAAACAGTATGGAAGAATTGTAGCCTTGTTGCTTGTTTTGATGATGACGTTTCAAATATCAAGTATTGCAGCTTCCACTGGATCAGAAGGTCCACCCTATAAAACGGAAAAGACTGCATTCAGAGACTGGGCACCCAAACAGTTAACGGGTTCAATAGTAAGCAAACTAAGCAACGCTTTGGTCATTTATGCAGGCAATAACAATGCTTATGTGAATAATAACAGAGTCAAAATTGATGCAAACAATCCGGAAGTAAACGCAACGAAAATTGATGACATGCTCTATGTCCCGGTCAGTTTTGTTGTAAAAAGCCTCCAATTACAGGCTCCTGTACAGCTGGAAAATAACACTTTAAGATTCACTTTTGCAAACAAATCTGTAGATGTTGCCAGTAAGCCAGGAAGCTATGAGCCCCTTGTACCTATACAGACGATTGCAACAGCTCTAGACAAAAGTGTATATGAAAATGAAAGCGGTTTATTGGTTGTAAGTGATTCTCAACTGTCTTTTGAACCTGTTGAAATAAGCAACATGATCAATGCCATTGTTACATGGGACAGTACAGACATTAAACATCCTATACGAGTGCCAACTACTAGTTATCCGAATCAATTAATCTTAATGTTTCCGTTCTTTGGTGATATGCAAGGAGTAAAAAAAGAAGAATTAGACACTACGTTAACCAAGCCAACAGTTGACCCTGTTATGGCATTATCTGACAGTTCTTATTTGACGCGTATTCAAACTGAATCGCTAAGCAGAAAAACGTTAGACGCTCGTCCGAATTTTGAAAAAACGATCAGACAAATGAGCTTTCTCTATAGTACTACTAAGGATGAAACATATTCGAAAAGAGCGATTCAGGCGCTTTATAGGTTTGCTAAGGACTACTCGAATATTCCAAAAATTACTAAAGATGATTTGTTCCATGCCTTTCCAAATTATGTGCCTGTTCATGCTGTTTATGCATATGACTTGGTTTATAATTCAAGCCAGTGGGATCAGATCTCATCTCAAGTCGGAGAAGATGCCCGAAGCGTTGTAGAAACCTGGTTAAGATCCACTGTGATTGATATGTATAATCTGAATAATGGTTTTTATTATTCCAATCTTGTGCCTTATGCAATAAAGGCTGTATTCGGAGTGGCATCCGTATTAAATGATCCGGAATTAATAAGGTTAGTTCTGCCATGGGTAGATACTTACATGGGACCGGATCAATTTTTTGCCGACGGCTTTTGGCAAGAAGCGACTATTACCTATCACGGGCAAATGGTAAATACAGGTGATGCCGCTTTGCTTTTAGAGAGCTGTTTCAAAGATCCTCAGGGTTACATTGATAATCAATTTAGATTAAAGTTAGATCATACAAACCTGTCCAACCGTTGGCCAATGCTCCAAAAGGGCAAAGACCTCATGAATAAAATGAAATTTCCCAATGGACAAAAGATATTCCTGAACGATACGGATCATTTTGTACGTTCTCAAAAAGACCCTATTTTACCGGAGTATTTGTCTAATATTGAATTAAATGCATCGGGATACTATGCGCTTACACAAGGGGATACCGAGAATGCAACACAAGTATCTCTGACTTTTCCGCCTATTGCAGGAGGATTGCCTTATTCTACGGGGCATGCACATGGGGATCACCTGCAATTGACATTATGGGGATCGGGCAGTGAAGTATTTCCTGATCCGGGGTATCCGAGAGGGCGAACTTCCAACGGTTTTTATCATATGTCTTCCCAAGCTCACAATATTGGCTGGGTATGGTCCAAAAAAGCTGGTAGCAGTTATACGAGCAGAAGTCATGAAACGCGCAGAGCGTCACAGTTGGCTTATGATCCTGGAACAAAGAATGGAAAACAAGTGCAGCTTTTGGAAGCGTCCTCACCTGGTCCTATAGGTGATTTGGCTGAGATGAACAGGCGTATGATATTACTTATGAAAGTGGATGGTAATAAGTCCTATGTGCTTGATTTGCAAAGACTAAAGGGTGGCGACGCTCATGAATCCTATTTACGTGCTATTGAGGAAGAAGATACGAATCTAGAGACGTCACTCCAATTGCAGACTCATGATGGCACAGATATGGCGCAATATCTGAAGAGTACCGGCCACGAAGAAGGGCTTAGCGAATTCCGAAACCTAATGAAGAATCCGAAAACTGGGAGTGGAGAAGGTGCATTTAGTTTTTCATGGATTGGCAAAGACACGGGTGTTGCAGTAAAAAGCTTTATTAACGGCGTACCAGGCGCGGAAACGTATTTTACTCGAGTCCCGACACTCAGAAAGACGCTGAATAAAACAGAGTTGCAGAGCAATTTCCCTGGATACCAACTTTACCGGAGAAATCTTGTATCGCCTGATACCGTTACCAAGTATGCTGGGGTATACGAGACATGGAAGAGCAAGACGGAAACGCCACAGGTTGAAAATGTCAGATGGATTTATCCGGAAGATCCTACTGGAATGACCATTGCTGCAGTTGTCACGACAAAAGATTATGAAGATATTGTGTATATTAGTAATGATTCGTTAAAGAGAAGCGTGGAAGGAATCACCTTCTCAGGCAAAGTATCCATTGTTAGGAAAGCTAGAGATAACGGTGAAATTCTTTGGATATATCATGGTGAAGAAGGGAATACGGAACTTAACGGCAATGTATTGACTGGCAAAAAAGATCAAACCTTCAAGGTATTGTCAACGACTGATTCGATAGACGGCACATCTCCAAATACAATGACGCTGGATGGTATCGTTGAGAATGCTGAGCTCTTAAAGAATCAATGGGTACAGACTGAATTTGGTGATACTTCCGGTTGGGGATTGAAGGTTGTCGGTGTTGAAACCAAAGAGCATCATACAGTTTTAACGATTGAGCAACCTCCGGCTTTTGAAGTTGTAAACGGTGGCGGGAAATGGTTATACTGGCCTAACCGAATAATGGAAGATGGCAAATTCGTCATGGAAGAGCCGCCAGGCAGCGGGGTACCGTATGTCATACCAGGTGATGTAAAGGTTCATATTTCTTTACCGACATTTATCGTCGACCAAACACCGCCGGCTATTTCGGTGTCCAATCCGAAAGACGGCAGCGTATATGATGATTCTGAGGAATTGAGGCCGCAGTTTACATTGACCGATGACTTGTCCGGTGTCGACAACAGCAAGACAACGGTTACGCTGGATACGTATGCATTCCAAATGGGAACGACCATTCCGCTCTATTCGTTGCCGCTGGGTCAACACACACTTCTAATTACCTCCACTGACATATCTGGTAAACAGGGAATCAAGACTGTTCAATTCCAGACCGCTGCTACCGTCGATTCCTTAAAAAAATTGGTATCTCTCTTCTTGAGTACCAGCCAGATTGACAATGCGGGAATTGCCAATAGCTTACAGACGGAATTGGTAAAAAATAATTTAAACAGTTTTGTGAATGAAGTGAAAGCGCAAAGTGGGAAGCACATTTCAAATGATACGGCAACCTTATTGCTGCGTGACGCCAATTATATATTGTCACATAATTAAAGAGCTGTGAAATTGGGGGAGGAAGGCGCTCGCGGGCGCTATTCCTCCTTCTTCACGATCTAAAGCTCTTGCAAGACATGGATTTGAACCTTTATTGAAATTCTGCATATGCAGAAAATAATGTTTATATACGTATGTTAAGCGTTTGTATATATTTAGAGGCATGATATTTAAGCGCTTTCAAGTAAGGTGAAGGAGATGGGCTGCTGTGGAAATTGCAAAAATGGCTTCAAAGAATGATGTAAAAACAGAGGGATATCCGCAAGTCAACAAGAAAAGGCTTCTAAAAAAAGTATTCTCTCGCGATTATCATTTATACCTATTGTGCCTTCCTGCACTGATTTACATTATTATTTTTGACTATGTTCCTATGTATGGTATTCAACTGGCATTCAAGGATTTTGTGATTTCAAAGGGGATATGGGGCAGTCCTTGGGTAGGATTTAAGCATTTTGAAAGATTTTTGGGATCCTACCAGTTCATGACGGTGTTGAAAAATACGCTTGGCGTAAGTCTCTATGAATTGATTGTAGGTTTTCCAATTCCTATCATTCTGGCATTGCTTTTAAATCAGGTGAGAAACCTGCGTTTCAAAAAAATTGTGCAAACAGTAACGTATGCTCCCCATTTTATATCGGTTGTTGTTCTCTCAAGCATGCTGCTTATCTTTTTATCGCCCAGTATCGGTGTAGTCAATACGATTATCGCATCATTTGGCGGAGAAAAAATTAACTTTATGGCGCGTCCCGACTTGTGGAAAAGCATATTTGTATGGTCAGGCATTTGGCAGAATGCCGGTTGGGGAACCATTATTTATATCGCTGCATTGTCTTCAATAAGCCCTGAATTGTATGAGGCTGCAAAAGTTGACGGAGCCAGCAAGTTACAGATCATTCGGCATGTAGATATTCCAGGAATTTCACAAACGATGGTTATTTTATTTATCCTCAACGTGGGTTCTGTCATGAATGTTGGTTTCCAGAAAGCTTACTTGCTGCAAAACGCTCTGAATATTGATGCATCTGAAGTGATTTCAACTTATGTATATAAAATTGGTCTTGAAGGCAGCCAGTTCAGCTATTCAACGGCAATCGGACTTTTTAATACGATAATCAATATTATTTTGCTGATCAGCACAAACCGTATCGCTAAAAAGCTGAGTGGTTCCAGTCTCTGGTAAGAAAGGAGTTCGACGACGATGAAAACAATTAAAAGATCTAAAGAGGATCTCGTATTTGATATCATTAATTATAGTGTGCTGGGATTTTTCCTGCTTATCGTGTTATACCCTTTATATTTTGTTTTCATAGCTTCCATATCGAGTCCAAATGACGTAGTTAGCGGCAATGTGATTATGTTGCCCAAAGGCATTACCTTGGAAGGATACGAAAGAATATTCAAGGATACAAGAATTTGGACGGGATATGGCAATACCATTTTATATACGGTTGTTGGAACTACGCTCAATGTTATATTGACCATGATGATTGGCTTCCCTTTATCCCGCAAATATTTCTCGGGACGCAAAGTAATTATGATCGTACTGATGATCACGATGTATTTTAGCGGCGGTTTAATTCCGCATTATTTGTTGGTCAAGAGTCTTGGTCTTCGTGACACGGCGATGGCGATGGTTATCCTTGGCGCGGTTGGGGTGTTTAATATTATTATCACGCGCAGCTTTTTGGAATCCAATATTTCAGAAGAAATCGAACAGGCGGCAGCGATTGATGGATGTTCGCCGTTCAGGTTTTTTATTTCGATGGTGCTTCCTTTGTCTAAGTCTGTGATGGCCGTTTTGGCGCTTTACTATGGTGTGGGGCATTGGAATGATTATTTTAAAGCAATGATTTTCTTAAACAGCTCAGAGAAGTTTCCGCTTCAGTTAATCTTAAGATCTATCCTGATCCAGTCCCAAAACTTGACGACTATGACCGATGATATTACACAGGCTGAGGAAGCCCGAATTATTGCGGAACAGATCAAATATGGCGTCATTATTATCGCAAGCGTTCCGATGCTTTTCTTGTATCCTTTTCTTCAGAGGTACTTTATCAAAGGAGTTATGGTTGGTTCTATAAAAGGATAGGAGTGTTTTGAAAATGAAACATCCGAATTTAATTTATTTTTTTCCAGATCAATGGAGGCAGCAAGCACTTGGGTTTATGAATGCAGATCCGGTAATCACACCTAATCTAGACCAATTCAGCCAAGAAAGTTTAGTACTCGAAAATGCGCTGAGCAATTTCCCTTTATGTAGTCCGTACAGAGGCATGTTGTTAACCGGCAAATATCCATATTCAAATGGCGTAATCGCAAACTGCAACAGCAACAGAAACACGTATGGCGTGTACCTGAAAAAAGATGAAAGATGCATTTCGGACGTTTTATTCGAAAACGGCTACAATACGGGGTATATTGGCAAGTGGCATCTGGATCCGGTAGATCTATCGCAAGAAAAGTATACAGAGGGACGCAGGGAAGATGGCGTGATGTGGGATTCCTATACGTTGCCGAATAGAAGACATAACTTCACGTTTTGGCACGCATACGGCGCCTGCGACAATCATCTTGAACCGCACTATTGGGTGAATAATGCGAAGATTGAGGAGAAAATCAAGCCGGAAGAATGGTCAGTCAAGCACGAGACTGACGTAGCGATCAATTATATCCGGAATAAGGATGGGAAATATCGGGATGAAAGCAAGCCGTTTGCTTTGATGATGTCCCTAAATCCTCCGCATCCGCCATTTAAACAGGTTCCTCAAAAGTACGTCGATATGTACGAAGGAAAAAGCGTAGAGGATTTGCTGAACAGGGAAAACGTAACGGATAAAACCCCGGAAGAGTATTTACAGATAAGCGATAAACCCCAAAATGGTAAGGAAATTGCACGAAATAATGTGAAAAATTATTTTGCCGCCATTACGGGTGTGGATGAACACTTTAAGAGAATACTCGATGCCATTGAGGGAATGGGAATAAAGGACGATACGATTGTGGTCTTCACTTCAGATCATGGAGAGATGATGGGAAGCCATAACGTTATGGGGAAACCGCATTGGTACGCTGAAAGCTTCAAAGTACCTTTTTTAATCAGACACCCTGGGAAGATAAAACCAGGTAAATCCGATTTTATATTAAATGTTCCTGATATTATGCCAAGCTTGCTAACTATGATGGGACTTGAGGATCAAATACCGGATGACGTTGAGGGTGATAATAAGGCAGACTATTTTTACGGTCTCCAAGATGGTGATACAGAGGGATTATTTATTAATGCATTCACAAATATGAGGGGACTCAAGACAAAGCAGTACACATTCTTAGTCAAAAAAGACTATGTCGAGAGAGAATCTTACATTTTGTACGACGATCTGAATGACCTCTACCAACAGAGAAATATTGCCGATGTTCATGACGAACTCGTCAAAGAGTTAAGAATAAAACTGGATGAAGTTCTCGCAACTACAAAAGATATCTGGAATAAATAGGATGAAGAATAAGAAAGGGGTAACTATGAATACTTATAACACCATATATGCTGATCTACTACCTGAAACCTTATGGAAGAGCTCTTTATCATGCAGTGAATGTCTACATAAACTTAACGAGAATTCGGCCGAGATGCTTGCAAACAAATTGCAAGCAATTGTCGTTTTACGAAGGCAAATTGCTCGCCAGCCAATTCGCGCTCATAAACTTTATAGTAACTATAATCAAAGAGATTATTATATTTCACAGTTATCAGAAGATGGACGCTTTGCAGATTTAGGTGATTCTTTTAAGGACGTGTATGATGCCATCCTGCGGCTGACCTCGCTTTCTGAACCCTTTCATTGGTCACGAGAAAAACCGATGCAGGATGAAAACTTGAAATCCAGGATTTTTAAAGGCATTGCTTATTATTGCAAAATGGAAGCGGACAGGGAGGACAAGAAGGCTACTCGGTTTCACAGCTCTGTTTTTGCTGTCCCTCTTGCAGCTGTGAATCTGTTTGTCTTCTTTCTTGACGATATGGAAGCTGTTGAGAAAGGAACTAAGGATGATTCGCTAACAAAGGAAGTACATAAGCAGCTGAGCCGATGTGCGCTTCAGTCATGGACATTGCCGCTTCGCGGCGATCATACCGACAGCCATCCGATCAGTCCTGAGCGGTTCCGAATGCATGTCTGGTGGGTAGGCGGTAATGCGTTGACCTATCGTCCTTCCTTTTATACAGCAGTAATGCTTCAATCTGTAGAAATGATAGATACTATGACACATGTCGTCAGTCATATTTTTACGCCGACTTCTCATACGAACAGCAACGAGTCCTATTGGGACGAAGGGATATGCGCCGATGGCTTCGGTTGGGGGCATGGTCCGCAAGCCTATAATAATGGCTATCCGAAGGATGGTATACTGAGCGGATTGAATATCATCAAGGATCTGAAAGGAACACCCTGGGAGAAAGAGATCACTTACCGAAATATGGATTGGCTGATCAACTTTATTCGCGGAATCAGTTGGAGTCATTACAAGGGCTTTGACGCACCCATGCAGTCCAGGCATATTTTCACAAGGAAGATGAAAGATGACGTCAGCTATATTTATAATTTGGCACAATTACTGATAGAAAATTTTAGTTATTTGTTAACGGAAGAACAGTTGAAAGAAATGAACGATCTACTTGATCATAAAGATGTTCAAATGATGGACGGGTATCCTTCAGGTTATTACAAAGGAGTACGCTACTTCTGGAACAATGATGATTTGATCAAGAAAACGGATAAGCTGTATTTCTATTTGAACATGGCTTCAAATCGTTGCGACGGTGTAGAATTCGCTCATATTATGGCAGATAAGCTTAATCTATTTACAGCGGATGGTTCCTATGTCATAGCAAGAGACGGCACTGAATGGGCTGAAAGCAAAGGGGCCTGGGAACTTGCTTCTTTACCTGGCATAACAGCCCGCTATATAGAGACTGCAAAGCTTGTGCCCGGGACAAATTGGTCTGGTTATAACAGTATTCATCCTTACGCGGGAGGAGTTGCCCGCAATGACAACGGTGCAGCAGGATTTATTTTTGAGAAAGATGATCGGAAGAAGCTGGATGGAGCCGGTGTTATCCATCAAGATGGCAGCAAAGAAATCTTCGGAGTAAAGGCGCATAAAGGTTATTTTATTATAGGCGATACGATTGTCTGCTTGGGTGCGGGGATCTCGGATCATCGACCTGAAATGGGCAGCGAGATACGGACCACGATCAATCAGACGAAGTGGGCTACGGATATTTTGTATCATACGGCAGGGAGTCCTTCGATAGAGACTTACGGTATGGACAAAAATGGTGTAAAGGTAACACTTAAAGGGTGCGAGTCCAGGAGCAAGGATATTCCTTGGGTAAAGCAGGATGGCATTCTTTATGCGGTACTTCCTGAGCATACGTCCGGGGAAGTCGTCATGTTAGCAGAGGAAAGGAAAACGCATTGGGAACTGTTAAACTTTACAAATAATGAGGCAGACAATGAGCTGTGCCCGATATTCCAGATTTGGGTGAATCATGGGGCGGCGCCTGTTGATTGCAAGTATTCGTATCTCATGTATGCCGGCGATCAGGAGCCGCAATCGTATCTAGCTTCAAATCCTGTTCAAATCATTTCCAACACAACCAAACTTCAAGCTGTGGCCAATAATAGTATGATTCAAGCTGTGTTCTATGATAATGAAACAGTATGCAGTACAGAGACGTTGAAGATGAAGGTTTCCAAACCTACTGTAGTCATGTTGGAGCAAGAGGGAGACAAGCTGTTTATTACGGTAAGCGACCCTAATCAGGATGTGAATTTGGATGAACTAATTATTTACTTGACCATTCCGCTTGTTGGTGATGGGAATACCATTGACAATGAATGGCATGCAGTTCCAATCAAAATGCCTGGAATACC
Organism: Paenibacillus phytorum; assembly: GCF_013141715.1. GTDB lineage: Bacteria > Bacillota > Bacilli > Paenibacillales > NBRC-103111 > Paenibacillus_E > Paenibacillus_E phytorum. Next base: position 26,750 of record NZ_WHOA01000198.1, on the reverse strand, counting down.
TGAAGTCGGTAAGCCGAATACGGTCGTTGTCAATTTAAAATAATGGGCTGAAAACCTTTTTGGAATAAAGACTTTCGTTTGCTTGGCAAGCCCAGTATAGTTATAATAGGACATCCTAGAGGGGCTGAAGCGAAGATGAAATCTTACATACAGGAAAAAGCTTTATTTTTTAGATATCTGATGTCTTATGTCGTTATTTTATTTATTTGTATTGTAGTTATGGTATTTTTTGTGAATTATCAGTTCATAGGTATACTTAAGAACGAGTTAATTGCCAATAATGCAAATACGTTAAATCGAGTCATGTATATCGTTGACGCCAATATTAAGCAATTGGATAGTATACAAACGCATATTCAAATGAACAGGAGCTTAAATCCCTATTACGCATTGAATGATCCGAATCTTGCTATCGATGCACAGCGTGAACTTGGCAAATATTTGGCTTCGAACAATTTTATTAAAGATATGATGGTCTATTTTCGTGGGGATTCGTTTATTTACTCCAGCTCAAGTTCGTATTCTTTACCGTTATTTATTAATCAAGCTTTTAAATACAGTTCCTGGAATGAAGAGGATTTTAAAAGAGATATCAATTCGCTCAAGGTTCCAAAAGTACGTTCTGCCGAGGATGTTATCAAGTATGATCGTGAAGCAGAAAAAATTGTAACATTCATTTATCCCATTTCCGGTTTCGGCATTGACGCTAACACAACGGTTCTTTATTTGGTGGATGAGAATTTCTTTACCAAAATTATTAAAGACAATTTTGGCGGATATCATTCAAGTATTATGATTCTGGATCAGAATAATCAAGTGATTACGACTTCCAATAATGCTCTTCGGTTATCTGCGGATAAACTTAATGAATATCTTGGCAGCAACGAGAATCATTTTTCCAAAACGGTTTCAGAGGACAACCAGAGGATGTTAATGTCTGTAATGAAGTCTGATAAGACAGGCTGGAAATATATTTCTTTTACTCCTATTAATGAGGTTCTAAAAAAAACGGATGGCATTCAGGTCGAGTTTATACTGGTTGTACTTCTGCTTTTAGTGCTTGGGAGTATTGTCATCTATTTCAATATGCGAACTAACTATAAACCGATCCATAATCTTAAAAATTATGCAAGCAGGATTCTGCAGCATACGAACAAAGCCGAAAATGAGATCGATGTTGTGAAAAATACGATCGATTATCTTTCCAATCAGAATAAAAGTTTAATATCCAGTACCCGAGTCGCTTCCAAGGACTTTATTCTGGATAGTCTTCTCAAGGGGCGGATTCATACGCCGGAGGATCTAAAGCAGCAGGGGGAGCCCTTTGCGATATCGTTCAGAAATCCGCTTTATTTGGTGATCATCGTTCTCTTACATACGCCTCATTCCATAAAATCTCAGGATGTTCCGGAGTTGTTGAGTCAAATTGAAAGCACGGTCAACCTTTTTTTCAATGGGCATGTAAGGGAACATTTGGATCAAAAGAAAATGGTGTGTATTCTGTCTCTGGATGAGATTCAATCGGAAAGTCTTATGGCGGAGCTTGAAGCTTTTCAAATGCATTTGAAAGAAGCTATAAGTATTCAAACAACAATTGGGGTTGGCAACGTATACGAGGATGTTAAAGTTATTCCGCAATCCTATGTGGAAGCCTCTGCCGCCCTTGATTACCGCCTGGTGAAAGGAAATGGCAGCATTATTTTCAATGATGAATTATCCCATCAGGAGGAATCCTTGGATTCCTATCCGCATAAAGAACTTGATATTTTGAAAAGCTTGATCAAACAGGGCAATGATCTGGAAATTGAATATGCGTTGAACAATATCATCAATTATATGAAAACTTGCAATATCCCTCTATTTGTTGCAAGAGGGCTTTGCTTTGATATCTTGAACATCATCTGGCGGACTTTTGCAGAGGTCAACAAGGAGCTTCTGCTTCCCAAAGGTGAATATTCGAATGTCTCTATGCTTGCTGAATTTGAGACGATTGAAGAATTAACAAACCTTGTCAAAAACATATGTTCTCATATCTGTGAATTTATCCGCGAGAGTAAAGACGTAAAGGATCGAAGCCTTATCAAGGATGCGGCCTCCTATATTCAAAGCAATTTTGCGAATTGTGATTTCTCTATTCAAAATATGGCTGACCATTTCGGCATGACACTTACGAACTTAAGCCAATACTTCAAAAATCAAACCGGACAAACGATTATTGAATTTACAACGAATTTAAGGATGAATAAGGCGAAGGAGCTGTTAATGACAAGCGATTTAAACCTTAATGAAATATCCATTCAGGTAGGCTATATGAATTCCTCCAGCTTCATACGCCGATTCAAACAGATAACCGGATTGACACCAGGACAGTTTGTGAAGGAAAAAAAGAAATAGATTTTATTGGAGAGTGTCGTCATGCAGATTAAACTATATCAGATTGCGGCAAACGGAAGCTTTGGATGCCAAAAACTCGATTGGGGTAGGGAGCACAAATTATGTTCAATGCCTTAATGGCTAATGAGAAAATTATTCCACGGCATGTAGCTCAGTTTATGCATGCACTTATGAATCTTTCTTCAGACGGCATGGTGATTGTGGATCTAGAAGGAAAAATCGTGGAGGTTAATGAAATATTTGGGAAGCTGCATGGATTTAGTAGAGAAGATCTTCTTGGAAAGATATTACCGTTAGAGCCTTTTGTAATTGAAGGAGATAAAGTTAGTCATTTTCATAAGGATGTTATCTTTTCACCTATATACGATGAACAAGGAAAAGTGATTGCCTTAATGGGGTTTGAAAAAAGTGAGAGATTAGAAAAATAATGAGTTTCCTTAGTACCCTATATGTAATTTAGTAAGAATCACTACTTTTGGCTCAGCCATGAGTAGTGATTTTTCGCTTTTTTACGTTGCTTCGTGTTCACAACCTCAAAAAATTCGACAATACAGGAGAAGATCTAGAGGATTTGATCTCCATTGGGACGATCGGATTGATCAAAGCGATCGAGTCATTTTCGCCGAACAAAGGGACCAAGCTCGCGACGTTCGCCGCTCGCTGTATTGAGAATGAGATCCTTATGCATCTGCGTTCATTGAAGAAAACGCGTAAAGATGTTTCCTTGCATGATCCCATCGGAACGGACAAAGAGGGGAATGAAATTACGTTGATCGACATCCTTGGCACGGAGGCCGATGATGTCGTGGATAAGGTTCAGCTTAAGATAGAGAAGAGTAAAATTTACCGTAATTTGGAAATTTTAGATGATCGGGAGAAAGAAGTCGTTGTTGGGCGGTTTGGGTTGGAACTAGGCGGGGAAGAGCGGACGCAGCGGGAGATTGCGAAGGAGCTGGGGATTTCGCGGTCGTATGTGTCAAGGATAGAGAAAAGGGCGCTCATGAAGCTGTATCATGAATTTTATAAAGCGAAGCGGTAAGGTTGATGAGTCGCATACTTCATTTATTTGGCATCAGATAATGGAGGCGAAGGGAATGACCCTAATCCAAATCGAGCATGTGAGCAAGTATTATGTTTTGGGCGGGGAAACGATTCGTGCCTTAGATGATATTTCCCTGGAAATCAATCACGGCGAGTTCGTAGCGATTATGGGCCCGTCGGGGTCGGGAAAGTCGACGCTGATGAATATCATGGGGTGTTTAGATGTTGCAGATCAAGGAGCTTATTTGCTGGATGGGAAGGCAATTAATCAGCTCAAGGATGCTCAATTAGCTGAGATTCGGAATCGGAAGATCGGTTTTGTTTTTCAGAGCTTCAATCTGCTTTCGAGATTAAATGCTTACGAGAACGTCGAACTCCCGTTGATATATCGCGAAATGAGCAAGAAAGAGCGAGAGCCACTTGTCATGGAGGCTTTGGAAGCAGTGGACTTAGTTGATCGCAGACGGCATCTGCCCTCGGAGTTATCCGGTGGGCAGCAGCAGCGGGTTGCGATTGCAAGAACGTTAGCAGGAGATCCGGCAATTATTTTGGCTGATGAGCCGACGGGAGCACTGGATTCGAAGACGGGCGCGGAGATTTTGGAGATTTTCAAGAGGTTGAATGAGCAGGGCAGGACGATTGTTTTGATTACGCATGACCTGGCTATTGCGCAGCAGGCGAAGCGTGTTGTGCATTTTCGGGATGGGCGGTTGACCTTAACTAAATGACATGCAAAGCTTACTCTCTTGCATGTTAATTTTTCACCATTGTCCTATAATATTAAGATGGGTTTCTTGAAGGCTCACGAAGTCCTGTTGTACCAATTTCATCCTCAGATACACATTGGCGGTTCGGGATGTGCAAACTGACGACGGTTTTTTTAAGGAGCTTGTACAACGGGTTAACACTTGCTTCGGGATAGGCGTCAAACTCATTGAAATCAGAAAAGAATTCAGTAACTAGCGGACTTTAAAAAAGGTATACCTCCTCATACTTCGAGGAGAGTATACCTTTTTGTTATTTATGTCTTCTGGAGTAGGCCAGCTCACGTTTTGTTTTTATCAATCTTATATTGAGACAACGATACGCCGAAACGTTTTTTGAAAATGGTGTAAAAATAGTTTGTCTCTTCCAAACCGCATTGATCTAAAATTTGCTTGGTTGAAAGATTGCTGTTGTCCAACAGTTGTTTAACACGATTCATTCGCACGTCGGTAATATACTCTGAAACGGATTTACCTGTAGCTTCTTTGAATAATTTCCCCAAATAAACGTTTGACATTTGAAACTCGTCAGAGATGATACGTAGATTTAAGTTACTATCACGGTATTGTTCCTCGATCACTTTTATGATTCTTGAAATAATCGAATTGTGTTTATTAAGTTTATTTTGTTCCATGACGCGAATGATTTCGGAAAATAGGGATGAAAAGGTTTCATGAATTTCTTCAATGGTTTCAAACTGCTCTATATTTCTGGAAACAATCTGAAATAGTTCTGATTGTTGAAATTCATGACTTTCCAAAATGATATTAAAGGTTGTTCTCAACATGAAGCTGAGCTGCATAATTGACGAAAGCAAGTTTTCATAAGTCGTTCCGGAAAGATGACTAATAAATTCGGAATACGCTTCCTTGGCCTTGTCCAAATGGCCCAATTTCAAGGAGTCAAGCAGCAATTTGGCCTTACTCTCGGGAAAGGAAATTAGTGTTTCCTTGATCGAACTTCGAAAAATTGGAGTTAGGAAGCTACCGTGACCTGCGATGATCCGATACGAAGATAGTGCCAATGTATCGGAATAAGACTCATAAAGTTGCAAGTAGGAATTGACAGGTATGCTTAGAATTGCGGAAATCGATAGTTTCAGGTACTGGTTTACAGCTTTTTGTGCTAATTCGATAAGCCCCTTTAAGGCGCTTTCTGTAGTATCAACATTCTCTGAAGGGCTGATTTCCAACAGCAATAGGAGCTGATCGTTTTCCAGGTAAATGGTTTCCAGTTTATATTCCTCGGACAAGATTTCATTGACGATGTTAGCAATGCCGAATTTTAAGAGCCAACGGTCTTTTTCATCATATCGGTCGAGGAAATCGCGATAGTTGTCCAGGCGAAGAAGTAACAACCTAAGCGGGCCATTTAGATTCAAATGTATACCAAGCTCTTTTTGAGAAACCCGCAACGCTTCTTGATCAACATACCGGATACCAAGCAGTATATCTTGCAGCCACTTGTTTTTTAAGGGAGCGAGCTGTTCTCTTTGTTTGTTTTCCCATTCATTATTTTTCGTAATCATTTCTTTGAAAACGTTTTGCAGAAAATAGATGTCATTTGTCGAATGATCCTTATGATGAGCGCTTGTGAGATGTTCTTTAACGGTCTCTACAAGTCTACCGACAGGAATATAAAGCGATCTTGACATGATGAACGAGAAAAATAAACCGAGACCCAGGATCGTTAGACATATCCAAAGCGTAGAGGTTTTGATTGAATCAACTGTGCCAATAAATGTTGTATATGAAGTCAAACTAATAAATTTCCATTTTGGTTTATCGGATGAAACAAAGGTAACTTGATAATTTTGACCGTTCAGATTCGTTTTAAAGCTTCCCGATTCTTGATCAGCTGCAAGTAAAGTTTGGATATATGATTCTTGTTTCGCGCTGTGCAGAAACATGCTTTCTGATGTATGGTTGACAATCGTTCCTTTGGAATCGATCACGATAATTTCGTTGCCGGAACCTGCCATTTTGGCATTCAATGAAGCAATCAGATCCCGAAGCACACTTGCTTTGATATTGATGACAGTCGCATTGCGCGAGGATGGATTCGTTTCCAGACTGTCGAGCATGATATAGGTGTATACATTAGCAAGTTCCGAAACTGTTGCGGCTTGGGATTTTGGGATTTTTCTGGCAATAGGCATTTCGGCAAGTGAGTCTTTGTTCACCGTTTGCAACAATGATATAATGTCTTGATCGTAGAAATCTTCTTTTGTATAAAAATTGCCCGTCTCTGTGGATACGATACGGTTCAAAGCGAGATTGATCGTATATACGGAGTGTACATAATCGTGCGGAAGTGAAAGGCTATCAAGGTTGCGCAATGCTGCTCCGAGCGTAACCATATCGTTTTCCTTATTATGCAGCAGAACGGATGTATAAGGGCTCATGATAACGGTATTTATAAATTTGCTAACCAAAGTATCCATGTACTTCATACTGTAGCTGGTTTGAGACAGGATAGAAGTATTCATTCGGTTGATATTATCCAAAGAAGCCGTAAAGAAATTTTGATAGAGAAGCGACGATAGTCCTATAATCAAAAAAGTAACCGTTACTGTAAGAGTTAACAACATTTTTGCAAATAAGGTCTTGCGAGGAGATTTATGAGGGATTTCCATGCTCGAGTTAACCTCCTTAAAGATAGTTTATTGTACTTCTCATTTCTCCAAGACCATGGTTTTATCCTTCACAAAGTTTTCACGATATATAAATAACTATACAATTTGTAGAAAAATGCATTTTTTGATGGAATGAAGAATGTAGATAACTGGAAAATAGGTCTTATAAATTCCATTGGAGGATTAAACTTGATGAGAAAAAGGGAGTCCAAGCGGTCTGAATTGATTTTGGCAATCCTGTTTGCAACGGCATCATTGATTTCAGGATGTGGCTCCAAGGAACCAGCCAAAGATATGCCTGGGACAACTGAACAAGTCGGGGCAACTCATCTTCCAAGTCAGAAAGATCTGGCGCAAGTAGAACTGGTTTATTACTTCCCTTCCCCGCCGCAAAAGGATTTGCAAGCCATTAATGAAGAGTTGAACAGATTAATTAAACCCAAAATAAATGCCACAGTTAAGTTGAACATGATTGACCTTGGGAATTATGATCAGAAGATGAACTTCATGATCGCTTCAGGCGAACCATTCGATCTGGCGTTTACATCGACATGGATCAACAACTACTTTCAAAATGCTTCCAAAGGAGCCTATGTAGCGATAGACGAATTGCTTGATAAGTATGGCCCCCAAACAAAAGCAGGTGTACCGGCTCATATATGGAATGCTGCCAAAGTGAACGGCAAGTTGTATGGTGCGATCAACTACCAGGTTATGGCTACCAGCTATGGATTCGATGTACAAAAAGAACTCGCTGATAAATATCACTTTGATTGGAAGAATGCAAAAACATTTGAAGATCTGGAGCCTTTTCTGAATGCTGTGAAAAAAGGGGAGACTAATAAGATTCCGCTGGAATACTCGAAGACTGGAGACATTTTTGTAGGTGCCCCACCATTGTATGGTTTCGATATTATCGGTGATCAAAGAATGCCCGGCTGGGTTCGTTTGAACGATAAAGACTTGAAAGTAGTCGACCAATACGACACATCGGAGTTCAAGAAACTCATTGCACAATCCCGAAAGTGGTATGAAAAAGAGTATTTTCGAAAAGATGCTGCCACAACGAAAGAGATAGCAGCTGACCGAAAAGCAGCCAGATATGTAATGGCGATGCCAGCATACCAAACGCTCGATTCGACTGAAGATTCTTTTAGTAGTGGGGGGTTGAAAGCGATAACTGGGGTGGAATGGTACAGAAAACGTATTACCAAGCCAATCATAACGACTGACCGTGCAGCGGCGACAATCACGGCTATCTCCCGAACATCCAAAAATCCGGAGCGGGCTATGATGTTTCTTGAACTGATGAACAGCGATCCGCAAGTTGCCAATTTATTAAACTTCGGTATCGAAGGCAAACATTATAAGAAGATATCCGATACACGTATAGAGCGGATCAAAGATAGCGGATATGATCCGAACTTTCCATGGGTATTCGGAAATAATTTGATCTTATGGAAAACGGAGAACGATGCATCTGATGCGACTGAAAAGTGGGATCAATTGAATAAAACTTCCGATTTATCTCCAATCCTCGGTTTTACTTTTAATACGGAAGCTGTCAAATCGGAAATCGCGCAGTGCCAAGTCGTGATCGATCAATATTTATCTGCACTGACGACAGGAACGGCCGATCCTGACAAAATTCAACCGGAATTTATCGACGAGCTGAAGAAATCCGGTGTCGATAAGGTTATCACCGAGAAACAGAAGCAGTTGGACGAATGGCGTAAAGCTAACGGGAAATAGCAAAAAGTCTTCAAAACCACTCGGGTTTTGGAGACTTTTTCATTTTCTGGAGATCGCTTGGATGCGTGGACAGCGGCAAAAAAATAAATGCGATTTCTGAAGGTGCAGAATTTAGAGAAAAGTTTAAAAAAAGTAGATGCACGTTCTTCAAACTTTGAAGAATTCATGTATTTCTGTTGTTCAGGATATACGCTCACTTTGCTTATGATAGCGATAGAATGGAAACGAAGTGAAATTATGGTAAGCCTAGAGATCTATGGTACATCTCAATAATCAACAAACAAATGAAAGTGATTTCGAAGATATGAAAAAAAATGATTTTATACTGACAATTAACTTTGTCATTTTTTTGCGCTACACGTTACAAAATGTATCATATCAATGTCTATCAAAGGGGGTGTTGGACTTCTGACACTTAACTAATCATCCAAGCGTTTTAATCAAAGAAATAGGAGGAATTCGATGTTCAAAAAAAAGCTATTTGCTTTCCTATCGGTATCATTCGTAGTTACTTTATTGTCTACTGGGTTTAGTACACCAAGGACAGCCGAAGCTGCTGAAGCTGCCGGGGCTGCCCAAGTTGCAGAAATGAATCTAACGCAATATGTAAATCCGTTCTCAGGCTCCGATTTTGCAACAGCAGATCATGGGACCGGGGGCGGCGCAGGGATGACTTTTCCGGGAGCTGCAGTTCCATTTGGCATGATTCAATGGAGTCCGGATACGACCTGGGGGGACAGCCATATGGCGGCCTGCAACTCATCCCCCTCTGCATTGGCAATCACAACAAAGGCGATTTGCTCGCAATCCAATTTAAAGCCAAATCTGTAACCCAGGCAACAAGCACCACAATTTCTGTTGATCATGGGGGGGGAGACAAGCATCCGATCCTAGTATGTAGAGCAATAAAGATCCATATCAGTAGATGTACAGAATTTGAACAAGCCAGAATATTGGGAAGATGGGCTTTTGAAATTGAAGGCTTGTGGCTTAATACGGTCGAAACTTCGCTTAGAACCTCCATGAGTGTTCTCGTATCTGCCAAAGCGATTTCAGGTAAGCTTGTCGAATTGCTTGCGGAACGTGAAGGAACTTGAAGGCGGGATTGATGGAACAAAGCACGTATTTTTGTAAGCGTTGCCATCTACTTAGACAACAAAGTTATTTACTCAATGAGATGGATATAATCTAAAGAAATCGATTTGGAGGACATTTATGAAGTGGAAAAAGAAAATATCGTTGACGCTTATGCTCCTTATGGCGGTCAACTGCTTTAGTACTTTAGGCGCATCGGCTGCTCCTGCAAACGGGTACCCGGAATGGAATAACAATCCGGATATTTTCCAGGTGAACCGAGAGCCTGCACATGCCAGCTTTATTCCGTATGGTGATGTGCCCTCTGCCTTGCGGGGAGCGGACATGATATCTGCGATGACGGAGCATCTGTCCCCTTTCTACCAATCTCTCAACGGTCAATGGAAATTTAACTTCGCGAAGAACCCTGATGCTCGTCCTTTAGACTTCTACAAAGATAGCTATGATACGAGTTCATGGAATGAGATTAAAGTACCTGGCGAATGGCAAATGCAAGGTTATGATTTCCCCATAGTTACCAATATTACGTATCCGTTCTGGGGCAATGGCAACTCCAACAATGTTCAGCCGCCTGTCGCTCCTACGGAATATAATCCGGTAGGATCATATAAGCGCACATTTACGGTTCCGGACAATTGGTCCGACCGGAAAACCTTCATTTCCTTCCAGGGAGTAGAAACCGCATTCTACGTGTGGGTTAACGGCCAAAAAGTCGGATACAGTGAAGATAGCTATTCACCCAAAGACTTTAACATTACCCCGTATCTGAAGTCCGGCGAGAATACGCTTGCTGTTGAAGTCTATCGTTGGTCGGACGGCAGTTGGCTCGAAGACCAAGATTCCATACGGTTAAGCGGCATTGTGCGTGATGTGTTTCTTTTCAGTACGCCTTCGGTTCATATGCGGGATTTTGGCGTCGTTACGGATTTGGATGCTTCCTATCAGGATGCTGCGCTAAATCTGAAAGTAAACGTCAAAAATTATAACGATGGCACCACGCCGGCCAATCATAAAGTAGAAGCGATGCTGTATGACGCCAACAATCAGCCGGTATTTAATGAGCCAGTCATCATGGAAACAGCGTTTGGCAGCAATTCTGAGGTTCAGGTCAGTTCTTCCAAACTAGTCGCCAATCCTAAGAAATGGTCGGCTGAAGATCCGAACCTGTATACGCTTGTCCTGAGCTTGAAAGATTCTTCCGGCAATGTAATCGAAACGGCTGGTACACGAGTCGGTTTCCGGGAATTTGAAATCAAGACGATGTCCGATGGCAGTGGCAAGCAGCAAATGAAGCTCAACGGCAAGCCAATTATGATCAAAGGTGCTAACCGTCACGATACAAGCCCCGATACGGGGAAAGCGACCAATCTGGATCTGATGATCAAAGATATCGAATTAATGAAGCAATACAACATGAATGCGGTTCGTAGCTCTCACTATCCGAGCCATCCGTTCTGGTACGATCTGACGAACAAATACGGTCTCTATGTGCTCGATGAGGTCAATTTGGAATCGCATGGCGTATTGGACACAGTTCCGACCAACAAACCTGAATGGGTGGAAAACATAAAGGATCGCGCAAACAGCATGGTCCAAAGGGATAAAAATCATCCTTCTGTCATCATCTGGTCATTAGGCAATGAAGCGGGCTCCGGCAGTGATTTCAAAATCGAATCCGATTTTATCCGCAGTCTCGATCCTACCCGTCCGATTCATTACGAGCAATACAACGATAAGACCGTAACGGATATGGTCAGCAATATGTATCCGCATGTCGCGGAATTGGAAACGTATGCCAAGAGCAGCGATCCAAGACCGTATATTATGTGTGAATATGCCCACGCCATGGGTAACAGTAACGGTAGTGTGCAGGATTACTGGGATGTGATCAAAAAGTATCCGAATCTCCAGGGTGGATTCATCTGGGATTGGGTCAATCAAACGCCACGCATACGGTATTTGACAGACGCAGGCGGAACCTATCAAGCTAAATACACGGGAACTGTTATAGACAATGACGGTGCTGCAAGCGGCGTTCTTCAGCCGAACGATGCAAGCATCGCTACAATGACGATGCCGAACGATGCGAAATACAATCTCACAGGACCGCTCACGCTGGAAGCTTGGGTCAAACCGTTAATGAATGTTTCGGACAGTCCGATCATTGCCAAAGGGGATAAGCAGTTCGCTTTGAAAATGGCTGGCACGACCAAATTGGAATTTTTCGTTTATAAAAATGGCTGGACATCAGTCTCCGCAGCATTGCCCGCGAACTGGTTGAATAACTGGCATCATGTTGCCGGTTCCTATGACGGAGCGAACTTAAATCTTTATGTGGACGGTACTGTCGTCGCAACGAGAGCTTTCACAGGCAGCTTGAGCTCCAACAGCTACCCGCTTACCATCGGTACGGATAAGGAGACAGGCCGCTCTTCCCGAATGAGCTTCGATAAAGTACGCGTTTACAATCGCGCATTATCGTTGACGGAGCTAAACGATGATACGCGTACAGCAGATGCAACTGCTGTCTTGTGGCAGGATTTCAATACAGAGAATGCCATGCCTCTTGAGAAGCACGAATTCTTCGGCTACGGCGGAGACTTCGGGGATATAAATAATGATGGTACAACACTCGCTGATGGTCTTCTCCAGGCAGACCGCACGCCAAAGCCGCAGCTTTCCCAAGTGAAGCATGTTTATCAAAACATTCTCGTGAAAGCCGCAGATCTTGCGAAAGGCAAGGTCGACATCCGAAATGAATTCCTGTTCACCAATGTCAACGCCTACGATGCAAGCTGGGAATTGCGAGCGGATAACGAAGTCATTCAGCAAGGCATTTTGGACAATCTGGATATTCCCGCTTTGACGACGAGACAAATTACAGTTCCTTACAGCTTGCCGACGGCTGAACCTGGCGTTGAATACTGGCTGAATTTCAGCTTCAAATTGAAATCGGATACGCTGTGGGCGAAGAAAGGTCACGAGATCGCGAGTCAGCAGCTAAGCCTATCCATGAATGCTCCTCAGCAACCGTCCGTCGATCTTTCTACATTGCCGGCGTTGAATGTGCAGGATCAAGGAACACAAGTAACGATTAATACTACTGATTTGCAGATCAATTTCAACAAATCAACAGGCACAATCGATACTTTCAAATATCTAGGTAAAGACTTGATTAGACAAGGTCCGACGCCTAACTTCTGGAGAGCGCCTACCGATAACGATAAAGGCAACGATCCTAACAGAACCGCAACCTGGAAAAATGCCGGAAAAAACAGAAACGTAACCAGAGCAACTGTCACCCCAATCGGGGATAAAATTGTACGCATTGATGTGGAAGGAACGCTGCCAACGACGACGGTTTCCTCCTATAAAACGTCTTATACAATCTTCGGCAACGGCGACATCACGGTGGCCAATTATATGAAGCCGGGCTCCAGTTCGCTTCCGGATATGCCTGAGGTCGGAAACATGCTGACGATTCCGCAAGAGTTTGAGCATATTACCTGGTATGGCCGCGGACCGAACGAAAACTATCAGGACAGAAATTCCGGTTCTGATGTCGGGATGTATAATAGCACCGTAGAAGCGCAATTTTTCCCTTATATTCTGCCTTCGGAAACGGGCAATAAAACCGATGTGCGTTGGGTTGCTTTGACGAACGACGCCGGATCGGGTCTGATGGCAATCGGTGCTCCAGTCATTGAGGCTAATGCGCTGCACTACACGCCGGATGATCTGACTGGACCGGCGCATCCGTATCAAGCGACTCATCGCGATGACATCACGCTTCGCGTCAACTATAAGCAAATGGGCGTTGGCGGTGATGACAGTTGGAGTGGCAAAGCCAGACCTCATGATGAATACAGGCTGTTTGCGAATAAGGACTATAGTTACAGTTATACGCTCAGACCAATTGCCGCTCATACAGCGGATTTGATGCAGCTGAGCAAATCCGTGACGACGATCAATCTGGTGAAATCCATCCAAGTAAATGGACTAGCGTTGGACGGATTCGATCCTGAGAAATTAAGCTACACGTACAATATTTTTCGCGGCAATAACCAAGTGCCGACGGTTGATGTGCAATCATCAAACAACACGGTAAAGGTACAAGTGACTCCTGCAGCAGATGTAAACGGCAAAACCGTCATTACCGTATCCTCTGCAGACGGCCTCATCACCAAGACGTATGAAATTCAATTCAAAGTGGTTGATCATTATTTGAGCGACATGGATTGGGTAAGTGCAACAGTCGGTTGGTCCTCGATCAAAAAGGATAAGAGCATCGACGGTAATTCGCTTCGCCTGAGAGGCCCGTCAGGAACGGTCACCTATGCGAAGGGAATCGGCACGCATGCGAATTCCGAAATCATTTATAACTTGGCAGGTAAAAATGTTGAATCCTTCTCGGCGGTCGTTGGCGTTGACCAAGAGGTTGGTGGCACAGCAGGCTCGATTGTGTTCCAGGTGTTCCTGGATGGAGTCAAGGCTTTCGATAGCGGCATGATGAGCGCAACGACGGTTTCCAAAGCGGTTAATCTGGATGTAAAAGGTGTGAAAGAACTGAAGCTGGTCATCAGGGATAATGGCGACGGCAACGGTAATGATCATGGAGATTGGGCAGACGCCAAGCTCATTCCAAGCAAAAACCCTTCTGCTGTTCTTAGCGGTGAAAGCTTGGTAAAGTCTAACCAGCCGTTTGACCTTGCTTTACGATTGGACAGTGTTACACAAAGCGTGTATGCGCTTGACTTTATCGTCAATTACAATCCGCAGCAAGTCCTTCTCAATGATGTTACTTCCATGCAAGATCAATTTGACATCGTTGAGAAAAAAGAGCTAGAGCCAGGCAAACTCAGAGTGTTGGCGGCAGCTCTTGGTTCCAGCATTCAATCAGGCGAGAATCTGCTAAAACTAGCTTTTACAGCAAAAAATGAATCGGTTACGCAATCAACATACACTGATATTTCCGTAAGTACTTTGGTTATTGCTGACAATCAAGGAGCAGAAGTGAACGTTAATGGTAACCAGTTTAGAATTAACATTGAAACGATTCACAAAGATGCTTTAATCACAGCGATTGCTGATGCACAAGCCAAATACGATGCGGCTGTAGAGGGCAGCAAACCTGGACAATATCCGGCTGCAGCGAAAGCGGCGTTCTTGGCTGAGATACAGCAGGCCAATGCTGTCGCGAACGCTGCGACTGCCGACCAGACGCAAGTGGATCAGGCATTGAATAACTTGACGGCGGCAGTTCGAGCCTTCGAAGCGTCTGTCAATACGAGCCTTCCAGGCGATATGAACGGTGACGGCAAATTTACAATTGGCGACCTGGCTAAGGTCGCACGGGCATACGGTAAAACGTCCGCTGATTCAGATTGGGATCTTTACAAGTATGCAGATCTCGTACCGGACGGCAGAATTGATATCGTAGATCTGGCCTATATGGCAAGAAAAATTATTGAGTGATCATTTTTGATTACGTTTCATCTATCGCATTGCAGGACGGAGTGGCTATTATCGAGGAGAAAGCGATTTCGGGCTCTATCCGGCTGTTATTGGCAAGCAAGGGACCAAGGTTTCGTGAACGGATTTGAAGACCATACGTACCGCCCGCAAGGACTCGTTACCCATGCGGAATTTACGGCTATGCTGACTAGAGCAAAGTACGAGATCGGAAGCTGTTACATTAATTCTCTCTGCCATTAAAAAAATATGTTGATTGCCCATGCATAACTGTTCATTAGTAGTGGGATTGTCCTATATCCATGAAGTATGGTTAAGGGACAGTCCCTTATTTTTATTTTGCAGAAAATGAGGCAGCCTATGTAGTTGACAGTTGAATATCGATGATTGAGAGTATGTTCATTTTCTTGGATGATTGTATCGTTTTTTTCAAGGAATTATGGATGGAATATAACTGTCAGCCGCAGATTTTAGAGAAAAGTTTAAAAAAAGTAGACGCATGACCTTCAAACTTTGAAGAATTCATGTATTTCTGTTGTTCAGGAGATACGTTCACTTTGCTTATGATAGTGATAGATTGAAACTAAGGGGGCAACTAGATGATTACTCAGAGGCGAAATTATCGTAAACATAGAAATCTACCGGGCATCTAAATAATCTTCAAACAAAGGAATGTGATTCGTAGTTATTTTGAACCGTATAATCCAGAAAATGAGAGCGCTATTATAAACTCGGATAAAAATGCTGAGGGATCGATTACTCGAAACAAAGTTCATTCATATGGTGCTTTTAGTGAACAAGAAGCTGATTGGCGATATTAAAATTGAAGGCTTTGAGGATCTTCTCAATCCGAATCTAAAAGGCAAGATCGCATTTCCTGATCCATGGTATCTCCGGCTACTGTACAAATCATTAAAGGCACCAAAAATATGGAAAATGCCAAAAAGCATGCATAGCAGCTAGGAGATCTGTACTACCAAGTGGAAAACTGAAAAACCCATCTGCTGCGAAAAGATCTAAGTTGCCACGGTAAAACTCAGGTGTATTCCTGCCATGTATTTAACATATAATGAGATATTCCCGACATATTATCTAACAACTCATGAGAATTTTAATATAAAATATCATTATTCTTAAGGGGGAATTGTTCCGAACTATGTTACATTCTAATTGAAGGCTGCTTTATGAAGGTTTTATAAATCGGTAATACTTCTTAAAGGGCGAGAATATGTAAGGAGGGGTGTAAGTGTATTTAAGTTATTTGAATTATTTCGAAAACATGTAAACCATCACGTAAGTCAGCAGGCAAATAATTTACCATACCTATCTTTGATTTTCATGAAGTTTGGGTGATTCGTAGGATTCTCTTTGACAAAATGCATCAAGTGAAGCGGTTAGTGATTGTCGATTATGTTTATTTTAAAGAAAGAGGTGCTAACATTGAAGAAAATAACTCCTATGCTTCTACTCCTTACTCTTATGTTAAGAATGTTCCTCCCAAATTCAGAGGCTTCCGCAAGCGCTGGCCAGGAAACAAATGGGGCGAATCAAAGAACAATATTGAACTTTAACAATAATTGGGGATTTTACCTAGGTGACTTGACTGGCGCAGAGGCCCCTGCTTTCGACGACAGCAAATTTGCAAATATTACAATTCCTCATACAATGAGACTTGAAAAAAAACATGCAAATGGCGCCCAATCCGTTTACCAAGGGATAGGTTGGTACAGAAATTATTTCACAGTTGATGAGCAGTATAGAGGAAAAACAATAAATATTGATTTTGAAGGTGTAATGATCGATAGTGATATTTACTTGAATGGTGAAAAAGTTTATACGCGCAATGGCGGATATGTTGGTTTTTCAGTGGACATAACGAATAAGGTAAAGTATGGCCAGACCAATGTTCTAGCGGTAAGGGTATCCAGTTTCGACAATCCTGATACGCCTCCTGGGAAACCTGATGCGGGTCTTGACTTCCATTATTTCGGTGGCATATATCGAGATGTAAAAATGAGAATTACAAATAATTTGCACATTTCCGATGCTTTACAGGCCGATAAAACAGCCAGTGGCGGTGTTTTTGTTACCTACCCTCAGGTAACAAGCTCAAGCGCAACGGTTAATGTGAAAACGCATGTCGTTAATGCAGATACTGTTTCCGCGCAGGCCAAAGTAATCAGCAAGCTTGTAGATAAGAACGGAAACGTTGTTGCACAAGGTGAAACCGATCCAACAAGTATAGCTGCGAGCGGAGATTATCAATTCAATCAAAACTTAACTGTAACCAATCCAAGTTTGTGGAGTCCGGATTCTCCTTACTTATATTCTCTGGTAAGCGAGGTTTATAATGCTTCGAGTTTAGTAGATTCTACGACTACTAAAGTAGGTGTCCGAACGATACAGTATAAGCCAGACGGTTTATATATCAATGGTCAGAAGATATTTATACGTGGAGCAAATCGTCATCAACAGTATCAAAATATAGGGGATGCAGCTTCTGATTCCATGCAATATCGCGATGCATTGCTAATGAAAGAAGATGGATTTAATGCGGTGCGGGCTGCCCATTATCCGAATGATCCTGCATTTCTAGATGCAGCCGATGAAATTGGCTTGTTGGTCGTAGAGTGTCAGCCTGGTTGGCAGAACTGGACAAACACCACCAAATTTTATGATTTAACATTAAGAGATACACGCGAAATGATAAGACGCGATCGGAACAGACCCTCAGTCGTCTTATGGGAAGCAGCGTTGAATGAAACACCAACTGCTCCGGCAACATGGAACCAAGCAGTAACTCAAATTGCTCATGCGGAATATCCGGGTAACCAGATGTATACCGCGAACGACTATGGGCTTCATGGTGAATACTATGACGTTAACTACAAGGGAGTTGATACTAATTGGCAAGCAGATCCAAGTAAATGGACGGATTTTGCTCCCAATAAAGCGTTCTTAACACGTGAATGGGGTGATTGGGGCGATGGTAGCAGGGCTTTGAGAGCACAAGGCGAAGCTGCTGTTACCTCCGCACTTCTTAACCGTCAGAGAATGCTGAATGGTGATGGTTATTCTGACTGGGGCGGGATGGATGCTAATGCGAGAATAGGCGGTTATTTCATGTGGGTTTGGAATGACCATACTCGTGGGTCAAACTCTGTGACAGCAGGAGCCGGAACAGTAGATATAGACAGATATGAAAAATACGGTTACTATTGGCTGCAATCCATGCAATCAGCGAGAAACCCTGTATATGGACCAATGGTATTTATCGGAAGCACTTATTCTTCAACATCAAGTCTTAATGTCAATGTATTCAGCAATGCTGATTCTGTTAAGTTGTATCAAAACAATGTACTGGTGAAAGAAATTACAAGAGCACAGGCTTCAACGGATGTTCCTAACACAGTAGCAAAAGGTGGCAGCCCGATATTCAAATTTACATTGCCCCAGTTTGTTGCGGGAGAACTTAGAGCCGATGCTATCTTAGATGGACAAGTTGTAAAAACTCACACTGTTAAGACACCTGGTCAGGCAAATAAACTAGAAATTGAAGTTCGCGATAGAGGTAGAAAACCTGTAGCGGATGGTTCTGACTTAATACCTGTATATTTCAAGGTTGTTGATGCAAACGGTACAGTAGTTCCAAATGCGTTAAATACCATTCATATCGATGTAACAGGACAAGGTCAGCTTGTAGGCAAAGGCATGCCAAGAATTGGCGTTGAAGATCAGACTGTTGAAGCAGGAATAGGCTTTGCATTTGTAAGAGCTTCTGACATAAGTGGGGATATACAAATAACTGCTACTTCAGAAGGCCTCACCTCAGCAACGACAACTGTAAGCACGTTACCCTACCAAGGACAGTTTGTGTCAGTCGCACAACATATTCCATGGGTTGGCGGAGTCGAGAAATTCGAACCTAAAGATTCATTCTATAAAAATATTGCTGTTGGAAAACCTATTACAGCATCGTCTGAGCAACCAGGAAACCCTCCTAAGAATGCAGTAGACAATAGTGAATCTACAAGATGGTGTGCAGATGGAAGTTCTTTGCCCCAATGGTTGCAGGTTGATCTAGGGAAAACTTACTCATTGCAAGGCTTCCAGATGCTATGGGAGAAATCTGATGCTGTATATAAATATTACATTGAAGTTTCAAAAGATGGCGTGAATTGGACTAAGGTTATCGATAAATCAACCAATACATCTAAAAACGGTAAAGAGACAGCTTTGGCTGATACTAGAGGCAGATACGTAAGGTTATCCGTTGTAGGCAGCATTACTAACAATTACTGGGCATGCCTGTATGAGTTTAAGGTTATACCATCAGATGAACAAATCCCGGATGATATTATTACTGATAGTGCCATCGACTCAATAACAGCATCATCGGAAACTGAAGATGGTCGAGGTACGGATAAGTTAAGGGATGGAGATACAAACATAGGAACAGGCTGGTTGGCAAAATCAAATGAAATGCCACAGTCCGTTACTGTTAAGTTTAAGACACCCCAAACTATAGCGGGGAGCCGCATTTTCTGGGAAAAGGATAGTAACTGGTATACCTATGATTTAGAAGTATCAACGGATGGCGTTGTATGGCGTAAAGCTATTGATAACTACCAAGTAGGGGGACAACACTTTACACCGGAGGCTTTTGCTAAGCCATTTAAGAATATCAATTATGTTCGCGTAACTATAAAGGATATATCTGCCGGTGGTGGATTTAGAGTAGGGTTCGCTGAATTGATCTTGTATGGCCAAAACTATACGATTCCTTCAGACTATGGCATAACGGCCATCAAGCCTTTAACGGTCAATACGAATCAAGGAATTGCACCTTCTTTGCCAACTAAAGTAACAGCCGTGTACAACGATGAATCAGAACAAGCTGTTGCAGTAGTATGGGATTCCATTGAGGCTGCAAGTTATGCAAATGTCGGTGAATTTACTGTGCAAGGTACAGTAAGCGGAACAAGTATCAAAGCTACTGCTCAAGTAACTGTGGAACCATCGGTAGTGCCGGTAGTGCCGCAAACTGTTATAACTGGTGCGGAGAAAGTAAATTCTGGCCAAACTTTCAATCTGACAATAGGGCTGACTGGTGTTACGCAAAGCGTAAATCAGCAAGTCTACGCCCAAGATTTGACACTACAGTATGACCCTGCAAGTGTGCAGTTCGATTCGGTGACATCCCTGAAAGACGGGTTCCAAGTCATCGATCAAAAGGAGACGGCACCGGGTCATATCCGGATTGTGGCTGCCAGCGTGGGCGCGAACGTGCCTGCCCAAGGCGATTTGCTCACAATCAAATTTACGGCCAAATCTGTAACCGAGGCCACCAATACGACAATTTCTGTAGACCATGTTAAGATTGCCAATGCACAGGGGAATGAGCTGCAGGTCGGCGGAGCTTCCCGTGAGATACAAATCACTGTACCTACTATACCTGTAGATAAGTCGCTCTTGAACGCAACGATCGCAAGCGCTCAGGCGAAGTACGATGCAGCAGTGGAAGGGAATGGAGATGGACTGTATGCGATTGGCTCCAAAGCGCAATTACAGTCGGCTATCGATGCAGCCAAATCTGCAGCAAACAATTCGAATGCTACACAACTGCAGGTGGATAGCGCGAAAGTCGCATTGGAAGCGGCAGTTCAAGTGTTCGAAAGCAAGAAAATAACCGCAGATATCAATGGAGGCGGTGTCTCAATCGGCGACTTGGCTTCCGTTGCAGCTGCTTACGGCAAACAACAAGGTCAAGCGGGTTGGAATGAGAAAGCGGATGTTAACCATGACGGCAAAGTAGACATTGTAGACCTTGCCATTGTAGCCAAAGCGATTTTGAACTAAAAGCACTACGATGAAGCTACAGTGCTTATTCTCGTTATGTTGGAAATGAAAAAGTAACAACATGACTATTCATTAAATTGTAATCGGCTTGTAAATCTGCATGTTTCGCATGAAACTGCAGACCGCAAGCCGATATTTTTTTGCAGGAATCTTAATATTCCAGTTTACCAAATTAAATAGCAAGTAGATCTATTTCGCAGATTTTAGAGAAAAGTTTAAAAAATGTAGACGCATCTTCTTCAAACTTTGAAGAATTCATGTATTTCTGTTGTTCAGGATATACGTTCACTTTGTTTATGATAGCGATACGATGGAATCTAAGAGGGCAACTAGATGATTACTCAGAGGCGAAATTATCGTAAGCATAGAAATCTACCGGGCATCACGTATCATTTCAATCCTATTAAAAGGGGGTGATGGATAGGAGGATTTCAATGGTTTTAAAACAGCCAAAACTGCTGAAGTTGCCGGGGCTGCCCAAGTTGCAGCTGCCATTGCCAAAAAGATTCTCGGATAAATGAACTCAGGAAAGGATAAATCAAATGAAAAGAAAACTTCTTTCGGCTAACCTGATCCTGTTGCTGCTCAGTTTACTGATTCCATTCGCAGCTTTAGCGGCAGAGAGTGCCTCATTTACTTTAACGATATCAAACGAAAAACCGGAAGCTGGCCAAGAGGTCATAGTTAGCGTAAAAGGGCATGATCTTAAGGACTTATACGCTTATGAAGTCAACTTGGGATATGATCCTGAACTACTACGTTTCAAGAAGGCCAAGAGCGACATTCCTGGCATGTCCATAACGCCAATCGTGAAGAACGGCAGTATTCAATTTGCGAATACCATGATCGGGGATAAAGCTGGGGAGGATGGAGATGCGCTCCTATGTACACTTGCATTTGATGCAATTGGCAATGGTAAAACCAAAGTAGAACTGAACGAGGTGAAGCTGGTAAGCAGTCAATTGGCTTCAGTTACACAAAAGGCCGACGCTCGAATCACAACCGAGATCAAGGGCGGCAAGGTTGAAGCATTCACGGATATTGCCGATCATTGGGCGAAAGAAGCGATCGAGCAAGCGGTAAAAATAGGTTTCGTGAATGGATTTGAAGACCATACGTTCCGCCCGCAAGGACTCGTTACCCGTGCGGAATTTACGGCTATGCTGACTCGAGCGCTTCAACTCCCTGGCCTTGAGGATGCATTGACGGACTTCGCAGATGACGATCGCATCCCGCAATGGGCAAGGCCGGGCATATCGACAGCCGTAGCGGCAGGCATTGTGAACGGGTATGAAGACAATACCTTCCGCGCTGATAACCGAATTAACCGTGCCGAAATGACGACATTGGTTGTGCGGGCATTGAAATTAGACGTGAATTCAACTGCTGCATCCACGTTCTCCGATACCTCTCAAATTCCGGACTGGGCTGCCACCTACGTTGCGTCGGCGTATAAGGCGGGCTTTATTCAAGGGAGAGACGGCAATCAATTCGCTCCTCTTGAGCAAAGCACGAGAGCAGAAGCTGTTAAATTAATTCTCTCGGCCATCAAAAAATAGATTGTTGATTGCCGATGTATAACTGTTCATTCGTAATGGGATTGTCCTATATCCACGAAGTATGGATAAGGGACAGTCCCTTATTTTTATTTTGCAGAGTGTATGTTCATTTTCTCCGATAGTTGTATCGATTTTTCGGATTTTCACTGACGACAGTTCATTAAGATGATTATGTAACACAAACATTAGATATGGAGGAGTAGGAATGAAAAGATTTTTACAGTTGCATTAACCAGCATGCATGTTACTGTGAGCGCAGCTTGCTCAAGCTTGCCGACTGCCGAAACTGGCGATGCTTTCTACATGCGAGATAGACCTCGGAATTTGGCTGTACTCATTTGTTCAAATGGATCAAGTGCAAGAACGCAGAGATGAAGAGATTCCATTGCTAAGTTCAAACTCGATATGCTCTTGAATGGCAGTACGGTTTCCTTTTCATTTCCGTTAAATTATCTTTACCAAAATTATCTGGAACTTTTAAATCGAGAGTCTTGAATTTTTAAGGGTTTAAAGCACTATTAGCTAAAAAAGACATTGAGACTACGAAGAAAGGAGTCATTTGCTCAGCGGATGTACAGAATTTGAACAAGGTAGTGAATGGTTTATTTTAGCGGTATTAAGTTCGCTGGTTTCCGAGGTATTGTTTAAATTGAAAGCGCTGCTATGGTTATTGGATTCGAAGCGTGTTGTTCACATTATCTCCAATTGTATAGCCGATCAGTACCGATAGACTGAACCTCTTTTTGGTGAATTTGGAAGGCCTGCTCAGAAGGCCGGCAAGACTTACTATTTATGACATTTGCCCTCTTGTTCAGAGGGTCTTTTTTATTATTTTTTAGAGAAAACCTCATTTTTTGTTGTTCCTGTTGTGAGGATTTTTACATGGAGTTAACCAATTGAATGCGAGTTTGTTGTACAGTAATTTTTGTACTCACATAAAATAACAGATTATTTAATGCGAAAATTATAAATGTAATAAAAATATTGAACGTAAGTCATCGGAATTTAAACGCGAAAATCGCTGTTTGAGCCAAGGGTTGACATCCCCAAGTATTAAACGAGTCATTCACTTTCGATATGCAAGTTTTTTCCACAGGGATGAGAGAATTTTGGGAGGTGGTGCTTAAGGATTGAGATGGCCATTATTTATCGAATCAGACTTTTTCGATCATCATTGTTTGTCCTATGCGTCATAGTCGTAGACTCTTAAAAAAACTAAATTATGGAGGTTTTCTGTAGTGAAAAGAAGTTTATCCTTTACCCTCGTACTCATGATGTTATTCAGTATGTTATCGGTCACCGCAGTAAATGCAGAGAATGTCGTATCAAATGCCAACCCCCTTCTTGCATCGATTAAATTCGACAATAATTTAAACGACGATGCAAATCAAGGGCAATCGTTGATAGCACACGGAAATTATAGTTATGTAGACGGTGTATTACCAGGGACCAAAGCTTTGCACTTAGAAAGCGGAAACGGCAATTATGTCAGTACGACGCAAAGCTTGAATGTTGGTAATGACAGTTTTACCACATCCTTCTGGTATAAGGGCGACACTAAGAATAATCAGGTCATATTATCAAACAAGGATTTTGGTAAGAGCTCTAACGCAGGCTGGGCGATTTATACATCAACCAATTCGGTCAATATGAATTTAGGATTCCCGGCCGCATCAGTAAATTTTGGGCGCGACACGTTTAATGCTTCCACTTGGCGTTACGTGACATTTGTTGTAGACAGGGATAAAATGCTCGGATCGTTGTATATTGATGGTTACGAAATGGCTGAAACTTCGCTGGGGCTCGGATCTTTAGATACATCGAACCCCTTAAATATAGGCAGCGACGGAGTGGGCGGCAATGGTGGTAATTCATTCGATATCGCTGATCTAAAGGTTTGGAAAGGTGCATTAAGCAATGATTCAGTTCAAGCTGATTATAAAAGTTACGGTTTAAATAAAGTAGATATGAACGCACTTAACGACACAATATCAGAAGCAAATACAATAGTAGCAGGCGGTCTCGGCAACGGCTTCAGCCAAACCGATTTTGATTTTTTGAAGAAGGTTTTGAATACGGCATCTACGGTTGCAACAACGCAAAACGTAAAATTATATACACAGGAAACCATCAATTATTCCAAACGTGAACTAAGCAACGCCATATTCATCTATCAAAAAAGCAATAAAACATTAACTCCGGCCAATTTAAATGTGATTATGGACAGCGACCCGGAAGTCGGTGAGGATCCCAAGGTAAACGTAGGCAGATTAAATGATTACAGAACAGAATTGAGATTATTCCCACAGGCCGACGTAATCTTTATTCCTGGCGACATTACCGGCTCAGATAATGATGTGGCTATGAAAGGTATGCGAGACATACACACTCAACTTACAAATGAGGGTTTGTTAAACAATAAGAAGTGGTACATGGTAAAAGGCAACCATGATGGGGTCGGTTCCCAAAATTTTATACCTATCGGTACGGCGGGCGCGTGGAACCCCTCAACGAATTCATACGATAACAATTTCTATAACGATGCTTATAGGGTGAATGTAAAAGGATATAATTTTGTGGGTTTTGACGGAAATATTAACAGCAGCAATACGGTGGGAAAAGCCACCAATTTCCTCAACCAAATTAAAAATGAAGCGGATTACGATCCAACCAAACCCATATTCGTATCTTCTCACTTCCCTATAGGCGGAACCGTGTGGGGAGGGGGATGGAGCAGCGCGGCAAGTAATGTTATGGGACAATTTCTTGCCAACAATAACTTCTCGCAGGTTGTATATATGAATGGTCATACGCAATACAACCCGACCGACGAACGTTCTCAGACTCAAGGTTCGGCTACGTTTCTCGACGCCGGTGGGAGTACTTATTCCACTGAGATTGATAGCGGTCCATACGGCGGATATTTAGAAGGAGATTATCTCCCATATCTTACCACACCTAAGCTCACGAATTTCTTAGAGGTTTACGGTACGAAAATGATCATCAAACAGTATAATTTTGCTACAAATGAATATGTAGGGATACCTTCTGTAAAAATCGTTGGCGAAGGCAAAGATGCCTTTACGTATGGCAGGAAAGATATAAGAGACCTCATAGCTCCGCAGCTTGATGAGAGTAGTATTAAGGTCGATTCCTTGGACTTCACTAACAACTCAGTTAGTTTTACATTAAAGGAAGCAACTGACAATGTGAGCGTTATGGAATATAATGTTCAGTTTATCAACAAGCTCACTGGGAAAGTGGACAAATCGTTTAACAGCGGTTCGATGCCGATGGACAGACCATACAAGGGATACAAGCATTATAAGGTTACAGATTTGTCGCCGAATACGCCATATATAATCAGGGTATTCGCCGACGATTCCATGTATAACCGTTCGTCGCAGGACCTTGAGATTATGGCTCACAATGTTAATTTAAACAGCATCACTGCGCCTGCTGACGTAATAGATGTGGCATTCGGAACGGCGAAGACAGCGGCCGCCCTTGGATTGCCAGGGACAGTTTCCTTGGTTACCGATGATGGAACCAGTGTGGAAGCCAAGGTGACATGGAATGTAGATGCTTCAAGTTATGATCCCAATGTAAAGACTCCACAGACCTTCAATGTAAATGGAACTGTAACTTTGCCAACTTTAGTAGCAAATCCCAATAACGTGCCTTTGACAACAAGCATTAGAGTAATTGCTAATAAGTTCTCAGTGTCGACGACTACCGCTACCGCTACCGCTTCATCATATTCCAATAACCGTTATACGCCCAACAAAGTGATCGATGGCAAAAGAGATCTAGATAATAATTACGAATGGGCTTCCAAACTAGAACAGAATCCATGGATCCAGGTGAATTGGCAGACGGATCAAACGATCAGCATGATTACCTTCTATGATCGGCCCAACTTGGGCGACTGGGCGACCGGCGGAACGCTTACTTTCAGCGACGGAAGCACTTTGACGTTTACAGGAATCCCGACTGACGGGAGCGCTTATACTCTACATTTCCCTGCCAAGAAGGTGACATGGGTCAAATTCCAGATAGTCGGTAATGCTTTGGGAAATGTCGGTTTGTCGGAAATGGAATTTGCGTGGGTTGTTCCGGCTGATGTAGCTTTGAATCTCATGAGCATCAAATCGCCGGCAGCCATCACAGGAGTGAAC
>NZ_WHOA01000197.1 GCF_013141715.1 Paenibacillus phytorum | reverse complement strand
GCAATCCCCAGGTCCTTCCACCCTCCGGCGTAATATTTCACCGTTCCTCCGTCGAGCGGATTCCCCAAGCTGATCTTCAGCTGTACCGTCGTGTTCACCGTCTGGAATACAACCATCCCAGGCAAACCTGTGTTCTGCGTTTTTTCCTGATAGGTGCCCAAGTAAGACATGCTGAAGGTGTAGTTGCCAGGCAATAATTCCTTGCTTGCCGTTCCGCCAACTGTAGTCCCCAGGTCCTTCCACCCTCCGGCGTAATATTTCACCGTTCCTCCGTCAAGTGAGCTCCCCGAACTGTCCTTCAGCTGTACCGTCGTGTTCACCGTCTGGAATACAACCGTCGCAATCGAACTCGTGTTCTGTACTTTCTCCTGATAGGTGCCCAAGTAAGACATGCTGAAGGTATAGTTGCCAGGCAATAATTCCTTGCTTGCCATTCCGCCAACCGTTGTCCCCAGGTCCTTCCACCCTCCGGCGTAATATTTCACCGTTCCTCCATCGAGCGGGCTCCCCGAACTGTCCTTCAGCTGTACCGTCGTGTTCACCGTCTGGAATACAATCGTCGCAATCGAACCCGTGTTCTGTATTTTCTCCTGATAGGTGCCCAAGTAAGACATGCTGAAGGTATAGTTGCCAGGCAATAATTCCTTGCTTGCCATTCCACCAACCGTAGTCCCCAGGTCCTTCCACCCTCCGGCGTAATATTTCACCGTTCCTCCGTCGAGCGGGCTCCCCGAACTGTCCTTCAGCTGTACCGTCGTGTTCACCGTCTGGAATACAACGATGGGGCTAGCTCCTGTATTCTGCACCTTTTCCATGTATGTACCTTCGTATGTCATGCTAAAGGTGTATGCTTTATCAGGCAAGTTCTTACTAATCAATCCAAAAGCGTCGGTTACCCCAAAATCCTTCCATCCGCCATCGTAGTATGTAACGATTCCACCGCTTATCGGATTACCGCTGCTGTCTTGCAACTTAACGACTGCGGCAGTCAAATTTAATTTAAAGCTAACATGGTTGTCAAGTTCAACATTCCCCGCTTTATCGGTCGATCGATACAGTATGTCGTAATTGCCGCTCTGATCAAACGTCACGGGTGCCGTATAAGGCTGCCACGTAGTCCCGTTATCCAGACTATACTCCGTCTTCTCCATACCCGATACATGATCGGTGGCGGTCAATGTTAGCGTTACCGGATTTACGTACCAACCATTTTGTCCATCAGGTTGTGCTGGAGACACGGAAGCTGTCGTAACTGGTGCAGCCCCGTCGCCTCCGCCGCAGTCCGAGCAAACATAGGGCAGCGTGCTGACCGACAGCTGTGGGCCGTCCTCGCTCCATTGGCCGTAAGCGTCCATGGCATGCAGCTGAACCCGGTATGTGGTCCCTGCAGTCAATCCGGTAATAGAGGTAACGTATACATCACCGCCAACCGTCTGTTTGCCTCCATCCCAGCGTACTTCATAAGTACTGACCGGCGTTCCGTTCACTGCGGGATCCCAGCTCAGCTTCACCGAGCTTTGCGTCACATCGGACGCCATAAGCAAGCTGCCGGCCGGCCATTTGGGTCCGCTATGCAAGGTCGTAAACGAGGAGCCGGGTCCGTTCGTCGACCATAAGCCGGCGGCATTGCCTGCTTGAACGCGTACAGTATAGGCACTTGCCGGCGTCAAGCCGGACAGCGCGTATTCGTACACTTGGCCGCTCACGGTTTGATGCAGCTCTCCGTTCAGCCATACCGCGTATTCGGCAACTCCGACCGGATCGTCGGCCGCTGTCCACTGCAGCTTGGCCGCCGTTGAAGTCACGCTGTCCACGGTAAGCTCCGCATTCGTCCAAACCGGCGATTGCGGCTCGTTCCCGGTTGCGGCGTCCGCCTTCTTGACCACGACTGTAAATGTCCGTTCAGCGCTAGCTTCTCCTTTGCGGATCGTCGCCGCCAAGACTACCTGTACGTCACCTTGTTCATTAGACGGCCGCGTTACCGAACCGTTCGAGGAGACGACGGTTTCGTCCCCCGATGTCCAGTCAATCGCCGTTCCGTTCGCTCCCGCTGCCGGCAAAACCAAATGCTTGGTAACCGATTCAGCCACATCGCCGGCAGCAAAACCGATCGCGACGCTTTGACTGTCCAGCGTTACATCCGCCCGATCGCTTGCGTCCATCGGCCTTAATTTGGCGCTAAACGATTGCCCGTAAGACTGAGCCGCATCGATAGTCAATTGAACGGTCGGAGACAGCCGCTCGATACGGATACGCGGATCATTCGATATGACCCCCGCCGCCTCCCGGTCGAGTTCGATCCGGATGCTTCCGGCATTTTCTTGCGTAGGGTCGGAAACCGAAATTTCCAGCTCATTCGCGTCCTCTTTAAGCAAAACGGAAGCTTTGCTGTCGCTCGTAATGCCGCCCGCCGTCGCCGTCGCATTCTCCCAAAAGTTCGCTCCCGTCAAATGCAGCGTACGATGCTCGACGGCTTGTACCGCGGCCGTATTAGCGAGTATGGAAATAGCCGGATTGCTCGCATAGGCGCCGACTTCATCGCTCGTACGATTCGGTAGAATGACGTATGCATAGCTGCTGTCAGCAGGATTCGTCCCGTGGCCGAACCATATCGTTTCGTAGGTTGCCGTCTGAGTATCGTTTACGGACAACGGAACGTTGCCGATCGTGCTCCACGTACCGGTCCGCTGCTCGCGCAGCATATGAACGCCGGATGGCTCGGGGAAGTAATAGCCGACATCCGAGCCGGTTGCCGTATTGCCCGTTACGTGCACCCAGGAAACCTGCTCGAGGAGCTGCGGTCCCGCCGTCAGCGCATTCGGCTGTATGCTCCCGTCTACCGTAACGACGTTTGCATTATCATTGCGCAGCTTGCGGTTGTCGACGATCGTTTCGATCGTCCTCCCTTCAGAGCTGTTGATCCCCGCACCTATGGCGACGACTTCATCGTCGAACATGAACCATGATTTTCTGGCCTCCACCGCTTCTCCATTGCCGTCGGCATCGAAGCCGCGGTAATCCATCCCGGCTATGCCATACGCTCCGAGCGTCGTCCCTCCGGCCCAAGTCAAGGGGCTGATCTTCTTGAATCCCGAAGAATCGGTTCTCGCTTGCGTGTCGACCGTCGTTCCGGGCAGCCGGTAAGGGTCGACCGTCGGCCAGTAATTACCGTCGAATTGCCCATGATCCTCATTGTATAGATAGGTCATGCCGTCAGCGGTAAACCAGCCGCGCTTATTTTCCCCGACGGTGAATTCATAGTTCGGAATCCGCTTGGAATGCATGCTGATGCCGAAGCCGAAGTCCGGCCGAAGGTGAACGGCTCTATCCATCTTCGGGAATACCTTGCTCAGCATAAGTCCGTCGGCAGGAGCGACGTTCCCGTCCTCCAGCAAGCTTTTGACGCGTACCGCATTGTAAATGCTGCCCGTTTTGCTGATGTAAGACTGATACGTATCCTCCTGCACCCACTTTTTGATCATCCGCTTGTAGTTCTCCTTGTGCTGGGATGGCGCGGACTGGGAGAGAAGCGTCATTGCGTTAATCAGCGTCATACCCGAATCGTGACTGTTGGTGTCCCCTTTGGCAATAACCCTGCCTCTCGTCATGTCCATGAAACCGCCTTTGTGCATAAAGGGCTCGAAAGAATCGTATATCCATTGATACACGTTATCGACATCCGGATCGTCGATTGCCCACTCTGAATCGTTTACAAGATACAGCGCCGTAGCCACCGTATACAGCAAGCTCAAGCCGTACCCGCCGTTATAAGGAATCGATTCGTGCTGAATGAAGGAGCCGTCGGGATAAAAGCCGTCCCCCTTCGAAACATACTTGAACAAGCTATATGTTCCGTTCCCTGAAGTCGGTTCCGCGCTCTTGTATGCGTCGCTCAGGAGAACCTTACCTGTCGCAACGATCCCGCTGTCCTTGTTCAAAATGCCCGCCAAAATATAAATCTGGCTCAACCACGCCCGATTGGCCCCTGTCGCGACCGTCTTGCCGGCGTTGTATTTATTCGGATCTTTTATATAGAAATACATGGCGTTCGACCAATCGGCAATCCGGGAACCGGGCAACTGGTCGTAAAGCAGCACCATGATGTCGTTCAGCAGCATCGGGATACCCATCTCCCAGTAATAAGGATTATCGGAGAGGGGGGTGACGCCATCGTACCAATTGCGGTGCAGCCAGCCAAGCGCATCGGTCATTTCCTTCAGAAGTTCGTTATCCCGATAATACGTCGAGCCTTTCGTGGAATAAGCTAACGCCATCGACCGCAGCCGGGAATAAGAATTAGAAATATTGATGGCGGTGTCCGATCCGCCCGGCACGTACACTAAATCTTCCCATACGGCTGCGCCCGGACGAACGAGGTTCACATAGTCGACGAAAAAGCCGAAGCCGGTGCTTTTATCGTTCTTACCTATCGATTTTAGCCGAAGTTTATGCGTTCCCGCTTCCAGGAATCGCGTCCCCAAAGCCTGCATAACAACCGTTCCCGCGGCAGTGGAAATGTAATGGTCCTGAGGCGAGCCCTGAGGTACTCCGTCGATCTCCGCCTGAATGATCCCCCCGCTGGTCAAGGTTCTCGCTCTGACCCACACTCCATACGTCCCGGCAGCAGGAACCGTTATCGTATATTCGATATAGTCATCAGGCTTGTTCAGCGTAACCCGGTCCCCTTTGCCGCCGCTTAACCGCGCATCGTTAGCCGTCTGCCGCTTTACCCCGGCTGACATGACCGCCGCGAGACCTTCTCCCTCGAGGAACGGAGCCCGCTCGGTTCTTGCAGGCAAAGCGCCCTGCAGAGGTGTCTTGATCAATTGGATGCTATCGATCGCCAATTGGTAATTACTGCTCGCGTCATTGCGGTCTGTAATCGTAAAACGGAATTTGCTCTCGCCGGAAGCTGCGCTCAAGCTCCCCAAATTCAGCGTTTCCACGACTCCCGGCGCCGCGCTCGGGTAATACGTATCCTGCGGCTCGCTCTGCTCTTGCCCGTTCACGGAAAGCTGGAACCGGCCGTAGTTCGAAGCTTTTTTGACCCTTACAAGCACCTCGTATAAGCCTGCTCCGGGAACGTTCAACGTGTACTCGATGTAATCCCCGACGGCATTGAGATTGACCTTATCCCCTTTGCCGTTGCTGAATCTGCCGTCGGCAAACACGACATGGGTATCGGCGGACGATAATTCCGCCTGCAGATCCTCCGCTTCGTAAATCGGCAAGGGCGGTTCTTCCCTAAGTATTTTGTCGTAATACCCCTTAGCCGTCCTATCGATATAGTCGATTTTGTCCCGAATGTCTGAATCGTCCGGATTGTACGACTCCCCTCCCGTCAGCAACTCGTACCAACGGCCGCGGAGCTCGTCAAACCGGTCGGCCGACGATGCCGAAGCCGGCAATGCAGCTAAATTCGAAAGAAGCAGCAAACATGCCAGCATGGCGCAAAGCGATTTTCTTTTCATCTCCTGGTTCCCCCTTCAAAAATCAATCTCTTAAGACAGCGCTTTCATTTGACCGCACTCCAAGCAGTACGCCACTAAGTAGCCCGCAGCCCCCCCCGATTTTTCGATTGATTCCCATCTAATTCCTTTAAACTAAAATTACAAACGTTTTTTTCAAACTGATTCCTTTCTGATTTACTCAGAATTATAGCTGAAGCCGGAATAACTGTCAACCTTCATTCCACCTGTCTCTCCGGACACAACCCGATGTGAATGTATAGCGGCATCTCTAAAACCTAGCAGGACATTCTCCTTCGATGTGACGCCGGACAAAATAAAAAGCAGAACAAGCGATTCGCTTGCCCTGCAGTGCTGTGTGCTGTGCCGGTTTCCTTTTCTCTACAGTTTCATTTCTTTACTCAAAAGCAAATCCGCCACACTGTCCTGGAACTGCCGTTCATCCAGCACGCCGGACCAGTAATATTTAATCTTCTGCTCGACGGCTTTAAGCGTTTGAATGGAAACGCCCAGATCGCGATGGTAGGCATACGTCGGGAAAAGCTCCCGGTACATCATATATCTGGATGGACGATTCAACCCGTTTGCGGCAGGCTTGTCCGCAATGCTTTTGAGAGCCGGTATGCTGACTGTCCGATCATGAATCATGCGCTGCGCGTGCGGAGAGGAAAGAAACCGCAGAAGCTGGCGGCCCGCCTCCTTCGACCTCGAGTTTTTCATGATGGCCGTACCGAACGTAACGAGAAGCGATTTTTGCGGATCGCCGCGGCGTAATGTCGGCAAAGGCGCAATATCGTAATCCAAGGGAAGCTCGTTAAACTGGTTCAGATTGTAATAGGTGGACAAGATCATCGAAACGTCGCCGCGAATAAACAACTGATTCGTTTCCTCGTTGCTGGCCGCAAAATATTTCGGAAAAATGTCCTGGTCGCCGATCATCCGGCAAAAGGTCCGAATGCTATCGACCAGCATCTCCCGGGACCCAGCCCGTTCTTCGCCATCCTTCAATACCTGAATTCCGGCTTGTAGCAAAAAGACCGGATACCGGTTTCGCGACAGAACCTGAAAGTAAAAACCGTGTTTATTGCGGTATTCCGCCAAGCTTCGCCCCGCAGCAATGACATCGTCCCACGTCCAATAGCTGTCCGGCTCCTGCAAGCCGGCCTCCGCAAAATGCTGCCGGTTATAACAAAGGAGAACGGGCGACAGTGAAATCGGACTTGCGTACATGCGGTTATCGTATCGGAAGGCCTCATTCGCAATCGGATACAGTTCAACGTTCGTCTCTACCGGCTCAAGCAGGGAAAGCATGCCGGATTCCGCCATTTCCTGCAGCATCGCACTATTAAGGCACACGACATCGAGCATGTCGTTCGCAGACATTTCTTTGATCGATTTAACGTAATGGTGGATATCGAGCGACACCTTTTTGATGTGGATGGACGGATGAAGACGGGTAAACTCGGCCAACAATTCGTCCAAGCGAATGTCATTGTTCATGGAATAGCTGCATCCGAAATTGAGCGTGATCGTTTGCGCCTTGCTCTCGGCTACTACGCTTCCGACCCTGTCGATTTTGACAATCAGCCCTTCCTCGACCAATATATCCAGACCTTTGCGAACGGATTTATTGCTCATCTGAAAGTCTTTGGCCAACTGGCTCTCCGCGGGCAGGAAAGAGCCCGACTTGCGCATGCCGCTCACGATTTCCGTACGCAGCTTGTCGACCATTGCCTCTAATTTTATTTGGAATGCGTTCATAGTTAATTCCTCTCTAATGTATATGTAAATAAAATTATTCTTAAATATACATCAATAGATACATTCTCTCTTTTCGAGGCAGTTTTGTCAACATTCTGCCAATTCGTCAGAGTGTTGTATCGCGTATCCGTTGAGCTCGAAGCCGAATCAATTGCTGCAAGGCGTACACCTATTGGGCAAAATGAAGCCATTCGTATCCTTGTGGGAAAAGTATACGCAGCAAAGCCCCGTGATGAAATCATCGTGGGGCTTTGCTGCGTATGCTTCAACAGCCGGTCGCAGAACCTCGTTCGTCCATCGTTCCATTTGCAAAGCCACTCCTATAAATACAAAAAGGACACCACTTAAGGTGTTCCTTCTGATAAGTCATATGGAGCAGGGCTCATTATAACGCTAGAAGCCTTACTGCATTTTGTCAGCAAGCATCGCTAATCGGGCTGCTCCAATTATCCCAGCTCGGTTTCCTAACAACGCAGGCTGAAGACACAGCTTTAAATTCGTATGTACAGTTACAGCTTGCAATAAAGCATCCCACCCGCTGTTCCGAGCTTCAATTAAGCCACCGCCTAGTACAATGAGATCAGGATCCAACATTCTCTGTACGTTGATTAGACCTACAGCCAGATTGGCCACAAATCTGTCAATTACCTTCCGTGCCTGCGCGTCACCAAGCATGCTGGCTTCCACCAAACGTCGGCTATCCCAATCGGAAGCAATCTCCCGAGCATGCCGATTCAATGCAGTACCTGAAGCGTATTGCTCCAAGCAGCCCTTTTGCCCACAGTTACAGGCAGCTCCTCCAGGTATGATAATCAGATGGCTCAGATCGCCTTCGCCACCCTGATGACCATGAATCAAGGCTCCATCCACGACCACTGCGCCACCCACACCTGTGCCAAGCGCCATCAATACAAAAGATTTCTGCTCGGTGGCTGCACCTATCCAGCTTTCGCCGACAGCAGCAGCATTAACGTCATTATCGACAACGACTGGATAGGGAAAGCGCTGCTCTATTTCCTTAGCAATCTGAGTTCCCGTCCACCACCTTCTGCTACAACAGGTACCTGAAGCGAGCCCGCAAGCTGTTGGACCAGCTCGAGGTTCGGAAGCTTAACCTGTGAATATGGTGTATGCCGGACAGCGTTGTCGATATGTAATCAGCTCCCCACTGGGCAGCCGAAACGCCTTCCTCGTATGTCGAAATATCCGCCATAACCGTGACACCAGCGTCTTTAAGCATGCTTAAGGTCTGACGTAAGCTCAGACCATCGGGTCTAGGACGCCCAGTAGCATCTATCGCTACAATATCCGCTCCTGCCTTTGCGATGGCAAGAGCATCTTCAAGGGTAGGTGTAATATAGATATCATAGCCTTCATAATCTTTCTTCCATAAGCCAATTACCGGCAGATCCACCGCCTGCTTGATCGCACGAACATCTTCTACGCTATTCGCTCGAATACCTTGGGCACCTCCTTCAGCGGCTGCACGAGCCATTACGGCCATATGGATCGATCCATGGAGCGGCTCATCGGAGAGTGCTTGACAGGAAACAACTAAGCTATGTTTTGGAATCCTACTTTTCATGATGAGCTTTCCTCCTTAACTTCCTTGTACGAGTTATACAGCATGGATCGATGGCCACTTCAGCTCGATACCCGCTTGAACAAGTTTAGCTTGATAATCCGCCAGAAGCTCCCTGTTATCTCGTACTTCTTGAGGCTGCACTTGGTGCTCTAAACAAAATGCGGCTAAATACCCTGCTGATTCCCCAATATTCCACTCTACAGGGTGCAGACGGTAGCAGCCATTCGTAATATGAGTCGTTCCGATATTTTTACCAGCCGGCAATACGTTTTTGACCCGGATCGGGATTAAGCTTCCCAGTGGAATCTGAAAAGGCAGGCTCGACACGTCAATATAGGTGCGCAAGCTAGTGCTAGGATGAAGATCGATGCGGTAACAGCCAATACCGACCGAGTCAAAATAATCCTCGGCAGCACCATTTGGTCGACAGGCCGGATTTAAGTGCTGCTCCACAACCGTAAATTGTGCTCGTATTCGACGGGATTCACGAATATAAGGGCTTTTGGCGAGTCCATCCTTCGTCCCTACAATATCTGGGCGTAACCGAAGCCCCGGGTACCCTTGCTTCCCGTCGGGTCTAGGTGCTTCCGTCTGCATCCAATACAGCAATGATAAGCTTAGCTGCTTCGCATTCTCTAGATGCCTCTCCCGCTCCTCCGCACTCACATCAATGACAGAGCCAAGCCAATAGTCGTTTTGCGGCCAATTGACGAGCGTGATATCGCTAGCATAAGTTCCTTCTATGAATTGTGTGCGGTCGATAATTCTACGATATTTCCAAAGTGAGAATGACTTACCGTCAGGAAATAGGCTGTAAAGGACTGGCTCCAAGGTGTGCGGTACAAGCCCTGACCAGCTTAGTTGCTGATCCGGCCAAAAGTCGGCCTTGTACTGCTTCCAGAATTCATACTGCTCCGGCTTTGGGATCGTGTGATCCTCCCCATCGATGTAGTCCATGGCGAAGCAGTAGGTAAATGCCTGCATGTCCTGCGGATCGGCTTGCCCTGGCAAGGCATGTGGTTCTCCCGTATCCGCCATCGATTCCGCCCCGGTCACATATTCCACGCCTCCAAGCGGCAATAGCTCTCCTTCTTCCGTTGCATCCAGAAAGTAAGGCGCCGTTAATACAATCTTATCTGGAGAGGCCAATTCACGTACGGTAACAGACAGGATCTCATCACCAGACGTTTCCACACTTTCAGCCTTGTATCCGGTATATATATGCAGTCTTCCGCTATGCACATAAGGTGCCAGCATCTCATGCAGAACAGCAAGCGCTGTCCTTGGCTCATGAGCAATCCAACTCACAATGGCATTCCCCGGATCAAAGGGTTTAAGGGGATCTACCGTCTGCGCCAGTGGAAAATGGCGTTTATAATAATCTCGGACACCCGTTCGGAAGCTTCGAAAGCTCGCTGTACAGCCGAATTGCTCAATCCATGGATTCTCATCTGGCGGCACCGCTTGGCTTGTTAGCTGTCCCCCAATCCAATCGGTTTCTTCCGTCATGATCACAGTTTTCCCAGCTTTGGCAGCGGCTAGAGCGGCTGCACAGCCTCCCGTTCCTCCCCCGATAATCACAACGTCTGAGTGAACCTTATTATTCATGTTCCTTATCCTCCTTAGTGTTTTGCTTTAACAAAACTAACATCGAAGCATTATCTTAGAGTTTTCATAAGAAAACTGGCATCGTAAGCATCTTATTGGTGCTTCTGTGTATCCTTGATATATTCGGCTGCCGATGTTTGCAGGCTAGGTGCTTTGTCATATAAAAGCAAGGTTGGCACATCAGGAAGATGCTCTAAATGCCCAAAGATCATCTTGTGCCAATTGCTCCCATATATAATTAGGATGACGGGGCAGCATGAGATGAGCACCATTTCCCAGATGCGTTGACAAAATCGCTCCTGCTTTCACAGCCTTGGAAATTTGTTCTTCTGACGCTGCCGTATACGGGATCATGTGAACAGGCCTCTGTAATGGAAAGAAGCGCTTTTTCTATGGATTCGTCTCCGTTCGTAATCACAGTCGGGTAATAGGAGGTAACCCCTTCCTGCCACAGGGCTCTCGTCACCTTCTCCACTGATCCCATTTCAATGGGGATTGTATTAAAATCCGCCCCATGATATCCATTAATCTGCAAATCGACTAATCCCGGTGCAATCCATGGAAGAGATTCATCTTTAGATTCCATCCGATCCCGCTCAATATCTATGATGAATCCGTCCTGCATTCGTATGATAATGGGTTCCTCTGTTCGATAATGAATGCCCTTTACAAGCGTTACCGCTCCATCCAAACCTGCCATGCTAACTCAACTCTCCGTAAGAATCCGTATCCACATATAATGTACAGTCAGGGTGCTGACGAAGAATAGAGGAAGGGCACTCTGTAGTAATAGGACCGCTAAGCGTTCTGTGTACAGCCGCAAATTTCGTTGCACCAGGTACCATGCAGAATAAATGAGTTCCAGATAATAATGTAGGGATTGTTAAAGTCAGCGCATGAGTAGGAACATCCGCTAACGTCTCAAAGCAACCATCGTTCACTTGCTGCTGCCTGCAAGCAAGATCGAGCTCTACACCTTTAACAGCAACCTGATCGCAAAAATCGGCAACAGGCGGATCATTAAAGGCAATATGGCCGTTTTCACCTATCCCCAAACAAACGATATCTATCGGTGCCTCTTCAATTAAATGGCCGTACCGCAGGCATTCCTCCTGAATAGCATTGGAACTATTGATCAACTGAACTTCCCCCGGCTTCACTTCATAGAATAAACGATGACAAAGGAAGGTACCGAATCTTTGGGAAGCATTAGCCGGCAACCCAATATATTCATCCATGTGAAAAGCTATAACCCGAGACCAATCTATGCCTTCGATTCCTTTTAAAGCTTCTAAAAACTCATTTTGGGATGGCGCTGCAGCAAAAACCATGCGAATGTTTTGATTCTCTTGCAGGAGTTCCTTCATTTTAGCTGCGACAGCGTACCCTGCTGACGTACCCATAGCTTTTCTATTCTCATAAACTTCAACTTTCAAATAATCAATAGTTTGGGTGTGTAATGGCCGAATCGTCATGCTCAATCCCATCTCCCTCTTCGAATAATGGATCTTATATCCTAACGACTTCCATTTGTTTTCTGATTTTATCCGCATACAATTCAATGATTAACAGTACGTTCCGAATAATATGAAAAGGATCTTTTACCGGTAGAGCAACCACTTTCTCCAGGGGAAAGCCTTTACGGTCTAGAATCTGTATCCACTCACCGATTTGCTTATCTGAATTTGGGAATTTCTCAAAAACGTACTGCTGTGTTTTTTCGTACAAGGTAACAAACTCTTTATCCTTAGAAAGCTCATAAGCCAATAAAGAACAGTATAATGCTTCCGAATGAGGCCACCAAAGTTTAGAATCCCACGTGTCCAGGATTAAGGCTTCATATGTGTCCCCGGTTTCAAATCCTTTAGGCTTACCGCCCTCGCGATCCACAAAACGCAGCAAACCACCCTCATTAGAATCCCAGCCTAATTCATAGGCTTTCTTAATAACGGGAATGACTTTATCTATAAGATCCGCTCTGTTTAACTTGGCGGCCGTGTTCATAACAAACCACATGCATTCTAGGGTATGTCCAGGGTTTACGTGCCGGCATAGAACAGAGTCGGGGACTACTCCTTGAATGGGAAGGATCTCAGCAATCCGATGATCCGACATAGCGAACTCTCCCATAATCTGTTCCATATATAAGAGACAGTTATCCCTCATGTTACCATACTGAGGATGATCCATCGCTTCCAGCGTATCCATCAGTTGTTGAGATACATTTAATAAAATCATCGGCACAGAATGGGCTTTAAACCCTTCAGGAATGGGATACGGTTCACTACGAACATCGCTTGTTTGAAGTCTTTGTCTGATACGGTTGTAGAGTTGCAAAGCATCTTCCACAATATCGACTCGTCGACTTACGCGCCCAAACTCCGCAAATCCTAATACAACAAAACAGTCTGCATAGAAGCTCGTATCGTACCCTGCACCTGGAATGCTTTCTTTCTTGTCTCCAGACTCCGTTATTAGAAAGGCACAGTTTCCGTTTTCCATGATGGCATACTTCTTTAGAAAATGGACAGTTTTCTCGGCTTGATCCAAATAATCAACAGCATTTCCCCGCAATATCCCTTGGCTCATCATGGATGCTATTCTTGCCCATAACCATACAAATCTACCTTGAGACCACGTGTACTTGTCTGTACTGATCGATTCTGTTCCCGCATTGTTAAAGCATGTGAAGACGCCGCCGTATTTCTTGTCTAAAGCTCGATTCCAAAAAGGCAGCAAATCTTGAACCAAATGTTGTTCATAAAATTTGAGTAATGCCACATTATCTAGCTCATCATCAGCGAAAATCATGGATACCCCCTAAATATTTAACATTATTGTAATATAATTACAATTATTCACAGACGAAGTCCTCCTCATAACAGCGGAATTAATTCCGAATGCGTCTTCGTCTGTTATTTACTTGTATTTAGGATATTGAATTAGAGTCCCCATAGTCGAAGATGATATCGAGTAATTCCTGTAGGCCTCCGCAGCTTTCTCAATTGGGTATATACCAGTGATCAGATGCTGTACGCTAATACGTTTCTCTGCCAGCAGTCGTATATATTCCCGAGTATTTCGTCCTTCTGTCCATCTCACATACCCGATTGGATAATCCTTGTTATCCCGCTCGTACTGCTTGTCATACCGTCCGGGGCCGCCTGCTCGGGATATGAGCACCTGGGCTTCCTTTCCGAACATCTTATTTCTTGAAAAATTCGTGGATATATCTCCAACAATAATAATTTTTCCTCTATCGCGAATCCAGTCCAATGAGCTGTTAATCAACGACTCTCCATCTCCGCTTGCACACAATAGAACGCTATCTGCACCAATCCCTTCGGTTGCTGCCCATAGTCCTGCCTCCAGATCTGCTTGACTGACATAGGCATGGCGGAAGCCGCTTTGTCTTAGAATGGCAGCACGGTCGGCATTCAAATCATAACCAAGGGTTGTATAAGCGGCAGCGGCAGCAATCTGGGCGCTAATGTTACCCAAGATACCCAAACCGACGATGATCAATGACTCGCCGAATCTCAGATCGGCTATCCGTAACGCGTGAATGGCGATTGCCCCTAATCCAGCGAAGGCGGCCTCTTCCGGACTGACATGCTCGGGAACGAGCGCGGTCAGGTTAACAGGAACGGATAATACCTCCGCATGCCGAACATAGGGAGCTCCATAGCAGGCAACCCGTTGTCCTATCTTCAGCTCCGTTACATCGTCAGCCACCTGCTCAATGATACCAACCGCACTGTAACCTATTGCTAGCGGGTTATCCGCTGATTTCTTAGCCATACTCAGCTCAGTTCCTGGACTGATCGCTGAATATTCGGTACGTATCCGTACATGCCCTGCAAGGAGCTTAGGCTCGTCAGCATGTATCCAACCAATGGTCCCCTTTTGAGCGGCAACGGCTTTCATTATGATCTCCTCCTGAGGGAACGGGAAGTTAAGCCAAGATATTTTTACGATAGTCGCTTGGCGAAATCCCATGATATTTTTTAAATGTGCTCGTAAATGTAGATGAATTTAAATAACCGGTTTTTTCACCGATTTCAGCAACCGAAAGCTCCGTCTTCTTCAACAGCTCTTTAGCATGAGACAAGCGTACTCGATTTAAATATTCTACAAAATTAATATCGAACGTTTTTTTAAAATAACTCGAAAAATATTTAGGAGACGTCTCAAGCATTTCTGCCATATGGTCTAAATGTAAGTTTTTCATATAATTAAGCTCTATATAGGTAGCAATAGACGTTGGATTCAATTTTCTTTTTTGTTCGGTCTTATTGTGTTCCATGATGACTCTGATTGCTTGAACGAGTGCGCCTCGGATGCTCTCATAGCTGAAGGCGGCTTCTACCTTTTGGTTAAATTCCAGTTCCAGCGCAAGAATGTCCTTCGATTCAAAGTCGCTCGTATCCAGATGCTTTACCATATAATAGAAGATGGTTTTGGCAATCGGCATCAGCTGATAGTGATGGATTTGGCGTTCCACATTCGTAGTAAAAACATGATCAATAATTTGAATACATTCGGCTTCATTGCCGCTCACAAGAAAATTAGATGCCCTCTCGATCTCATTAAGCGGTACATAGACTTTCCAGGTATATCTGATCGCTTGAAAATCGGTAACTAGATCGTCTGCATGGATGTTGCGATACAGCAAGCATTCAGTTAGATCCCGATAGGCTTTATGACAGTTCACTGTTTTGGTTGAATAGAGCCGACTGATTCCAGTCAACATAGAACTGCATAACCAACCATCCTCTTGTACCTGCTTCACAAAACTCTTCAATTGTTTAACGACATGCTCACGATCAGAAGGATGATGAATCGCAATTTCCGCGATAAACCTCATGTTAGTCATATGAAAAACAAAGGTCTTTCCCACTCTTTCCTCTAGCCCCGTCTGGATGGCGTGAACAAATTCTTCGATCTGAAGCATCTCGGTCTGCTCACTATTAGGATTAAGCCGCAGCTGAAAGTCTGCCATAAGGAAATATTTGCTTTGGAAAAATTCAGCAAAATATTGCTGCATCCGAAGCTCAGCTTCCTGGGAGCGTGAATCATCATCGAGCGTATTGAGAAAAGCGCTTCTCCTCATTTCCCAGTTGACCCCTGTTAATCGCGCTTTAATGAGTTCATTTTCATCTTGAATCTTAGCTATCCCCGTAAGGATGTTTCGAAAATCGGCGCCTCGCTGGTCCATAA
This sequence comes from Paenibacillus phytorum, assembly GCF_013141715.1. Classification (GTDB taxonomy): domain Bacteria; phylum Bacillota; class Bacilli; order Paenibacillales; family NBRC-103111; genus Paenibacillus_E; species Paenibacillus_E phytorum. The sequence goes on along the minus strand of NZ_WHOA01000197.1, from coordinate 210,694 downwards.
CACCCATCAGCTTGAGAATAACTCGTATTGGTTTATACAAATAAAGACTCAGGAAAGCCGACAACAGAACCGCACAGGCAATGGCAATCATAATGATTTGGCGGTTCGCATCCGTGACCGACTGCAGATTGGTGAATTCGTATGGCGCCTTGTTGATATAAATGAATTCATTAAAATCGGATTTATAAACATTATATTCAAAATCCTTTTTCTTCAGAGTCGCTTCAGGACCTGTCCTAATATTCAGATCGTTTAAAACTTCAACGAGATTCCAGCTTTCTTCCGTATTCAGGAACATATTGCGATTCTCATCCATCACGATTAAAGTGCTTCCCTGCATCATAGCCGCTTGATTGACATGCTGTAGCAGCTTATTCACATTCAAAAAGATCAATATGTTCTGGTTATAGGTTTTATTGTTGCCGGTTAAGACAATAAGTTTCCTTTTCCCTTCACTGTCTGAGCCAGACCCGCTGTACCACTGAGCAGGAAATACCTGAAGCGGATGTGGTTTACTCATAAGGGTCTTCCAAAAATTAGCATTGTACGTAATATTATTAAACTTTTTTCGAAACAGCTCCTCCAGTGAAATTGTCCCCGCAGAGGTGACAGCAATATCGAAATTATTATGGAATACGACGATCTCTTCGATATATTCATTAGAGGATATGAACGGGCGAATATCTTTGTACAACTTAGAGGCTTCACTGAAATCGACAGAATCACCTTCGAATGAACCCCATATATTGTTAGATGACTGCACCATATAAATAATATCGTTGATATCCTTGAAGACGTCGTCAAAGGAGCGTATCAGGTTTTTAACAACGAGCTTATTGTTTTCGCTAACCTGATGATAAATACTCGAAAGCGAGTTCTTGTACACCAAATAATTCGATACAAACATAATGATCACTACCAATAGTAAAGCAGAAAAAATCTGCAGAAAACCTTTGTTCGCAACCATTTTCCATTTCGTCTTCATAGCTGCCCCACCCCACTAAAGTCACAGGGATATCCATTCGTCTGTGTTCAAGTCATATTCGACAAAAAATGGCCTACCCCTTCTCTGAACCGAGCATGATACCTTTAGCAAAATATTTTTGAGCGAATGGGTAAATCAGCAGTACAGGTATCATGGAGATGAAGATGGTAGCATTCTTCAGCGCCTGCGGAGCCAATGCAACCTGATCGACTAAACCAGTTCCTTTGGTGGTGTCAAAAAACAGCATATCCCTCAGGACAACCTGCAGCGGATACAGCTTGGCATCGTTTAAGTAGATCATCGGAATAAAGAAACTGTTCCAATGTCCCATGAAATAAAACAATCCAATAGACGCGAGTGCAGGCTTCGAAAGCGGAATGATAATGCTAAACAAAATCCGATACTCCGAAGCGCCGTCGATTACGGCCGATTCACGAAGAGAGCTTGACATAGCCTCGTAAAAGCTTTTTAGAATTAACAGCTCAATCGTCCAGATTGCATTAGGTAAAACCAACGCCCACATCGAGTCAATAAGATGCAGCTGCTGTACGATTAGATAGGAAGGGATGATACCTCCTGAGAGAAACATGGTCAGCACGATGGCGATCATGAAATATTTTCTGCCGAAAAATCCAGGTCTGGATAAAGGATATGCGGCGACAGATGTCATCAATAGATTGATCCCCGTGCCCACAACGGTATAAATAATAGTATTCATATAAGCTCTGGGAATACGGGGGCTTTCCAGAATGTTCTTGTAGGCATCCAGGTTAAAACCTTTGGGCCATAGAAACACTTTGTTTTGCACGATATAGACCGTATCACTGAAAGAGATAGCTACGATATAAACAACCGGATAAACAGTCACTATGGCGACTAGAGTTAGAACTACGGTAAGAATAATATCGAAGAGGGTCCATCTTGACTCTAATGACTTTGTTTTTACCATAGTCCCTTCCCTCCTGCCCTTCTACTCACGGTGTTGGAAATCAGCAGCATAATTAGAGCCACTATGGCTTCAAAAAAGCCTACCGCCGCTGCATAGCTGTAGTTGGTTTCCAACAACCCTTTCCGGTATACATAGGTGGAGAATACATCGGCTACCTCATAGGTCATTGGGTTGTAGAGCAAAAGCACCTTCTCATACCCGATTCTGAATATGGAGCCACTTTTGATAATGAACAAAATAAGAATTGTCGGCATGATACTGGGTATCGTGATGTAGCGCATCATTTGGAAACGCTTCGCGCCATCCACTTTGGCTGCCTCGTACAGGGTAGGATCAATACTGGCGATCGCAGCTAGATAAATAATCGCTTCATAGCCCATATGCTGCCAAATCTCGGTGGAGATGAAGATGGTACGGAACCATTCAGGTGCAGCCAAGAAGTATACACCATTGAAGCCCATGGCTTTAAGAACTTGATTGACTACTCCGTTGGTAGGCGAAAGAAAGTCGATAATCATACTGGTGACGATAACTACAGATAAAAAAGCGGGAAGATAACTGAAGGTCTGTACCAACTTTTTGAATCTCATGAATCGGGATTCATTCAGTAATAGGGCAAACATAATCGGGAACGGAAATGCCCACAGCATCGTGAACACACCTAATAAAAATGTATTCTTAAATAATAACCAAAAGTCAGGACTGTCAAAAAATCGTTGGAAATGCTTCAATCCGACCCAATCACTTTTCATAATCCCTTCGTATACACTGTAATCTTTGAAGGCAATAATCAAGCCATATAACGGGCCATAACGGAACAAAATATAAAAGATGATACAAGGGATAAATAGAATAAGCAGTTGCCGATCACGCTTGATATGTTTCAACATTGAAGCAAAGCGAGACATGGGAGCACGGTCGGTCTGTTTGGGTACGAGCTCTGTTGATGTTGACTGCAATGGACTTTCCTCCCATCTCAATATTGTAAGAATAGGACACCCGGATATAGACACATCCAGGTGCCGCTGGCTCATCACATGATTGGCTTAATTATTTGGCTTCATTGAAACGTTTTTGTGCAGCGTTGTACGCATCGATGTATTTGGACGCACCCAGCTTTTCAGCATTTTGCTGCCATTCTTTCCACTGGCTTTCTCCAAATTCTTTCTTAATTACGTATTTGGTATTGAATTCATTAGAGGCTTTCTCAAGCTGCACTCTAAACTCAGCCAAAATTTTTGTTTCTTCATCTGTAAATTTCAAAACGGGATCTGCAACTTCAAACTTGTTATTTTTAACAATCTTATCCTGTGCTTCCTTCTCTTTTTCCGTAAAGTTGTAGTAAACGCTGCTTTTGTTAGGACGCAGATACATGACTTCCAGCCACATGCCGTATTTTTTCTCAAGAACCTTAATGTCTACAAGTGGAAGATCCTTCAGTTCAGGATACACGGGCTTGCCGTTCTCCATCTTGTAGGTTTCACCTTCTATCCCCATTGTTACAAGGGAAGACCCGGATGGACTGGTCAAATAATCAAGAAGCTTGAGTGCGGCTTCTTTTTTATCATTGTTGGATACCACAATACCGAATTGGTCAATTTTGGGCAGTGTGCGGATATTCCCTGTAGGACCTACAGGATTTCCATAACGTAGATTGTAATCTGGATTTTGTGATTTCACTTGATTCGCGAACGAATCCAATCTTCCAATCCAGTCGAAGGTAACAAACGATTTGTTATTCGTTGTCATTTTTGCTGTCCAAGAAGCATCTGTATCCGTAATAAATTCTGGATCCATAAGTCCTTCGTTGTAAAGCTTTTTCATAAAATCAAGCATCTCTTTAAATTCCGGTTGGGTATACGCAAGCTTCCAGGTCTTTGCTTTCTCGTCGAAATAAGCCGGATAACTTACTCCGCCCACTCCCCAGCCATAAGTCCAATCCTTGAAAATAACTTCCTTCGTTTTGGAAGCGTAAGGATAGGAGTCGGGATATGCTGCTTTCAGCTTTTTGAGCGCTTGGTAAAATTCTTCGTTATTCGTCCATTCTTTGATTCCAAGTTTATCAAATACATCCTTACGGTAAAGGAATCCGTGGTTCACATCACGCTGTAACCCGTAGACCGGCCAAGTATATAAATTATTTTTGTCATCGGACCATGATTTCATGACCCAATTGTTATCTTTATCATCCACATAAAGTTTTTTGAAGTTAGGAAGTTTATCCAGGTATTGGTTAATCGGTACTAAGGCTCCCTGTCCGCCCATCTTGTTCAGCTCTGGTATCGTTTGTGAGTGGAAAATATCAGGAAGCTTACCGGAGGCAAGTACAACTTTGAGCTTGTCCTTGTAGCTCTGCGATGAATAAGCCTGAACCTCTACTTTAATACCTGTACGCTTCTCAATTTCTTTGATGACCATCGAATCTTGTAAGTTGGTATTTTCGCTGACTAGCATCCATGTAAGCGTTGTCGGTTTATCTACAATAGGAAGCTTGATTCCTCCTGTATCACCATATTGTTGGGGATTAGCCGAAGCACTTGCACTTGGTGTAGTAGAAGCATTTCCTGCATTTCCACCATTACCCGCTCCACACCCTGCGAGAAGTGATCCTGCTAGGGTAAGAGATGAGAGTGCTACTAAAAGCTTTCGAGACATTTTTTTTCCTCCCTTTTTATGTTTAAGACTTGTGCTATCGCCGCTCTAATTTGGTTGGTAGGGGCTTGTAGTAGGATCGACACCAGCACTAACCCCAATTATAGGAGACTTACAACAAGAGTAAATTAACCGTTTTCATTAAATTTCGTTATTTCTTATTTCGTCCTGAAATTTCCCGAAAAACCTTATAAATTAAGGATTTTTTCAGTGTGGAAAATGAACAACAGATGGAAAATGATCAAATTTATAATGCTGATGATACACGCGAAAATGAATCATTGATTGTTTTTTCCGTTTTTTTAATATCATTGGATTGTTTTATTTGCTCATTTAAATTTTGAAGTTTAGTTACTACCTCCTCTTTATTGTTTTCATCTTGTTCTTATGTTGTAATAATCTTATGAAGTCTTCCAGAAGATTTAATTAACTCAGACGTTGCATCTCTCAATGCATCAACATACTCGAATGAGAACTTATTAAGCATTTGATGATCAAATACATCGTTTGTTTCAATCTCCCCACCATAAATAACCCACTCATATTGATCGACTGGAATTTTGATCAATTTTATTGGTGTTGGATCTGCCGGAGGATTTTTATTTATGCTAGTTTTTGGTCGGAAAATGTAAGTGATTTGATTCCACCTCACGGTGGACACCCTTGCCTTAAGCTATGGCTACTACTGCCTTCACCATTCGGGACTTGAACCCTAGAGATAGCGCCCATGCTGGGCGCACTACAACAAATAAAGGAGGCCCTTATGGCCTCCTTTATTTGTTTCAAGCATACTAAGATTTAGAAACAGCTACCTCACTTGTGATTATCACAAACGGGTCCTCCGTTGATGAATCATCAATTTCACCTAGTAGTTTTGTAAGGCCTCCAAATTCTAACTCCATGAATTTTTTTGTTGCGGCCTCACGTCGCAAATCCCAAATACATTCGTGTAATTCGCACTCGATTGGTACATCTAATCGTATCCGAGCTAAATCTCTTGATAGATGTAACATTTCCAAATTTTCTTTAATTTTATTTTTAATGCTATTTGGGAGAAGTTCAATATTTTCAAGGCAACCTTCAATTGATTTATACTCAGCTAGTAACTTTTGTGCAGTCTTCTCTCCTATGCCTTTAACCCCTGGATAGTTATCAGCAGTATCCCCCATAAATCCTTTTAAATCGATAATCTGCAAAGGTGTTAATTGCTTTTCGGAATAAAGCGTCTCGAGGTCATAAATAGAGTAATTTAATTTACCTTTTTTCATTATTATGACTTTTACTTGTTCAGTAATTAACTGAAGCATATCATGATCCCCAGTTAATATAAATACCTCAGAATCATTCTGAAGTCTATTTGATAGAGTTCCAATACAATCGTCAGCTTCGTAGCCTACTAAGCCGATATTCGGGATCCCCATCTCTGCAACGACTTCTTTTACCAAATCAAACTGCGGCAAAAGCTCAAGAGGAGCTTCCAAACGATTTTGTTTGTATTCATTATAATTCTCATTTCGAAAAGTGCTACTACCCATATCCCAACAACAAATTACATGCGTTGGGTTAAAAGTGTTAATAGCATCAAAAAAATATTGAATAAATCCATATACAGCATTTGTTGGCAATCCATAGCTAGTTTTTCGAATATAACCTGAGTAAGAAGTCGCATAAAACGCTCTGAAAAGTATAGCCATTCCGTCAACTAAAAGCACTCTTTTTTTAATTTCATCATTCAACCTATATCTCCCCAATCCAAACTTTATTTATTGCTGCCTCGGAATATTAAATACCCATGGAATTGAAAATTTATCCAAACTATAAAACTATAATATTAAAAAAAATAATCGCTCCTATTCTATAAATCATAACGTATAAGTTCTACCAGTAGTATAGCATGGGAACGGTTGTTCAGGACACAAAAAACCGCTACTAGTAAAAGGTACCAGCAGCGGTTTTCCATTAATTAATCGTTTTTAACGGCTCGTATGCCATTTAATTTCTTGAATAAATTCAGTCACGGATTCTTGCAGTCGATTTGCAATTTCATCGTCCAATATGGCTTGTCCTTGATCGCCCCATGTTACTTGTTTATCGAGCACGTAAACCCCTTGCAGAATGTTCTGCGCGCCTAATGCAGACAGCACTGGTTTTAAAGCGTAATCGATAGCTAGCAAGTGAGATATCGTCCCTCCAACGGCTAACGGAAGCACAACTTTACGCTCGAGGCCTTTTTGCGGGAGTAGGTCGAGGAAAGCTTTTAATACACCTGTGTAAGAGGCTTTATATACCGGGGTAGCGACGAATACGGCATCTGCCTCCGCAACATGCGCGTTCGCTTTTACAATAGCTTCGCTGTCAAATTTGGCATATAACAAATCCTCAGCCGGGATGTCGCGTACCTTAATCCATTCCACTTCCAAGCCTGCTTTCAATAGTTCACTTTTTGCCACTTCGATAACACCATGCAAACGGGACGTAGGTGTTGGACTTCCAGAAATAATAACAACTTTAGCCATTTGATTCACTCTCCATTAGGGTTTGGATGAAAAAAAGACTCCGCTGCCTTTGCTCTGTACAAAGTGGGAGTCTCCTGTTGTTGGGTCGACTTTTTTTAATTCATAGTAATTTACTTGGGTTTATATTACCATTGCCTTTTATGAACGTCAATACTTTTTGTTTAAAAGAAATTCCATCCCGGCAGCCACCGGAGGAAGAAGGAATATTTGGATGGAATGATCATCCCCGAAAGAATCGGATAGAAAAGAACGAACAGAACGAATACGGCAATTAAATATCCGTAGACCCATCTTTTCTTATGAAGCGATCCTTCTTCTAAATACTCTTTGATGTAATAGGTCAAGATCAGCACAAGGAATGGCACCATCGCAAAATAGTGATAAATAAATGTGAGCCTTGGTACTAAGATCCATGGTAAATACTGTGAGCAGTAAGCAATTAGCAGCATCCGCAGCAGCTTATCTTTACGTGTAATTGCCACATAAAACGAAAGGATAACGGCAATGAAGCCCGGCCACCATACTAGCGGATTCCCGAACGAGACGATGCTCGAAAGCATGCCCTGCGGCATGAGCTTAGCTTGATAATACCATATCGGGCGGAGCATCATCGGCCACTCCCACCAAGGGGAAGAGAAAGGATGCGTTGCGACCAAATCTTTATGATATTTGTACATGTGCACCTGATAGGTGACCACATCCTTCAGATTGTGCCCCGGCCCGGGAACCATCATAAACGGAATATAGGATAACGTATAAACACCTAGAGGTACGATGACAAACGTGAGTACGCACCACAGCAAAGTAAACAGCGTGTTTCGTATGAAGAGCTTCTCTACAAGCTGCAGTCGGCTGCGCTCCGGTTCTGTCAGTGGAGGCTCATTCTCCGCCTCGCGCAGCAACCTTCGTGCGAATCGATATTCGCTGAACCGCTCTAATAAGGATAATAGCAGCAGCACGGCAAGACCTGCACCGCCATAGATAACAATCCACTTGGATGCAGCTCCAATTCCGAAGAAAAGACCTGACAGCCCTAAGGGGATTAACGTAGTCCAAAGCTTCTCCCTATAGAAGCTAAGCGTTGTGTAACGATACATGAAATAGAACATCAGCATGATGAAGAATACGCCATAAACATCTATCGTCGCGATTCGCGTCTGCGCAAAGTGCATGAAATCAAAGGTAAGCAGGAAAGCAGCGATAAAGGCATATTCTGAACGGCCGAACATTCGCTTAGCGAACACATACATGATTGGAATCATGCCGACGCCGAACAGCGTTCCGATGATTCTCCAGCCAAACGGATTCAATCCAAACACATAAATACCAATAGACATTAGAACTTTACCCAGCGGTGGATGCGTGCTTTCATAGGGCTCTATTTGATGAAGATGCTCATAGGCGGTTCTAGCATGATAGATCTCATCAAAGTACGACCCATTCATATATGTAGGCGTGTAAGGTACTGTGGCAGATTCATCGAACAAATTAGCTGTCGCACCTTCATCAGCCGCGTTTACATCTTGTTCCGATACCTTAGCAATCGGCAAAATAGCCGTGTTGCCATCTCCGAAAATACCAATTTCATGAAGATGCAGCGCCGCTCCTTCCTGCGCATCCATGACCATTTTAACGTAACGCGCATCTTTCTTAGGTTCGACGGTGTTCCAAGTGAATACCTTGGTGTGGTCGGATTTCACCGATATTTGATCCTGCCACTGCGTACCGTCCTGTGAAAACCAGAACGAATAAGCCCCTTCACCTACACCTGCAAAGGTGTTAATTCTCGTAATGTTGTGCGAGCTGCCAAGGTCAGCAATGACCGCTTCTCCTGCGCTTGTTGGCTTCCAGAACGTTGTAGGAGCCTTATGCCCACCTAGATGGAACAAAGCAATTATCGTGTAAACCAACACTAAAGCGCCAAGATAAAGCGCATCCTTTTTCGTGAAAAAACGTCCCCTTGTGCTTCTTTCTACCCTATCCCTACTTGGTTTAAAAATCGCATTCCACCGTTCGGATTTTGTGTGAATTTCTTGCTCGGTTGGCAGCGGAATTAGCGGAACTGGCTCCTCCACCTTCTGTTCTTGTTGTGAGTCCACGAAAAGCCTCCATCCCAATAAACATGCATAGGCAAACATCATAACATTGATGGCTGAAACGACCAACATCAAAGGATCATATCTCGGAATGTGATAATCCTGATGAAAACTGCGTAACAGCACATCGGCTATATTTATAAAATGAGTAATACTAAAACCAATAAAGAGCCCCAAAATCCGGCGGTCCTTGATGTAAATGAAGCTGGTCAGCACGAGCAATAGCCCATAGTGCAAATAGCGCTCGTGCATTTTGGTCATACATATGAAAACGGCCGTGATAAATAAGAAAGCCACATACAATAAGGCGCCACGCTGTCCTTTGCTGCGAACATATAAATAGCAAACATAGACGATGGATAGCACCATAAGCACCCACCCAATCAATTGGTAAGAGATGTGCAGGATACTGCTATTCATATCGATAAAATTGCCACCTAAGAGTGCCATAAGATTGAACGCGTTCAAGGAAGCATACGGATATGAAGCTAAGGTGCCTGAGTATAGAGCGATCAACCAGCCATACCCTCTGCCAACGGCAAAAGGGAGTGAAATCACGGCCATCGTTGCAGCTCCGCTTAGAACACTCAACAACAATACCATCATGCTGCGCTTTCGTAAAACGTCGATAAGTAGAAAAATACCGAAAAGAAGTGCCTGTGGCTTAAGAAGAAGAGCTAGTGCTATAAATACCGCGGCTTGTGGGAGTTTCCCCCGCTGTTGTAGTAACAAAGTTGCAAGAATAAATAACATAAAAAAGGAGTCAACCTGTCCCCATATCGCGGAGTTCGACCAAATCGCTGGATTGAAGGCAAATAAAGCAGCAATTAGAATGCCTTGTATCCATGTCCGTGCCCCGCCTCTACGACTAATCGCTAGCTGAAACAAGAGGTAAACCGTGACTAGGTCAGCCAGAATGGCAGGAAGCTTCAGAATGACCAGTGAACCTGCACTCTCCCAGGGAATCGACAGCTTGTGGTGCAGTAAGCCAACGAGATACAAGACATACATGTACCCAGGAGGATAATCGAGAAAGTAGTCTTTGGCGTTCGTGTACAATCCGGATAAACCTACTGAATATGCGCGATCTGCCCACGCTAGGAACGTTCGTACATCAGTATCATAGCCCACCCAGAGGGGAGCTAGATATAATCTTAGTAATAACGCGGTTAATAACAGTAAACCCAGAAGAAAGAATTTATGGGGAGCCCCCCACAATTGCTTGAACCAGCTTACCATGTCACAGCTCCTTAGATTTAGACTACTACCATTATACCCGTCCACTCTCTTGCAGAAAAGGAAAAAAGCACCGACCGGAAATAGGTCAGTGCTTGGGTTCAAGCTTTTCGATGCGCTCGCAAATTTCATGCAGCCAATCATAGTCTCCAGTGAGCGAAGCACAGAGCGATAAATTTTCCAGCTTCAAACGGTTCCATACATATGTCGCGTTAGCTTCCATACACAGCAGTAATTCCTCTTGCTCTGCACGTGTTAACTCTCGCGCTCTGCGTAATGTCCATAACTCCGCCATACGTTGATGAACGGCCAACATGGTCTGGGATACCCTCCTGCTAGTTAAGTAGCTACATTATGCAGTATGGTCAAAAATGGGAAGACTGAAACAATATGTGCAGCATCTTGATCATCTGGTCCAGCTTGGCATTACGGCAATTTATTTTACGCCGCTTTTTGAAGCAACGACGAATCATAAGTATATAGCAACCTCTACTGAATGGTTGTGCCTTGATATGGGAATTGCGTTGAATAATTAGAAAACTGTTGAAAGGCTTGATCCAGTTTCGTTTGTTCTTCGGCCTCTAATTTGTAGTGCCCTTTTCTGAACATCATTTCAAATAGTTCATATTGACATTGATGTGTCTCGTTCAAAATCGTCATAATATCCTGGTGTAGGGAAGTGTGACTTGCTTCTCTGGCAGATACGTTAAAGCTATCCGTTAAGTATTTTTCCGTTGCCAAAATATCATTTACCCGGTCACGATCATTCAATTCGGGACCTTTGACTTGCGGCTCATTGGCAGGTTTAGGATTCTTGATGACTTGTGGATTCTGATTCATATACGTTCCTCCTTCATTGTTGTGTTTGAGGAACTTTTTTCATTTCCTCTGTGTTATTGTTTTGCAGGTGTTTTAATAAGAGCATGTAATGTTTTTGATGCATTTGACCGGCCTTATCAATCAATTGTCTAATTTCTGAATCCGTGCATTCCTGTGCAAAATGGCGGCATTTTTTCATGGCTAAGAGCTCCCACGATAATTGGTCCTTTAAATACTGAGAGTCCTTGGTTGTAATTACCTGAGGTGGTACCTGCATAATGGCGCTTTGTTGTTGTTCTTGTTGAGTTTGCATGTTGTCTCCTTTGTTTTTTCGAGAATACGTATAACATGCACATATTAATAAATTTTTATGACAAAGTTAGGATAATAGGAACAGCCTTCTTCCAGTTCAAATTTAAAATCACTGTCGTGTAAACAGGCACAGTTAGCTTCCTTCCGTCCATTTTCCATGTACTACGAATCCACTCATCGAATTATTGTAAAACGACAAAGGAAACACAAAAGAAACAAGCAATGTTGTCTTTTGTACAACATTATTCAAGCTAATCAGCTCTATCCGGGGAGAATGTTGCAGGAAATACAACAAATTCCCCAAAAGTGAGCCGATTTGGATGAAAAATGGTTTAATTCTTGTACATAATACAACATCTTCGATTTTCCAGGAAAATATCAAGGAAATTGTTGTACGCCGTACAACTCCCAGGCAAACAAGCAGGGAAAAAGTCAGCCATATTTGCATTCATTCTCCCCCCGCGCCCCTTAAACAAACAAAAAGACAAATGAGATCAATCTCTCATTTGTCTTTTTGCAAGTGTTTTATGAAGCTGACGAAGCCACATCATCCTCATCCGCACTTGCGCTATCCGTGCCTTCAAGGAAGAATTGAACAAGCTTCACATGCTTTTTCAGCGATTTCTCGTGGATAAGATTGATCTTACCGTTATCCAACGCGCCAAATACGTAGATCAATTCCTCATTGTCATGCGACCAATCGAAGCCTTCCAGAAGCTGCAAAGAATTCGTCCATTCCTCGTTATACTCGCCATTCGGGAATAAGAAGCGATTAGCATACAGCGCAATACTTTCTTGAATCACACGATTTGCGGATGTATATTGCGCCAAGCCCGGTTGCTCTGGCATCATCGGCAGGACCGTATTAAAAAATTGGTGCAAAATTTCTACATACGTCGATGGATCGTGGCGAATTTTACGTTGAAGCTCATAGGATGGCTGCATTCTGCCTGAAAAAAGCATCGTCGCTGTCGCATATAACCAGCTGAAACACGTAAAGTTACGATTGAACGAAGTCAAATTGTTGCGACGCTCAACACCGGCTGCTTTGAGATAGACATTATGATCGACAACCTGTTGAATAACTAGATTTAACGGGTCAATGGAATCGAAGGAATGACCAAGCTCTTTACTCACCAGCTGAACTTTAGAGTTAATATCGCCGAACAACTGCTGCTCTTCTTCCTCCGTTAAGCCAATATAGATTTGCACAGCAAGCTGTGTTTCCATCAAATCTAGACGTCTTCCCTCAAGCTGATTAATTGTACCTTCTGTTTCCTCAACCTCTTGCCTAATTTCAGCATTCTCTGGAAACTTCCGTTGTTTGATCTTTAGCACTACTAATTTTTTCTCATACCGTCTAACTTCCTTTTGCATCTGATCATTCACATAGCCTAGTGCTAGAATACGATGCTGACCGTCCAGAATAGACAGCTTGGAGCCATGCTTCAGAAGGAATTCCTTCTCGCCCTTGGACAGTTGATTCACTTCGCGCAATGACAGCGTAACAGGTCCGAAGAACACATGATCGAGCTCCCGCTCCTGCAAATAGGTGGAAATTTTGCGTCTTTGCATATTACTCAACTTACGCTGCACCATAGGGTCAATCATCGTATAATTCAACAGATCCTGAACGCGTAAAGCTACAGTTGAAAGTCCGAACTTATCGCAAAAAGGATGAATGGTCATCTTAAGGCGTAATCCTTCCATTAGCTCACGTCCTCCTTAGAATTGTAAGAATCGGCATCGCTGATTAGAAATGCATTCTGATCTTGATAAAAGTTTTTGATATGGTTGTAGGCTTTCATAATGCGAGTCCGTCTCGGCAACCGATCTTTCTCTTCACCCGCATAAATGCTGTTCCAATTCACATGAGGAAGTATTTTCAATACGTGCTCAAGTGCATAGCGATTAAATTTACCTGGTTTCGTAGCTTCTTCATGCATAAACATGGCTAGTGCAATTTGGATATTCTCAGACCATACGATTTCACCCTTAGTTGGTTCGGGCAAGTAATTCAGTAAGCCATTGAAATAGGTTCCCGCCAAGGATACAAGTTCCTGCAGCTCTTTATCCTCATATTGATAGCCATTATTACGCGCTGCTGATTTCATTCTGCCTTCAAACAAAGCAATCAATATTTCAATCAGCAAGTGATAGGAGAACAAATACTCTGGTGACTTCCCGCGTTCAGAGAACATATCTACGGTCAGCTTCTGCATAGCTGGCGCTTTGGCTGCAAGCTCAGACGCAGCAACGTGATAGAATCTGCGCTGATCGCGAAGTACCGCCAGGTTGCCGCCAAGCTTGCGTGGAAGCTTATTAATGTCAGAGAACAACTGACGCTCTTGACGAGCATTAATGTCCAAATAGGTCATGGTTGAGATAGGGAAAGCGTACAAACGGCGCAGCTTTTCTGTGATCTCTTCCATCTTGTCGTACTCACGACGATCCTTGGCACGAGCCATTTGACTTTGTAGCGTCTCCATAATACGTTGGAAAGCGGCCAAACGATGCTGACCATCAACTACATACAATTTCTCAATTGGCTGCAAACGAAGCGCTTGTTGATCTTCGTCATAGTGACCTGCACCTCTTGCCGAGAAAATGATTCCCGGGAAATAAATAGGTTGGCGATCTTCTAAATACAAATTAACGTAATCAATTAGTTTAGAAAGATTACGCGGAATAATCGCACGTTGAACTTCTAAATCAACTTCATAGATTGAAAATAATTTGCTCATGGGCAGTGTAGCTGCAATTGTCGCTTGCCCAAATGTTTGCCCCAAAATCCCGGGAATTTCTACGAACGATGAAGGCTTCTGATCAGCTAAAAGCTCCGATAATGAGGAAATGGCATCCATATGCTTACCCCTTTCAACAAATAAGTTTTATTTCATTACGTAAACATCTATATGTCTCTCATTCTCCTATTTTTACCAATATCTCTAATTTTCATTCTAATGTACGAAGCCAATCTCCTATTCGCTTTGCCGCCTCAAGTAATCGACCCTCTTCTTGTACCAATGCGATTCGCACAAAGCCCTCTCCCTCGGCCCCGAAAGCGTCTCCAGGAATAACGACAACACCAGCATGATATAACATTTCCCGGGAAATTTGTCGAGATGTCCATCCTTTTGGAATTGGAGCCCAGATAAACATAGTTGCCTTGGGTGGTGGTATGATCCACCCCGCTTCCGCTAGTGCCGAGATCAACACATTTCGTCTTCTTTCATACACATGCGCAACGGAATGATCATGCTCCATGTCTTCCTCTAATGCTGCAATTCCAGCCGCTTGAATGGCACTGAATACACCGTAATCGATATTGGATTTCAGTGTTTTAAGAGCATTCACTGCGCATGCATTTCCGGTTAAGAAAGCGATTCGACAACCTGCCATATTAAAACTTTTTGACAGTGAATGAAACTCGACAGCAACCTCCTTAGCGCCTTCTATCTCCAAAATACTTATAGGCCGGTAGCCGTCAAAAGCCATTTCGGAGTAGGCAAGATCGTGTACGACAAGCAGGTCGTGCTTCTTGGCATAAGTAATCAAATGCTCAAAGAAAGCGCGATCTGCAACAGCAGACAATGGATTGCTTGGATAGTTAAGCAGGATGAATTTAGCCTTAGCAGCCACGTCTACTGGAATGTCCTCTAATTGGGGTAAAAAGTTGTGTTCTGCGCGCAGCGGCAACAAGTAAGGTTCGACTCCCGCCAGCACGAGACTTGCCGAATATATAGGGTAACCTGGATCAGGGACAATGGCAATGTCCCCAGGATCACAGAGTGAAAGCGCTAAGTGAGCAAGACCATCTTGTGAGCCCATCAGAGTTAATATTTCACTTTCCGGACTCAGCTCCACACCGAATCGATAGCGGTACCATTTGGCAACCGTTTCTCGAAATGCTAAACTTCCTTCAGATGTTGGATAACCGTAATGCGCAGGGTTACGAACGGCTTCAGTAATTGCTTCAATAATTCGATCAGAGGGAGGTAGATCAGGACTTCCTATACCTAAATCTATGACGTCTACCCCTTGGTTCATAACCTCTCTCTTCCAATCTGCTACTTCTGAAAAAATAGCCGATCCTAGTTGACTAAGTCTCTTTGATCCTGTAATTTTCATGGTTTATATCCTCTTTATGATAAATTCACTTCATATCAGTAATTAATAGGGCGATAACGCTAAAGCGTTAGTCGATAATTCCCACTTGATGAACAAGTCTTATCATATAAAGCAAAAACAAAGCGAGCGCAAGATAAGCAATTCCGAATTTCCAACGTGTTTTCGCAGGGACATCATAGTAAAGCTCCTGTATCCCTAGAGGTGAATAATCCACTTTTACTTGTAATCCTAAATAAAACCCATTCTCTTTCTGCATACGTTCCACTTTAATTAACTGAACTCTTTTAATGATGGATTGCTGAGGCAATAAAGCATGACCCTCGAATCCGATCCCTTGCCAGTACATCACAATGGTTTGTCTACTTTCCGCAGGGCCCTGCAAATCCGAGTAAGTCGTATATTCTAGATCTCTTGTATGATTCTCCCCCGGAATGATGTATCCCTGCTGAAGCAAATGATCAGCCCCAAAATCAAACCGAGTGGAGACCGAAAGAAGCTCTTCGCGATTTCTGTATTTCACGTATTTTTTATACAAATCCCAAGCGAACATGGCCCATATCACGAAGAAAACCAATTGACTTACACGGCTATTTATATAGTAAATAAATACCAAACCGCCTATTAAACCTAGAATCCATAACCAACGAGTTACTGCTGTAGAAATTCGCCCACCATCTAAAGGATGAATAGGGAGTAAATTAATTAAATTTAAATAGAATGCGGCATAGGCAACCGAAACAATGACAGGAGAATCGGTATATACCCCCAAACCAAAAGCGGCAACACCACCAATGGTCCCAAGAATAGGGCCTCCTATTCCAATGAACGCTTCTGTTGCTGCATCGGTAGGATTCTTTTTCATTGTAATCAGTGCTCCAAGAAAAGGAATAAAGACTGGCGCTGACACTGGAAGCCCCTTCATCTTGGCAGCGAAAACATGACCGAGCTCATGTATGAGAATCATCAGAACAATGCCGATCGCAAAGGGCAATGGGGCAAGATAGGCATAAGCCCAAATTGTAATGAACATTGAGATGATGGCTCCGCCAGCTTTACCAAGCTTTAGTAAGCCTAAAAGCAGCTTCCCTTGTGATAATAGAACAGCTATAAAACCGCCAATGGCTAGTGGTGACTTTTTACCTGCTGGTTTCTTCTTCTCTTCCAACCTAAGATCACCCCTTCGCCCATACTTCGTCATACACTGCTTCCTTGAAACCCACTGTTACCTTTTGACCATCGGTTACGATCGGACGCTTAATCAACCTGCCGTTCGAGGCAAGCAATTCGAGCATTTGCTCTTGCGACATGCTGGGAAGCTTGTCTTTCAGACTCATCTCTTTATATACTTCTCCGGAAGTATTAAAAAACTTTTTGATTTCCAGACCGCTATCACTTAGCAGCTTAGCCAATTCCTTGGCAGAGGGCGGCGTTTCGAATAAAGGGACATTTTCTGTAATATCTACATGATGTTCTTTCAACCACTTTACGGCACTACGGCATGTCCCGCATTTATCATAACAAAATATTTTTACTCCCATGATGTTTAAAGCTCCTTTAAGTCTAAGTTGAAATGAATCGAACTACTTAAAATTCTGAGGTAATTGATACGGAAAGTCAAGTTATAACAAAGAAAACCATCCTAAAAAAGGGATGGTTTCTGTTTATTTAGTTACTTTCCTGCAGCCATGATTGTAAAACTGCTAAATCCGCAGGCAGAGGAGCATGAAACTCCGTCCATTCCCTTGTTCCTGGATGCACAAAACCCAGTTTATACGCGTGCAAAGCCTGACGACCCAGTCGTTCACTGACTTCTACTGCAGATAAACTTTGCTCAAACTCTGGAAGTGTGTACATTTTATCTCCAAGCAGCGGATGTCCCAAATGGCGCATATGCACACGAATTTGATGTGTCCGACCGGTTTCAAGCCATATTCGAACCAAAGCGGCATGCGCGAATTGTTCCACGACCTCATAATGAGTTACTGCCGAATATCCGTCAGGGGTAACGATACGAACATGCGGCTGTTCAGGATCGCGATCAATGGGTTCATTGATCGTTCCGCTTTTCGCTGTGATGACGCCCCACACAAAGGCCAGGTATTTTTTTTTCACCTGATGCTGAATCATCTGCTCTGATATTTGCTGGTGTACATAGGGTGTCTTTGCAATAGCCAGAACACCAGACGTTTCTTGGTCAAGTCTATGCACGGGGCGGAAACGACATGTAATGCCCGCTTGCTGCCAGTGATACACAACGCCATTGGCGATCGTATTCAAATAATGCCCATGCGTCGGATGTACGATGATACCGGCATCCTTGGCTAGTATCAACAGATGCTCATCTTCATGCAGAATGTGCAGTGGAAGATCCTGCGGCAAGATATCCTCAGATTGCTCTTCTTCCATACGAATCTCTACACGATCGCCAGCCTTCACCTTTATGTTGATGTATTGTCTAACCCCATTCACCGTAATGCCCTGCTCGGTTAGTTTAATGCGGGATAGCAATTTGCGAGAGACCATTAATCTTTTTTGCAGCACCGTCTTAAGTATAAAGCCCTCTTCCTCCGGCGGTACGATGTATACTAACGGTTCATAATAACTCATGATTTACGTCTAAACACCTCAGCGCTTCGCACATATTCCACATCAGTAATACCTTCACGGTGATTCGCAGTGCGGGCAATGGTGAAGAATAAATCGGACAGTCGGTTCAAGTATCTGCGCACTTCTGGATTAATTGCCTGCGTTCGCGCAAGCGTTACCACCCGACGTTCTGCTCTACGGCATACGGTACGGCAAACATGGAGTGTGGATGAAACAGTACCCCCGCCCGGCAAAATGAATCGTGTAATATCCGGTGTTTCGGCATCATATTTATCAATCCAAGTCTCCAGCATATCGACCATTTCCGCCGTTACTTTATAAGGACGCAGCTCTTGCTTCAAGAGAGCGAGATCTGAACCGCAATCAAACAATTCATGCTGCACCTGCAGCAAGTCCGGGAGTAAATCGGGGTACTTCGCAGGATCCATAAAGCTCATCGCCTGACCTACATAACAATTCAGTTCATCCGTTGTGCCATAAGCCTCAACACGATCATCATCTTTATCGACACGACCACCAATTACGCCTGTTTGCCCCGCATCTCCAGTTCGAGTATAAATTTTCATTTTTAAGCATCCTCCCTTTTCCAAGGCTTTGATATATCCATCATCTCATAAACTCGATTCATATCCAAGTGACATCTAACGTGGTCAGCCAATCTATCGAAAGCAGCTTCTCGACGTTCCTTAAAACGAAGGCCACCCTCGATTAGGGATAATCCTTTATGCTTGCGAATACGATTTAACCAGGCTCTGCGGAAGTCATCATTATGAAAAATCCCGTGTAAATACGTCCCCCAAACACGCCCATGATCCGCAGCTGCCCCGTCCCCGTGCAGAACGTTGTCAGAGCTTTCATCATCGAGGCTGGTAAGCGCCTTAATCTGGAAAGGCGTTACCATTTCTTGCAAATAACGCGTCCGCCCCATGTGAATTTCATAGCCATCAATGACAATCTCAGTGCTATTTTCAGCAAAAAGTGTACTGCTTCCCTGAACTTGAACGGTCCGTTTATCGGAAGTAAATACCGTCTCCGTTGGTAAAAGCCCTAGTCCCTCTAGCTCAGGATGATCTGATTCGTAGCCGTTTGGATCAAGCAGCTTGGCGCCCAACATCTGATAGCCTGCACAAATACCGGCGACCCAACCATTCTCGGATTGCGCGAAAACCTTCACCCGTTCTGCCAGACCAGATTCGTTCAAATACCGTAAATCGTCCATGGTATTCTTGCTGCCTGGGAGCAAAATGACATCCGGTTCACCCCATTCAGATAGGTGTGTAATATAGCGAAAATGGACATCTTTCTCCTCTTGCAGAGGATCGAAATCCGTAAAATTAGAGAGGCGTGGCAAGCGAATGACCGCGATATCCAGCTGATCTGCTCGTTTCCCTTGAGAGCTCTCATTCCTCTTGCTCTGCATGCGCTTGGAATCTAGTGAAGCTGAGTCCTCATCCTCAATGCCTAACTGAGGCAGATAAGGAATGACCCCAAGAACAGGTTTCCCCGTCTTCTCTTCTAGCCAATCCAAGCCCGGTTTCAGTAGACTAACATCTCCACGAAACTTATTAATAATAAAGCCTTTCACCCGGTCTCTTTCTTCCGGCGTTAAGATCTCCAGTGTCCCTACAATTGAGGCAAATACGCCTCCACGATCAATATCAGCAACGAGAAGCACAGGAGCGTCCGCCCAACCTGCCAACCGCATATTTACAATATCGCGGTCCTTCAGATTAACTTCAGCTGGGCTTCCCGCCCCCTCTAGCACCACTACATCATACCCACTGCGCAGTCGGATTAAAGCTTCCTTCACAATGACTTCAGCCTGCGGCAAATAGGTCTCTCTATACGTCCTTGCATCTAGATCAGAGTATGGCTTCCCGTGAACAACGACCTGAGCAACCATGTCTTGCTTCGGCTTAAGCAGGATCGGATTCATATCCGTTGTGGCTAAAATACGACAGGCATCCGCCTGCACCCCTTGTGCTCGGCCAATCTCTTTGCCATCAAAAGTAACATAAGAATTAAGGGACATATTTTGCGACTTAAATGGCGCCGTTTGCCAGCCGTCTTGAACTAGAATGCGGCACAGTGCGGCCGTTAGAATGCTTTTACCCACGTCGGAAGCTGTGCCCTGGACCATTAATGTTGCAGCTTGTACAGTCTTATTCGTCATCAGCTTGCCCCCGGTTCTGCATGAATTCTGCCATCATGTGACGTAACCCAGCTATTAACCGTTCATTGTCTTCGCGAAGACGTATCGCAACTCGGCAATAGCGTTTATTGAGACCCTCAAAAAGGGAAGCATCTCGGATCAATATCCCTTGATGCCCCAAATGCTTCTGCGCCATCTTCACATCGATGCCCATCCGCTCAGGAAACGAAAAAAGCAAAAAATTCACATCACTAGGCACGACCTCAAGACCCAATTGCTCAAGCTGCTGGGTAAGCCATGGCTTCTCTTCCTCCAGCCACTGCCAGCTAGACTGCTCAAAATCCAAATCATCAAGCACGGCTGTTCCGATTCGCTGCGCTAAATAGTTTACGCTCCACTGCACCTGAAGATGTTGGATTTGCCGAATCCTATCGGGATGAGCCACCATGAAGCCTAAGCGTATACCCGGGATGGAATAAAATTTCGTCATAGATCGGATGACGACAAGCTGCTGACTGGTGGAAGCGAGTTTGAGTAAAGAGTGCTCCTGCTCATTCGGTACAAAATCCATGAAGGCCTCATCAAGCACCAATCTACGGTTACTCTGCATAAGCATGTCCAACACTTGACGAGGAACCAGCTTTCCTGTTGGATTATTCGGATGTCCTAGAAAAAACAAGTCCACAGTCGGATAGGCGGCTTCAATATCTTGCTTCAGCAATTCAAAATTGTGCATTGGCAATAGAGGGATGTTGTAAATACCGCCTCCTGATTTATGAACCGCTTCCTCATATTCACTAAAAGAAGGCCTCGCTAATCCGGTAACTGATGGCTTCAATACTCGCGCGGTCAGATCGATCAGCTCCGCTGCCCCGTTGCCAACCAGAATGCTTTCCACCCCGATATCATATTTCAATGAAAGCTTGTTTCTCAGCTCACGCACAGCGGGATCAGGATATTTGACCATATCGCGCCACCCGTCTCTGAGAATATGCTTAACAACCGAAGGAGGACCTAACGGATTCATATTCGAGCTGAAATCCAAGAACTGCTCCTTCGGACGGCCAAAGGCTTCTTCTGCCGTCCAGAGGTCGCCTCCATGACCAAAGCGTTCTAGCATGATATTCACTCCTTTCTGTTTGGTATGATTTATATGAATGTAGGATGAACACGGAATAAATGAGTCCTATGCTCGGTTGAATGATGTTGTAAAAAGTGCAACAATTACTGCCTAGATCGTGCTATTCTCCCTTCATTGTTGCATGTTGTACAACAATTTGGCCCAATTCAGGCCATTTCGCAACAAATGAGTTCGAAATGTTGTACAAACTGCAACTTCAACATGCAAAATAGCCTTCAGGCGTGTGAATTTTTGTAGAAATTACAACATTGATAACTACCTTAGCCTATCTCCCCTCACGATGATGCTGATTTATCCCCAAGGCATATTTTTGGTCCGGGATGTTACAAACCTACATGTGAGAAGTTATGAAAATGGTAATGCCCAACAAAAGTAGTGTTTCGAGGAGTTCATTCAAGGCACCATATGTATCTCCGGTTAAACCGCCTAATTTACGGCTTATATACGTGGCCAAAAGCCAACCTATTAGACTTGTGCCTATAGCAAAGCTAAAAATAATAGTTAAATCATAGATTAAGGAGAAAGATATCACGCTAGGATCAGCTAGCCATGTGGAAAACACAGCGACTAAAAGCGTAGTGGCAAAGAGGGCTACTAATCCAGACATAGTTACATGCCATTTGGTAACTCCGCGAAAAAAACTCCCTAATCCTGAGCTTTGCCGGGCGTAGGGCCAACCTTGAATAGCTGCAACCATAAACCAACGACTCCAGATGGGAACGATGGCAAGTAAGAAGTACACTCCGCCCATTCCACCAGTACCCAGCAAGGTGTAAAGAAGCGAAAATTTGAGGAGCAGGTGGAGAACACAAACGATGACACCCATGGCGCCTACGCGACTGTCTTTCATGATTTCTAGCATTTGCTCACGGGGTCTGTGGCTAAGGATACCATCAGCGGTATCCATTAGCCCATCTAGATGAAGGCCGCCTGTTAAAACGACCCAGAACCCAAGCAGCAGAACGGCTGCGGGCATCGCAGGTAGGACGAGACTTAACCCCTCGTCTGCTAGGAGTAAAAGAAGACCGATGACGAAACCCGCTAGCGGATAGAATATCACGCTTCTTTGGAATACTCGGTCTGTATAGTCAATTTGCACAGGAATGGGCAAACGGGTTAAAAACTGAAAGGCTGCTATGCAAGCACGCAGCCAGTCTAGTAAAACAGTACGAGTAGTATGCATAGCAATCCTCCCATCACTACAAAGCTAACGCCGTAAAGCATCCTCACGGCGTAGACAATATCCTGCTGCGCTAGCTCCCGCAGCGGCCAGCCCAGGCGAGCGCGCTCGCTCGCAGCGCCGCCATAGACGTTCAGCCCGCCCAGCTCAATTCCGAGTGCCCCGGCTACCGCCGACTCCGGAATTCCGCTATTCGGGCTGGGGTGCAGGTGCGCGAAGCGGCGAATCGCTGCCGCTGCGCGCTTCGCCGAGAGGCCCGGCTGCAGCAGGGCGACGAGGATCAACAGGAGGCCGGTCAGCCGAGCCGGGATCCAGTTCATAACGTCGTCCCAGCGGGCCGACGCCCAGCCGAAATGACGGTATCTGTCATTTCGGTAGCCGACCATCGAATCCAGTGTATTCGATGCCCGGTACAGCATCGCGAGCGGCGCTCCGCCGATCAGCGCATAGAACAAGGGCGCGATGACCGCGTCGACAATGTTCTCCGCCACGGTCTCCACAACCGCGCGCGTCAGTTCTTCCTCGCCGAGCTCATCCGTATCACGGCCTACAATGTAGCCCGTGTACTTACGAGCATCTGCGAGATTCCCTGTACGCAGCGGATTGTATACCAGATATGCGGCATCTTTTAATCCTTTTATAGCTATCGTTGTGGAAATGAACCACGTAGAAACCAAATATCCGAGCCACTCATGAATCGAGCGAGCAGTAAGAATGAACAGCAGCATCACGCTAAAGCTAAGCACTACTGTTGAAACAGTAAGCACGACACCTTTCGTTCGCACCCATCCAGACGATATAACTGGCGTCTCTTTTCCTTTATGTAACTTGCCTTCTACCCACCGAATGAAGCGTCCGACGAGAATAACCGGATGTGTCGGCCACTTCGGATCACCAATCAGCCAGTCCAGTACAATGGCAGCAGCCGTCATACTAACGATTTCCTGCCAAGAATATATCCACATAATGATCACCGTTCCATGCCTAAAGACTTATTATTCCAGTCGATAAGCTCTGCTTTTTAACTCCATGGGTATGCCTACCGTGACAAGGAATACCTGCTCACATACCTCGGCTAAGCGTTGATTCATTCGTCCTGCCAAATCACGAAAATGGCGGCCAAGTGGATATTCCGGCACAATGCCGTCACCAACTTCATTCGTAACCAAGATGAGGTGTCCACGGTAGACGGACACTGCTTCTACAAGCTCGTCTATGCGTTTCATTACCCGAGCAGAAGCATCTAATTCCCCCTCATGATGGAGCAACCAATTGGACAGCCAGAGTGTCAAACAGTCGACCAAGACCACGGCATCCTCCCCGCTCTCCTGCAGCTGAAGCAGCAGCTCCCGCAGTTGGAAAGGCTCCTCCCGGGTATCCCATGGATACCCCGAGCCAAGCCTCATCTGCTGATGCAGCTCAACCCGCTCCTTCATTTCCTCATCGTAGATGTGGGAAGTCGCGATATAAATCCCTCGCTCGCTGCCATGCATGGCGAGCTTCTCCGCGAAAGAACTCTTGCCACTGCGCGCGCCGCCCGTAACCAAAACCGCCATGGCGCCTTCGCCTCCTTATCCATGCTTACTGCGTAAGCTTGCCTTTTACCGGCATATCGCCACGAGGCTAACCCCGCGACACGCCTGCGCTTTCGAATGTCGCCATTTCCTTCATGATCTTGCCTGCGGCATCGATCAAGTTAAAGGCAAGCACCGCGCCCGTTCCTTCGCCCAGGCGCATATCCATCTGCAGCATCGCTGCGAGGCCAACTGCTTCGAGCAGCTTCGCATGCCCCTGCTCCTGCGATAAGTGCGAGGCGAGCATGTAGGACGCGCTTAGCGGTGCTAATCGGCTCGCCACGAGTGCAGCTGCCGACGAGATGAAGCCGTCGACTACAACCGGACAGCGATTCTTCGCTGCGCCGAGAATTACGCCAACAAGTCCGGCGATCTCCAATCCGCCGACCTTCATTAACACATCGAGCGCATACTCAGCGCTTGATCGATTCACCTCATCCACACGAAGCCCATTCACATCCAGCGCCTTATTCACAACGGACACTTTATGCAACCATTTGCCATCATCAATGCCCGTTCCCCGGCCAACAGCAATACTAGCATCCAAGCCCGTTAAAGCGCACAGAATCGCGGCGCTGGCCGTTGTATTGCCAATTCCCATCTCTCCCATAGCAAAGAGTCGGTAGCCCTTTTCCACCAACTCGTCCACAACTTCTACACCAGCTTGTATCGCTTGCACTGTCTCATCCAGCGTTAATGCCGCTTCTCGCGCCATATTGCGCGTCCCTTTTCTTACTTTGCGAGAAACGAGATCAGGATGCTCCAGGTCAGCATTTACCCCCATATCGACACAGAAAACTTCAGCGCCAGCATGTCTGGCAAGAACGTTGACAGCAGCCCCGCCATAAAGGAAATTAAGCACCATTTGTGGCGTTACTTCCGCCGGATATGCACTAATACCTTCTTCACATACGCCGTGATCTCCGGCCATTACGATGACCGCTTTTTTATCAAAAATCGGCATGACTTCGCCCGTTATTCCGGCAACCTGACGCGCAATATCTTCCAGTTTCCCGAGGCTTCCCTGTGGTTTCGTCAACTGATTCAAATGCTCATTCGCTTGGTTCACTACCTCCTGATAAACAGGCTTAATGCTATCTATAATCTCTTGCATCCTATTCATGATTGTGTCCTCCGATAGCTCAACTATTTTCCTGGCTGTAATAAAATTTGCGGCGCATCGTTAACGGGGTGCTGTAGGACAATCGGTTCTGTCCCATACACTTCGCTGATTAATCCGCTAGTAATGATTTCATCAGGTGTTCCTATCGCTGCAAGCTCGCCATGATGTACAACCATTAATCGCGTGCAGTACTGCGCAGCCAAATTCAAGTCATGCAGGACAGCTACAACCGTCAACTCGGATTCCAGCTGCCATTCCTTGATGTAGTCCATCATCTGTACTTGATATCCGATATCCAAGAACGTTGTTGGTTCATCCAGCATAAGCAGCCGCGGCTGCTGCGCCATCACTTTAGCAAGAGCGACACGCTGCCGTTCACCGCCGCTGAGGCGCTCGATTGTTCGATCAATCAGCGGTTCCAAGTGCAGCTTCCGGACAATCCCATCAATTAGACCTTCCGCATCAGCCGGCTCCTCACCAAGCCAATTCTGAAAAGGATATCGGCCCATTTCCACAACTTCACGGACTGTAAAGCCTACTGGAGGCAGCGCATCCTGCTGGAGGACAGCAAGCCATCTAGCTAGCTCTTTTCGTGAATAGGAGGATACTAGCCGGCCATCCAGGTCAACACTTCCGTTTTTCACAGGATCAATCCCTGATATTAGACGGAGTAACGTCGACTTACCGCTGCCGTTTGGCCCAATAATGCCAAAAAATTCACCCTGCTTGATCTCGAAACTGATGTTCTCCAGCACTTGCTGTTCCTTAAAGCTTTGGGAAAGGTGTGCCACTTTAATCATCTTGATCAACCTCTTAACGTTTTCTTATCCTTGTGGAGCAAATAAGCAAAAAATGGCGCGCCCAGAAATGCCGTGATAACCCCAAGTGGAATTTCGGTTGGACTCAGCAGGGTACGGGCAAGTGTATCTGCCCAGAGGACATAAATGCCGCCACCAATTGCGGACAATGGAATAATCAACCGATAATCCGGACCTACTAATAGTCGCACTAAATGTGGCACGATGAGCCCTACAAAGCCGATTACACCAGCAACCGATACCGCAGCGGCAGTTAGGAATGTAGCCACAATTAGTACAATTAGCTTTGTACGCTCTACACTCACGCCGAGATGCGACGCCTGCCGCTCACCTAGAGCCAGTAAATTTAACGACCTCGCATAGCTAAGCAGCACGACAAAACCGATAATTAAATAGGGTGAAATGATATATGTATACGACCAACCTCGCATTGCCAAGCTGCCCATTAGCCAGAAAATGATTTCATTTATGACTTGATTGGAAATAGACACCATGAAGGATACGATTGCCCCTAGAAATGCCTGCATGACCACACCTGATAATATAAGCGTCTCCATCTTCAGCTTCCCTTCGATCTGGGCCAGCTTTAGAACTAGAAATAAAGAAATAAGTCCCGTTACGAAGGCAACAATAGGGATCGACCATTGCCCAAACCACGCCACTTGCAGTCCAAAATAGATTAAAAATGCGGCCCCTACAGAAGCCCCCGAGGATACACCGAGTGCATAAGGATCCGCCAGCGGATTGCGCAGCACACCTTGAAAAGCTGCCCCTGCAATAGAGAGTGAGGCCCCTACAAGAATCCCTAGTAATACACGAGGAAATCGTACTTTATTAATGATTTGTTCCGACGACTGCGGCCAGGTGGCATCGATGTGATCTCCCAGCCAAGGGATATGCTTGGCGAGAATACTGGCAATTTGCAGAACGGGGAGATTAGCGGTGCCCAGCGACAAGCTCGCCACAATAGAAAGAAGAAGGAGTATAACCCCTACTCCTCCCCATAGCATTAATTTTCTTTTCATTTTATTTCACCAGTTCGGGATAAATGCCTTTCGCCATTTCAAGCAGTCCATCGGTCATTCTTGGACCGGGACGGCTCAACATGTTTTGGTCGAGGCCAATCACCTGCTTATTCTTCACAGCATCAATGGTATCCCAGCCGCTTCGCGTACGGATAATTTCATCAAGTGGTTTCTTGCTTTTAGTATCGACGACCCCATTGGCGAACAAAATTACACCTGGGTTTTGTTGAATAATTTTCTCTTCACTGATTTGATACCAGCCTTTACCGTCTCCTGCGACGTTAATCCCGCCAGAAAGCTTGATCAATTCATCCATGTATTCGCCACTGCCCACAGTCCATCCCGGGGCAAATTCAATGTATACCTTTTTCTTGTTCTCTTGCTTGACGTCTTTCACTGCATTAACAACCTTTTGACGGTCCGCTTTCATCTTGGCAACCACTTTTTCCGCTTGCTCCTGATGATCTGTAATCAATCCGTAGGTTTGAATGTTAGCAATGGCATCATCCAAAGTTTTCGGCTCCACTTTAAACACGTTAATATTCAAAGTACGGAGCTTTTCTACAGTATCAGGTTTCATCGAAACCCCTGTGAATACGACATTCGCGTTGGCTGCAATAACTGCTTCTTGGTTAGGCTTCGTTATACTGCCAAGCTTCGGCTTCGTTTTCGCCGCTTCTGGATAATCATCAAAATCAGATACACCAACAATATTAGCCTCCAGCCCAATTGCAAAAAGGGCTTCAGTCTCTGCGGGGGAGACGGATGCAATACGCTCAGGCGCTTTATCAAAGGTAAACTCCTTGCCCGTAGCATCCTTTATTTTCAATGGATAGACCGTCTTTTTGGCTGCCGTTGATGGTGCCGTCGTTGCAGCAGGAGCTTTCGTCCCTTCCCCGCCAAGCTTAGACGGATTGGAAATTTCCGTTTCCTTTTTACCACAAGCTGCGAGACTAATTGCTGTTACTAGCGCTACTGTAAGAATAAATGCTTTTTTTACTGAATTCCTTTTCATCTAATAAACCCTCTCTCTGAACAATTATTTCGATTGACCCTAACAAAAGAGCCCCATTGTTCTCAAAGGAACAATGGGGACGATAAATCGCGGTGCTCAGCAACCCTAAGGTTACTTCCTGATTTAACGCGATCCTTTTCCTCGAAGGATGTCGTAAACGGCACCATGGGCAGGTATCCTGACTCTCCCGGCAACTCATGCCTGGATTACAGTGGCGGGACCGTGCCGGACTTTAACCGGCTTCCCTTTTAAGTGGCAATCTCTTCTTAATGAGCTTACCAGCACCTATGGCTGCATATTTTACTATCAATCTATTTGTCGATTATAGACTTCTTGTTACTTTTGTGCAATTACTTTGAGCACTTGCTTCGACTCATTCAACTTTGGAGCATTTTGAGGAATAAAAGCCACCAAGCCTTTTCCTTCAAAGCCTTGCTCTTTCATCCATTTGTTTCCTGTAAGAGGAATACCATAGAGATGCTTTTCAGCAGGCTTGCCCTCTTCAGCGATTTGAATAACGCCATCTGGATAATCTTCCGGTTTGATCGTATCATCCAAAGAAACGAAACCCGCTTGATTACTAAGTGATTTGAATTGATCTTCGGCAAGAATGAAGATGCCGTTGCCTCCTGCAGCTAGCTCCACAATCATTTTTTCCAACGAAAATATAGGGGATGTATTGATTTTGACTGTAGGAACCTCGCCCACCTTTGATTTCAAAGAACTCTCCAGCTTGTCCCCCGCTTCACTTGGAAAACCATTAGAGCCCATCATAAATATAGATACATCCGGCTTCGGCCCGCCGCAACCCGTAAGCATCACCATAAGCCCTATCATTATAACCAACAGCCATTTCACTTTCATGTTGTGAGCGTACCTCCGTTTGTTATCTGAATCCATCGATAGTCATGAGAAAAGTCGGTTTTCACCGACTTTTTTTCCCATTATGCATATATTCATTTATTTTTTGGTCTAGGATTGTACTCAATTCAACGACGGAATCAGAAGTCATTTCTTCCCCATCAAATACCATCTGTTCTAACCTTCGTCGCAGAGAATGAATCTCTTCTTCTAATAAGGTGAGGGAGTTTTTCTTCTTCGCACGCTTGGTCAACCAACGTTGTCCGAAATCCTGTTCTCGAATTTGAAAATGTTTTTGATAGGTTGATAGTTGATATTCCATAAAAGCCATGCTCATCCCTCCTTACTACAAGAATACCAGTTTTCATCAATAATGAACATATTTATTTACATTATTCATTACAATTTTCTCATAAAATTTCCAATTCTCTCTAATGCTTCATTTAATTGAGAAACACTATAGGCATAGGAACAACGTAAGAAGCCTTCTCCACCTAAACCAAACACATCTCCCGGCACTGCAGCAACTTTTGACTCAAATAATAGCCGCTGAGCAAACTCTTCTGAAGTTAATCCTGTAGCAACAATACTTGGAAATGCATAGAAAGCGCCTTGCGGCTCATGGCATTCGAGACCAATATCTCGGAACCCTTTTACAATTAGACGTCTGCGCTGGTTATAGGACTCGATCATCCGATCTTTTTCTTCCAAGCCATTCGTCAACGCCTCATGAGCAGCAACTTGACCCATCACCGGTGCGCACATCACCGTATATTGATGAATTTTGGTCATCGCCGAAATAAGCTCATGGTGACCGCAAGCATATCCCATCCGCCAGCCTGTCATGGCAAAAGCTTTGGAGAAACCGCTAACCAAGATTGTCCGATCTTTCATACCAGGAATAGCCGCGAAGCTCACGTGCTTCTGCCCATAAGTCAGCTCTGCATATATTTCATCGGAAATGACAATAAGATCGTTCTCTTCAATGACTTTGGCAATCGGCAGCCAATCCTCATAGGTCATAATACCGCCAGTTGGATTGCTAGGATAGCAGAGAATCAATATCTTAGAACGTGGCGTAATCGCGTCGCGAAGTGCTTTCTCAGTCAGCTTGAACTGGTCCTTCGCGAAGGTCTCGATCCCAACAGCTACACCGCCGCTTATGCTCGTAATTGGGGAATACGAAATATAACAAGGTTCAGGTATAAGAATTTCGTCACCCGGCGTTATCAAAGCTCGGAGAGCTAAGTCAATCGCTTCACTGCCGCCAACCGTAACAAGAACTTCATTTGATGGCTCATATTTCACTTTAAACGACGTATGAAGGTAATCGGCAATCGCTTCACGAAGCTCAGGAATACCTGAGTTTGGCGTGTATTTCGTTCTACCGCGTTCCAAGGAATGCACAGCTGCTTCACGGACATGCCAAGGTGTTGAAAAGTCCGGTTCCCCTACACCAAGAGAGATAATATCTTCCTTGCTGTTACTCACCAAATCAAAAAACTTTCGAATACCTGAAGGCTTCATTTCACGTACGGCAGGAGCGAGGTAGTCCTGCATCGATTTTACCTTGTTCTGCTGGATCGTTATCTCATCTTTGATCATGGCGTTCCCTCTTCTTTACGGCGAAACGAGCATTCGGTGATCGTTTTCCTGATCCTCGAATATAATGCCGTCTTGTTTGTATTTTTTTAATATAAAATTCGTCTTTGTTGAAAGTACACGGTCAATCGGCGAAAGCTTGTTGGACACGAAAGAAGCGACTTGTTTGAGGGAACTGCCCTCAATTTCCACAAGTAAATCATAAGCGCCAGACATAAGATAAACCGATTTGACTTCTGGATATAAATAGATCCGTTCCGCGATAGCATCAAACCCGTGTCCGCGTTCCGGCGTAATTTGCACTTCAATTAGGGCGGTAACCTTTTCGTCATCCACTTTACTCCAGTTAACTACTGTCGCGTATTTGACGATGACCTTATCCGCTTCCATCTCGCTTATCGCTCGCGCCACCTCGGCCTCCGCCGTTCCTAGCATAGTGGCGATCAAGTCCGCACTCCTGCGGGCATCTTCCTTCAGTAGTTCGAGAATTTTAAGCTTCAAAGCATCCATGGTTAAACCTACCTTTCTGAAATCTGATTCGTTCATCCTTTAATCTTACAATGAATTGCTGTCCTAATTCAATTACTGAGCTTGTTTTAGAGCGGAATATTTTTGTATAACCGAAATTTCCACCTCACAAATAAAAAAAAGGCCACCGGGACCTCCCGAGTAGCCTCTGCCTACAAGTAATAATCAGGATTGTCCGTGAACCAAACTAACCTTCGATTCGGCTTGCAGCAACTTATTCATCATAGTTTCAATTTCACGATGCTCATACGTAGGACGCACATGGACATGACATTCTCCCGCCATACAACCGATTCCGACAAGCTTATTCTCATCATAAACCGAGATAACGTGTTCCGATTGGAAATCGTTCCAATTCACAATCGCTTGCGCTCCAAATGTTATGCATTCTTCTGTATATGTCTGTATAAATTCCTGGAATTGACCTTCTTCAGGAAGCGCATTAATGTATGCTAATTTCAACGTATTTCCACCTTTCATCCCAAACCTTCTTATACTTATAATTATACTCAATTATGAATTTTTATTCAATGTTCTTTTATTATCTTTTTTGTTAAAAAATAATGAAGAACGGCCCATCCGAATCATTTGGATCCGGTGGGCCGCTCATATTTGCTAACTTATTTATGAATTTAATCATGTATTTAATCAAAAATGTCCATACTCAAATATCTTTCGCCCGTATCCGGTGCAATACAGAGCACTCTCTTGCCCGCTCCTAGCTTACGAGCTACCTGCATACCTGTCCACACGGAGGCTCCGGCCGAAGGTCCCACAAGAATGCCTTCCTTGCTGGCCAGATCTTTCATGGTTCGAATTGCATCTTCGTCAGTCACCTGCACGATCTGATCATATACGCTTGTGTTCAGAATAGCGGGTACGAAACCTGGACTCGTACCAACCAGTTTATGCGGACCTGGACTTCCTCCAGATAGAACCGGTGAGCCCTTCGGCTCCACCACATAGATCTGGATATCCGGCAGCTTCTCTCGGAGCACCTCTCCCGTTCCGGTGATCGTTCCGCCCGTTCCTGAAGTTGCTACGAAAGCATCCAGACGCCCGTCCATTTGCTCCAGAATTTCCGGAGCTGTTGTCGTCCGATGAATGCTCGGATTCGCCGGATTCTCGAACTGCTGCGGGATATAGCTGCCAGGTATCTGATCCCGCAGCTCCTTCGCTTTCTCAATCGCTCCCGGCATCCGCAGCGCGGCGGGAGTGAGTACGACCTCTGCGCCATAGGCCTTGAGCAGATTAATCCGTTCTTTGGTCATGTTGTCCGGCATGATTAGAATAGCCTTGTAGCCTCTAGCAGCTGCATTCATGGCAAGTCCAATGCCAGTATTACCGCTAGTCGGCTCAATAATCTTAGCGCCAGGACGAAGCAGTCCATCTTTCTCCGCCTGTTCGATTAAATTAAACGCAGCACGGTCTTTTACACTGCCGCTTGGATTAAAGTATTCAAGCTTCACGTAGAGCTCCGCATCATTCGGACCTACCAATCGGTTAATCCGCACGGCCGGTGTATCACCGATTAGCTCTGTGATGCTATTCACCATTTTTCTATGTGTCAAGGGTTACCCCCTCCTCTTCCCAATAAAACAATCTATACCCACATTTTTATCGGGAAGCGTGAAAGATGTCAAGTTCTAATTACAGTTAACTGCTTCTTCATAAAGTACCAGCTAACCAACGGTGAGCTGCCAATGATCAACAACAGTACGTTTATCACAAGCGGCGCCTTACTCCACGAAATGACACAAATGAATAAGAGCACCCCACACACACGCCCCACATTAAGGGAAAGCTCACGAAGTACAATGTACTCCTCCCGCTGCTTAGCGCTGGCTTCATTTGAACCAATAAGATCGAATACTGCCGATACCATAGGTACCGAATACAACGGAAAGAAGAGCGAAGCTCCTATGCCGAAGATAAGTAAAGTGCTATATCCCATTTTCCAGAAAAAAGGAATAATAACGGCTACGATCATAGCAGCGCCAATCAGCATACTGATCTTTCGAAAATGCGGCTTAATAAATCGTCCCGCCGCCCAGAAACTCACTAAAGATACCGCAGAAGTAATCAGTACAAAACTACCTAAGCTCGCTTCACTTGATGTGGATATGTAGACGAGAAGTGCAATCATGAATCCAAAGACACCCTCTCGAACTCCTTGAAATACCAGGGCTAAGCACACGCGCTTCCAGGGTGTTTCAGCTTGCTTTAGACAACGCAAGGGAAACAACCATTCGTAGGTACCTAGTACTTTCCGTTTTTTCAAAAAGAAACTGATAACCACGCCCAGTAAAAAGATACCTAACGAGATGGAAAAGATTAAACGATACCCAGCACCATCTCCCAAACTCACAATCAGTAAACCGGAGATCCAGGGTGCGACTATTCCGGCGCCAGAACCCAATAGTCCTACCCAGCCATTGAACCGATCTCGATTATCAGGGTCCGTCACTTCAAAATAAACAACATTAAAAGCCACCCAGAATAAGCCAGCTGAAATTCCCTGGACCATACCTAACCAAACAAAATAGTGAAAGCTATTTGCTCCAAGCCACAATACCAGCATATAAAAGCCCGCGGAAACTGCAACGCCGACCCGTAAGCAGTTCATTTTATTGTGTTCCTTCACCCATTTCCCTGCTAACCAGAAGGTAATCGCCATTGTCAAATGCGTCGTCAAAGTAAACCAACCGATTAAAGCGAAGTCATTTTTGGCCTTCCACAAATACACACCAACGAAAGTTCCGGACAAGGCATTTGCACTGCCAAATAACGTGTGAACGACTAGTAAAAGAATCGCCTGAGCATCTAGCCGACCTTTCTTCTGCGAACCCTTAACTTCGACGGCTTCACTTCCACGGTCTTCAAAATAATTGGTTTTAGTGCCTTCCTTTGCCCTACCTCGTTGAACAAAATGCTTACTCTGATCCTTTTGCATACTCCTCCTCACCTTTCCCCACAGATCGAAATAGCTCTTGTTAAGCTTCCCCAATCGAGTGAAAATATGAGGCTGGACATATAAAAAAACCGAATCCATAAGGGACTCGGTTCCACCGCTACTCCGATTTAATACGTTCAACCATGAGCAGTCGATCTGTATCAGATAAGATTTTCTCCACCTTAAAGCAAGACGGACATACAAAGACATTCGAAGTAAAGGGACCTGTTAGGAAAGCACTTCCTAACGTTTTGGGAATAACAGGCGTGAAAGAGGAGCCACTCGTGACCTCAGTACCTGCAAACAACAATAGTTCATGACAGCTCGAGCACTCAGGTGCCTCTTCTTGTTCGTCAGTAATATGCTGAACTTTTTCTCCGTATTTATCGAGAGGTTCATCCGAATCATCCCAAGCCAATGATAAATCTTCATCCGAATCGGCATATTCTTGTTCATCAAAGCGGAGCGGTTGACCTGTTTGTTTCACCTTTAAATCGATGCTCCTATAATCGTTCAGTTCATTAAAACAGTGCGGACATTCGTCCTCGGGTCCAATTTCCGGATCCCAAACGATCTCTGTTTGGCACCATGGACAAACTATTTCTTCATTGGTACTCATTACGTAATCCTCCAACCTAATGCATTCATGCATATTTCAATAAATAATAAACCCCTGCCGCCATAAATACAAACGCGATGGCAAACAAAGTGCCCCACAGGTATTTCATTGTTCAAGCCTCCAAGATTATGTATGATTCTAAGTTACACAAGCTCCGACCACGTAGGAAAGGGAGACAGACAGCGTCAAGGACAAGAAACCTACAGCGCGATTATCTTTCTTGATTTCCTCATCGATTTTGAAATAAGGCGTCAAGAATTCAAAAATGAAGTAGGCAGCCAGCAAAAGCAAGAATCCGTACCCTGCCCAGATGAGGGAATGAATCATCGTGTCATTGTTTAGGATAGCGAATCGGAACAGATTACAAATCCCAAAAATCTTCCCACCTGTAGCCATCGCTACAGATAAGTTGCCTTTTTTGATCTCTGCCCAGTCATCATATTTGGTGACCATTTCAAAAATCGTTAGAAATACAACTAACGCGATCACAGCAACTGCAAAAAAGGCAAGCGTCGATAAATACGGGTTACTTAGCAATACATCCACCTCTTCGTTCATATCGTCTCCTGCCTTCCTTCGCGAAAGATAGAAGAGACTGAGTTTGACTCAGTCTCTCGCAGGTACTATTAGTATAACATTAGGATTGTTTTTTTTCAGCAAGCTTTGCTCTCATAGCTGCTAATTCGTCATCAATTCCGCTGCTGCTTGCGCCAAGTCCGTCGAGCTCATCATCTAAGCTGCGGTTTTTAGCACGGATTTCACCGCTTGCTTGCGCTTCAGCTTCCATTTGAAGCACTTTCTCGCTCATACGATCAAAACCTTTAGCTGCATTGTCTGTACCAAAACCAGACATCGCTTGATTGATTTGTTTTTGAGCTTTTGCTGTTTCAGCACGAGCAATCAACAAATCCTTCTTGTTCTTCATTTTGTTGAACTCGTCTTTCATTTCCGTCAATTGGCTGCGAAGTTGATCAGCATTCGTTTTCGCAAGATCATATTGGCGTTTCAATTCATCATAACGTCCTTGGTGCTCTTTCTTGTCTTCCAAAGCGCGGCGAGCCAGGTCTTCATTGCCTGATTCAAGGGCTTTCATAGCCTGCTCAGTACGTTTCGTAACCATCTCTTCGGATTCTTCAAACTGAAGCTTGAATTTCTTCTCAATTGCGATCTGCTTAGCTACTGCAGACTCAGCCTCCATGATATCTTCTTCCATGTCACGCAGAAACTGATTTAACATCTTAATAGGATCTTCTGCTTTGTCCAGCAAGTCATTAACCGAAGCCATTGTCATATCACGAAGTCTTTTAAAAATTCCCATTTTTGAATTCCTCCTAAGGTTTATAAACATGTATTTTAAAATTTGGGTATTGCGAATGCTAATTTATTAATCACCGGTGCTTACACATATTACATACGCAGTCCCATAGAATGAGTTTCAAAAAGATGAAAAAATTTAAAAGTTATTTCAATTCGACGATTGTAACTCCTGCTCCGCCTTCATTGTAATTCCCCATGCGGTAACTCTTCACATGCTTATGACGGCGTAAATATTCCTGCATTCCAGTACGCAGCACACCTGTTCCTTTACCATGAATTAAGTACACTTGACCCAGGTTGCCCAAGAAAGATTCATCCAGGAATCGATCAGCCTCTATAAGGGCGTCCTCCATGTTGAGACCGCGCATATCCAGTTCCATCCGAATGTTATCATCTCGGGTTCTTTTAACGGTTGTAGCCACCTGATGAGCTGGCTTTTTCTGAGCCGTGCTGCCGATCTTCTCGAGATTCGACAACTCGACTTTCATTTTCATAATTCCCAACTGCACCGTCGCTTCTGTGGCGCTAACAATCTCTACGACGTGACCCTTCTGACCCAGGGTCACGACACGCACTTCATCCCCGGCCTCGATTCTCTCTGGCCGCTTCTTTGCCGCGCGAACCTGCTTCTCGCGCAGTTCAGGCGCCGCCTGATCGAGGCGGCGCTTCGCTTCTACCAACCGGTGATCCTTAACTCCACCGGCTTCCTCCTGCGCCATGCGCCGCAGCTCGGCGATGATTTCATCCGCCTCGCGGCGTGCCTTGGCGACAGCCTCACGCGCGTCGCGCTCGGCCTTCTCGAGCAGCTTATCGCGCTGCTCGTCGAACTTGGCCTGCTGAGCCTCTAACGTTAGGCGCATCTCTTCAGCCTCTCGTCGCAACCTCTCGGCGCTTTGGCGCTCAGCTTCTGCAATCAGGCGATTCTCCTCAAGCGACGCGATCATTGATTCGACGCGCTTATCCTCCTCGCCAACCTGCGTACGTGCATGCTCAATAATGCGTTTTGATAAGCCCAGACGCTCTGCAATCGCAAACGCATTACTTCGACCAGGAACACCTACAAGTAAGCGGTAAGTCGGACTTAACGTTTGTATATCAAATTCCATGCTTGCGTTAATGGTGCCTTGCTTTTGGTAAGCATAAGCCTTTAACTCCGAATAGTGCGTTGTTGCAATGATTCGACAACCAATTTGATGAATATAATCCAAAATGGAGATCGCTAAAGCCGAACCTTCAGCAGGATCAGTACCCGCTCCAAGTTCATCAAGTAAAACCAAACTTTTTGGTGTCATATCCCTCAAAATGCTGATGATATTCGTCATATGACTCGAAAAAGTACTTAAATTCTGCTCGATGCTCTGCTCATCGCCAATATCCGCATAAATGGCATCGAACACACACAACTGACTGCCTTCCTCAGCTGGTACAAACAACCCTGACATCGCCATTAAGCTAAGGAGTCCCACTGTTTTGAGGGAAACTGTTTTACCACCTGTATTAGGCCCGGTCACAATGATTTGTGAGAAATCATTACCCAACTCCAAATCAAGCGGCACAACGGAATCAGCCGCGATAAGCGGATGCCGGCCTCGCTTTATTTTAATGAAGCCTCGATCATTTAATCTAGGCATTGTAGCTTTCAGTTCCCTTGCTAAACCAGCTTTAGCAAAAGTAAAATCAAGCTCAGCCAATTGATCCACATCCAGCACAAGCAAATCCACTTGTTCGGCAACCAGCTCAGTGAGTGCGCGTAAAATCTTC
Source organism: Paenibacillus phytorum (assembly GCF_013141715.1). Taxonomy (GTDB): domain Bacteria; phylum Bacillota; class Bacilli; order Paenibacillales; family NBRC-103111; genus Paenibacillus_E; species Paenibacillus_E phytorum. Next base: position 172,722 of record NZ_WHOA01000197.1, on the reverse strand, counting down.
TCAATCTCAACTTCTTCCTTAAACTTTAATTCACGAATTTTGTTATTTAATTGAACAATAGCATCTGGCTCAATATATAGCGTCGCACCTGATGCTGACTGATCGTGAATCATTCCGCCAAAGCTGGATCGATACTCCGATTTAACGGGAATTACAAAACGGTCATTACGAATAGTGATCAATACGTCCTGTAACATTTTCTGAACAGATGAATTACGAAGCATTTGCTCTAACCTCTCGCGGACTCTTCCTTCACCTGTGCGTAGTTCGCTTCGCACACGTCCCAGTTCAGGGCTCGCACCGTCAACAACAACAGCATTCTCATCTATACAGCTATTAATTTTATCTTCTAACGGCTTATTTTCTGTGAGTAATTCAACCTGCTCTTTGAGCATTGGAATTGCGTATTCCTCATGAACCGCAAGAACAAATCGCTTTAACCTGCGTGTACCGAACATCGTCGTCGAAATATCGAGCAGCTCCGTAGGGTTTAACATCCCACCTATTCTAACCCGGTGCAAGGAAGATCTAATATCACGAATCCCACCAAAAGGGGCATTCCCTTTCAATCGTTCTACATTAACAGCCTCATCAGTTGCTTGCAGCCGAAGCTTGACGAGTTCAAAATCACCTTTAGGCTCAAGCTTTTCCACGGCATCCTTACCAAGCGAAGTTGACGCATGATGAGCAAGTTTATGTAAAATCTTCTGATAATCTAATGTTTTAATTATTTTCTTATTCAACTATCCCAACCTCATTTCTCTAACCTATATTATAAACCAAAACCAGCCTGATTAGCTACGGAGACAATCATTATATGGAAGATGCTGCCTACCATAATATTCACTCGAATTGGATACAATAAGCTGTGCACCTATCCTCCTGCCAAAAGGAATTGCAAGACTTAGACACCAAGCAATAGTTCAAAAAATCACTTCTTGTTATGAGAACTTAATCTCATCACAAAAAGAAGGAGGTTTCACGAGATGCATCTTCTCGGACATCTGGTAAGGTTTATTGTTTCTGCCTTGGTTTTAATGTTTGTCAGCTGGTTAGTTCCAGGGTTTAAAGTCGGTGGTTTCTGGAGCGCATTTTTTCTAGCTTTGGTCATTGCTGTTGCTGCTTGGATCATTGAAGGGATCTTCGGCAAACAAATCACTCCCTTTGGCAGGGGAATCGTAGGCTTTCTGGTAAGCGCGCTTGTCATTTGGGCCGCCCAGTTTGTCGTGAGTAATGTTTCTACGAGCATAATAGGTGCCGTTTTAGCTGCTTTAGTCATCGGAATCATCGACCTATTCATTCCTGTGAAAACCCCTTTTGAACAAGGGATCTCAGGAAAAGAAAATCGTCGATAAAAACCTATTAGTTTCGATAACTGATACCCATGCTAAAGCCCAAAAAAGATCGGTCTGCCGCGTATCCACTCGCCGGACCGATCTTTTCTATGCTAACAATCTCTTTCACGAGTTTGTCACTGTTTTTTCGGAAGAGGTCGTGTACAATGATGAGGGAAACAAATACAATTCCGGAGGGATATACATGAAGAAATTACTCGTTCTTTTTATGGGAATAGTCTTAGTCATTGCGATAGCAGCTTGTGGAAACAAAGATACGAAATCACCACAATCCTCTACATCTCCCGCCGCTACTACACAAGCAGCAGGCCAGCAAGTTTTATTGAAAGCCACTAACTTCAAATTTGACCAATCCGAATATCGTGTCAAAAAAGGAGAGCCCGTTACAATTACGCTTGATAATGCTCAAGGCGTTCATGGTGCATCCATTAAAGAATTCAAAATAAACCTCGATAATAGCAACAAAACAGTTACCTTTACGCCAGATAAAGCAGGTTCCTTCCCAATTAACTGCTCTATAATGTGTGGCAGTGGTCACGCTAATATGAAAACAACATTGATTGTTGAATAGTTTAAATTATCAGTTCATAAGTCCTTATCGCGGCAATAAAGCGGTAAGGGCTTTTTTGTATTTGGATGATGGTGTAACATTTCCTCTGAAGCAAGTTCATTCATGATTCATAAGTGACAATAACGTTGCGTCAAAGCACTTGACAGTACCTTAAATAGACAGGAAACAAATAAACGGATAAGAAAAGCATCCATCCACTTTCTAAACAAAACATCCTCAACATACTTTATGTTCTTGGAATTTGTGAACATATACGCACAAAAGTTAGTGTTGATCTTTCGAGAGTTAAAAGTTGTATACTTTCTTTTATTTTGGCTGGATACTACTTTTTGTTTGCGATTTCTGTCCGCACCTGAACCCATGCGTGAATATTGCTTATATAAAGCTAGTTGCAGCTTCTCCAGCATTAACTTAGCAGTTCGATAATTTACTCCAAGCAAGCTCGCAAACGCTGCAATTGAATAAGTTTGGCCATCTTGGATCAATGCTCGTATAGCTTTGAACCATTGCATCAAGGAAAGCTTAGATTTATGCATAACCGTTCCAGCCGTTAATGAAATTTGCGTGCGGCATTCTTTACACTCCAATAAATTGCGAGTCTTAATTATATAAAATAAATGATAATCACAATTCGGGCAACAAAACCCACCGGCCCACCGTCTTTTCGTCAAAAATCTTACACAATCTTCCTCTGTCTTGAAAGTGTCATCCAACGATTCAAATAAATATGTATCCATGAATTGACCCCTTTCGATTACAAAGCGACCCTAAATTATTTCCTATATTTGTATTATACAGAACATTTGTTTGCATGTAAAGCAATTTTTGTTTCCGAGATTAATATCATGAATATTCATTTTCTGTAGTATCTACAATGTAAAAAATCAAGTATTCGACTAATCAATATCAATAATTTGAAGCTTTTTTTGAGCTTTTGCTATAGTACCGGTCTCATCTCCGTCAGGGACATAGAATGTTTTAATGCTTCAGCAAGGTTTTTTGGATGATTGTAGATACCACAGAAAACATAATTTTAAAGTGTAAAGGTTCGAGTGAAGGTATTATTTTCGGATTTATAAAGCCAGTTGTTCTTGCCACTTCGCAAGGGGTTATTTGACTTGAATATCCCCTGTGAAAAAGTAGTTTTATTAGATGTTCCTAGCCTCAATTTCTGGAGTAATGTTTTACGAAGCTCGTGGTGTCGTTGTCATTATCGGTTGTCTGTGTGGTCGTGGTGTCTTTTTCTTTTGCTTTTGCCTTTGTCTCTGACTTTGTCCCTGTCGATTATCGGTTTGGTTATATTTGTGGTTGTGGTTGTGGTTGCGGTTGTGGTTGCGGTTGTGGTTGTGGTTGCGGTTGTGGTTGTCGGTGTGGTTGTGGTTGTGGTTGTAGGTGTGGTTAAGGTATTTCGTGACTTTGTAGATACTACAGAACTCATATGTTTAGTGGATGAAAGTCGGGGAGTGCTGGTGCTGGTGCTGGTACTTTGTGGTGGAAACTGATAGAAGCTGCCCTTTCTATATTAGAAATGTAGGCAGCTTCTATAGGGGGATTCCTTGCTTCCAGAGTTCTTGGAGTTTTCCTGCTATATTGGGTAATTCGTTTATTAAATATGGAGCTATGGTTGAGCTTGAGAGCAGCTTTTGAAGTCCATCTGAGGGCATGATCGTGATAACATTGACGGCTATAATGATGATCAAAAGTGCTTCTGCTAAGCCCAACAATGCGCCGCTCCAACGGTTGATGAAGTTCAGGCCTGGGGTTTTTGCTAGAATATTAAGTGCTCTGCCTACGATGACTAGTGCAAGTTTTACGCCAAAAAACAATATTGCAAAGGCTAAAGCGTTCAGGATATAGGTATCCAAATTAAGGCCTTTTACGATAAATTCATATTTTTGGTAATTTTGATAGGTAGGCAATGCAACTGCATTTCGAAGCAGAGGGGCAAAATCCCTGTAAAAATAAAATGCAACGAGGTAGGCGAGAACAAAACCTGAGAGCGAAACAATCTGGGCAATAAATCCTCTAAAGTAACCAAGCAGCAGACCCAAAGCTACTATCGACAACATGACATAGTCTAGTGTATTCAGTGTCACTGTGGATTACCTGCTAGGACTGTCTGTTTCTACAAGCTCGATCCACTCATTGTATTCATTCTGCAGCTTAGCATATTCCTCGCGCAACTCTTTATACTCTTCTTTGATATTTTGAAGTTCTTTTTGCTGAGCTTCATCGTTCAAGCTTTGGTGCATTAACTCTTCTTTTTCTCTGCGGGCCTGGGCTAAAATCCGTTCTTTTTCTTCTTCAAAATGTTGAGCAAGGGCACTTCGTTCTAATTGTTGCTGCTCTAGTAATGCATCAATTTGCGCTTGATATTGTGTAATAATGGTTGATTTTTGGTCTTCAAGCTGTTTAATAATGTTTGTATGTCGTACTTGGAATTCCCCAACTAGATTGCCTTTATCTTGCTCAAAACGTAGAACCTTAGCATCAGCCTCGTCCTGGTAAATGACGGTGAGTGTTTCTATTTCCTCTTGGTGTGCAGTTGTGAGTGTTTCTATTTCCTCCTGGTGTGCGGTTGTGAGTGTTTCTATTTTCTCTTGATGTTGATTTGTAATTATATTTAATTTCTCTTTATGTTGGTTTGAAATTACATTTATTCTTTCTTGAAGTTGGTTCGTAATTGTATCTATTCTCTCTTGAAGTTGGTTTGTGATAGTTTCAAGTTCCCTTTGATGTTGGATTGTGATGCTTTCTAGTTCCTCTTGATGTTGATTAACAAGTGTTTCCTTTTCCGCTAGATACTGATTCGAAAGCTTGAAGATCTCTTCTTGATGTTGCATGTTTATGATTTCTTTATCCTGCAGATGTTGCTGCATTAGTGCTTCTTTGTCTTGTTGATATTGCTGATGTAACATTTCTTTGTCTTGCAAGTGGATTTCTGAGAGGGACTGTTTTTCGACTCTGTGTTGTTCGTTGAGCTTTTGAAGCTGATGTGCCTTTTGTTGTTTCTCTTGTTCGAATTGTTGCTTTGTTTGTTGGTGTTGTTGTTTTTCTTGGTCTAGCTGTTGTCTTACTTGAATTTGTTGACGTTTTTCCTGCTCTAGCTGTTGTTTGACTTGTTCTAGTTGTTGCTTGACTTGCTCTTGCTGCTGTTTAGCTTGTTCTTGCTGTTGTTTAGCCTGCTCCTGTTGTTGTTGTTTAGCTTGCTCTTGTTGTTGTTTAGCTTGCTCTTGCTGTTGTTTAGCTTGTTGTAGTTGTTGCCTCAATTGCTCTTGTTCTTGTTTTGCTTTCTGCACTTCTTGTTTCATTTGCTCTTGCACTTGGTTACTTTGTACTAGCTTAGCATTTTGTTCACTTATGGATGCCTGTTGTTGCTCGTATTCTTGTTTCAATTCGTTAAAGGTAACGTTTAGTTTGTCATAGGCAGCTTTGGTCGCTTCTTGATTCTTTTGGGTTTTGGTCAGTTCTTCCATGATTTCATTCATACGGAAGCACTCATCTGCCATGTTCACGGCAGCCAGAACGGCGATTTTCTGTGAATCTAGCCGCGGATAGCCCTTTGCAATACGAAACATTTGGTCGTTCACGTATTCAGCTACTCGCTTCATGTAATTGGTGCTTGTGCTTGCTTTTAATTTGTATTGGTGACCATATATATCAACGGTAATCCTCGTTTTATCTTCAGCGTTCACTTTTTTATATCCTCCCTTAGATGAAAGGCTGGCCCTATCGAGTGTAATTTCGATAAGACCAGCCTGTTTTCCTGCAACTTAAATGAAAGTTACACTATTTTCTTAACTCTGCCTCATATTGTTGTTCAAGGGTTTGAACAACTTTGGCATGAAGCTCTGTTACTTCTTCATCCAGCAGTGTTCTCTCTGCGTGACGGTATACTAAGGCAATGGCTACGCTTTTGCGATTTGCGCCTAAACGTTCTCCTGTATAGATATCAAATACTTGAATGGATTCTAACAAGTCTCCAGCTACTTCGGTGATGGTTTGCTCCATTAAACCTACTGGTACACTAGCATTCACTACTACAGCAAGATCGCGCCCAATTGACGGATAACGCGGCAGCAATTTATATACAATTGCATCTCCGGCAGCTTCTAAGATTGGGGAAAGCTCAACCTCAAGTACGTAAGTGTCATCAAGATCACGCTGCTGTTGGACTGTAGGATGCAGTTGACCGATTCGACCTATTACTTGCTCACCTTCAGCTGTTTTTAAGAGGAGCTCGGCGGTTCGGCCCGGATGGAAACCATCTGGTGATGCAGATTGATAGCTGAGTCCTTTAACGCCTAGATAGCTTACAAGTCGGTCAAAAACACCTTTGATATCATAAAAGTCGACAGCCTCGGACTTCTGCGCCCAATGTGCTTGACGGCGTTTGCCTGTCAATACGATGGAGAGGAGGAGCTTCTCTTGCGGCAAATCTGTTAGTGAAGACTCATCTGTAATGAATACTTTGCCGATTTCGAAAATAGCCACGTCATCCATCGTACGATTACGATTGTAGCTTACAACGTCTAGCAGATGCGGCAGCAAGCTTGTACGCAGTTGGCTGCGATCCTCGCTCATTGGCATAGCGAGCGAGATTGGCTTTGCCGCTGGGTATAGACCCGGCAGGGCAACAGTTTGATCCGGCTGTGTGAAGGAATAAGTGATGACTTCATGCAGTCCGCTTTGAGTCAGGAGATTCCGTGTAATACGACGGATCGACTGCTCTTTGGACAAGGAGCCGGGCGTCGTCACGCCGGTCATTAAGGTTGTCGGGATGTTGTCGTAGCCGAAAAGGCGAGCTACTTCTTCGATCAAATCGACATCCCGTGTGATGTCTCCGCGGCGGCTCGGCACATGCACGAGCAGCTTGCCTTCGCCTGCCTGCTCGAATGTGAAGTGCAGGCGCTCTATGATTTGACCCATCTCGGCCAAGGAAAGTTCAGTGCCGAGATAATTGTTCACACGGTCAGCAGCAAGCTCAATGCTGACCGGCTTGTGTGAGCCCGCTATGGCTTGGACGATGCCTTCAGCGACTTGACCTGATGCGTACTGAGCCATTAACGCAGCAGCACGGTTTAATGCCGGAAGCACCGCTTCCGGGTTCACTTCTTTCTCGAAGCGAAGACTCGCTTCAGAGCGGAGCCCTAGCTGGCGCGACGTTCGGCGCACTGAGCTGCCTGCGAACTTGGCGGATTCAAGCAGGATCCGTGTTGTACCTTCTGTCACTTCGGAGTTAGCACCGCCCATAACACCTGCGATTGCTACCGGCTTCGTACCGTCCGTGATGAGCAGCATATGCGGCTCTAGTGTACGCTCTACATCGTCGAGCGTAACGAGCTTCTCGCCGGCCTCAGCGAGGCGTACATCGATGTGACCATTGTTCAACTGCTCTGCATCAAAAGCGTGGAGCGGTTGGCCGTATTCAAGCATCACGAAATTCGTGATGTCTACGATGTTGTTGATCGGGCGGATACCAGCCGCCATCAAACGGTTCTGCATCCACAGCGGAGAAGTGCCAACACGCACGCCTTCGATAAGACGAGCCGCGTAGTGCGTGCACTGCTCCGTCGCTGTGATCTTCACACTGATGCGATCAGCAGCTTTCACTGCGGCTGTTCCAGCCGCCCCGCGCGCTGCTTCCGCATCAGGCAGTTTGACGCCGCGTCCGAGGATCGCTGCGATCTCATAAGCAGCTCCGAGCATGCTCAAGCAATCGGAGCGGTTTGGTGTCAGATCAAGCTCTAATACCTTGTCACTGATTGCAAGTACATCAAGAATTGAGCTGCCAATTTCGGTATCTTCAGGCAGAACTAGGATGCCTTCTTGAATTTCCTTCGGCAGCAGCTTGTCGTTCAGGCCAAGCTCTTTAGCTGAACAAATCATTCCTTGTGATTCTACACCGCGAAGCTTAGCGCGTTTGATTTGTAATCCGCCAGGCAGCACGGCCCCAATCATGGCGACTGGCACCTTTTGTCCCGCATCTATATTTTTAGCCCCGCAAACGATTTGCAAGTCTTCGCTTTGTCCGGCATCAATGATACACACACTTAATTTATCTGCGTCTGGGTGTTTTTCGCGTGATTTTACAAATCCAACGACTACGTTCGTTACACCCTTATTGCGATCTTCCACGATATCCACTTCGATGCCGCTTCGGGTAAGTTTTTCTGCTAATTCCTCGGCTGTGAAGCCTGATACATCGACATATTCCGATAACCATTGATAAGAAACCTTCATGCTTAACCCCTCCTTTTCCTGATGCTTACAAGTGTAAGAATTGCTTTAAGAACCGCAAATCGTTCGTGTAGAAATGGCGAATATCTTCAATTCCATATTTCAGCATCGCAATGCGCTCAACGCCCATTCCAAATGCAAATCCTGTGTATTCCTTCGGGTCATATCCACCCATCTCCAGAACGCGCGGATGTACCATGCCGGCTCCGAGGATTTCTAACCAGCCCGTTTGTTTGCATGTACGGCAGCCAACGCCGCCACACATCGCACAGCTCACGTCCACTTCAACGCTAGGCTCTGTGAATGGGAAAAAGCTCGGACGCAAGCGAATTCTCGTCTCTTTGCCATACATCTCTTGAACGAATTGAAGCAAGGTTCCTTTCAGATCACTCATCCGTACGTTACGGTCGATGACTAGACCCTCAATTTGGGTAAACATATGTGAATGTGTTGCATCATCATCATCGCGGCGGTATACTTTGCCCGGACAAATGATTTTGATCGGAACTTCCCCTTTGCGTTTCTCCATCGTTCTAACTTGAACTGGGGAGGTTTGTGTACGCATTAGAATCTCATCCGTGATATAGAAAGAGTCCTGCATATCGCGAGCTGGATGATCCTTCGGAAGATTAAGCGCCTCAAAGTTGTAGTAATCCTGCTCTACCTCTGGACCTTCAGCAACGGTGTACCCCATTCCAATGAAAATGTCTTCAATTTCTTGAATAACTTTGCTTAAAGGATGCACCGCACCTTGCTGCGATGGACGACCCGGCAGCGTTACGTCAATCATTTCTGCACGCAATCTGTTCTCGGTTTCTTGCTGTTGGTACGCTGCTTGCTTCTCTTCAATAACGGTCTCAATTGCTGCACGAACGTCGTTCGCTACTTGGCCGATGACCGGTCTCTCTTCCGCACTTAATGCGCCCATACCGCGTAGCACCTCGGTTAGAGGCCCTTTTTTACCCAAATACTTAATACGTAAATCGTTCAGCTCCTGCTGACTTTGTACGCCGCTCAGCTCCTGCAGCGCTTCCTGCTTTAAAGCTTCTAACCGCTCTTTCATCGAAATCCCTCCTGAATTAGGCCCCTGAATCACCCTAAATGAAAACACAAAAAAGACTTTCCGCTCCCTTACAAGGGACGAAAAGCCGTGGTACCACCCTAATTAGATTCGTTCACTGGCAAAGGCCAAATAAACGATTCTCACTTCATTTCAGATAACGGACGATGTGTCCGGTTCCTTCTATTTAGAAGCCATTGGTTAAGCTTCCGTTCAAAGGACTGCTCGGGAGCGAACTTCAGCAGCCTGATTCTCGGGGATAGCTCTCAATCATCGGCTTTCCCTCCCTGTCAAGAAGCACTGCGTACTCTTCTCCGTCAAAGCATTTTCGCGTATGTGTATCAATTATTATATGCAAGAAATGCCTGATATGCAAGTGAACTAGCCTCGGGCACTGAATTTCCCTATTGACTTCGAATAATCATCGGCGTATATTTTATTTAAATAGTTTAAACATTAATTTGTATAAATATTTTATCATTTAATGATTTGATACTTTAATTAAGTGGTAAGGAGGAATTCAATATGGAAGATGAACTGATTGCTTATACGGATCGTTTCCGCACAACATTTGAAACCGCACATCGAAAAATTGGCCATACGGTACTTAGCCAGTTAAATTCGGAGTTAACGAAGCCACAAATATTCATGTTATTCATGATTTCTAAAGAAGGCGCTCCGAAACAAACTCATCTCGCTGAGAAACTGGGCGTTAAACCAAGTGCGATCACCGTTATGATTGATCGGCTTGTCCAAAGTGGGCATGTTATACGTAAACACCATGAGACAGATCGACGTATTGTGCTGGTTGAAATAACCGAAACCGGAAAGGCCATACTCAAACAAGCGGAAGATGTCCAGAAAGAAGTGATTGCTCGTGGACTGTCACAGCTTCCCCCGGAAGAAATGCGTATTCTTGTGAGTGCCTTTGAAAAGCTTACTGATTATTATTAATTTCATCTTATTCAAGGAGTGGTACAAGTGGAAAACATACAAAAAACAGCTTCAGAGAAATCCATAGAAGCAGAAGGACCAGAACTCAAAAATCGAGGTCTCCTGCTTACCGGTCTTATCATTGCTATGCTATTTGGCGCTTTGGACGGTACAATTGTCGGAACAGCAATGCCGCGTATCGTTGGTGAATTCGGCGGTCTTGGTCTCATGGCTTGGTTGACTACTGCTTACATGTTGACATCAACGGTTGTCGTTCCAATTGCAGGTAAACTTGCTGATTTAATTGGTCGTCGGGTCATCTATGTAACAGGTTTAGTTATCTTTATCGCGGCTTCCGCCTTATGCGGGATGTCTCAGAACATGACCGAACTGATCTTGTTCCGCGGTTTACAAGGTCTTGGCGGCGGTATTATGATGCCCATGGCGATGATTATTATTGGGGACTTATTTACTGGTAAACAACGTGCCAAATGGCAGGGCGTATTCGGTGCGATCTTCGGTTTATCATCAGTTATTGGCCCCCAAGTCGGTGGTTGGATCGTTGACGCATTGAACTGGCGTTGGGTATTCTACATCAACCTCCCTGTTGGTATCCTTGCTGTTGTCTTAATTGCAATTGCATTACCGAAGCACAAAGCAAACGGCAAAGTAAAGTTCGATATTCCTGGTATTGTCACCATGATTGTCGGTGTCGTCAGCTTATTGCTTGCCTTAACATTTGGCGGTAAAGATTTTGCTTGGTTCTCTTGGCAAATCATTGGGCTTTTTGTGCTGGCCATTGTATCCTTGGTTTCCTTCGTTATTATTGAAAGTAAAGCCGAAGAGCCGATCCTTCCTGTTCGGTTATTTAAAAATAGAACATTTACAACAATTAACGGTGTAGGTTTCCTTATGGCCGTCGGTATGTTCGGAGCTATTATGTTCGTTCCTCTCTTCATGCAAGGCATCGTCGGTATCAGTGCTTCAGCATCAGGTACAGTGATGACACCGCTCATGATTACGATGATTGCAGCCAGCGTTGTTTCCGGTCAATTCATTCAAAAAATCGGTGTTCGTAAACAAATGCTTGGTGGTATGATTATTATGGCTATTGGCTTCTATTTCCTTGGCACCATGGGCATAAGAACGACGAAGTTGATTGCTTCAAGTTATATGTTGATTCTTGGTCTAGGTATGGGTCTGGTTATGCCAATCCTAACACTTGCTTTACAAGAGAGCTTCCCGAAATCTGAGCTTGGAGTCGTTACGTCTTCCAGTCAATTCTTCCGTCAAATTGGCGGTACATTCGGTATGACGATTCTCGGAGCCATTATGAACCACAAGTCAACAGTGCTGTTAGAACAAGATTTAACTCCTGTTGTCAATCAGCTTCCCGCGGAAGCAAGTGGGCTGGCTACACAAATGACGGATATGATCCATACAAATCCACAAGCCTTATATTCCTCACTTCTAAGTCCTGAAACCTTGGCCAAAATGCCAAAAGAATTCGTGGAGCACATGCTGCCAATTCTAAAAAATGCCCTGGTTACATCGCTTCACCAAGTGTTTATTGTAGGCTTAGTGTTCGTTTTACTCGGGGCTGTTCTGACTCTCTTTATTGGTAACATTAAAGTATCCGACCGTAAATCTAAGAAATCAGATGACAAAAAAGAAAACGAAAATGAACTTTCGCCAGGAATCGCTTAATACAAAAAGGCTCTTTTCTCTAATTGGAGAGGAAGAGTCTTTTTCTTTTTGACACGAAGCAAGCTATAGCGTTTAATAAACTTGGATACCTTAAAAAAGGAGAGTGCTCGCCATGAAATATCGCAGACTTGGTAAAACGGATTTGAAAGTTTCCATTGTAGGTGTTGGGACTTGGCAGTTCGGCGGAGAGTGGGGACTTACTTACACACAAGCTGAAGCAGATGCTATTCTCGATCAAGCAGCCGATCTTGGTATAAATTTGATCGATACAGCAGAATGCTATGGTGACCATCTATCGGAATCTCTTATCGGTAATTACTTATCCCGCCGCAATCGCGAGAACTGGATCGTGGCTACGAAATTTGGCCACCATTTCCACGATCTGTTCACCCGAACAGATGATTTCAGTTCCGAAGGTGTTGTCAAACAACTTGACGATTCTCTAAAAGCTTTACAAACGGACTATATTGACTTATATCAATTCCATTCCGGACCTGATGATTTATTTGATAATGATGTGCTTTGGACAACTTTGGACAAACAAGTTCAAGCCGGGAAAATCCGTCATTTGGGAACATCCATTGGTAGTAATGCTAATATTCATCAAACAGAAGCTTCCAGCAAGGTCAATTCCAAAGCCATACAAGTCGTATACAACCGATTGGATCGAGCCCCAGAAGAGCTAGTTTTCCCTTCCTGTGTGAATCAAGATCTTGGCGTATTAGCGCGTGTCCCATTGGCTAGCGGCTATTTGAGCGGTAAGTATAAGCCTGGTGCTGTGTTCAGCAACACAGACGTTCGCCATCGTCATGATGCCGAGAGTGTGAAACAGAAGCTTGAGGATGTGCAGCGCATCCAAAAAGAAGAAGTTCCTGAAGGTATGGACATGGCCAAGTGGGCATTAGCTTGGTGTTTGAAGCATGATGCCGTTACAACGGTCATTCCAGGCTGTAAAAACCCTGAACAGGTTATTGCGAATGCAAGCGCAACGGAGCTTATCAGCGATAACCACCCACAGGCTTGGAAAGCTTAAGAGAATGAGGAAGGAATGACTTCTGAATGAGTCATACACAACACGCAGAAACATGGAAGCAACTCAAAGAGCACTTGCCTCAGTGGGTTACGGAGAGCAAGACACATACATCAGACGGACATGTTGCTTCCTACATTCCTGAACTTGCTAACGCTCCAGCCGATGTTCTAGGTATCTGTATTATGGATACTGAAGGAAATATCTCTGTGGCCGGCGAATCTGATTTCCGTTTTACTTTACAAAGCATTTCGAAAGTATTTACGCTCATTTTGGCGTTGATGGATAACGGTGAAGAGATCGTTTTCTCCAAGGTGGGAATGGAGCCTACCGGAGACGATTTCAACTCGATGCTGAAGCTCGAACTCGTCGAGCCCGGCATCCCCTTTAACCCGCTTATCAATGCTGGGGCAATTGCGATATCATCCTTGATTGCAGGTAGTAATCCTACGGAGCAAGTTGAACGGATTCTCCATTTTTTCCGAGATATCGCTCATAATCCTTCACTTGAAATTAATCAAAGTGTGTTCCGATCTGAGTCGGATACCGCACACCGGAATCGTTCGTTAGCTTACTTCCTGAAAGACAACGGTGTGCTGGATAGCGAGGTTGATGACGTCCTCCACGTCTATTTCAGCCATTGTTCCGTCGAAGTGAGTTGTACCGACTTGGCTAGAATGGCCCTCGTTCTTGCGCATAATGGCGTAGATCCGATTCGTAATCAACGCCTTATACCGCGGCGATTCGTGCAGATCGCTAAGACGTTCATGTTTACCTGTGGTATGTACAATGCCTCTGGTGAATTCGCCATGAACGTTGGGCTGCCTGCCAAGAGCGGCGTGTCTGGCAGCATTTTGACGATGGTGCCCGGACAATATGGGATCGGTTTGGTCGGCCCCGCTTTGAACCGCAAAGGTAACAGCACAGCTGGCGTTCACCTTTTGGGTACGCTGTCGCAGGAATTTGATTGGAGCCTATTTTAGATTTCGATAAACCAAGTTGTAATGCCTAGCAATCACTTGTTATCCGTAAAATTGTTGTACGTTGTACAACTTTACGTGGGCTAATTTACATTTTCCTCGCGAATGTTGTAAAAAAAAATATAACAATTCCAGCCAAAAGTAGCTATATTGTCTATAAAAAGGCTAAATTGTTGTACGCAGTACAACTTGCTCATCTAGCTCTTCTTTTTACCAAGCATGCTAAATAGGGGTAAACCTCAGTTTCGGCTTCTGCTATTGCTATTGCTATTGCTATTGCTATTGCTATTGCTATTGCCATGGCTTGGCTTACACAGCTTAAAAAGAACCTTCCCAATAGTCGGGAAGGTTCTTTTGCCTTTTCGAGTATTTTCGTGGGACTTCTGGGACTTCCGGGGTTTCTGAGGCATGTCAGAAAAACGATTGGTTAGTTCAACGAAATTAACTGGAACGTCATATTATCCGCGGCGGAATATGGCCATTGAATCATTTTACCGCCTGCGACCAGCGAGTTATCGGCTACATTTAATGACTTACCGGATAGCCTGTTAATAATTTTGAAATAACCGCCGCCTACGCCCTGAATTTCCCACTGATCATTCAAGGTCGAGCCGAAATCCCATTGGATCACGTCTTCACCGTCCATCAAGGAGGCGTTTTTGACAGCCATAGCCTTACCGCTCTTCACGTTGATAATTTTATTAAAGCCTGCCGTTGTCGATGTAATCACCCATTGGTCATTTTGCGCAGTGCCGTAATCCCATTGAAATATTTTCGCTCCATTGTTTAGGGCAGCTGCTTCAACGGCAACGGATAAGCCCGTCGATTTGGGTACGATTCGGTACGTTTTACCTGAGATAAAGGAACCGCTCGTCGTTTCTGATCCCGTCAATTTCACCATAACGGTCCCATGTGAAGGTACATTTACAGTGTAGCTGTTGGTGAACGTTCCCTTCTCGGTCTTGGACCATAAATCCCTTACGCTAGCTGTAGCATTCAGGCCAATGCTTGAGAAATTGACCGTCATGTTCGCAGCCGCGCCGGTACGATTTAACAACACAACCGCACGTGTTCCAATAGCCTGCAGTTTTTTGGAGTACACCTGCAAACCTCCGAGATCGCTTACTAATATGCCTTGGCTGCCGAGCGCATCCTGATTTACAGCAATTACTTCAGAATTCATGAGTGTATCTTTCGTGAATTGACTCATCGTGCTCAAATTATTGCCCGCAATCAATGGAGAAGCCATAATCGTCCACATCGAGAAATGCGAACGGTATTCCGTATCCGTCATGCCACCGCCGAAGACGGCGCCAGTTCCATAATTGCCGACCATAAGCATATCTGCGTCATTCCAGCCTTTGGTAGGCCCCGCAAAATTGGCAAGCGGAGCGTTCTGATCAATGATCCAAGTTACTCGATCCCAATAATCGAAGATATCATCCGTCGTCCTCCACATATTGCCCGTGGCCGCACCCCACACCCATGGTTTGTTGATGCCCCAATTGCAAATGCTGAATAGGATGGGCCTTCCCGAGTTAGCGAGCGCATCCCGGATGATCGTATATCTGGTTTGCGGATCCATGCCCCCATTATCGCACCAGTCAATCTTGACGTAATCAACGCCCCAGGAAGCAAACGTATTCGCATCCTGCACCTCATGTGCATACATCCCCGGTTTTCCAGCACAAGTAGTGAACCCAGCATCCGTGTAGAGACCGAATTTTAAGCCTTTGCTATGAACATAGCTCGCAAGTGATGCCATCCCGCTTGGGAATTTGACCGGATCGGCAATTATAGTACCGTCGCTGGTCCGACCTGTCTGCCAGCAATCATCGATCACAATGTACTTGTATCCGGCTGCCTGCATACCGCTGCTTACCATCGTATCGGATCATGTTCGTATATTTCGCATTGAATCCGGTATAAAGATCATCAATCATGGTACGGTAAGTGCTGTTTCCCGTCCGCTGGTAAGCATCCATGACCGTTTCCCACATCTGAGCCTCCCACCAGAAATCGGTGTACAGTCCTCCATCGGGCCCATAGGCATGAGCAGCATGTGTGAGATGGTCACTGTTCGTGTAGAAATAGAGCCATTACCAAACTCACACTTAACCATTTGACAGCTGATCTTCTTTGCATGATCACATAAAACAACTCCTTTTCTCATTTAAAATTAGTTGTTGTGAATGCGCTTTCAAAAATGTAAATTTCACCTCCCTTCAGCGCCAATTTATCTCTAATTTGTTTGAAGTGATGCATACGCCTCCAGTAACATAACACCGCTTAGCATCACACTTAACTGAATGGGGCCTTCAGGAGGTATTGTCCAATCTGTGCCGACACGTCCGATGTTGTCTATGCCTTGCTCCAAAAGCGTGATTGCATTTTGCTCAATAAGCTTTGCTGGCAGCTCAAATTCGAGGTGAATCTCCGTCAAATTCAGCAGATACCTGATCAGTATCCCTTTGAATAAACCTGTATCGTCGATTCCTTCATCGGGCAGCATCCCTGTAGCACTGTCGCACAATCGGTTCTTCACCGCAGCTGCCGTGCGGCAGGCATCCTCCAGATAAACTGAATCCCCTGTACAGATGTATAATTCGATGCCAGCCCCGATGAAGACGCCCTGACAATAAGTAAACTGCCAGTCCCTATCTATCTTCTCGTCGCCGAGTCGATTAATGCCATCGAATACGAATCCATCAACGGGATCGGTTAACGTCCTTTTGTTCCAATCATAGATTTTTTGTGCCCAAGCCAAATCCGCTTCATCGCCAAATCGTTGAAACAATCGCACTGCTAAGATAACGGCTGGAGCGTTAGCTGGCGTGTTTTTGTAATCGAGCTGATTTTTTCGCCAAGCAATCCCGCCACCCATATGCTCATTCCATCCTCCTCGGATGTCTTCCCACAAGTCGGCAACACTCTCCCGGTACATCTGAGCGCCTGTCATGTCGTAAGCCCTTAGCCAAGCTAGCGCCATCCACTGCATATCATCATAATATTGATGGCGAAACGTTCCTCCGTTGGAGCGAAGAATACCGTGGAACAGCTGCTCTAATCGGTTCAAATAGTCCACATTGCCGGTTCGCGCATAGCCGTCAAGGATGACATCCGCAGCATGTGCTTGCCACCAATAATAGTAATTTTCGTCAGGGCGATTGACAGTTAAACTGTCGTCCCACTGATTCATAATCTGTGTATCCGGATTCCAATAAAGCTTGTGCAAAATCGTTTGCAGTTGTTCTGCCATCGCTGCTGCATTCATCTATCCCTCGACTCCTCTGTGCCTAAAAATAAAGGGGCAGATTTTCGGCTGCCCCTGCACTTAATACTTTAGTTCTGTTTCAGCAATCCTTGCTTCTCCAGCTCAGCCATACGCTCCAGCAGCATAACGCCGCTCAGATTCACGCTCAAATCCTCAGCAGGCTCAGGTGTTGCCGCCCATGATTTACTGAACATGACGCGCTGCTCATCTCTACCGTACTTCCAGAGACTGTCTGCATTCGTTACAAGAAGCTCAAGCGACTCCTTCTGACCAGGGTCCGCAAGTACAAGCTCCGCCAAATAACGGACATATATCCCTTTGAACAAGCCGCCGTCTCCATTGCTTTCACTTGGCAGCATGCCTGTTACCGGACTTGTCAGCCTGAGCTTAGATGCTTGTGCAGTCCGAGCGGCATCCGCCAGATAGCTCTTGTCCCCAGTCGCCTGATACAGCGCAACCCCTGCTCCGATGTAAACACCTTGGCAATAGGAGAATTCCCAGCCTTTATCAATCTTACCGTCTCCCTCGCGGTTTTTCCCATCCCAGACAAAGCCCGAATCCGGATCAACAAGATTAGCCTTCTGCCAATCGTAAATCTTTTTCGCCCAAGCTAGATCCTCCGACTTGCCGAACTGCTTATACAATCTAGCAGCTAGAATGGCTGCTGGAGCATTCGCCGGTGTATTCTTATAATCAAGCTGCGGCTTGCGCCATGCAATGCCTCCGCCTTGCTCTTCGTTCCAGCCCGTCTTAATATCTTCCCAGAGCTCAAGCGCGGCTTCCTTGTATTTCTCGTCACCTGTAGCGTTATAAGCACGGAGCCAAGCTAGAGCCAACCATTCCATATCATCGTAGAAATCATTCGGCAATACGCCGCCATTACGATCCAAAATCCCCTGATACATGTTCGCCAGGTAGCCCTTATACGCCGTATCGCCCGTTCTTGCATAAGCGTCCACTAGCGTATCTACTCCATGCGCTTGCCACCAATAATGGAACTTCTCATTACATAGATCGTTGCAAGGCGACAAATTATCGAATAAGTTCAGCTTTCCGTTCCAATATTGCTTAAGCAGCCCAGCTTGCGCTAGATCCGCACGCTGCTCCCAGGTTTCTCTATTTGTACTCACTTGCACATCGGCCATCTTATTGTTTTTATCCATTGTCTCCACTCCCCAGCTAGCAGCCATAATGATGCCTATCCCAACAATCATCAGGGCTATGATCATTTTTAATCGAATTGTCAATTCGCTTCACCTATCTGTCCGACTTGCGTACTATCCTTTCGTTCCTGTAAAAGCGATTCCTTGCACAAAATACTTCTGCAGCAGCAGGAACAAGATCAGGATCGGCACTACCGCAATTAAAGCACCTGCCATCAACGGGCCGAAATCAACCTGTTTGTTATAAGTAAAAGCAGCTAAGCCTAGCTGAATCGTTTTCTTGGCAGGGTCGTTAAGCATAATGAGCGGACCGAGAAAGCTGTTCCAGCCTGCTTGAAAGGTGAATATGCCGAGTGTTGCCAAAGCCGGCTTCGCGAGCGGAATATAGATGTTCCAGAAGATACGAAGCTCCCCGCTGCCTTCAATTCGAGCCACTTCCTGCAAGTCACTAGGTAAAGACACGAAAAATTGCCTCATAAAAAATACCGCAAAGGATCCCGACGCTCCTGGCAAAATAATCGCCCAAAATGTATTGAGCAAGCCATTGCCGCCACCGCCCAGCCAATCATTTCCTCCCAGGAAAGGAATGTGCTTCAGCACGAAAAATTGCGGGATCATCGTTACAACACCAGGTATCATCATGGCAGCGAGCAGAATTTTGAACATCGTATCTCTTCCGCGGAAATGAAGCTTAGCGAAGGCATATCCGCTTAAAGAACCAAATAGCAAGTTGAAGAGTACTCCCATGAACGCAAGGTAAAAGGAATTCCAGAAATACAGAGCAAATGGAACGAGCTCAAACGCCTTGCGATAATGCTCAAACGTTATGCTAGAAGGGATCCATTGGATCGGCAGCATGAAAATCTCTTCATCCGGACGGATGGAAGTGATAAGACTCCATACAAACGGGACGACCATGACGATGCAGACAGCGATGGAAATGATATACATGATTGTCGTTTGCCAATAGTACTGTTGTTTCACTTTCCATCCCTCCTAGATCACGGATTCCTCTTTGTTTAGTCTCATATTAATGAGCGAAAATACTAAAATAATGATAGACAGTGCAAACGCCATGGCATCGGCATAGCCCATCTGCAGCTGATTGAAGCCTTGCTGATAAATATGATACACCGTTGTTTTCGTCGAGTTGGCGGGACCGCCCTTGGTCAATACGAACGCCTGGTCAAATAACTGCAGCGCGCCAATGATGGCCATTGTACTTACGAAAAAGGTGGTCGGCCTCAGCACTGGCCAAGTAATATAGCGAAAGGACTGCCAAGCATTAGCTCCGTCCAGCTTTGCGGATTCATACAGATGATCGGGAACCCCATTAAGTCCCGCTAAATAAATGATCATGTTCGCTCCAACGGATTGCCACAAGGTCACTAACACAATGGACAGCATGGCGTAAGGCATTTCAGCCAACCAGGAAGGTCCTGTGATTCCAAACTTGCTCAAAATATCGTTTACGAGTCCGAACTCGGGGTTAAGCAGCCATATCCACACCGTGGCCGCAGCAACGCCAGAGGTTAACGTTGGCAAATACCCGGCTGTACGAAACAGCTTAACGCCGAAGCGGCTGCGCATAAACAACAAGGCCATCGATAAAGAAATGGCAATATTCAGCGGAATATAAAGGACGGAGTAAAACAAAACGTTTTTTAAAGTCGTCCAAAAGATGTTATCTTCTGCTAGACGCTTGTAGTTATCCAATCCAACGAAATCGTTTTTACTCACAATGTCATAATTCGTAAAGCTTAGATAGAACGCCATGATCACCGGAATGATTGTAAAAATAATAAATAGCAAAATCGTTGGCGTAATAAAGAGATAACCCATCCTAGCTTGATGTCGACCCAGCTTGGTTATCGATGCCAAGAGAATTCCCCCTTCCACAAAAAGGGAGGGATAACCCTCCCCCGCATTTCTAGTTACTTCCCTGCTGCGTTCTGATCCAACAGCTTATCACCTTGGTCTTGCCCCTTCTTGAGCGTCGTGGCCGCATCCTGCTTGCCTTGAATGAATAGCTCAATATTCGGCATCAGACCGTCGCCTTCCATAACTGAGTATCCTGGATGCTGCGGACGAATTTTCGCGAATTCCAGGGTATCCATGAATGGCTTCCAGTTCGGATCGTCCTTGAAGAACGGATCCTGCAGCGCCGGTTTGAAGCCTGGCAGGTTTAAGCTTGTTTTCGCCCATAGCAGCGTGTTGTCTTTATTTGCTAACCACCACTTCTCGAATTCCCATGCCTCGTCTTTATGCTTGGAGCCCGCTGGAATAACGAGACCGAAGCCGCCCATGACGCTTCCTTTGGCGCCGCCAGGTCCAGTTGGAGGAGGAACAACACCGAAATCAAGATCCTTGCCGTATTTCTTATAAGTTGATAGCATCCATGGACCTGTATAGGTCATAGCTACTTTCCCGGTCACGAAAGCATCCGTGCCTTCGCCAAGACCTTTTTCAAACCCAACTTTATAAACCTTATCCTTATTGATCAATTTATCCCAGAAATCGAGGACCTGCTTGCCCTGGTCATTATTGAAATTCGTTTTCTTCAGATCGCTGGTCATCATAGAACCGCCTGCTTGCTGCAGCCACATATTGAACAGACCATTATCCTGCATCGACATACCGGAACGAACTAGCTTATCGCCTTCCCATACCGTTAACTGCTTAGCTGCGTTTTCCAGCTCATCCCAAGTTTTTGGAGGTTGTAGTCCTTTCTCAGCAAACAATTTCTTATTATAAAACAGTGCGCGCGCATCAACCGTCAAAGGAAGACCGTACAGCTTACCGCCAGAGGAAAGCTCCTTCAAGGCTTCATCGTAATAATCACCACGGTTAATGTTGTCTTTTTTCAAATAATCGTCGATCGGGTGAAGCACGTTCTTGGATGCATACAGCGAAGTCCGCCATCTGTCCCAGAACATAATATCAGGCGAACCGCCTGAGGTAGCCGCTGTCAGAAACTTCGTGATCATATCTTCCTGCAGAACATATTTAACTTTAATCTTGTCTTGCGATTTATTGAATGCATCAGCCATCATCACAAACTGCTTTTCACCTTCTCCGCCCCAGTCGCCCCAGAACGTAATTTCTACCGGTGCTCCTTTGGTTGCAGCTGTCGATGCTGCTGGTACTGTCGTGGCCTCAGGCTTCTTGCTTTCAGCCGATTGATCCCCGCCAGTTTTCGTGCTGCATGCTGCCAAACTAAACGTGAGCGAGAGAGCAGTTAAAACGGTCATCCATTTTTTCATGTTTCTTCCTCCCTTTTTAAGTAAACGTTACAAGTGCAGTTGCTACAAGGATAAACGACTCCGTCGTCCTTCAGGGACGAGCGCGTTTGTCAAGACTGATGACGCGAAGTGTAATAAAATTTATACTTTCTTATCTACTGTTAAAAGGGGGTTCCACCCCCTGTATAACCTAGGATGAGTGCGATGCGTTCACGCGATCTTTCAGCAGCTTCTTAATCGATAGGCCACATGCGTCTAACACCAACTCGCTGAACATGGAGTTCGCCCAGGAGAACCATGGCCGCGTATATTGCGACGGATCGTCCACGTGGAAGCCCTCATGCATCAGGCCCGTTCCAGCATCCGTGTCGGCTAACATATCAAGGATACGCAGCTTTTCCTCCCGGCTTGAAGCCGTAAGACCTTGAATCGCAAGGGAAATATGCCAAATGTAGCGATCCGGCGTATGCGGACTGCCGATCCCCTGAGCCGCTTTTCCCGTATAGAAGTAAGGGTTTTCATCACTAAGTATAAAGCTGCGTGTATGCTGATAAATGGGATCGGATTCGGCGGCATATCCCAAGTATGGAATCGAGAGCAAGCTGGGCACGTTGGCATCGTCCATTAGATTGAAGTTGCCAAGTCCATCCGTCTCATAAGCAAACATCGTACCGAACTTGGGATGCTCGATCGTTCCGAATGCTTCTATTCCCTGTTTAATCTCAGCGGCCAGCTTAAGTGATTCACGGCTAAGACTGGCATCCTGCCATATCTGCTCTGCGATTTCAGCGATATAACCGAGTACCACAACAGCAAACATGTTTGCGGGAATCAAATATCCGTACGAACAAGCATCGTCGCTAGGGCGGAAAGCTGACCATGTCATTCCCGTAAATCCAACTGGACTGCCCTTTCCATCTCTCGTTAACGTGTCTGTCGGAGGGCAATTCAATCGTTGGAAGCGATAAGGAGACTTTGTCTCATGATCTTGTTCAACGCTCCAAAGATTAAGGATCGCATGAACAGCAGATCGATAGGCATCATTGAAATGCGTGGTTCTCCCTGTTGCTTTCCAAAGTAAATAACTGAGCTGAATAGGATAACATAGCGAATCGATTTCGTATTTACGCTCCCAGATCCAAGGGCTCATTTGGGTCAAGTCATTCTGATGACCTGCGCTGGTTGGCTTCATATTAAATGCATTGGCATACGGATCAAGTTGAATATATTGTATTTGTCGTTTAACCACACCTTCAATCATATCCGCCAAGCTGGAATCCTCATTCGCTAGAAGCAGATAAGCTCGAACCTGAGCCGATGAGTCACGGAGCCACATGGCTGGTATATCACCAGTGATTACGAAAGTTGATCCGTCCTCTAGGCTTTGAATCGTCGTTTGATACGTGTTGGAGAAGCAATCGCGGAACATAGCAACTAGCTTCGGCCGTTGTTCCTTCAGTAATTCGTCACTTACTTGCTCAATGAGTTTACTCATCGATGCAGGTAACTTAGCCTCATTCGTCATCGGGTTCGCTCCTCTCTATTCCAATAAATAAACCGCTTACATTTACGATTATATTGGTATGTATACGATATGTCAATATATATTTATCATACTATTTACATATCATTCAAAACATTTGATATACTAATTAAAAAGAGACTACTAGATTAGCAGTCTCAAGTTTCGTATCCATGATGATTTATCCGCCGTATCATTTGGAGGGTCCTGTTGACTCCCCGATGATTAGTTTTGCTTCCAGACTTATTTTATTGGCAACCTTCTCGCCTCGCTTCAGCTTTAGCACATTCTCTACAGCAAGCTTGCCTATTTCATCCTCCGCTTGGATCAAATGAGTAAAGCGATAGCCGCTGCCAAGCGTCGTAGGAGGGCTATCAAAACAAATAATTGAAATATCCTCAGGTATCTGAAGTCCCATTTGTTCCACGGCAGCCTTGGCTAATAGAGCAATATTATATTCCATTGCGAACAAGGCGGTAATTTGCGGATTGCTTCGCAGGTGCTCACTAATCATTTGGATATCTTTATCAATATTAGGTGAATGAAAAGAATTGGGCAGCGTAGAGGTGATTTCATCTAACCAGAGCGACCGGTCCACCATTACCCCGCGTTCCGCATGAGCCCGCACGAAGCCTTCAATACGGTCCTCAATAGCTGTAGTATCCATGGGCGGCGGCGTAAGTAAGCAAATCTGCTTATGCCCCAAATCAAGTAAATAGTCAGCACCCGTGCGAGCAGCGGTTATGTTATCTGTACTAATCGAAGCCGCGGCTACCCCTTTGAGATGACGGTCAACGAGAACTAAAGGAAATTGCTGTATGACCAACTTAAGAAGTTCATCATTATAGAACTCCCCTTGTGCAGGAAACACAATAATGCCATCCACGCCTAATTCAAGAAACGATCGAATAGCCTTTACTTCATTCTCAGGCACACCAAACGATCTGCGCAGTACTAGGAAGCTATCGTGCTCAGCGGAAGCCTGCTCCATGCCATAAATCATTTCCGTGCCGAAGGTATTGCCGAAATCCGTTATGACTAAGCCAATCAGCGTATGCTTGGTTCTCTCACCTACAGATGGTCCTTCAGACGGAATTCCCCCGCCTTCCATGACAAAAGAGCCTCTTCCTGGCTTACGCACAATGAGACGTTCTTCAGCCAGCATCTCCAGCGCCTTTTTACTCGTAATCCGGCTCACATTATATTCATCCGCCAGTTCCTTCTCGGAAGGAACGCGGTCTCCAACGTTATATTTACGTTGTATAATTTCTTCACGCAGCGTTTCGAATATTCGCTCGTAAATGGGTCTCGAATCTATTGACAATGCTACCTACCCCCTGCGCCCAACCAAATGTTATATCATACGATACCATTAATATATCATGATATACGTGTTTTGGATAGAGTCAGAAGCTAAGCTACTAATACTATGAGTTGATGCAAAACTATCAACCAATCCTATTTATGGACAGTAACATTTTGTTTAATGACAAAATTATAATATTGTCACTTTATTTTTGTTTTTGACCTGATATAATCAAATCAATATCAACCAAGTTTGAATCAACGGACCTGTATGAACCAATATGAGGAGGAACTACTATGGAGAAAAAATTAGAAGGTAAAGTAGCGTTAGTCATAGGAGCGTCTAGAGGAATGGGACGTGAGATCGCAGAGGAGTTGGCTCGAAACGGAGCCAAGGTTGTTGTAAATTACGCCAGCAATCCAGCGAAAGCTGCAGAGGTCGTTCATGGGATTGAACAGAACAGTGGTATCGCAACAGCCATTCACGCTGATATTAGCCGCGTATCTGACATTGAGCTCATGTTCCAGAAAACGATTGAAGCCTATGGCAAAGTAGATATTCTTGTCAATAACGCTGGCCTCATAATTACAAAGCCTATAGCTAATATCACAGAAGAAGATTTCGACAAGCAGTTTAATGTCAATGTCAAAGGTACCTTCTTTGCTTGCCAACAAGCAGCCAAATATTTGAGTGATAATGGTCGAATCATTAACTTCTCAACCTCTGTCCTCGGTAGTATGTTCCCGACCTACAGCGTTTATGCCGGTACGAAAGGAGCTGTTGAACAGTTCACTCGCCAACTCGCGAAGGAATTTGGCTCGAAAGGCATTACGATTAACGCAGTAGCTCCCGGTCCAGTTAATACAGAACTTTTTACTGCGGGTAAAACGGAAGAGCAAATTGAAGGTATGCGCAAAATGAACGCTTTTGGGCGAATCGGTGAGCCAAACGACATATCAGGTGTTGTCTTATTTTTGGCAAGTAAAGAATCCCAATGGATAACTGGTCAAACGATCCGCGTCAATGGCGGGTTTATCTAAACGGGAGTCAACAAAAAAAAGGGGCACAATGTGCCCCTCCTCCCACACAAGCCATCGCTATTGGAGGGCTTCTTTAATACGTTTTAAAGCCTCGATCAGATCATCCATCTCTGTTTCATTTAAACGAATGGTTACGTAATTAGGCGAGATGCCACCATCGTTAATCTCCAGCAATGCCACTTCATCCTTGTTATCAAATTTGACCGACAAATTTTCTTTATCGAGTACTTGAATCCATGCCATTATCGCCACCCACTTTCAACCATCATATATTCAAACCATGTTAATACACCATGAATTCTTTGTTGTACACCGTTTCATTATCATCGGCATCCATAACACGCATCTCTAATTCCCAATTGCCTCGGAACGGCAGGTAGGCCCCCTGCGCTTTGTAGCTGAATTTCACAAAGCCGTAGGATTCTTCTTGTGTGCTATCCTCGTACATGGTTATTGGCACAGAAATAGGCGCCATTTCTTTATCATCTAAATAATGAAGCAGCATGAGCACTTGCTTCGGTTTCCCAGCTTTTTCTGGAAGCCATACTTTCGCTACAAAGGTATTGGTTCCCTGAATTTTAGGTGTAATATCAGCAGATACATGGACCTTTTCACCCATCTGATGCCATGCTAGCGGCTCGTTGACAGGAATTGGCGCCATATAAGTGATGAGCCCTACCAGCAGCACGATTATGACCATAAAGGTAAGATCAACCTTTACCCAGAGAACAGATTGTTTGGCATTCTGTTTGCGCAAATTGAGCCGAATAATAAAACCAATGAGTACAACAAGTGCAACAGCACCAATTTTCACAAGCATCAATATTCCCCACGAAGTGTAAAGCAAGTAACGTAAGTTCGGCAGGAACAACAAGACGGATAAAGATCCGGTTAGGGTAAGTACAAGGATGGAGATCAAAGCCATTTTCGAAAATTGCTGCATATAGGCACTGACATCATCACTTTTCTGACGCCATTTCGCATAGAGCAGCACTAAGCCCCCAACCCAACATGCCGCGCCGACCAGATGTATAAAATCCAGCCCGATTGTTGCCCATAAGGGAGTAAATGAAGCCGCGTGACCGCTAAAGCTTTTTACCGCTAGGAAACTTAAAGGCCATAATAAATCTAGCCACTTTGCCCTACCTATAAGTACAAATCCAAGGAAGGATAGTACTAGCATAAGCGCCCAGGAAATACCGATACTGGTTGCACTAAATAGTTTCCAAATCTCCTCCACCCCACCGCCACCAAGCAGATCTTCGATGTGTGTGAAAATGAGCAGCAATAAGGCAACTAATTGTGCACGCTGGAGATTGAGAGTCCAAGCTGAAAGTGATTTCCGTGTCTCTGCCCCTCTAGCTCCCAACAACCTTAACCAGATTACCCATCCAGTCAACGCCAAAATCATCAAATACCAAAATCCGCGAGACGCATATTGCAGGATATCTTTCGTTGTTAACTGACCCGTCCCATGATCGTGCCCACCATATACAGAAGGCAGATCGAGAGCTTCTTCTTGCGGTGGATTGCCAATCGTTATCGGATAACTCCCTGCAACAGGGTGTCCGTCTGCGGAAATGACGTGATAGCTGATCAAATAAAAGCCCGCAGTTAACTTCGGCAGATCAAGAATTATACCAGTCTGCTCTTTGTTCATATAAGCTTTATTACTCGTAATCTCGTCACCATTATGATCCAACACTTTGATATAGAAGAGTCCTGCATCTAACTGTTCATTAAAAGTAACGGCTACTTGAGGCGGTGAGTTTTCAAGCTTGGTGCCCGCTTCAGGTTGGGCCTGCACTAATGACGCATGAGCAGATGCTGTCTGAGGAACAGCAACTGCACTCAAGAGAATTAAAGCGAGCATGCATACAAACAATGAAGGCATGAACAAAAAACGTTTGGCCGTGTATCGTAAAGATCTTTGCATCGTAAGTTTCCTCTATTCCGAAATCGGTTTACGTCCAGCAAATCCATCCTGATTGCCATGGTAAAAACGAATTCTATCCTCTCCCTGTTTCCAACAAAGCAGTACTTCTTGTCCTTCCATCAACGCCGGAAAATCGACAAGACCTGTATCTATATCCTTGAGTTCCACACCTGTAAGCTGAAAATTTTGAATAAGCCCGCGCGCTTCAATTTGAAGGAATTCCAGCTCTGCTTCCATGACGAAAAACGGATCCTTCTCAGCACCGGGTTTCTCTGCATGCTCGTTTTTCTTTATCCGGAGCTCTGCATATTTTCCCTCAAAATTGTGCTTCAATGCTTGCATTTTCTTCAATTCCTGATCAACAAACGGCAGCATTTCATTTGCCTCTTCTAAACTGAACCATTTTTTAATCGACATATCGCACCTCCGTGCCTTAATTTTATCAAAAAAACAGAATGTCTACGAATTCTACAAATGAGAATGAGGATGGTCATGCGAGTGACCCTGCTCGTCCACATGAGTGACAGATAACTCCGCATATCCTACACCTTTGAGTACTTGAATACGCTGCTGAAGTTCTCTTAGCTTTTGTACCTTACCGCGAACAACTAGTATTTCCAAGCATTGTTGATGGTTTAAATGGATATGCATCGTTGAAATAATCGCATGGAGGTAATCATGTTGAAGCTCCATCAAGGTAATCGGCAAATCGTGAATATGATGGTCATACACCATCACGATCGTTCCGGCAACGGTTTCGTCGGGCTGCATGCTGCTAGACGTTAACAGTGCTTTGCGCGTAAGATCACGTATGGCTTCAGAGCGATTATCATAGCCCTGCAAGGCAATGAGCCGGTCATATTGCTCTATGAGAGATTGCGGCATGGAGATACCGAAGCGCACCAGATTTTCTTTGTCGGACATCCGCCCCACTCCTTTTCGTGTAACATTTCCTATACCCTTACTCTAGCAGAAAGCTGCTCTGCCGCAAACCATACCCGGAGCGAATTCGCAAATTAAACACAATATGGTAAGGTGTATTCATCTATAAATTCATTCATAGGAGTGGGATCATGTCTATACAGCCATTATCTTTTTCGATTGTTGATGTATTTGCCGAGCATAAATATGAAGGCAATCAGCTCGCCGTTTTTCGTCATGCTGCCCACCTATCCACAGAGGAAATGCTCGCCATTACGCGAGAGATGAACTTCTCCGAAACAACGTTTATCCTGTCTGAAGAACCTGTTAATGGTGGATATGATGTGCGTATCTTCACCCCGAAAGAAGAGGTAAAGTTCGCTGGTCATCCGACTTTGGGAACAGCCTACATCATTCAAAAAGATATCATAGGACACCCTGTCCAGCAAATTTTGCTTAACTTAAAAATCGGTCAAATACCGGTCACTTTTGATGAAAAGAATCCCGGCATGGCTTGGATGCAGCAAAAGCCGCCTGTATTTGGAGAAATTATCGATCTAGAGACGATTGGAGCTGTTTTAGGAATTCCAGCATCGTCCATTGATCCGCGGTATCCCATTCAAGAGGTTTCCACTGGCCTGCCAGCCCTGATTGTCCCTCTAAAAAGCTTGAAAGACGTTCAGCGCTGTAAGGTGAATCGTGATCTATATTTCCAACTCATTGAGCCGCTTTCAGCTAAAATGATTTTAGTCTTTTGTCCAGAGACTTATCAGGCTGGTAACTCTTTAAATGCAAGGGTGTTCGGTGATTATTATGGTGCTCCCGAAGATCCAGCTACCGGTAGTGCCAATGGCGATTTGGCTGGATACTTAGTCAAATATCGCTATTTCGGCAATGAATCCATCGATATCAGCGTTGAGCAAGGCTTTGAGATCATGCGTCCTTCCATTCTGTATCATCGGGCATCTCAGAAGGATGATCTCATCTCTATTCAAATCGGCGGTAAAACCATCTATACAGCAAAAGGCGAGTGGGTATAATAACAAATCAAAATGCCGAATCCTATTGAACAGGATCCGGCATTTATTGGTTCGAGTATTACAGCAATACTTTTCATTTTATAAATAAGACAACCAACGTAAGGATTAATAAAATAATAGGCATACCTATTTTAGATACAGGATCCTTAATACGTAGATGCGTTATGACAGCTCCAGCCATAATAACGGCCAACAGCAATCCGCCAATTGCAATAAGACTGTCGTTCCAAATTCCTGCAACCAGGAGTGCGGCACCGGCAATTTCGAGCAAGCCAGTGATTACCCTAAACCACGAAGGCATCCCGTAACGTGTAAATTCATCCACCATTTGCTTTGAACCGAGTTTGGAAGCTCCAAACATCAAAAACCCAAGTGCTAAAATGATTTGAATAATAATAGATACCGTATTCATCTAACTCTCCCCTTTTTCACCTAATTATTAATAAACTATGATTAGATATCCTAATGTTATTATAATATACACTAACATTAGGATAATTATTTGTCAACCATCTTCAACAAGACGCCTAAACAAAATAAAGCTTCTACGTTCCGCTAAAATCTGGTGAAGTTGATTCCACCGAAATAATAAAAACCGTCAGGGAAGATCACCCTGACGGCCCTTTTAGGTTCTAGCGGATATCCGTAATTCTCTTAACTATCCTTACTGAGTTCTTGTGCACCAAACCCCAGTTTCTTAAATAGATCGATCATCTGAAGTTTATCTTCATTGCTTATAAAGGAGAAATTCTCAGATATAACGGCTACATGTTTCGGGAAAATCTCATTAAATAAGGTTTCCCCCTTCTCAGTAAGGGCGACATTCGAGGTTCTTCTATCGGTAGGACTTGATTGTCGTCTTACATAATCTTTCTGTTCAAGCTTATCTACCACATAGGTAATACTCCCGCTTGGAATACTAAATATTTCACTAATCCTTTGAATAGGATGAGGTCCTTTGTTATAGAGGAGCTCTAGAATCATAAAATGGTCCGGACTAATTCCATGACTTTCGATATCTCGTTTGGTATTATCAGCTATAGCTTTAGTAGCTCTACTCCAGATTCGGAATAATCTTAAATCAAGCTGGCTTTGTTCGTCTCCCTGGTACATGATCGTTCCTCCTTTGGATAATAATACTATGCTAACTTTAGGCTAATTTGTTTGTCAAGTCATCGTCTTTTTCAGAAAAAAATAAACTCCTCTTCAGGAGTTCATTATCACAAGCTATCTATTCGGATCTAATGGTAAAATAAGATCAACCGTTGTTCCTATATTGATCTGGCTCTTTATTTGAAGACTCCCGTGATGTGCTTCAATGATTTTTTGACTCACCATTAATCCTAATCCAGTCCCTTTTTCTTTTGTCGTATAAAAGGGTTCTCCTAACATCCCTATTCGTTCCTCAGGAATTCCACACCCCTGATCAATAAAACGTATTACGATTTTATTGTCGTCCACCTTCATTAGAATTTCGATAGTACCGCCTTCTGTCATCGCTTCAATCGCATTTTTAAGAATATTAATAACGACCTGTTTTAATTGATTTTCTTCACAATTGATTAACGGAATGTCTGAATCAAATATCGTATGAATTTGCACATCACTAAGAATTGCTTGTGTGTCAAGCAGGGAGATCACATCATGAAGAATTTTGCGAAGATCCTTCATCTCAAAACACACGGCCTGCGGCTTGGCAATAACCAAAAACTCGCTCACGATATAATTAATTCGGTCTAATTCAGTCAACATGATTTGAAAATACTCATTATAATTATTCGTTTTGGTTTGTAATAATTGAACAAATCCTCTAAGAGATGTTAACGGATTTCGAATCTCGTGAGCAACTCCGGCGGCTAGCTGACCCACTACCGATAGCTTTTCTGATTTAATTAGAAGCTCATCTGTCTTTTTACGTTCGGTGATGTCTTTTGCAATGCCATAAACGCCATCGATCTTATCATTTATGATAATAGGAACCGTCTTTAAATTTAATTCGACATAGTAGCCTCGTTTATTAGTAATGCCGACTTCGATGTTGTTTGACTCACCTTTTGTCGATGCTTCAAACAGTTTTGATGCTTTAAGGTGATCTTCGCCTACCATCAAACGACAAAAGGATTGATTCAGCAGCTCTTCCTGCTGATAGCCCGTAATCCTTTCAGTAGCTGGATTCATATTAAGTATTCGTCCATTTAGATCTAATTCAAATATAGCATCGGGGTTATTTTCAACAAGTGACTTATAACTCTGCTCTCTCTCTTCCAGCAAACGTTGGGCTCGTTTACGCTCAGTGATATCCTTACATATAAGCTGAACTGCCGGTTTACCTAAGTAGATAATAGGTACCGCTCTGACCTCTACATCAATAACTTGACGATCGACACGAAGAAATTTCTGCTGGGTGGGAGCTGTCGGAACCCTCTCCTCTTCGATCAGCCTAATTCGTTCCTTCGCAATGTCTATATAATCGGGATGCACCAAATTCATTATTGGATAATCAATAAGTTCCTCTGGGCTAGCTGCCCCAAATATTTCAGCACCGGCAGGATTGATATAGACTATTCTCCCTTTACTGTGAACAACCAACGGTTCTGGTGAGTGTTCTACAAGTATTCGGTATCGTTCATCGCTTTCTGTAAGGGCTTTCTTCAAACGTGTTACCCACCAATATAGAACCAATGCCGTAAGTAATACATAACATAGACCCTTAGTTGAATGAATAGTGATTGCCCCAGAAAAGTTAAGAATGTCCATAACTCTATCGGACAGGATAATCCATAGACTTCCTACAAGCATGTAGACCAAAGAGATTTTAAAAGGAGTTCTGAGATTTAGTGCCTTTGACCAATTATGCATATCATTCTTCCTTAACCTTCCTTTTTTCACTCTAGCTGAACACAAAATAATTTACTAGCCGTCATTATATGTAGACGTTTTTGATTATAACATTTATTTTTTAAAATGATTATCGGTTTTTTATTCCATCGGATAAGTCTTCTAGCAAGCAAAAAAAGGAGCCGCCAATGAGCAACTCCTCCACTTAACAATTATTTAGATTTGGTCGAGTGCGATTACTCAGCAGGCGCGGCCGTTGGTAGCGGACCTGCCGGAGCTGCGGCTCTCGGTTTGTCTTGCAATACTCTTGGTTCTGGACTCACGGGTGCAGCTTTCGGCTTGTCTTCCAATACTCTTGCTTCAGATGCTACTGGAGCAGGTCTTGACTTGTCATCCGACACCTTTGGCTCCTCCTCTACGGAAGCCGCATTTCTCGACTTCTCGTCCGAAGGCGTTGCCTGCGGTACTACGGAAACGGCCGCTTTCGATGTCTCCTCAGAAGCCGTCGCATTTGAATCTACAGATTCCTGCTGTTTTACTTTTTCTTCGGATACAGCCGCACTTTGCAATGGTGTAGATGTCGAACTGTCCTTAGGATTCGTTAACGCGCACCCACTAATAAAGATCATGGTTGCTATCCCAAGAAACGACCAACGATATGAATTTGCTTTAAATTGTTTGATCATTTTAATTCTCCTTTGAAGTTGTATTTTGCTTCCAGTTAGATTTACATTTCCAACAGCTTGAACAGGTCGCGAGAAATTTTCCAACAATTTGATAAGCGTATATCCATAGTCCTGGCTTTTATCGGGAGTTAGGCAGCTGAGAGCAAGGGCATCACTTGCGATTTCCTGGTCTTCCCGCATTCGGCGATAAGCATACCAAAGAACTGGATTAAACCAATGAATAATCAGCAAAGCATGCATGAACCAATTGACCCCAATATCATTACGTTTGCTATGAGCCAGTTCATGTAGGAACACATGCTGTAATTGATCGTCATTCAAGCTGTTTAAAATGGTTTTAGGCATAATCAATTGGGGTTTTACAAAACCGAATAGGGTTGGTGTTGCCAAATTGCATGATTCAACAAGAGCAATAGGTTTATTTATCGACATCATTTTTTTACATTGATCGAAAAGCTCCAGTATTCTTTCATCGGTTATCGCAACCGTCTCATTTTTCATTTTTCGGGCAAATTTCCTGTTGATCCGGATTGTATATATCCCCAAAAAACACATGCCTACCAGCCATACAACAACTAAATTCCGATAAATAGATTGGGCAGCAGATTCCGATACAACAGCTCTTGTAAGTAGTTCTTCCTGATTAACTTGCACGGCCGAATGAACGGCATCGGTGTAGCCGATCCAATTATAAATACTGAATTCGCTCTCAGGGCCCCATGGCAAAATTAATCGTATAATAACCAACAGCCACATCAAGTAATGCCATCTTGGTTTTAAACGATGCCTTAACACGTGCTGCATGACTACAATCAACACAACCAAAACACTTGCCATAGTCGAGACAGACCAAACCCAATCAAAGAGATCAATAAGGTTTTCCATTAATCGTTTCACATTCACCCTGCCCTTTCCTTCACCATGTCAAAGAGATAACAGCTGGCACGTTGCAAACCACAAATCCTTCATTTTGTTTTGTCTTCAAGAATATTTTTCAATTCTTTAATATCTTCCGCTGACAGCTGTTCTTCCTTCAAAAAGTTAACTAGCAGCGGCTTAAAAGCACCGCCATAAATTCTCTTCAGGAAGGATTGCGTTTCTGATTTTACACATTCGTCTTCGGATACTAATGGAAAATAGGCATACACCCTGTTTTCTTGTGAATACGAAATGGCTTGTTTTTGGGCCAATCTGTTTAAAAGCGTTCTTACTGTTTTCGGTTTCCAATCCGTTCGGACTTCTAAAGCTTCGATCACTTCATTTGCCGTACATGGTGTCTTAGCCCATAGAACTTTCATTACTTCCCATTCCGCATCGGATATATGGGGAACACTTTTCACAGGCTTACCTCCTAATTTTTCTGAGGATTACATATGTAATACAATTGTTATATTACAACTGTAATCCACAGAAGTCAAATACAAGTTCAATTGACGAGAAAAAAGCTGCTCGCCATATAAATGGCAGAAACAGCTTTGAGTTTTTTTATTTATTTATCACACTAAGTTCATTAACTGTCTCACGCGAACTTCCAACTCAACGAGCGAGAACGGCTTCGTCATATAGTCGTCAGCTCCCATTTGAAAGCCTTTGGCTAAATCATCTTCCTTCTTCTTGCCTGAAAGCATAAGTACCTTCATATCCCGGACGGTTAGACGCGGATCCTTTTTTATCTGCGACAGCAATGAGAACCCATCCAACTTCGGCATCATTCCATCGAGAATACAAGCATCATAGGTATTGGCAAGCAGTAAGCTGAGCGCGACTTCACCATCAGCAGCATGGGTAATTGTAATCGGTAAATGCTCTAAATGGGAAGTTAGAATCGCTCGTAAAATCGGATCATCGTCCACGATGAGTAGATTTTTCTTGTTAATTTGCGGACTGGCCGCCAACTTACGATGCTCTGTTCCTTCATCCTCGACCGACGCACTAACAATCCTATCTCTGCCTTGTTGCTTAGCTTGATACATCGCATCGTCAGCCTTAGCCACCCACTCCGCAACCGTCATCCCCTCATGCCACTCTGCAACACCTGCTGAAAAGGTGATCGAAAAGGTTTGGCCCTCGTACTGTGCAACAGCATTTAAACGAACTTTATTAAGTATGGACTGCATAGTTGCAACTGCCTGTTCCACCGTAGTATTCGGAAGGGCAATAACGAACTCTTCGCCGCCAAAACGTGCTAGCAGGTCTGTCGAACGCAAGTTCACTTGCAGCAAATGAGCCAAGCCTTGGAGAACCAAGTCTCCCACGTGATGCCCATAAGTATCATTGATCCGTTTAAAGCAATCAATATCTATAAAAACAAGTGAGATTGGTGCCGGATAGCGCTCAATACGCTGTAATTCCATACCAATCTGAAGATCGAAATAGCGGCGATTGAACACCCCGGTCAGCGGATCACGGAAGGCAAGCTGCTCGAAATTTTTGGTCCTTTTGAGCAGTCCATAGATTCTTGCGGCCAATTCCTCATACTGAAATGGCTTCGTCACATAATCATCGGCTCCCAAGTGAAAACAGCGGACTTTATCATTCAAATCGTTACGTCCCGACAATACAATAAGCGGTAACCATTTCAATGTCGGATCCTCTTTGAGAAATTCAAAGAGTTCATACCCAGACTGAGGATGCATCATGAGATCCAGCGTCACTAAATCATACGTATGTTCACGTAATAATTTCATGGCGCTCTCCACATCGGCTGCTTCATCAACAATACAATCATCGAGTTGAAGTCGACGGGTCAAATAATTGCGCAGCACCTCGTCATCATCCACAAGCAGCAATCGACTTTTCATGGACCCAAGCAGAGAGCCTCCTCCAGGATCCTGCTGTTCATCCATCTGGATTTCCGTCACACTGATTTCATATTCCATATTCATTTCTCGAAGTGAATGAATACTGCGTTCTGAGCTTTCAATAATCGGATTGATTGCCATGAGCAACTCTTCTCCGTCAATATCCATGGATTGCGTCCACTCCCAGGTTCGAACCATATCCTCAGCCAGCTTACCGATCCTGACATAACCAAAAATAGGCGCACTGCCTTTAAGCGTATGTACAATGCGATAAAACTGTTTTAAATCATCAGCTACAGCCGCCATCTGGATCGTATCAAGCAGCAAGTTAAGTTGTTTAAGCTGCTTTTCAAATTCACGAATAAACAGCTTTCTTCCTTGTCTAAGAATTCTTGCATCTCTATCCGATACTGACTTGGAGTCCTTCAACCCCTCTAGATTCGTATTACTCATGACAGCCAATCACCCTTTTTTATATATAAAATAATCTCTATATAGTTCGAATTAACGTTGTAATAATTGTCCAACCGTATCAATTAATTGAAGAGGGCTGAATGGTTTAACAATATAGGTGGTTACGCCTGCTGCTTTGGCTTTTTCTTTGTCCTTCTCTAAGGCTTTAGCTGTCAGCAAAATAACCGGTATATCCTGATTGGCATTAT
Organism: Paenibacillus phytorum; assembly: GCF_013141715.1. Classification (GTDB taxonomy): domain Bacteria; phylum Bacillota; class Bacilli; order Paenibacillales; family NBRC-103111; genus Paenibacillus_E; species Paenibacillus_E phytorum. The sequence continues at coordinate 136,415 of NZ_WHOA01000197.1, read as the reverse complement.
CGCTATGTCGCAGCCATTCACAGACTTCAACACCCGTCCGCTCCGGCATCATATAGTCAAGTATGATAAGATCGTAGGTTTCTTTTTGCAATTGCTCCATCGCTTGTTGACCATCTTCAGCTTCCGAGATGGCATAACCTTCATCAGAAAGAGTTTCAGTAAGCAGAAAACGCAGCGCGAGCTCGTCATCTGCAAGTAATATTTTATAAACAGACATGGCGTTCTCCTCAACCTAAATAAATTACCTTAATTATAGCATCATGCATTCTGGCAGGATAGGAATTTGTCGAAATAAATCGAACATTTCACTTGTTTTTTTGAGCGGAATAGGCTCTCCATGAGGAGCTATTAATCTCTACGAGCCCGCTAATGTTTTCCCAAATATAAACCCAGCCTTCACGCAAGCCATTGACATCGCTGACCCACACTCTTTCATACTCATTTGAGGCACCGGGACCGTTGTACCCCTCCAGAATATCCATCGCTTGCAGTCCTTCCTCTGTTACCTCGAACCACTCGCCAATCACTTTATGATCCCCTTCAGTAAGAACAAGAGCAGGATATGGGCCTACATCATATAGACGTCCAAATATCGTACCCGGTTGTACGGAGATTAAAAAAGGTGCAGCAACATGATGATTACTCTCTCCCGCAAGCAATGTTCCGTAAGGAAATCATAATGACTCCTCCTACCTAACCGATGAATTCAGATGTTTCACATTTAATTCCATTAATTCGCTGAGGCATGAAAGCATCCCTTCAATCAAGCGCACAAAAGACATACTGCATGACAGTATGTCTCATTAAGGCTAGGTTTTTTGCCCAGAGCCAAGTAAGCACCTCCTATGTTTCGTATAAAACGGACCATCAGAAAGCGGCTTCTTACAGCGCGGAAGTCCGCGCCTCGGCAGTCGTCTTGAGGTCGGCAAGCCAGGCTTCGAGCGAGGACGTGAGTGCCGCGCGCATGCCGTCGGGGTCGGCTGCAACTGGCGGACCGTCCCAGGACTCCGTGGTATGCACGACAACTCCTTTGAGGGTGGGAGTGATGGTCCAGACGTGGACGCCTTCGATGCCTTGTGCTGGCCCGCCCCAAACGATGCGCCGCATGGGATCGACCTCGCGGATGATGGAGACGATGGGTAGCCCATGCGTCTCCCACTTAAAGGTACTTCCCACCGCGATTGGACCGGATAACCGTGCCTGTGAGACATTTTTCTGCCAAGTTGGCCACTGGTTGATGCCAGTCTGTATCCGCCATACGGTCTCTTGTGGAGCGTTGATTTCGATGGAAAGGTCGACGATGACCTGGGCGTTTCGGTCGACATCGATGGTAGCCCGTTGAGAATCATCAAAGGGTCTCGCAAAAATGACCCCACCAATCAGAATGATTATCAGTAAAAGAAAGCTCATCGTGAATGTTTTTAAATGTCAACTGACTTAATTATTTATTTTCTGTCGGCGAACCCTCTCACCAACGAATCGTATAAGTGAATTAGTTCCTCGGACGGACGAAGGCGTACGAGGTGCAATTTTCGTCGAGCGATAGGGATATACTGTTTGCTGTATTCGGTATCAGCCCTAAAAACAAGTATGTTGCAGCACATCGCGTCGTTCATTCAGAGCTGACACGTATGTAAGAATATTTAAAAAAATGAGAAGCCATACAGATAAATTTGCGCGGCTCCTCATTTTCACACCAACTGTATATTTATGCACTTTTTTTAGAGTCCGATCACTTTGATATAAGAAGACCCCGACACTTGAAGTGCCGGGGTCTTCTTATGAGGCAGGAAGCGAATCTCAAGGCTTTCCCACTATCGCGCAGCTCCGCCAAGAATAATATCCAAGTGCCGGGAAGTGTCATACACCGTCTGCAGCGGACTTTCTGCGTACAGACCGACTTCAGCCGTTACCGTATCGGTATATCCGATGTCCTCTAACGCCGATCGAACTGCCGTCCAATTGACATCGCCTGAGAGCAGCGGGACAAAGCCATTGCCATTTCCTACGCTTGGCCGATAATCCTTCACATGCACTTTGAATATGCGTGAACCAAGAATTTTGATCCACTGCTGCGGATAACCATTATGCAAAATATTGCCTACATCAAAATAAACCCCGACATAAGAAGAATGGAGATCGTCGACATAAGCACGCATTTCAAGCGGCGAAAGCAAAAATTTGTTCCACACGTTTTCGATGCCAATGCGAACGCGACGTCGTTCTGCTTCTTTCACCAGCAAAGCTAGTTCCGCACGGCTGCGGTCGTAGCACTCATCGTACGAGGTCTCCTCGTTGACGGCTCCAGGCACGACAAGCACCGTATCGATACCTAGCAGCTCCGCTAGCTCCAGCTGTTTCTCGACAACGCGACGGCCCTGCTCACGTACAGACGCGTCCGCCGAAGATAGCGGTGTGTGCCACAGCAGAGAGGTAGACAAGCTTCGCAGCTGAATACCGTACTCTTTTGCCATGCGGCCAATCTCCTCTGCCTCCGTCGCAGTCGTCTCCATGGTCAGACCAACGCCGCCTAACGGATTGACATTCAGCTCAACCGCGTCATAACCAGCCTCACGGCTAATCGAGAATAACTGCTGAAGGGGCAGCCCTTCAGGAAAGCACCATTGATTGACTCCTTTTAACATGCCTTAACCTCCTTCGTGTATTTCAAAATGGAAACATTCGTACTCTTATGTCGAAGTGATCTTTATCGTTTGCTTCGCAACGGCCGAATCATTCGCCGCCAGTGTAACCTCAAGCGTCGCTGCCGCTTCGCTATAATCACCAAGCACTAGCTCCTGCCGTCCTGTTTTCACAGCTGCGACAAACGCCCGATTCTGCTCGAGGTAAAAATCCATCTCCGACGTCAAAGTCACGTCTTGCGTATCATCTACAATCCGAACCGTCATACCGCTTATTGATACGTAGAAGTCATGCCCGAAAAACTCCACATCCCCACGTCCAATTTTACGGGACAAGACCGTATTGCTGATCGTGCCTAGCGCCCCGCTGCGGAGGCCGAAAGATACGATACCCACATCATACACCGTTGCCTCTGGATAATTTCGATGGATGTGTCGCTGCTCGTAGTTCGCTTGGACGTAGTCAAACTCACCTGCCAAATAACGAATTAAGTCCACTTGATGTGTCGATTGCTCTACAAGTTGACCGCCCGAAAGATTCATAAGCCTCCACCAACCTACTTCTGGCATGCCGCCAATTCGGTACGCGAGCACCATATCTACTTGCTTATCAGCCAAATACTGCTTTGCCTTCTGCACAGTGTCCAGATAGCGCAAGCAATAGCCTGACGAATGAATGATGCCCGACTCACGAATGATCTGCTCTTTACGACGCACTTCCTCCATTTGCAAGCCGGTAGGTTTCTCCGATAACAGATGTATGCCCCGTGCGGCAGCCGCTTCTTCAATCCCTTCCCTAGCAAAAGGTGGCGTGCATATATAAAGCGCATCGATTACTCCTGCATCCAACATTTCTTCCAAAGTGCCGTACGGCTTTGCGCCGAAAGTCTCAGCTATCTCCCTCGCCCGATCCGCGTTCATATCGCATACGGCCGTAATCACTGCGTCATCGATTTGCTGCAATGTTTTCATGTGGTACTCCGCCATGCCGCCTACACCGATAAATCCAATTCTTACTTTTTCCATCTGTTGTGCCCTCCTATGTGTTTACGTTTACTCCATTAGCATACCGAATCAGAAAGCGCTTGTATTTAGGGAAACCGAACCGCAATTTACGCAAAACGCAACTAGTCCAACATCGAACCGTGCTGCAACCGTTGACTTTTCCGCCAAACCGTAGGTGGGAGACCTTCTTGCTCTTTAAACCACTGTGAAAAGGAATGCAACCTGAAAAAGCCTACCTGATCGGCGATTTCACGTATATCCTTATCTGTTGAGCTAAGCAGCCATTTCGCCTCCTGCAAACGGCACTGCTGCTGATATTGCTTTGGGCTAACGCCGTACATTTGTTCAAATACGCGACGAAAGGCGGGCTCCGTAAAACCAGCCATCTCTGCCAAATCAGAAATGTGAACCGATTCCTGCACATTTTCACGGATGTAGTCAGCCGCTTTCGTCACGGTCATCCCCTGCAAATCCTGCTGAGAGTGTTCAAGTAAAAAAAGCAGCAGCACTTCCATCCATGCCGAATAATTAGCTCGCTTCTCCTTTAAGAACGACGCTTTCATCCGAAGCCATTCCCGGAACAATCGCTCGAAACGCTCTTTGTCCAGTCGGGATAAAGCAAGGAATATAGGTGAGCTCTCTGCACCCCCATCGCCTGTAAATCCGCTGCCTCCGAGCTTCGTGACCAGCTCCATCGTACGCGCCGTTACGCCCTGCAGCAAAATAACCCCAAACCTCACATTCGTCACCGCTTCAAACCTGTGTGACAAGTCTGACGGGATAATAACGATATGGCCTGCTTCCATCCAGCTTCGACTCGACCATTCGAACAAGCACCGTCCTTCTAGCACGATACTGACTTCAACGGCCGAATGACGGTGAAATCCATCATCATAAAAATCGGCATCATGTGTGCCAATAAAACTGCGGATATCCAGCTCATCTTGCATTTGTCTTGCATCACCTCCAAAGCGATCAGACGTAAACAACGTTTTCTTTCTTTTTAATTTCAAGAAAGTAAAGGCATTTCCTTCAATTTGACGACAATCTATACTAAGCAGGCTCAACGAAAAAAAAAGCAGCACCTCTAGGGATGCTGCTTCTATGCTTGATTGGCTGTTAATTCACGTGTTTTCACGATGATTTTGCGGATGCTGTCTTCCGATAAATGAAAGACTTTGATAAGTTCCATCACAGTGGAACCCGTTTGGTACAACCGGAAAATTTCTCGATTTCTACGCTCAATGATAATACGTGTTCCGTTATTTTCTCCCCATCCAGCGCGCTTCTGCTCTTTCTTAGGGATATATACAATTTCACCTTGGATATATTCTTGTAATTGTTTTAATAGGTTAGGGGGAAGAACGTCTTTCCCGTTCTTGTAACTCATGGATGAAAACCTCCTCAAATTGTCGAGCAAAGTTAAACTTTGTCTGATTTGCAGAGAGTATCTTCATCGCCCCATAACCTCCTACCATTCTCAAGAAATGGAATAAAAAAAACACGATCATAATCGTGCCTGTCGGTTGTATATGCAATTATACAATTCAGGTGAACGGTTATTCCACGAATGATATTCAGTTAGGAGACGAGTACCTCTGCGGCGGCCGCAACATTCATCGCTACTGTCATTGTGTTCATTAAAAAGCACTCCTTTCACCAGATAGTTTAATTTTTGAAATTGGGTTGGAGAGCAAAGTCTCTCCTAATTTATGGTGTTCACTACGTGTTCACATTCTCATTATATGTAAAAAGCATCTCGCTGTCTACTCATTCAGGAAAAATATGCGGGGGCCTAGCGACCCCCGTTTGGAACGATGGCCTCTGCTTACGCAGAGACCACCTCTGCTTTTGTTGTAATCACTTTGATCACTCCTTTCCGAAGTAATTAGCCGGCCGGCTACCTCTATATTTACTCATATTTCCAGCTTGTTCTCAAGTGAAAGAATGGTTATATTCGTTTTCTCCTAGTTACAACATTCCGCCTTCATATGAGTCAAAAAGTTGCTGATCGGGCGTCCGTAGCGAGATTTGTAGTCTTTCTCGGCAAGTTCACGGATGATCTGATTGTAGCGAGTCTATTTCATGCATAATTATTTTTTCCTGACAAAACCTAACCCATATCAACTTGGTGAAGGGGTTTTGTTTATGATTCTTCAAAAGAAAACGCAATGGCAGGTTGTTTTAACCACCCTTTGTATCACTATGATCTTCATGGGTGGAGGTTGTACAAATAAACAAACCCAAAACATTGGAGCGCCTACAACTACCCATGCCCAAGCCGGCCAGAATGCCAGCATGTTTGTAGCGGACAATTCGACATTTTCCAATGTTAAGGTTTACAGTGAAACCAACGGACTAGTCTGGGTACCGCTGGAGGAAACCTCGGCATCGATAGATTTTGATTTGCACTACGTGGGCGACAGTTTCTCAATGGGTGCCACGGACCCCGTATATTCCGTTAAAGTAAATCAAACTCAAGCATTAGTAGGCGATAAACCCATCGAACTTCCGCAGGCTCCGAGATTATTCGATCACAAACCTTATATGACAACACAGGCGTTATCAATTTTGATGGGTACCCCGGTGAATTGGAACGCTCAAAATTCGCAGGTTGTCTTTAATCCGATCAATGACAGTACGTTGTCCGAACAACAAAACGCATCTGCACAGCAGTCTGGAAGTTCAACAGAACAAATACAGAGCCTTTCCGTGAATAATGTAGATAAAAGTAACTTAATAAGCTATGCCCAGAACTTTTTAGGAACGCCGTACAGCTTTTCATCGGGACCCTACGATAGTACGCATACGTTTGACTGTTCTTCCTTCGTCCAGTATGTGTATTCCCATTTCGGCGTCAATCTTCCAAGATCTTCTCAGTCTCAAGCCCAAGTCGGACAAACCGTAGACATCAATAACTTGCAAACCGGGGACCTGATGTTCTTTTACACACCTGGGCGGTTTGCTAGCAATCGCATTGTAGGCCATGTGGGGATATATGCGGGTAATGGGAGATTCATTAATACGTACGGGCAGCCCGGGGTTACTTTTACCGATTTTAATACGTATTGGAGGGGTCGCTTTTTGTTAGCGAAACGTGTAGCTTAGCGAAGCTTGTATGGCGTTACGACAGCACATAACGTAGAACTAGTGCACAAAGGGAATATATGGATGATTTCCGGAATAAACGCTCAGCGGCGAATTATGGATTTACTAAGCCGCGGTTAGTCATTTTCTATACGAAGAGAACGCCATTTCATTGTCCAAGCGAATAAGCAACGTGATTCTAACTGATTAAAAACTGTAAACATAAAAAAGAAGCAGGCAGTTACTTAAACTCGTAGAAAGTTAAGTAATTGCCTGCTTGATTCTTTTATTGGTATGGATTATTTAGTTGGAACTGTAAATTATTAACATAAAAAGTTTCCGTTTATATTCTTTTAGATGAAGGGAATTTCTGATTATATATTTTTCCTTTCATTTATTGTCATATTTAAATCCCCCATAATCAATGACCACGATCTGATTATTCCGCTTTAAACGCAGGTTAGGAGTATGGGGTTTATGATACTGACCCACACCATTTGATGGAATGATGCCATTGCCCAAAAATTTCTTTACTATTTTCATAAGTTCTCGTCTATATATTGGAGAATTGGGGAATTTTCGATCATATTTTTTCATGGTTACCCAGCGATATGCTGCGTCGTAATCAATAATTTGCGCAAGATATTTTTTTATCGGTTTCAAAGATGATTTATACAGGTTTACTTCCATCTGGTTGCATATGATCCCTTTTTTTGATTTTGCTATCTTCAACACATACCCGTTACCTAAATCGTATACAACTCTCGTTCCCCCAGCCCCAATGTATTTCTTCCCTTTTATTTTCCTTTTCATGTACTCGTCCATTTTAATCAAGGCAGCATCCCCCATTCAAGTAATGACATCTCGACAGAGCAATTTACGGATATTAGCGTCAACTTATTCTATGTCGAGAACCACAACCTGATTGGACATTCAAAATAAATGGTAGAAGAGAAAAAGCCACCGACCTAATGCCAGCAGCCTCTATTGTTTGAACTCTCGTTAGTCTAAGAAAGATTTATGTGGAAAATATGTTGAAGTCTATAACTCTTCTTAATGTTTTTGAATAAGTTAAATAAATTATTCATTCAATATTTAGGGGGTCTCCTTAAAAAAATGAAAAAATACATTGAATTATTAAAGGAAGAAAATTCATCGGATTGGGTTCAAGACGAATTGTATATGATCTCAGTAATAGCAAAGTATTAAAGGTTGTTAAAACTACATATGGGATTAAAAGCAACATTAGAGAAGTAAGAACATTTAATTCATGTCCATTTCCTGTAAGAAAACATCTTGCCAAAATTATAGACTATGAGAATAAATATGGCTGGTTAATCATGGGGAAATATAATCGGAATTTCCCGAAATCTAAAGAATATAAGCGAAAACTTTACGAAATGAGAACCCTATTTAAGGAAAATGGAATCATACCTTATGAAATTGTAAACCGTCAGGGTGAACCAAATTTTCAAAACTTACGTTTAGACCAAAATGGAGAGATTGTTGTGATTGATTATGGAAATTTTAGATTTCTCCGTAAAAAATAGTTTAGTGTATTAGTTCGTAATTTTGGAGTGAGCTTAACTGAGCCATTATTTTAATAATGGTTCGACTACTTTTCTTTTTGATTTATACTTCTTATAATAATCTGACATAACAAGTCTATTTAAGTTTGAGCTATGAATATCTTAGTAGTTAACATACATTGTTAAGTCTTTTAAATTTGAGTACAGCGTTTCTTCTTTACTCGTTAAGTTAGTAGCTTCCTAGAAATATTTCAAATGAATATAAACTTCTTGAAAGTTCATAAGGTCTATATTTACTATCCCTTTATATCTTTCCTCAATCTATTTTTCATCTATACGTTCTGAGCACACTTTTTTGCGATGATAGATGGAAAAACTCCCGTTAATTTATTGGATATTTCGTTTGGTAGTCCTTTAACCGGAAAACCTACCTTTAATTAAGCAGAAATCAGCTAAATGACGCATTAACACTGAATGTAGCTGGAGGTTTTCCCGTTAAATGCACGTTCAACGATGTCCTAGTGAAATTAACAGGAGGAATTCCATCTGTATCTACTTACAGGTCTTCCGTAATCTGCGCAGCTTCCTTCGGGTGACAAGACTTCTTTCAAACATTGGAGCTCCGTCGCGGTGAGGGCAAACACGCTGACTACTGGCCGAGCGCCACAACTGCGATGCCGCTGCTGTTTAGCAGCGCGCGGATGTCGCGCGCGAACTCCACGGCGTGTGCACCATCGCCGTGGATGCAGATCGTGTCCGCGCGCATGCTCAGGTCCTCTCCCTCTCGGGAGAGGACCTTCCCTTCGCGGACGAGCCTTACGACCTGCGCCGCAGCGTCGACGGCGCTGAAGAGCAGCGCCCCCGGCTGATCGCGGGGCGTCAACGTGCCGTCCCGCTGGTAGCTGCGGTCCGCGAAGGCTTCGCTCGCGGTCTGCAGCCCCGCGGCGGCACCCGCCCGCAGCAGCTCGCTGCCGGGCGGACCGAACAACGTCAGCTCCGCGCTGACGCTGGCAGTCGCAGCCGCAATGGCCGCGGCGAGATCATGGCGCTTCGCAGCCATGTGATAGAGCGCGCCATGCGGCTTGACGTGCTGCAGGCGTCCGCCTTCGGCGTGGACGAACGCCTGCAGCGCCCCGAGCTGATACAACGTCAGCTCGTAAGCCTCCGTCGGCGTGATCGCGATCTCACGCCGGCCGAAGCCCTGTAGATCGGGAAGGCCCGGATGGGCCCCGATCGCAACGCCCTTGCGCAAGCACAGCTGCACAGTGCTGCGCATGGTTGCGGGATCGCCTGCGTGGAACCCGCAGGCGATGTTGGCGGAGCTGACAAAGTCGAGCAGCTCCTCGTCCCGGCCAAGGCGATATGCGCCGAAGCCTTCACCCATATCACAATTCAAGTCAATACGCAGAATCCTCACTCCCAGTCCTTCAATTTTCCAATCCTTCAGCTCTTCAACTCTCTAGCTCTCCAGCCCTTCAGCTCTCAGCTCTTCAGCTCTCAGCTCCTCAGCTCTCAGCTCTCAGCTCTCAGCTCTCAGCTCTCAGCACTCCAGCTCTCAGCACTCCAGCTCTCAGCTCTCAGCTCTTAGCTCTCAGCTCTCAGCTCTCAGCACTCCAGCTCTCAGCACTCCAGCTCTCAGCTCCTCAGCTCTCAGCTCTCAGCTCTCAGCTCTCAGCTCTCAGCTCTCAGCTCTCAGCTCTCAGCTCTCAGCTCTCAGCTCTCCAGCTCTCCAGCTCTCAGCTCTTCATCTCTCAGCTCCTCAACCCCTCAGCTCTCAGCTCCTCAGCTCTCAGCTCTCAGCTCTCAGCTCTCAGCTCTCAGCTCTCAGCTCTCAGCTCTCAGCTCTCAGCTCTCAGCTCTCAGCTCTCCAGCTCTTCAGCTCTCAGCTCTTCAGCTCTCAACTCTCAACTCTCAGCTCTTCAGCTCTCAAGCTTTCAAGCTCTCCAGCTCTCCAGCTCTCCAGCTCTTCAGCTCTCAGCTCTCAGCTCCTCAGCTCTCAGCTCTCAGCTCTCAGCTCTCAGCACTCCAGCTCTCAGCACTCCAGCTCTCAGCTCCTTCCTCAGCTCTCAGCTCTTCAGCTCTTCAATCCTTCAACTCTTGAGTCCTCAACTCTTTTATCCATGATCCCGCACCCAAGCCCGAACCCCAGCCTCAAGCAGCCGCAAATCCATCGCCTGCAGCAAGATCTGCTCCTGGGCTTCACGGTGGCTGACCTCCCGGAAACGAATCTTTCCGCCTGGTTTCACCTGAGCTACTAAGGGAAGATCGGCCGTGATGACGTGCGCGATGCGCGGGTACCCTCCGGTTGTTTGGCAGTCCGCCATCAGAAGGATGGGCTGTCCACTTGGGGGCACTTGAATCGTCCCTTGGACGACCGCTTCTGAGATCATCTCACTCGGTACGCCATCAGATAGTTCTAGCTCCTTCCCTTCCAAGCGATAACCCATTCGATCTGACTGCGCAGTAACGATATAGCTTTGAGCCAGAAAGCTGCGTACGCTTGCCTCGGTGAAAAGGGCAGCTTCCTTCCCTTTTACGACTCTTACAACTGGATTGTCTTCATAGCCCGGACGAATAAAAGCACTCACAGACCCTGGATGGTGAAGATAATCGCCTACCACGTCTTGTCTTACCGGCAAATCATCTCCCGCTTGGAGTGCTCTACCTTGGTGACCGCCTATGCCCGCATGTAAATAGGTGCTTCTGCTGCCCATTACAGGTTTCACCTCGAAACCACCATACACGGCTAAGTAGGCTCTGCATCCCTTAACTGCATAATGAACATTTAACTGGTCTCCTTTACGGATCAGAAATGGTCGCCACAATGGAACCCGAATACCGTCCCTATCTGCTTCCATATCAGCTCCGCATAAAGATAGCAGCATATCCTTCTTCGCAACCATGCTCGGTCCTAGCAGCGTCATTTCTAGAGCAGCTGCGCCCCTATTATTCCCAACAAGTATATTGGCTGCTCGATGCGCAAAGAGGTCCATGGGGCCTGATGTAATGACGCCATATTTCCGCTGTCCATACCGTCCCTCATCCTGCAAGGTTGATAATAATCCCGGCTTGATGACCTCAAAGCCCATTTCCCATGTCCCTCTCTTTTTCATATTGGAACTGCTCAGCCGTGATGGAAACAAATCTTACTTGATCTCCTACCTTCAGTAGTGATGGTGGATCAGAATCTGGACGAAATAAAGCCAGCGGTGTACGACCAATCAAATTCCAGCCGCCCGGCGTTTCAAAAGGGTATATGCCTGTTTGAGCACCGCCAATGCCCACCGAACCAACGGGTATCCTCGTCCGAGGTACCGATTTTCTTGGTGTAGCTAGCTGGTCATCCAATCCACCCAAATAAGGAAATCCAGGTGCAAAGCCAATCATATATACCGGGTAAATCTGTGAGGTATGTAGGTGCACGATCTCTTCCTTGCTAGCACGATGATAGTCCGCAACATCCTCAAGATCCGGACCATAATCCCCACTATAACAAACAGGGATATTAATAGTTCTCCTAGGCTCGTTAATATGAACCTCATTTGTATGTTCAAAGTTATCCAAGAGATGTTGTATATGTAATAAGACAATGTCATAAGGTAATAACGTATTCGTCCAGCTGGCCTGTCCATTTTTTCGGGTGGTTCTCTTTTCTGAATAGTGGTTGTAAACCTGAAAGTTGTCATAATAAATCGTGATTGTTGTATATGCCGTTACTATTTCGATAAAACCTTCAAAACGATTATTCTCTAGGTAAGCTGTTAACTGACGTACACGATTCAGAATAGATAAATCAATGTCCGTACCAAGCCTAATTACAATAGCCGAATCTCCAAGCATATGGCATTCGTAAAAGAGCTTGGTCATGCAAACTGTTGCTTTTTGAGCCAATTCGCACATATTTCAGGCCAAATATAAGCTTCCTGATGATCATCCGCTATTCCAATACCATGACGCCCGCTCTCAAACACGTGCAGATCAAAAGGCACTTTATGACGGCTAAGCGCCCCTGCAAATAGCAAACTGTTCTCGACGGCAACAGCCGCATCATCAGCTGTATGCCAAAGAAATGTCGGTGGCGTATGCGCTGTTACTTGTTGGTCATTAGATAGCAGCGAAACCAATTTCTCATCCGGTGTTTTTCCCAGTAAATTAATCTTTGAGCCTTCATGTCCATACTCTCTGGAGAAGGTAATAACAGGGTAACACAGCACCATCACATCGGGACGACTGCTCTGTCTTTCGATAGGATCGACGGACTCCCGATCCCCTGCATCGAAATGTGTACCGGTTGTAGAAGCCAAATGTCCACCTGCCGAGAAGCCAAGAATACCAATGCGGTTCGGATCGATCTGCCATTCTTCGGCATGATGCCTTACAGTTCGAATTGCCCTCTGTGCATCTTGGAGTGGAACCGGGTGTTCGTAAGGAGCTACGCGGTAATTCAAAACAAAAGCTGAAATCCCAAGCCCATTTAACCATTTGGCAATCGGCTCTCCCTCATGAGGAGCACGCGTACCATATCCTCCTCCAGGAAATACTATAACTGCAGAGCTTAGGCCTCCCTTAGACACAGGGTATAAAGTCAAACTCGGACATCCTTGGTTATGTTCACCTATGCTATCCTTGGATGCTCCGGGCCATAATTCAATCGTTTTTATGATACTCAATGTGAAACCCCCTATTTTCATTTTCGTACTAAGTTAATAATATCGAATCTCAATCAAGTAGCAAGAGTCTATTTTACAAAAAAAGGAGATGATCTTCATGATCGTAGCTACAACAGAAAACATCGCAGGCTATGAAGTCACGGAAGTATTGGGCAGTACATTTGGGGTCGTTGTTCGAGCCAGAGGGATTGGCGGCGATATTCTTGCTTCATTAAAGGGACTTGTCGGTGGGGAAGTCACGCAGTATACCCAGATGGTAGAAGACGGGCGAAAGCAAGCCATGGACCGATTAGTCAAAAATGCTGCAGCCATGGGCGCTGATGCTATTGTAATGATGCGTTTCGATAGCGGTGACATCGGACAAAATATGAGTGAAATTGTCGCTTATGGCACCGCCGTCCGGACACGAAGGCTATGAGTGGACTCGGTCCAATTTTACTTATCTATGGAACATGGGTCATCGGCTTTATTATTCTCCTTCTTCTGGGCTATCTCATTTATGACAAACGCTATAAAAACAACGGTTCAACGACGCCTGGTAAGCCTTCAAACGGCTTTGTCTCAACATCAGAGGTATTCATTGATCCAAAAGATGGTTTCACCTATCGCGTGTATTACAATCCTAGATCAGGGGACCGGGAATACATTCGCGAATCATAACGCCATTCAAACAAAAAAAGCCGTACACAAGAAAGAGACTACACTCTCTCTTATGTGCGGCTTTATTTATGACAACAACCTAGTCCCAGATGACTTCCCAATTTTCGTTCACGCTAGCTTCAATGGTCCCACGCTCCATGATGTATCCTGCCAATAGTTCGGCTACGTCCGTCGGGATATCCTTGATGACCGGTTTATCCTGGAACATCGCATAATTGCCACCGCCTGCAGCTCGGTAGTTATTCATAACAACATCGAATGAAGCTTCGAGATCCAGCGGTTTCCCTTCATATTCCAGTTGTACGACACGCATGCCGATTGGACGGGATATATTCAATTTATAGGTAATCCCTTCCCACATATCATAGTTATAATGCGACGGCTTTGGGTCTCTAAACTTGCTGCTCACCTGAACTTCACCAGATAACGTCAATTCAAAGTATTCTGCTGACTGCTCTAAAGCATCCTTGATGTCTTGTCCGGAAATCCGAATCACTTTTAAAGTATTCGGATAAATGTAGTTGGACACGATGTCCCTCATTGTTATATCTGCTGGAAATCCTGGCGATACGTTATCAAACAGCGCTGTATTTGAAATGGCTGCTCCCGAGAGCTCCATCTGAACACGATTGATGAACTCGATAAGCGCATTGTCTTTTAAGCGAATTTGCATGGGATCATTGACGAGCATATCTCCGGACAGCTTACCAATTGGTTGGTCGAGCCACTCCTGAGTCTTCGCTTCATACGCACTAACAACATCAATTAATTTCTGGTCCGCTTCAATATTAGCCACAGAAAGCAGCTCCGATTTCTTGGCATCGATGCGCCATTTGCCATCTTCCATTGAGAACTCTAATTCAACTTTACCAAGTGTTACACCAGCAGTTCCTGGTTGAACAATGATGACACCATTGATTTCTACTCCCGCAATGCTTCGGTGTTGGTGCCCTGTAAGCAGAACATCTATCCCTTCCACTTCCATACATAGTTGGTAGCCTTGGTTCTCTCCCGTTAGAGGCTCCGTAGGCTCACCCGTCGTTAGATGTCTTTCAAAACCGCCATGGTAGGAGACAACAACAGCATCCACTTGCTCATGCTCCTTGAGTACCTTTACCCATTTCTTAGCCGACTCTAGAGCATCTTCGAACCGTAGACCCTCGATATGATCGGGATTCTCCCAATTCGGAATATAGGGAGTTGTCAATCCCAGAATACCTATGCGAACGCCGTCCGGTAACTCTTTAATCAAATATGGCTTTCCTAGGAACGGCTCTCCGCTTTCCGCATCCACAATGTTGGCACATAACCAAGGAAACTTGGATTCCTGAACCGCTTTTTGCAGCACACGAAGTCCATAGTTAAATTCATGATTGCCAATAACGGCCGCATCATAACCCACATAATTCAGACCAAGGACCATCGGGTTCATCGGCTCGTTATCTAATCTAGCATGATGATACGCAAGTGGTGTTCCTTGAATCAGGTCTCCATTATCAATCACAATAACATGGGCTTCTTTCTTACGTTCGGCGGCAATAAGCGCAGCCAATTTAGATAGACCCACATCGTTAGGTTGATTGTTTGCATAGTGAATAGGCAGCATATTTCCATGCAGATCACTTGTTTCTAATAGAGTTACTCTACTTTTCTGCAGCTTACTAGGTTGAGTCAAATTACCCACTCCAAGCGTATTATTTTGTAACACTTTACATATCGATTGTCAGATTAACAAATACTTCACACTATCTTCCATATATTATATGATAATGTTATAGTACATCATAGATAAAAGTAAACAATTAAACGGAGGTCAAAAAAAGATGATGAAAAAATTTACTGTCATTAGCTTGTCCATGATTGTTGCTGCAGGTGTTCTTGCAGGCTGTGCAAAAAAAGAGGAAACAGCTCCCGCTGCATCCGCATCTACGAAAGCTTCCGCTACACCAGCTGCAGCTGCAGGCTTCGTACCTAAAGAACTTAAAGTACAGTTCGTTCCTTCCCAAAATGCAGAGACGCTTGAAGCAAAAGCAAAGCCACTTGAAAAACTACTAGGTGACAAACTGGGCATCCCAGTTAAGGTTTCCGTATCAACAGATTATAACGTTGTTATTGAAGCAATGGCATCCAAACAAGTTGATGTTGGCTTCTTGCCACCAAGTAACTACGTTGTTGCCCATGACAATCGTAAAGCAGCTGACCTACTTGTACAAGCTACACGTCTAGGCGTTGACGATGCAACAGGCCAACCAACCAAAGATCTTGTTGATTTCTATAAATCAGAGATTCTCGTTAAAGCAGATTCCCCAATCAAAACAGTTGCTGATCTGAAAGGCAAGAAAATGGGCTGGCAAGGTGTTACATCCGCAGCTGGTTACGTTTACCCAGGATTCGTACTGAAAAAAGCTGGCGTAGATCCAGTAAAAGATGTAACTGGTGTTCAATTCCAAGGACATGATAAAGCGGTTATCGCTCTTCTTAACGGTCAAGTTGACGCTGTAGGCGTATTCCAAGACATTCGTACGAATATGACGAAAGATTACCCAGATGTATTCAAACAAACTCGCGTTCTTAGCTTCTCTGATAAAATTCCTAATGATACCATCGCCGTTCGTTCGGATATGGATGCAGCATGGAAAAAGAAAATTACAGACGCGTTCATCGCTATTGGTAATGACCCAGAAGGTCAAAAAGTCATTTTCGATGTTTACTCACACAAAGGCTATGTAGCTTCTGAAGATTCCAAATTCGACATCGTTCGTAGCGTTAATAAAGAAATGGGCTTGAAATAAGCTTAGTTCCCTGTGAAATGAAAATACCTCCACATGATCTTTTTGGATTATGTAGAGGTATTTTTTTGCATTCTACTCCGAACCTCCCTTGCATACTATGAATGTGGCACGTCCGCGCAAATGTTTTTTTACTTTTGCATGACAAACGTTTACCTGGACCTGTCATATATCATAGTGAGGTGAAAAATTGGATGTTCGAAATGCTTATTAGTTGCAAAAAAGAAGTCTCTATCCGGTGCGGTAAAGACGAGATAAGGGGGGTCATTACGAATTACCATCCTACTTTTCGACTTTTGAAATTGAATAATGTCTTGATTCCTATAGAGCTGATCGAACAAATTGAGGTGTTAGAACCAGTCTTGGATTCATTAGCCCAATCACACAATCGACGTGAAAATAGGTCACTTCGCTTGGTAGCCCAAGGCAGGCACTATAGCTAATGATTAAATAGAGATATCCCGTTTAGGAAGTTGTATTTTGTAATAGTTTGTACAACAATCGCTACGTGGGTAGCGTCTGAGAAGCTGAGAATCGGCTTCTCAGTAGTCAGTCCCGCGCGCGCGTCCTGTGAAAGCGCGGAAACCGCGCTTAATGTGGAGCGCTCGAACAAATAAGTGCGAAAACCGCGCTTTCAGCGAGAGCTCCGCGAGCCGATGCTCGTCGGTAGTACAAACGCAGGGTTATCGTGAATTTGCTAGCCTAAAGTTTTATATAATAATATTTTTATACAACTTGTAGGCCACACAGTCGTGGGTATGTTGCTTATTGTTGCGGAAAATACAACAATTACGCAAACTTTGATCATCCTGCTTATTAATGCGCCTAAATTGTTGTACGAAATGCAACATCTTCAAAAAACTACAGACAAAAACAGAGAAATTATTGTACGTTATACAACTCCCTAGCTCGTAAGCAGGGTAAAATCATTTTACTAGTAAAAATCTTCCCTCCGAACCGTCTTTTCCACAATCCGCGAAATCCGAAAAAGTCATCATTTTATCCTAAAACAAACAAACAGTACTGCCCTAAATGGGCCATCCTAAATAAATGCCATCATTTACGAACAAATAAGCCTCCAAACCAACTTTGATAGCTGGAATTGGAGGCTTATTTTTCAACTAAATTTCACTTATAAAGACTTTCCTATGTCCTCATACAATGCGTTTGCGGAGTGTCCCTGAGATGTAGTCAATGACAGAGACGGTGACAATAATCCCAATGAGGATGATACCAACTCGCGGCCACTGCCTCGCGTTGAGTGCAAAGATGAGTGGCGTACCGATACCTCCTGCACCAATAACACCTAGCAATGTCGCTGAACGGACATTAATCTCAAAGCGATATAAGGTATACGAAATGAAATCGGGAATGACCTGCGGCACCACGGCAAACGCCATCCGCTGCCAAATGTTTGCACCTACGGCCGTCATGGCTTCCGTAGGTCCCATATCCATATTCTCAATGGCTTCTGCATAAAGCTTGCCGAGCATCCCTACAGAGTGAAGTCCTAATGCCATAACCCCAGCAAAAGCATTAGGACCTACTGCTTTAATAAAGATCAAAGCCATAATAATCTCCGGTATTGTTCGTACGACACTCAAGAACAATTTCCCTGTGCTTGAAACTGCACGAAATCGACTCATATTAGCTGCTGCCCAGAAGGCAAACGGGAGACAGACAATCGCTGAAACAAAGTTACCTAAGTAGGAAATAGATAAGGTTTCAAGCAAGGATCGAAGTAAATCTTCACCTTCTGGGATATACACATAAGCCCAATCAGGATGTACTAAACCGGATAACATGGATTTCGTGAGAATCCAAGTCGTTGGTTGGAAGCCCGTCAACTCAAGGCCAGTTAATGCCCATATGAACAAAGCAACAACGGCAACCCAACCGATTATCTTATACGTAGTTGAACGCGAAGCTGACATCGGTTTCGCGCTGCCTTTTAGCAAATAGGAACGGAATCGTGTACTGACCAAATCAATAATAACAACAACTAATAAGGTATAAATAACAATGGCACAGGACTGATCGTAACGGAACAGATCCAGCGTGTTTTTGAGCAGCAAGCCAATACCACCGGCTCCAACCAATCCGAGAATAGCTGATGCCCGAATACTAACTTCGAATGTGTACAATAAATGAGCCAAGTAAGTAGGCGCAACCTGAGGAATAACGCCGAAACGAATGAGTTTGAGTTTGTTAGCGCCAACAGCCGTCATAGCTTCAAGCGGTCCGGGGTCAATAGCTTCCGTTGATTCGTAAGAAAGCTTAGATATAATACCAAAGGTGAAGAAAATTAGTGCAAGTGTACCGGCCGTTGGGCCAAAGCCTACCAAAACAGCAAATAGTGCTGCGTAGAGCAGATCTGGAATCGTTCGGAATAGATTCATGATAAGTCTAGCTGGGTAGAACAACCATGGCGCCGTAGTAACATTACGAGCTGCTAGCAGTGCCATCGGAAAAGCAAACAAGGCTCCAATTGCTGTACCAATAATGGACATCTGCAGCGTTTGTGCCATTGGCTTCCATATATCAGCGAAAAACAGCCAATCCGGCGGAAACATCTCGGCAATGAATTTAAGAATCTCCGGAGTACCGGTAACGAGTTTCGTCAGCGTCGCATCTGTCTGATATATACTCCCAATCAGGAAAAGCACCATGATCAGGGCAATGAGATAGATTTTCGTACGAGGAGGCTTCTTGACTGTCGCTACACTCATTCCTCCAGCACCCCCAAGAGCTCGTCTTTCTTAATCGCACGACCATAAATCTCGGAGAAAACATCATCCGTTGCTTCCGAAACGGGTCCGTCGTATACGACTTTACCTGCGCGAAGTCCGATAATTCGAGTTGCATATTCACGTGCGAGGTCAATAAAGTGAAGGTTAACGACAGTCGTTATACCAAGCTCTGTATTGATCCGCTTCAAGTCGTCCATAACTTGTCTCGTCGTTAATGGATCAAGGGAGGCTACTGGTTCATCTGCTAAAATGATTTTCGCTTCTTGTGCCAGCGCTCTCGCGATGGAAACACGCTGCTGTTGACCGCCGGACAATTCATCGGCGCGTGAATAAGCTTTTTCCCGAATATTGACTCTCTCCAGTGCTTTCAAAGAAAGTTCGATATCGTGTTTAGGAAACAATCCGAGCACTGTACGCAAGGTAGAATGATAGCCTACACGTCCGGATAATACGTTTCGAATCACGGTAGAACGCTTAACTAGATTAAAGGTTTGGAAGATCATCCCGATATCTCTGCGCATACGGCGTAATTCGGCACCGTTCGCCTTTGTTATGGATTTGCCATCGATTAATATTTCTCCATCTGTCGTCTCATGCAAACGGTTAATCGCACGCAGCAAGGTGGATTTACCTGCTCCTGATAGACCTACAATAACAACGAATTCTCCGGGATGAATAGTTAAATTAATGTCATTCAACCCAATAGTTCCGTTAGGATATACTTTGGAAATATGCTTAAACTCAATCATATAAGTCCTACTTTCTTTTACAGAGTATCTGAAGTTCAGACAGACTACTTTCAACATATTTCAGCAAAATCCTTTTTTCTATCATAACCTTTAGAAAATATCCATATTCCATTGTTATCCATAACAAAAAAGTGGTCTCATAGGCTATCAGAGACCACTTTTTTCACGATGATTTATACTTTTGCACGCCAGCGTTCTTCAATCTTCATCCCTTTCCAAACCGCAATGGAAATGGCCCATGCCACCACAAACAGAGCAACTAAGATATAGCCTAATGTCCCGAAATCAATCTCCTGCAGCCACGTCCAGAAGGTCCCTTCCAATCTGAATTCTTCGGAGAGAACTTGACCTAGCTCAATCACACCAATGATTAAAGCAGCAATGACAGCCAATGCGGTCACTGTTAAATTGTAATAAAGCTTACGTACCGGTGTATGAAATGCCCATTTGTAAGCTTTGGTCATGAACATCCCATCGGCTGTATCGAAGAGGCTCATCCCTGCCGCGAACAACAGCGGAAGTGATATGACGCCAATGAAAGGGATAGCTTCCTTCGCCGCATGGGCAGAGATCGCTAGGAGCGCAATTTCACTCGCTGTATCAAAACCTAATCCAAAGAGAAAACCTAACGGGTATACATGCCAGCTTTTGCCTATGAAAGAGAAAAGTGGTTTGATCATTCGAGCAATGAATCCACGGGACTCGAGAAGCTCCTCGAACTCTTTATCATCATTTGTGCTGCCACGAAATTTCAAGAACATTTTATATAGATTGATAAGAATGAGTAAATTTAAAATGCCAATAATGACAAGAAATAGACCGGAAACCGAAGCGCCGATAACGCCTCCAAAACGCTGCATCCAAGGAAGCTCACGCGCTGCCCATTGTACAGAGAATGCCGTCACAATGGCCATGATGAAGACGACAGAGGAGTGTCCCAAAGAAAAGTAGAAACCAACACCTAATGGATTCTTCTTCTGCTGAACGAGCTTGCGCACGGTATTGTCGATCGCCGCAATATGGTCAACGTCGAATGCATGCCGCATCCCTAATGTGTAGGCAAGGAGCCCAATCCCCCAAAAGGCAGGCGTCATTTTCGCTACACTATATAATCCGATAAGCCCAAGTATATGTAAGAGGACGATCACACCAACGTACCCAGCCCAGCTTCTTCTCTGCTGTAGTATTGATTTCCACATGATTAACACCCTGCCTTTCTTTTCGTGTTACGATTTAATAATAATGTAGCACACGTGTGCATGACTTGAGAAGTACCTGCCTCATTTTTTTGTGAAGAAATCTAACACATATCTGATATAATAGAAACCGTTCCAAAGATGGACTATGGAAAGGAATGGATCGGCCCTATGTCTCTTCGTATTTTCAAGCTTTTTACGATTCTAGTGCCTGTTTTCATCATCGGCGGCTTTGAGTATATTCGTCATGAATTTTTACTTAATTATTTAACCATGGAAGCTGGTAATTTCACGATTACCATCATTACTTTGCTGCTTTCCTATCTCTTTGCTTCGTGGATGTTTCAAAGTATTGAGCGCAGCAATGAGAAAGTGACAATCGGTGAAGCCCGCAGAGCCGTGTATGAAGAACGCGAGCGTTTGGCCAGAGAGCTGCATGATGACTTGGCACAAACCCTTTTCTTCCTTAATGTGAAGTTGAAGCAAGGAGATTTGGAAGAAGCCAAAGCAGCGGTGTCCGAAATCGATAACTCGCTGCGACAAGCCATTTTTAATCTGAGAACACCACCGGAGGAAGGAGCTAACTTCCAGCAGCGCATCCATAAATTTCTGGAGAATTGGCAATTGGTGACAGGTATTGAGCTTCATGAGAAGTTAACCGTCGAAGAAAACAGCTTCTCTTCTGGAGAAGAAGTTCAGCTTTTCGGCATTATACAAGAAGCGTTCACCAATATACGCAAGCATTCCATGGCAACGCAAACTTCAATTATTCTGGAAGCTCATCCAGAGGAATGGCGTCTACACATTACCGATAATGGAAATGGATTGCATCACGGAACATCAAAAGGGAAGACCTATGGTGTTGAATTGATGCAGAAACGTGCAGCCGAGCTAGGTGCATCTTTCGAGTTAAATATGAAAGAACCGGGCCAGTTGGCTACGGGAACTACACTTTTGGTACAAGCAAATAGGAGGAAGAACTAATGCCCAGCAATCAGCCGTTCCGCGTTCTCATCGTAGACGATCATCCACTGGCTAGGAAAGCGATTCGCAGCATGCTGGAGCCTGTCTCCGACTTCTATATTGTAGGAGAAGCGAACAGCGGTGAAGAAGCTATTCTTCTTTGCGGCGAGGTCGCGCCTGATGTGGTTTTAATGGATATACATATGTCCCCTATGGATGGACTTGAAGCAACGCGGCGCATTAAGCAAGCATACGGGGCTATACGCATCGTCATGCTCACCGTGTCCGATGATGTAGCTGACCTTTTTACAGCGCTGCAATTCGGAGCTCAAGGCTATTTGTTAAAAAACATGGACCCAGACGAATGGCTCACTTACCTTCGAGCGCTGCTCGACGATAATTCAGAAGCCGCTAGGGGGATGGCGGATAAGCTTTTCCAAAGGTTCCGCGCCCCCATTGGTATGCATACAGAAGGCCCGTCACCGAGCATGTTGACCTCTCGGGAACAGGAAATTACCGCCTATGTTGCCTTAGGGGATAACAACCGGCAGATTGCAGAAAAGCTGCTGATATCCGAACATACGGTTAAAAACCACATGAAAAATATATTGGTAAAGCTTGGACTTGAGAATCGTGTCCAGCTCACCGCATTCGCCATTAAGCACGGATTGACACGAAAAGGACAAAACTAGTCAAAAAAATAGCCCAGTCGAGTCATACTCTTATGCTTGTCGATCAGGTAATATGGACAACATGATAAGAGTTAACTTAAAGGGGGAACACGTTTTATGTTTAAAAAACTGATGTTAAATGCAGGTATTATGTTAATTGGCTCTATGCTTCTCGCGGGTATCGCCAGCGCCCACGTTACTGTATATCCGAAAGAATCCACTCAAGGCAGCTACGAGAAATTCACGGTACGTGTGCCTTCAGAGAAAGACATTCCTACTGTGAAAGTAGAAGTGAAATTCCCTATGGATGCTGTAGCGGTTTCTCGCTTTGAGCCCAAAGCAGGTTGGACCTACGAGCTAGCTAAAGATACAGCTGGTAAAATTACAGGTGTCACTTGGAAAGCAACCGGAGATGGACTTGCTAGTACAGAATTCGGTGAATTCAATATGCAAGGCAAAGTAGCGGATGCTGCTACCGAGATCGTGTGGAAAGCATACCAAACTTATAAGGATGGCAGCGTAGTTGAATGGGTTGGCGCTAATGGATCTGACAAGCCTGCTTCTGTAACGACAGTTAAAGCAAAAGCAGCAACCGGTGCTACGACAGACAGCCACGGTCAAGTAACGGCTGGCAGTGCTGCAGCCAGTGGCACATCATCCAACACTCCTCTCTACCTCTCCATTGCTGCAGTCGTACTTGGAGCTTTATCCCTGATCGTGTCGCTTACAAAAAAGCGTAAATAATAAAAAAGGCCTTGAGCTCTCTGTGATAATAACAGATAACTCAGGGCCTTATTTATTTCCTTAAGCTTGTTTTCTTTGGTAGATTCGGAAGTAGTACTCGTAAGGATTTTTCTCGTTCCGTTCGCCTTGTTCACTGGATACCAACGTCCATTCAGACAAGTCTAGTTCGGTCATAAACGTATCCGCTTCAAACTCATGCTCGATGTGTGTAATATACATGCGGTCCACGACGGAAGTAAACAGTCGGAAGATTTCCGCCCCGCCGATAACGAACAGTTCCTGATCACGGAATTCGTCCACCGCTTCTTGCACAGAATGAATAACTTCACAGCCGTCCGCTTGGAACTGTGGATTTTGAGTGAGAATGACGTTGCGTCTGCCCGGTAACGGCTTGCCAATGGAATCATACGTCTTCCGCCCCATAAGAATAGGGTGACCCATCGTCACGGATTTGAAAAACTTCAGATCCCCTGGTAAATGCCAAGGCAATGTATTATTCACACCGATGGCTCGGTTGCGATCCATTGCAAAAATAAATGAAATACTCATGCAGGAGCCCCTCCCTTCGTCATATGTTGTTTATACAGCCACAGGTGCTTTAATCGTTGGATGCGGATTGTATTCCAGCATTTCAATATCACTAACGTCGAAATCAAATATTGAAGCGACATCCTTGTTCAGCTTGAGCGTTGGCAATTCGCGCGGCTCGCGGCTGAGCAGGGTTTGAATTTGATCCATATGATTCGTATAAATATGGGCATCTCCGATCGTATGGACGAACTCACCGACGCCTAACCCGCATTCATGTGCAATAAGATACGTTAGCAGTGCATAGCCAGCGATATTAAAAGGTACGCCAAGGAAAGTATCTGCGCTGCGTTGATATAATTGGCAGGACAGCTTGCCCTCCGCCACATAAAACTGAAACAAGGTGTGACAAGGTGGAAGCGCCATACTAGGTACGTCCTCCGGATTCCATGCAGATACGATGAGACGGCGAGAATCAGGGTTCGTTTTGATCATATGAATAACTTCTTTAAGCTGATCAATCGTACCTCCCTGCGTCGTCGTCCAATCCCTCCATTGCTTGCCATAGACATCCCCTAGCTCACCGTATTGCTTAGCAAACTCGTCATCCTCGAGCACCTTTTTCACAAACTCATCCATTTGCTCATCGTATTGAAGCTTGAAGGTCTCGTCTTGCTGTGAGCGTAACCCGAAGTTACTCATATCCGGTCCCGAATAATCCGCGCTCTCCACCCATTTCTTAAAAGCCCATTCATTCCATATGTGGTTATTATGTTGTAACAGATAACGAATATTCGTGTCGCCTTTAATAAACCACAACATTTCACTAGCGATTAAGCGAAAAGGCACTCTTTTCGTCGTCACCAAAGGAAATCCTGCCGCAAGATCGAAACGCATCTGTCTGCCAAATACTGAAATTGTCCCTGTCCCTGTTCTATCTTCCTTTTTCGTACCATTAGTAAGAATATCTTGTAATAGTTCCTGATAGGCTTTCAAGCTTACGAACCTCCATCTCTATGTTGCACATGTATTTATCTATTTTACCCGCATAGAGCCCATTTGGCTACATGTCTACAATCGTGAATATACGGAAACTTTCGTATGAAAATATGGCCTCTCCACGAAATCCCATCAGCGATGAGGATGCATTTTGCGTGCGTATATGGTACATTTCTAATGAAAAATACAAGAGGTTCGCGAACTCCCTCTCTAAAAAACTATGAAATGAGGAACCACCCATGTCAGCAGGCAGAAGCAATGAAGATTTGAAAGAGATTACCTTATTAGGCAATCAAGGAACCAAGTATGTATTCAACTATGATCCCACTTTATTAGAAGCATTCGATAACAAGCACCCGAACAGAGATTACTTTGTTAAGTTTAATTTCCCTGAATTCACTAGCTTGTGTCCAGTAACTGGACAGCCCGATTTTGCTACACTCTACATCTCTTATATTCCGAATATTAAAATGGTGGAGAGCAAATCACTTAAACTGTACCTGTTCAGCTTCCGGAATCACGGTGATTTCCACGAGGACTGCGTCAATATTATTATGAATGATTTGATCGAGCTGATGGCGCCTCGTTATATCGAGGTTTGGGGCAAATTCACCCCGCGCGGCGGCATTTCTATCGATCCTTATTGCAACTGGGGTCAACCCGGCACGAAGTTCGAAGCGATGGCTGAGCATCGATTGATGAATCATGACCTCTACCCGGAAAAAATCGATAATCGCTAATTAGCAGATCATAAGCATTTAGCCTAGTCAATCCCTTGGATTGGTTAGGCTTTTTTGCTAAATCTATTTAAGCTGATAGAAAAGTCCGTTTGAATCGGACCATTCGGCAAAAAGAACCCGTTCATGATGGCTGATTCCACTCAGCTGCAAAAGCTGCTTCAGCCATTCCGGGTCACGGCCGAGACGCCCCAGTGCTGCTTCATTGATACTCCCATTCTCAATAATACTCTCCGGCAGGCAGACTCTTTTCTTAGGGGAATCTGCCTCCCCATTGTTTTGGTTTGCCGGATCCATTTGGCGGAGCACACTAATGCTGCCATTCGTCTCGAACAACGCATAGGCGACTTCCCTCATAGAGAACACATCATTTTCCCGCAGCAGCATACTAAGTTGACCAAAGTCAAGATTGTTGCGCTTCATCGCCTTAAAGTCGATAATCCCATCACGGATCAGCAAATCGGGTGTTCCGGTTGCATATCGGGAAATCCAAGGGACTGTCCAGATAAACTTCTCAAGGGCAAGTGCAAGCAGTGTCCAGATCACAAGTGCGAAGACGAGATGGCTGAGATGAACATTGTCATCATAAATCGTATTTCCAACTAACTCACTAAGCATTAAGGAGGAGACAAAATCAAAAGCCGTAAGCTGAGAAATCTCTTTCTTTCCCAGAAGTCGTGTCATAATCAGCAATCCAACCAAAGCAACAACCAATTTTACGGCTATGCTTACATACATCGTAATTTCCATCATCATCACTCCCATATCTGTCACTTAAAATGGTATGACCCTTACAAAGGCAAAGTAATTGTGACAGTCGTACCGACGCCTTCCTCACTTTCGTAGTTCATTTCCCCATTCATCGTTTCTATAATCCGAATGCTAACGGCTGTCCCTAATCCCGTTCCAACATCTTTCGTCGAATAGAACAAATTACCGATACGAGAGAGCTGATCTTTCGTCATTCCCTTACCATTATCAATAACCTTGATTTCGGCTCGGCCAACCAATCTTTTTAAGCTTACCTGCACCTCTCCGTTGGCCGGCGTCGCTTCAATGGCATTTTTAATCACATTCACCAAGGCTTGCTGCAATTGTCCACGATCCGAAAAGATATAAATATGATCCTCAAGATTGACAGTAATCTCAACACCATTCTTCATCGCCATTGGCGTTAGAAGCACAATAATGTTGTTTAATACGTCAGAAAATGAAAAAGATTCTATTTTGGTTAGTTTCGGCTTGGAAAAATTTAAGTAATCATTAATAATCGATTCTGCTCTCGCTAGCTCCTCCATGGCAATATTCAGGTATTGTTGATTCTTCCCTTGCTCATTCGGGCGCATAAGCTGCAGAAACCCTTGAACAACAGTTAACGGATTACGAACCTCATGTGCGATGGATGCAGCTAACTCGCCAAGCGTTTTCATTTTTTCAGCTTTTTGAATTTGAACTTTCATTTTAAATCGCTCTTCATGTATTTCTTGCAGCAAGGATGATAACCAGGTTCCTAAAACTAGGAGTATACCAAATGATATCATAGCAGGAATAGTAGCAAGATCAAACGATTCAAAACCTTTGTAAAGAGACACATAGCTCATTAAAATGAGCAGCATAACCAGTAACGGACTTAACGAGACCAATATAGCTGCCTTTATTCGTGAACTTCCTGTTAATTCTTTGATCTTGTAAGAAGCTACAAAGGGGATAATAAAACTGAGTGTCATGCTGATATAGCCAAAAATAAGCGCATCGCCACCAAGATACGTACGCATCAGCAATATCATAATATAATTAGTAAAACCTGCTAAGGGTCCCCAATAAATGCTCGAAATTATAAGGGGAACATAACGTAAGTCCCAGTACAAATCAAGTTCGTAGTAAGAAAATAATAAGCAAAGTGAGGAGGCTGTTCCATAAAGCAAGCCCATCACGATCGGTGACTGATCATTGCGCCATCGATCTCCAAAGACACTCTGTAATAAGACAGGAGCAAGGACGATAAGGATGTTCAAAAATAATTTTTCTAATAACATAGCTGACACTGCGCTCCCTTCTATCCACACCTTCAATGTTTCTGCAAGGGTAAGCGTTATCCTTTTTTTAACAGGGGAAAAAATGTTAAAAAAGGCTGCAACCGAAGCGGCATCTTACACTGCCGTTCAGTCATAGCCTTGATAAACTCTTTTTTAACAAATACACGTCTTTTTCTTCGTTCCTACTCGGCCCATCGATTCCACTTTATGAATATATTCACTCGCGAGCGGTACTTTACAAGCCGTTTGACCGACGTCGACATGAACCTTGCCGATCTCATTAGCTACTTCCGTCGCAGCTTCAAATAGAGGAAAACAATACGCACCCACCGTAATAACGAAGGTGTTCATTGTATATCTAACACGATTTCTTTCCGCGTGAATCGTAGTTCTCACTTGCTCCAAAAGCTGCGCAATTTCGTGAAGGTCGAGCTTCTCATCGGGTGTGATACTAATATAGTTTGCATAAGTACTCCATCCGGATGTGGCAATTAATTCGTCGGGAGATTGCAGCCATTCCCTTGCCAATTGGGGCGCGCTGCTGCTTTCTGCAGCCACGCCCGCTACCGTATATTCTTGATGCGAAATCCCTTTGCCTTTTGCACAGAGTAAAGAGTCGAGAGGGAGACCCCGCCGACTCTTGATCATTTAATAGCTTTATTTGGCCTTGTCTTTTTCCTTTTCGCTGCCTCTCATCACAATGAGCTTGTATATATTAGTGGAGGTATCCTCAGCTGTCACCTGAACTTCAATCGTGTTCTCACCCTTTTTCAAGTGAATAACATCAGATGCTGCTCCACTTACAACTACTTCTCCGTTTACCGTTACCTTTGCCCGGCTGTCTGCAACAGTTGGCGTGACGGTGATCTTACTGGTTCCATTTGACACCGAAGCCGTGTATGCTGTTACATTCGCTCCGAATACCGGACTTAATGTTCCCGCACTAATCGTCAAGCTGCTTAGATTCGCATTGTTTGATAACAGCCGAGTTACTGTCAGTCGATAAGTCTTTGTAGAATGATCTTCGGCCGTAACAGTAATGTCGATCCTATTTTCGCCGACATTTAGCCGAATGTCATTGGAAGCCTCTCCATTTACAACTAATGCTCCGTTCACTGTTATCTTCGCTTGACTGTCTGCCGCCGTTGGATGGATGCTGATTTGAGCTATCTCATTAGACACACTTGACGTATATTCGGTTACAGCTGAATCAAATGCAGGACTTAATGTACCTGCTCTGATTGTCAAGCTGCTTAAGGTATTGTCGGTTGAAGGCCATATTCCCGTAGCCGTCACACCAGCTGCCTTTTCATAATTGGTCCCGATATTGTTTAAGAAATTCTTACTGACCGTAATGTTTGAGCCTGCCTGCAGCTGAATCCCATTCGTATTTCCTGTTAGCGTATTCCCTGTAATTTGTACGTTTTGAGGATCTCCCTGTCCTACACTATTGGCATTTTGGTCACCGTTATCGTGTTCGAGCAGAATTCCCCAGTAATTGCCCGCTGTATTATTGCGAATTAGATTATTGATAATCCTAGTACCTGGTCCGTTTAAAATGTTGATCCCAACGCCATTATTGACAGTTGTTGTGTTTTCAATTGTGTTATGCTCGATCAATGTATCTGGCGTACCCATCGTAACGACAATGCCTTCACGTGAGTTTCGAATGACATTGTCATGAATGTAGTTATTAGGTCCCGTTTTGCTATGGTTACTTGGCGCTGTACCACCTGTGTTTCCAAGACCTATGCCACCGCCGGTGAAGATGTTTTCGATCGTATTCCCGTGAACTTCGTTCAGGTACTCGAGCTCACCGTGAAGATCAATAGCATCCAATTTGGTATTGGTATAGTGATTATTTCTCAGAACGTTATTGTGCGCTACATTTTGGATGAGGGATCCATGACGCAAATACGGCCCTTCAAACGTAGAATTTTCCACCACATTCCAATACGTATCATTATCAAAACCGAGCCTGTCGACCTTCGGCATTCCTTGAATGGATGTTCCGTAGCCAGCTCCGCCGCCACCGAGATCGGTTGCATTGCGGAATGTACTGCCGCGAACTACGACATCATGACTGTTCTCAATCCGAATCGCCATCCGTCTAAACCGTTCAACAGTAACCTGATCAATGGTCACGTTATAGGACGGATTCTCGCCATAGTTCGCTATGGCAATCATACTGTCGGGTCCCCCGGCCTCTGGATTATTCGTAGCATGCTCTAAGGAAAATGTACGATTCCAAGTTGAGGTTACTGTCAGGTTCGAAACGACAATATCGTGTTGATTGGACGATTTCAAGACAGAACTATTCTTGACATCGTCAATACTTGATTTCAAAAGAGTGCCAGTTTGGCTTTCTCCCCTTACATTCACTCCGGATTTGAGTTTTATGTTAATAAACCCATCAGGCGACGTTTTTAAGTTATACACACCATTCGGTAAAAAGACTTCATCGCCGAAAGTGGCAGCATTGATGGCATTTTGAATAGCTATCCGGTCATCTTGTTCATTATCCGTAGGATCGGCGCCATAATCTACCACATTAATGGTATTTCCCGTTACAGCGTTAGGTGTATGCTTGGCATGCTCGGAACCATCTGGTTTCGTCAAGCCAGCCTTCGTGAAAGGAACTGTGCCTGGGGGAGCCGTAGGCGTAATATTCGGAACAATGGCTACCGGTGTATCTCCGAATAAAAATGGTGCATAAATCATCACTTCCGTTAAGCTGGTAAACGTACTTCCATCCGAATTACCATGTCCGACTACTCGTAGGAAGCGTGCATTGGTATCCGGGAAATCAAATGCCTGCATGTTAACCGTATTCGCGCGGCTGCTGCCACTAAACACATTCGTCCATGTTGTAGCGTCATTTGAAGTTTGAATATCGATAAGGGTAGAACGTTGATCTCCTTTATAAAAAGCTATGCCCACGTACCCGATACTCTTCGTTTGCCCTAAGTCAAACATCACATATTGACCATCGCCAGAAGCTGACCAACGGCTGTATAGATTGTTATCCAGCGTATTGCTCTCAACATTACCATCGCTGCTGCTAGCATTAACTTCCACAACCTGTAGGGGAGTAATAGGAGCAGTTAACGTTGTCGCGGTGTAAGTCAATGGGGTCGAGGAATAGTTCCCAGCCGCGTCTCCGGCGATAATCTTATAGGTATAACTCGTATTTGGTGTTAAGCC
This sequence comes from Paenibacillus phytorum, assembly GCF_013141715.1. Lineage (GTDB taxonomy): Bacteria > Bacillota > Bacilli > Paenibacillales > NBRC-103111 > Paenibacillus_E > Paenibacillus_E phytorum. Next base: position 105,456 of record NZ_WHOA01000197.1, on the reverse strand, counting down.
TTCGATGTTATAATACGTACTGCCATAAACAGTAGAAAGAACGGAGTCATTTTGATAGACCAAATAGTTGGTTACTAAGGTATCATCTACAGCTGCTGGCCAGGTTAATTGGACAAAGTCCGTTCCCAGATTGCTTGACTTTAAGGCAGCGTTTGATGGCCAAGTAGGTGGTGTATTATCACCTTGTACTACGCGTTTCACCACTAACTGCGGCTTAGGATTGGACGCCGTCGTTTCTTTGGAATACACATTAACGGATCTGCCTAAGCCTTGTGAATCACCGACAACAAAGGATACTGCACCATCCGATAAATGCTGTCTTACATAGTTGGTCACGTCTACCGTATATAGAGCCGGCTTGGATATCGTGTTAGGCTGAGTTACTGTAATTTGCCCGAGCTGAGCTAATTGAGCCAGATCTGTTTGAGGGGCTGTATTCCAAGTAATTGCTGCTTCCTGCCATGTCGTATCGCTCTGAGCGAACACTTGTAAAGCTGTGTCCACGTCATTTGTACCGCTCCCCCGTTTTGCTGAGACCTGCAAATAATACTTGTATGCACTGTCCGAAACCGCAGCCACGTTAAATTTATAGTAAGCCTGTCTTTTGACCGTGCTGCTGGATAAAATGTTGTAAATACCAGTCGTGGAGCTCGTTTTGGTATCAAAGTTCGTATTTGCGATTGCTGCATTCGTAGTGTCCATAGCGATAGCCGCATCCGCTGTAGGCAGCAGGGCAGCTACATCAACCTCAACATCAGTCGCTTTCCCTGGCGAAGGGATGAGGAGTAATGAGAAAACCATTGAAATCATTAACATCATGGCTAGCTTTCTTTGAATGAGATGAATTTTCATGTCAACAAGCTCCTTATTCTGTTTAATAGTTTGAAATATATATGTAAGCGCATACAAATACCTTGTGACCATCATCATACTCTCTTTCAAGCTAATTTTATTGTCATTTATTTAGGTCTTAGAGGGTATTATTAGGATTTTGGCGTCTTAGCGGCAATCCTCGTGCGACTTAGTTGCAAAAAGTGCAGCAAAATTAAATGATGCTGTCTCCTCTGGCAAGAATAACTGCATTTTGTGCAGCAAATATCAGCATTTCGAGCAAAAAAGGGTAGGTAAACGCCAAATTTGATGCACTATCTATATGCATCATTTCTCGTGAAAACGCTGATCTTGACAGATTTAGCTGCACTTATTACATTTGGCCTCCCGAACAGACTTTTCTGCCTTCTCAGGCCTGCAAACCCGCTGACTTACCTACTTTCGACAGTTGAGAAGTCTTTTTCAGACGTCTCGCTCCACTTTCGCTCCATCCGGGCCTCCGAGACAGTCTTTTCTGCCTTCTCAGGCCGCAAACCCTCTAAATTACCTACTCTCGACAGTTGAGAAGTCTTTTTCAGACGTCTCGCTCCACTTTCGCTCCATCTGGGCCTCCGAGACAGCCTTTTCTGCCCTCTCAGGCTGCAAACCCGCTAACTTGCCAACTCTCGACAGTTGTCCTTTTCAGACGTCTCGCTCCACTTTCGCTCCATCTGGGCCTCCGAGACAGCCTTTTCTGCCCTCTTAGGCTTCAAACCCTCTAACTTACCTACTCTCGACAGTTGTCCTTTTCAGACGTCTCTCCACTTTCGCTCCATCTAGATCATGGAACAACAGGGGAGTTATCGAGGAACTAAATTGAAACTAGCAGCAGTCCGCTTTTCACTTCAAAGGAGGGATTGCCCTACGTAGCTAAAAAGAAAAAACCGATCCATGGGGATCGGCATTCGGTATCTTCTTCTTTTAAACTAATATAAAGATTTTCGGTTGGTGCACCGGCGGTTGAGGCTGAGGGCATTGCGGGAATGGTAGAATATCTCGGATTTGATTGAAGGCATAATGTTTTGTAGTAAATTGGGTGTGGTATAAATATTCAATTATATAAATAGACCCACCTTGAATACTGCATAGAATACCTGAAACACCAGTCCCGTCCATTAGGGATACACCTACTGGACTTCCGATCCAGCCATACGCTTTGTGCTGTAATGACATAGGTCATCACCTCCTGAATTACCTTATGCGGCGAAGCGCCTAAGGATTCAGTTTACTTCGCGCTTCTCCACCCGCACACGGCCTGAGAAGAACGTAGCGCCGCCGCCCATATCGGCTACTCGGTCTGGCGTGAGCGCGTTAACCAAAGCTTTGTTCCCCGACAAATCCGCCCAAAGCCCTTGACTCACAACCACGCCTGGCAGCACATCCGAGCCAGCCGCTACGACTAATTCGCACTCTCCGCGATCATTCCAAACACGGGCAACATCGCCACTGACCAAGCCTAATGCGGACGCATCCGCCTCATTCATATGAAGCTTCGGCGTTTTCTCCATTCGGATATGCTTCTCGTTATGCGCAAACGTCGAATTCAAGAAGTTATGATTCGGTGCCGGAACGAACAAGAATGGCAGGTCCCCTTCATCCACAAGTGGCGTATATGTCGGAAGTGGCGGGAATCCTTTACTCTCCATCTCATGAGAATACAGCTCGATCTTCCCGCTCGGTGTCTTTAATTCCCCAGGGAATAATGGCTTAACATCCGCCTTAATAAACTGTTTTTCGAGCAGTGTTTCATACGATATGTTGTTCAGAGCTGGGTTTCCGGGATGATCCAAAGCTTGGCGAATCAAAGCTTCATCAGTATCCCTCAAAGCTTCATCCTCATAGCCCATCTCCGCCGCCAACAATCGAAACACATCCACATTCGCTTTGCTTTCCCCATAAGGAGTCATGACGGGAAGCTGAAGGTGCACATATTGATGCCAATAGGAGCGGTAAAAGTCCGTATTTTCAAAGGAGGACGTAGCAGGAAGCACAATATCAGCGAACTTCGCTGTTTCGGTCAGAAACAAATCATGAACCACGGTAAACAGATCCTCCCGCTGAAGTCCCTCCCTAACCTTATTCGCATGAGGAGCAACTAACGCTGGGTTGGAATTGTACACATAAAGCGAATGAATAGGCTGATCAAGCTCCAGCAAGGCGCTCCCGAGTAAATTCATATTGATTTGTCGAGCTTCCTTCTTCCGCAAATCGGGTCGCTGTAAGGCGGGAATATTGTGCTCCAAATAGCTGCCATTTCCTTTAATCGCGCCGCCGCCTTTATGCAGCCACTGCCCCGTTAATGCTGGTAAGCAAGCTATGGTCCGCACACACATACCACCGTTATCATGGTGCTGAATGCCGTTTCCAATTCGAATAAAAGATGGCGAAGTCTGACCGTATAAGCGAGCTAAGCGGTAGATATCTTCCACAGGGACGCCCGTTATTGTAGATACCACAGAAGGATCATATTGACGCACATGTTCCCTTAGCTCCTCATGCCCAGCGGTATATTGCTGCATAAAAGCTTCATCAACCAAATTCTCAGCGAACAAGATATGCATGATTCCGAGAGCAAGGGCAGCGTCTGTTCCTGGCAAAATCGGAATAAACCAGTCCGCCCAGCGGCCTGTTTGGTTCTTATGAGCGTCAATCACGATGATTTGCGCGCCATTCTTACGGGCTTTTTCAGCCAACATAACCTGATGCATATTCGTGCTGACCGCATTAATGCCCCACATGATAATCAGCTTGGCATGAACCGTATCCTCTGGATCTGTCCCGAAGCTGCCTCCCATCGTATACTTGTAGCCTACTGTGCCTGCTGATTCGCAGATCGAATAAAGCAGCCGGCTTGCTCCCATCCGATTAAAAAAGCGACGATCCATCCCTTCCGTCCCAATCCGCCCCATGTTGCCATAAAAGCTGTAAGGCAAGATAGATTCTGCGCCTTCATCCTCGATCAGCTGCTTCCACCGACTTGTTATGGTTTCGATCGCTTCTTCCCAGGTAATTCTTTCAAACTGGCTGCCTTCACCCTTAGGACCCACCCGCTTCATGGGATATTGCAGTCTTTTTTCATCATATATACGAGCCGTCATGTTGCGGACTTTATTGCAAATAGCCCCTTGTGTTACCGGGTGATTGGGGTCTCCCTCTATTTTAACGATCTTCCCAGCTTCTTTATGAAGCAGCAAACCGCATTGATCTGGACAATCCAGTGAGCATACGGATGGGAAAATGCCATTTTGTTCATCTCGCATTGTTGTAAGCATTCGGCACTCCTTTCAACACTTCCATTCTTTTTTACTATATACCGAAATGAAGCGAAGCGAAAGCCTCTTTGCATTCAGTACAACTGCTCCAAGGCCCAATCCCCTTCCAACGGATCGCAGCTCACAAGGGGCAGCTTTAATGCCTTAATGGCTAATTGCAAATATTCACCTTTGAAACAGATTTCTTTGGATAAAGGAAGTGATAGCTGCTGTAGAACGTTCATGTCTTTCGAATAAAAAGCAGCGTCCCATCTTACTTTGGCGATTATACGTGCTGTAATTTCTGGAGGAATTCCTTTGGCCCGGGAAATAAGCTCGGCAGCTGCACGAGGATGATTACGGATAAACGTGTGGACCCTAACATGTGCTTTTAAGTAAGCAACTGCGTCTCCTTCATGATGTCGCGCCCAATTCTCATCAGCAACAATTCCCGTTAAATAATTCTCCCCCATTCCCTCTGGAAAAAGCACCTGACCTACGCCATGGTATTGAGTCAAGCTGATATACGGCTCCCACATGACACTTCCGGCAAGCTTCCGCTTCACGATCCCCGCCATGCATTCATCCATTTCTTTATGTTCAAAATGATTCTCATGACCTCCAAGCGATTGAAGCAGCTTCGATAAACGATAACCCGCACTCGATTGCGCTGCCGATGAAAGCGGCCACTGGCAGATCTCCGAAATATCGGTGATCTCCAGCCCTTTGCGCATAACGAGTGAAATCCCTTGCCCACCGGAGGTTTTACCGTCAAAGGCGAGGAGAATAGGGCGAAATGCAGGCAGCGTCTGACTCAGTGATTGACTAAGTACAATCGGATAGTCTCCCAAGGAAGCAATCTGGATGCTGCCCCCAATCAATCCCTGCAGCAGCAACGTTCCATTTGTTGCATCAAACCATTTTACATGCACAGAACGGCTAGGATTTACTAAGATGAGCTCTTCCTCCAACCAGCCAAGCTCTTTCATGATGAGCGCTGTCCACATATGGGCCGTTCCGCTTTGATAACCAACCGTTATCGTGGGCAGCTCCTTAGAAGTGACGGTTGTTGAGGCGCCTGAAGCAAGTGCCGGATTCTGTAGGCTAAAAGAGTGATGACGAACCCACTGTTCCAGTTCATTCTTATCAATTAAGATCTCTTTCCCTATTTTCACAAAAGGAAGCTGCTTTAATTTACGCCATCTGTCAAAGGTGGATCGGCTTACACCAAGCAAATCGATCGCATCATGCAAAGAAATGAGGTTGAATCGCTGGTTGGTCATGGTCATCGCGCCTCCTGCCGGGGTTAAGATGGTCATTCATCGTCATTCATGTTCATGTGTTTCCAATTCATTGACAGTTCACTGGGCTGAGATTATATTTCATTATAGAAATATATTCATAGTAAGTCTATAGGAATTATATAATTTACGACCGGGCCTCTGGAGATAACTTGGTTAGAAATCAACGAAAGCAAATTATCGTTAGGGGGATTTGATCATGATTCATTTTGCTAAAAAAAGCTCCACGACAGCCATCGTATGCCTTCTTGCTTCCTCTCTCCTATTGACAGCCTGCGGCAAAACAGAGACGACGGCATCTGCGAGCGGCGGCGCACCCGAAGTAACGGAGCTTCGTTATCAAGGAGGTGTCGGCTCTGTTACTTTTCCAGAATTAGCTGATGATCTGGGGTACTTAGCTCCATTGAAGCTGAAATTTATCGGCAACACGATTAGCGGTCCGCAAGATATTCAAGCCGTCGTTACAGGGGATACCGACTTTGGCGGAGCTTTTAATGGGGCTATCGTGAAATTGATATCTGCCAAAGCTCCGATTAAGCCAGTTATTGCTTATTATGGTGTCGATGAGAATACGTGGACGGGATATTACGTTTTGGATGGCAGCCCCATCAAATCTGCAAAGGATTTAATTGGTAAGAAAATTGCAGTGAATACACTAGGCTCATCATGAATTCGTCATAAAGGAATACTTGCACAGAGCCGGCCTAACGACGGAGGAGATCAAGCAAGTGACGCTTGTTGTCGTACCGCCGGTCACAACGGAACAGACGCTGCGCGCAGAACAAATCGATGTAGCCACACTAGGCGGTGTGCTGCGTGACAAAGCGCTGGAGCGCGGCGGCATTCACCCTTTGTTTAAGGATATCGATCTGTTTGGCACCTTTAGTGCCGGCAGTTATGTGCTGACCGATAAATTCATCAAAGCGAATCTGAATGCCTCGCGTAAATTTGTCGAAGCAACCGCCAAAGCTATTGAGTGGGCTCGCACAACACCACGGGATGAAGTTGTTGCTCGATATGAGAAAATCATTAACGCCAGAGGCAGAAAAGAAGATACTTCTACTGTGAAGTTTTGGAAAAGCACCGGTGTTGCCGGTAAAGGCGGCTTGATCTCTGACAAGGAATTCGATACTTGGATCCATTGGCTGGAGGACGAAGGCGTACTTAAAGAGGGACAATTAAAGATCAAAGGTCTGTACACGAATGAATTCAATCCTTTTGTAAATGAGAAAAAGTAACTGCTTATGAAGCCAGTTTATGAATGATGAAACCGTTAAGGAGGTGCTGCAAATGACAGCTAAAATAAGCATTCAGCATGTGCAGAAATCGTTTCGAATCCAACGAAACCTGGGGCATTTGAAAGAAGATTTACAGCCTATTTCCGCCCTAAAGGATATCAATTTGGAGGTGAAGAAAGGCGAGTTCATGGTCATCGTAGGCCCTAGCGGCTGCGGCAAATCAACATTGCTCGACTTACTTGCGGGTTTAACGAAGCCAAGCAGTGGGCAGATTTTGTTAGACGGCAAGGCCATTACAGGACCGAATCTGGATCGCGGTATCGTGTTTCAGCAGTATGCGCTTTTTCCGTGGAAGACGACGCTTGCGAATGTGGAGTTTGGTCTCGAAGCCAAAGGGGTGGGTCGCAAAGAACGACGTAAAATTGCCCTAGAGTTCATTCATCTGGTTGGGCTTGCCGGCTTCGAAAACCGTTATCCCCATGAGATTTCAGGAGGCATGAAACAGCGGGTTGCGATCGCCAGAAGCTTGGCCTACGATCCTGAAGTGCTGTTGATGGATGAACCCTTCGCTGCGCTTGATGCGCAAACACGTGAAACCCTGCAAAGCGAACTGCTGCGTATTTGGGAGGCTACCCAAAAAACGATCATTTTCATCACGCATGGCATTGAAGAAGCGGTTTATTTAGGCCAGCGTGTCGCTGTAATGACCTCTCGTCCAGGAAGAATCAAGAAAGTCATTGATATCCCTTTTGAATCACGCAGAAGTGAAGAAGATTTGCGATCCCATCCTGACTTCGTCAAGCTGCGCCATGAGGTGTGGGATTTGCTTAAAGACGAAGTAACGAGAGCCCAGGAGCAAGAGATAGCCAAGAGCTTGGATGGCTTTGAGCACAATAAATCTGCGTTAAAAGGAGGCGTTATTAATGGCTAGTGTGAATGCGGGGAAAGCCCTGGTTCTTCGTGAAAAAGAAAGCTTTGATGTCGCCCTATGGTCCTTAGCGAAGCTAAGAAAACTGTTCAAAAATGCCATTGTCATCGTGGCCTTGCTTTTCGTATGGGAAGTGGCGCCTCGTATAGGGCTCGTTGATCGAACGTTCTTCCCTCCGATTTCCGAAATAGCGGCTGCTTGGTGGCAGTTGCTGCTATCGGGTGATCTTACCGAGCATACAATAGCCAGCTTATCGCGTTCTTTGGGCGGATTTACGCTGGCAATCCTCATCAGCATCCCTCTTGGTCTCGCCATCGGTTGGTGGAAGCCCGTATCGGAATATCTCAATCCCTTGCTCGAATTATTGCGAAATACGGCCGCACTTGCCATACTTCCGGTTTTCATCCTATTACTCGGACTTGGTGAAACCTCGAAGATTGCCATCGTGCTCTATGCCTGCACTTTCCCGCTTCTATTGAACACCATTAGCGGTGTCAAAAATGTCGATCCACTTTTGATCAAATCAGCTCGTTCGATGGGTTTATCGCCAGTTAGCTTGTTTCGCAAAGTGATTATCCCTGCTGCAACTCCGACTATTTTCGTAGGCATTCGGCAGGCTGGAGCCGGTTCTATTCTAGTGCTCGTTGCCGCTGAGATGGTCGGTGCGAAGTCCGGTCTCGGTTACTTAATTCAATACACACAGTTCAGCTTTCAAATTACGAATATGTACGCAGGCATTATCTCTATTTCGGTTATTGGTTTAATCATTAATTACCTACTTGTTACGCTAGAGAAGAGATTAACAGGCTGGAAGCAAACCTATAGTGAGTAAAAAAATAAAAGGGTGCGTGAGTGATCATGAGTAAAGCGAAAAGACAACTGCATTTAAATGTATTCATCATGAATACGGGGCATCATGAAGCATCATGGAGACACAAAAACACAGAGCCGGAGAATATTACGGATATTCGATATTTTCAACGGATTGCGCAAATTGCGGAACAGGCTAAATTCGACTCCCTCTTCTTGGCGGATGGATTGGCGGTCAGTCAAAACATCAAGCATGGCGCGTTTGTTGGGCTTGAACCATTCACTTTGCTATCTGCCTTAGCCGCGGTAACCGATCATATCGGACTTATCGGCACCGTCTCTACAACGTATAACGAACCCTTTCATGTTGCGCGCAAATTTGCCTCGTTGGATCACATAAGCAAGGGGCGAGCAGGCTGGAATATCGTCACATCCGGAAGCTCTTTTGAGGCTAGTAATTTCAGCAAAGATGACCATTTGGAGCACAGTAAGCGATATGAACGGGCCAAAGAATTCTTAGACGTAACGACCAGTCTGTGGGACAGCTGGGAAGATGAAGCTCTGATCATTGATCGAGAATCGGGCACCTTCGCAGATCGAAGTAAAGTTCGGGAAATCAATCATGTCGGCGATACCTTTAAAGTGCGCGGACCGCTGAATATACCAAGGTCTCCGCAGGGATATCCGGTGCTTGTTCAAGCCGGTTCTTCCGAATCTGGCAAAGAATTCGCCGCTCAGTATGCGGAGGCCATATTCACTGCTCAGCAAACACTCGTAGAGGCCCAACAGTTTTATTCAGATGTAAAATCTAGACTTGCCAAGTATGGACGATCTCCTGAGCAGTTGAAAATCTTGCCGGGCATCTGCCCCATTATCGGTCGCACCGAATCAGAAGCCAAAGAAAAAGAGCAAGAGTTAAACGAATTAACCGTTCCGGAATATGGGCTAAATCAGTTGTCCAATATGTTGAATATTGATTTATTCTCCTATCCGTTGGATGGACCTCTTCCGGAGCTGCCAAGCTTGTCCGACATCAATGGGAATAAAAGCCGCTTCCAGCTTGTCGCTGATTTAGCGAAGCGCGACAATTTAACCATTCGCGGGCTGCTTCATCGTCTCGCAGGCGGACGCGGTCATCGTACTTTTGCTGGTACGCCTATTCAAATAGCAGACCAGTTGGAAGAATGGTTCTTACACGGAGGCAGTGACGGCTTTAATGTGATGCCGCCTTATTTACCAGCCGGATTGGAAGAATTCGCACAATTCGTCATACCGGAACTGCAGCGAAGAGGATTGTTCCGAACGGAATATTCAGGAACTACCCTGCGGGGACATTTGGGCTTGTCCCGACCTGCTAATCAGTATGCGACTGCTGCCGTTGGAGGCGCATAAATATAATAATTAAATGGAACAAGTTAAGGTAACTCCCGGTCACATTGAGGTGCTTCCGATTGCAGGCAGAATTGGCGCAGAAATAAAAGGGGTGAGCCTTAACGCTGATCTGGATACTCAGACGGTTAAGACGATCCGCGAGGCTTTATTGCAGCACAAAGTCATTTTCATTCGTGATCAGCACCAGCTGGATGACGCAGGACAGGAGGCTTTTGCTCGCCTGCTTGGTGATCCTGTTGCTCATCCGACGGTGCCAATTAAAACCGGAACTGATTACGTTCTTGAGCTTGATTCCGCTCATGGCGGGCGGGCCGATTCTTGGCATACTGATGTGACCTTCGTCGATGCTTACCCGCAGGCCTCTGTTCTCCGTGCCGTCGTGGTTCCCGCTTCCGGCGGTGACACGGTTTGGGCGAATACCGCCGCCGCTTATGAGCACCTCCCCTCCGAACTGCGTACTCTCGTTGATCAGCTATGGGCGCTGCACAGCAACGACTACGATTATGCCGCGCAGCGTCCTGAAGTCTCTCCAGAGAAGGAGCGTCATCATCGGGAAGTGTTTGCCTCCACGGTGTATGAAACCGAGCATCCGATCGTTCGTGTGCATCCCGAGACGGGTGAACGCACCCTTGTGCTTGGCCATTTCGCGAAGAAAATCCTGGGCCTATCTTCCGCAGACTCTGCTCAACTACTGTCTCTACTTCAGGGGCATATTACTAAGCTGGAAAATACAGTTCGTTGGCGCTGGTCTGCCGGCGATGTCGTGATCTGGGACAATCGCGCAACGCAGCACTACGCGATCAACGATTATGGTGACCAGCATCGGATTGTGCGCCGAGTCACTGTAGACGGCGATATTCCAGTGGGTATCGATGGCCGACAGAGTGTAACACGCTTCAAACAACCGTCCGAGTCGTTAACTAAAACAAGTGCATAGATAAAGAAATGCCCCACTACAAGGTTATTGGCCTTGTAGGGGGCATTTGTTAGTTAATCCGCCACCCAGAACAATGGGGTGAATCCAGTGACTTTAAGCATGTTTTTCATTGTTACGGAGCCAATTTCTTGCGCTCCCCACACTTTAGCGATGAAAAACATCGTCTCAGCAGCATTCTTTGTTGGACGGGGCGGTTCCAGCGACTTTAAGCATGTTTTTCATCGTTACGGAGCTAATTTCTCTCACTCCCTCCACTTTAACGATGAAAAACATCGCCTCAGCAGCATTCTGCGTCAGGTGGGGCGAATTAAGAACAAAACAACCTTCGGGTGACGAACAACTGTATCCACTAAAGGCCGGAATTCATATTTTCAATACAAAAAAAGCCCGCAGGTGAACCTCACCCACAGACTTGATTATTAACGCTGCTTCTTACCCAGATTCAGCTCTTTCATGATTTGTTGGCCTGTCGGTGTTTGAGCTAAGCCACCTTTGGCTGTCTCCCGGTGTTTCTCCGGCATTGCCGTGCCTACTTCATACATCACTTGAACGACTTCATCCGAAGGAATGACGGATCTGACACCGGCCAAGGCCATATCGGCTGCTGCCATTGCATTAACCGCTCCAAATCCATTACGGACAATACAAGGAATTTCAACCAAACCGCCAACTGGGTCGCATATTAACCCCAAGGTGTTCTTCAGCGCGAGCCCAACTGCGTGCATCGCCTGTTCTGGCGTACCGCCGCGAAGCTCCACAAGCGCACCAGCTGCCATACCAATGGCGGACCCAACTTCAGCCTGGCATCCTCCTTCTGCACCGGAGACGAAGGAGTTGTTGGCGATTACATAACCGATCGCGCCAGCGCTTAACAAGCCATTGACCATATGGTCATCATCCCATCCAAATCGCTGCTGACTGCTAATGAAAACACCTGGAATAATTCCGCAGGAGCCAGCCGTCGGCGTGGCAATGATTCGTCCCATGGAAGCGTTAACTTCTGAAACAGCGAGTGCATAAGCCATCGCTTTGCAGGCTTCTTCGCCTAAGGATGCTTCTGTCGTTGTCATATAGCTCGCAACACGTTGAGCGTCTTTTCCCGTCAACCCGCTTCGGGATGTTGTATCTTCTGTCAATCCTTTGGCGACGGCTTCTTTCATGATTTGGTAATACGCTCGCATCTTTTCAAAGACATACTCAGGTGATTTACCCGATTCTTGGCTTTGATCAGCAAGCATGACTTCTGCAATGGTTAATCCTTCGGAAGCACACACTTCCGTTAATTGTTTCAATGTCCGGAATCTCATTTATTCGCCTCTTTCTGCGAGGTCTACTTTTTTTATTTCGTGTATCATGCTTAAATTTTTAAGCTCTTCTATAAGCGAATCTGGAATCGATACATCCGTCTCGATCACTGTCATCGCTTCCCGATCGCGGCCCTTCCGATCCAAATCCATGAAACCGATATTGATTTCGCTGCGCCCCAATAAGGCGGTAATATCTGCAATCATCCCTGGACGATCATGATGGGAAATAACTAACGTAGGGTATACCGCAGTAAATTTTACATCAAATTGATTCACATTAACAATCTCAACATTGCCTCCGCCGATCGATGCTCCCGTCATACTCAATTCCCGTGTTTCTGATGAAAGATTGAATCGAACGGTGTTGGGATGATCAGCTTTATCTTTACTTGTAAGGAAGGCAATCTCCACACCAAGCGCTTCAGCCTCTTCCGCAGCAACAGGAATACGCGGATCATCGGTTTCATAATCCAGTAGACCGCCAATTAATGCCAAATCGGTGCCATGCCCCCGGTAGGTATCCGCGAAAGAACCGTATAGTGTGATTTCAACCTTCTTCGGCTGTTCGCCAAGCAGTTGTCTGACAACACGTCCTAGCCGGACCGCTCCTGCGGTGTGAGAGCTTGATGGACCGATCATAGATGGTCCGATGATCGAAAACACATCTTTAAAACGCATCATGCAGCTCTCCTAACATATAGTGTTGTTCCCTTTACTCCCATTGTATGAAGCCAATACAATAAAGACAAGTCTTCAATGCGTCCTTATATTCCCATATTATATTCAAAGGCAGAGCCTTCCATCATAGTAACATATTCAACAATCTTTATATATGAAAAAGCGATCCCCCCTTATGGTCTAAGAGAAAAGATCGCTTTTCGAAAAACTAGCCAAATTTATGAAACGGCATCCCTTTTACTTTTAATTGCACACTAAAGATGGCTCCTGCATAAGGCTGTTCCAATTTTTGCTGCTGATTTAATCCCTGCCATGCACTAGTAATGAAGAGTTGATCAAGGGTTTCTCCGCCAAAAACACACGATGTGACCTGAGCAGCCGGCACTTTTATTTCATCCAATAGACTTCCATTCATGGGGTTCCATCTGGATACTTTATATCCACCCCATAGTGCGATCCACAGCATCCCCTCCGTATCTGTCGTCATTCCATCAGGAATGCCTTGACCTTCCGGAATTTGAACAACAACTCTAGGATTGCTTATCTCCCCTGTTTCAAGCTCGTAATCAAATGCGTTTACCTGCTTTGTCATAGAATCTATATAATACATGATGCGGTTATTAGGGCTCCAAGAAATTCCGTTAGAAACACTAACATTCCCCAACATCTTTCGTACTGTCATGTTCGGATCCATGCAATAAAGCGAGCCTTCCTCTTTCTTTCCATTCATACTCATGGTGCCCGCCCAGAATCTTCCCCTCGCATCGCACTTACCATCATTAAACCGATTATCGGGCAAATGAGCTTCCGGGTCTGCAAGATGCACTAATTTTTCTGTATCGAGATCGAGAAAATAAAATCCATGCTGGGCGGCGAGAATAGCTCCACCCGACTTTCTTAGCGCAATTGCACCTACTTGTTGTCCAATGGCAATCATTTTTTCCACCCGAGTTTCCAGGTTCAAAATATGAATTTTCCCTGCCGGAATGTCTACCCAATACAGCAACTTGCCATCAACATCCCAACAAGGCCCTTCTGCAAGTTCAGCTATTTGGGAATGAACTATTTTCAAATTGTGCGTCATTCTGCCACTACTCCGCAACGAACCGATTGGTCAGTGTTCCGAGCTTTTCAATTTCAATCGTCACGATATCCCCGTCCTTCAAATACACTTGCTTTTCTGGTGGATACCCAAGTACAACCCCTTCAGGTGTTCCTGTTAAAATAATATCGCCCGGCACTAGCGTCATATGCTGGGATATGTAGCTGACGATTTCATCGCAATGGAAAATCATATCCGATGTATTCGAATGCTGACGCACTTCTCCATTTACATACGTTTTAATTTCAAGATCATTCGGGTTGCCCACTTCATCCGCCGTCACGACATAAGGACCGATAGGCGCAAATTTATCGCAAGATTTACCCAACAGCCATTGTTGTGTCCTCACCTGCAAATCGCGTGCTGATAGATCATTAGCATTACTGTAGCCAAAGACGTGACCCGGCGCTTGCTCCTTGGAAATATATTTGGCTGTTTTACCAATTACGATCGCTAATTCCGCCTCATAGTCAACTTTCTCCGAAACCTTGGGCAAAGAAATATCATCGCCGTGACCGGTTAAAGTGTTGTTGAATTTATTGAACAAAATCGGATATTGCGGTATCTGTGCACCCGTTTCCTCCGCATGTCTGCGATAATTAAGTCCCACGCAAATGATTTTATTCGGATGCGTAACGCAAGGCCCTAAAACTAAAGTCGATTCGTCCAATAAATAAGCTGTTTTGTCGTTATCCAAAGCAAGAACCATATCGATATATTCACGCAGTTCGTTTAACGCACCAGTCCCGCCTTCAATAACTTCGTGTATGGTAGTAGGTATTGTTTTTTCTGTGGAGATAGATGATAACGCCGCCAATACGTCGACCACGCCTTGATCCTTTTTCACACCTAAGCGGTAAGTACCTTTTTGAATAAACGTTAATAATTTCATATTTAAATACTCCTATCTATGGGTCATTTGATGATTAACTCTTTCAATACGGATTCGATGATATCAAGTGTTGTATCAATATCCTGATCTGTATGGCTATAACTGATATGATTGCGTTTAATGTTCATTGGCATCTTATAGATGCCCTTCTCGATTAATTTCTTACGATAGGTTACGTATAACTCCGCGTCATTTTGCTGTAAATCAGAATAGTTCTTCGGCTCGCTTTTCATGAAATAAGTCGTCCACACAGAACCAAATCCTGCCACATATGCCTCGATGCCTAGCCGTTCGTGAATGCCACGAATGCTGGAACGCATCTTCTCGCCCAAGCGGAAAATGTGCTCATGTACCGGTTCGTTCTCCATCAGTTCAAGTGTTGCTATAGAAGCGGCTGTGCCTACGGCATGACCGTTATAGGTTCCCGCAAACCAGACATCTCCGCCTGGATACGTATTGAATCGCTGCATATACTCACGCTTACCAGCAACAGCGGCGATTGGGTATCCGTTCGCCATCGCTTTGCCCATCGTTGTCAAATCTGGAGTAACCCCAGCCACCTTCTGAAAACCGCCGATATCATGACGGAATCCGGTAATGACTTCGTCAAAGATCAGCAGTGCTCCATATGCCGTGCAAAGCTCACGAAGCCCTTCCAAGAATCCAGGCTGCGGCATAACGCACCCGATATTGTGAGGAATCGGCTCCACAATCAAGGACGCGATTTGCCCTTTGTTCTCACGGAAGGTCCTTTCTACATCATCAAGATCATTAAACGTACAGACCAAGGTATTGTCGATCGCTTCGTCCATCATGCCAGCTGATCCGGGATCGCGTTTACCGATCATGTCCCAAGCGCTGAGCATGTTGCGAGCGACATAATCGTGCCAGCCGTGATAGCAGCCTTGAAATTTGATCAGTTTATTGCGTCCTGTAACCGCACGCGATAAACGAATCGCATGATAAGTAGCTTCTGATCCTGAATTGCAAAACAGCACTTGCTCTGACGAAGGGACGTGTTTACAAATTTTACGTGCTAGTTCCACTTCCAGATCCGTACAACCAACGCCGTACAAATCAGTTCGCTGAATAGCTTCAATTACTTTTCCATTAACATAAGGATGGCTATGCCCAAGAATAATCGGGCCAAATGCACCTTGATAATCAATGTACTTGTTACCATCTGCATCGTAGATGTAAGCGCCTTCACCTTTTGTAAAAACCTTCATTGGATTCACGTTACGAATGGACGTATGAACCCCGCCTGGCGAGTAAAGTTTCGATTCTTCATAAAGCTCTGCATTTTTGGACATGTCTCATTGCCTCCTCTTAATTGTGATTTACTTTACGATCTTGGTCAGGCCGAGTAACTCCGGCGTATTGCGATGAATAATATCCTCGATGATCTGCTCCGGAATACGCGGCATCTTAGTGCCTTCAACCAAGTGGTTAATATTCCGAAACAGGTCTATCGTTTGCTGCGTTGTGAAGAAAGGATAATCGGAGCCGAATAAAATCTTGTGCGTCACCCCATACTCCATCGCAGAAACAAGCGCATTATAAAACTGCCACGGCCGTGACCCTAGTGCCGATAAATCCATATACATATTGACGTTTTTTCGAACGACGGCAATGCACTCATCCACCCACGGGTGTCCCATGTGAGCAATGATCATTTTGAGGTTAGGAAAAGCACGGGCTATCGGGTCTAATAATGCCGGTCTGGAGGCGTCGAGATACCCTTCTGGTACGAAGGAAGTACCTTGGTGCCACATAATCGGCAATCTCAATTCATCAGCCTTGGCATACAAATCAAAATGACTTTGTTCACCCGGGTAAAAATTTTGATAAATCGGTCCAAGCTTAAGTCCACAAAGCCCAAATTCCTTGATAGCTTCTTCAAACAGACGAGCGGCATTAGGCCTGTTTGGATCGATGCTTGCAAACCCGTACAAGCGTCCAGGATGTTTAGCTACATACTCAGCTACAACTTGGTTAGGTACGTTGATGCCCGTTGCCGGAGCGTCGAAAGCAAGCACAATGGCCCCATCAAATTGTTGTATGTTTTCTTCATGCTGCTGTGGAGTGGCGATGATGTCCATATGTTCACCCCAACTACGCTTGACAGCAGCTAAAAAGGGCCCCTCGGTTTGTCCTGGAAGAAACAGATGGGTATGGCAATCGAATATCATAATTCTGTCCCGCCTTTCATTTATTTGCCGCCGAGGTATCCCATCGCACGTGAAATTTGTCCGGCCGTTTCTTTTACTAAATTCCCAATTGTCAAAAACTTGATAGCCGGCAAATCTTTAACTAACGAGGTAATGCTGATGGATGCGATGATTTCCCCGCTGGAGTTTCGGATTGGAGCACCTATACAGCGGATGCCCTCCTCAAACTCCTGATCTTCAATAACGAAACCATGTTCACGAACGAAAAGCACATCGCCCTTTATTTTTTCAAGCATACGATCGATTTGCTGCGTAGAAAGAGTGGCATCTTGATTCAAAATATGTACAATCTCTTCCTCTGTCTTGTCGCAGATAATCGCCTTCCCCACACTCGACTGAAACAGTGGTTGGGCTTGACCGATTGTCGTGGCGAAACGAACAAAACCTTTGCCTTCCACTTTATCTGCATAAACGGGTTTGTTTTCTACTGGCACTGCCAAATGAGCGGTAAATGGCGTGTCTTGGGCTAAGCTTTCCAAAAATGGACGTGCAATTCTTACTAAGTCCATTGCTTTAAAATAACTAATGCCCCATCGCAAAACACCGTGTCCAAGCCGATATTTCCCTTCCGGCGTTTTTTGGATAAGGTCGTTTTGTTCAAGTGTATTCATGATTACAAATGTCGTCGACTTCGGAAGCTTTAATTGAATATGCAAATCGCTTGCTGAAAGCTCAGCCTCTGAGAGTGCATTCAGAATTAGAATGGTTTTCTCAATCGCTGGAACCGAATACTCTTTCGTTCCTTGGGTCATCATGTTTCCTCCATACTTTACTCATAATCTATAAGTTAAATTCAATATATTGAACGTTGTCTATAAATAATATAGGGTTTCTACAGCATATTTGCAACTGCTTTTTCATGAAAAACACGTCTATAAATCGTCTAAAAACCTAGAAATCCCGTTTTTATATAAAACAAAAAGAACTTCTGGCTATTATTGATCCGTTAAATTGATTCTACACATTAAACAAAGTTCAATATATTAGATTCCATTCAACAGAATCATGCGCGAAGCTAAAGAATCTTTCCCTGAAATTTTACCGAAAGTGGAAGAAGACCGTCCTCCATCCGGCAAACCTTGCCTCAGAGAGAACGATCTATTTAACTGCTTCTTTGGAAAGTTGTTTAAAGTTTATTGGTTTCTTCCACACGAGTTTCCTTACGAGTCTGCAGTGGAGGATGTGATTCATCGTCCCCTATTAATTCCTTGGTTCCTTTTTTAAACTCCTTCAAGGTTTTGCCAAACGCACGACCTAATTCTGGCAGCTTGCTGGGGCCGAACAATACAAGTGCAGTTATAACTATTAACATAATAGTTGAAGCACTAAAATGCGGCACATAACTCACCCCTTTTTGGTTAAAGGTACTAATCTTACAAGGAACTAACGGTTAGGCGCTCTTCGATATGTGAACACAGGACCTCTTCGGTTTCCAAGCCGGCCCAATACATCTTTAATTCCTGGTTTATTTCGGATAGTTCTCTCGCGCTAATAGCTAAATCCGTGAAATATCTAAAGCCGGGTATCGTTTCGCGAAATAGCGAAAATCTAGAAGGAAGATAGCGCTTTTCTTCCCCTACCCACTCTGCGGCCGATTTTCTGGCTGGAAGACTGTATGTGTTCTGCCGAACGAATAGTTGGGCTTTATTGCTGGTTAAAAACTCCACCAATTTAACGGCGGCGTCCTTGACCTGCGACTGACGGTTGACAGCAAACCCCGTGTTAAGCAGCATCGTCATTGGCGTACCAAAATGCGGTACGGGCGCGATATCAAAGGACAACCGCTCACCAAGTAAATAATTTAAATAAAAGTAACTGGTCATGATCATCGACGCTTTGCCTTTGGCCAGAAGCAGCTCCGATTCGCCTGTCGTAATTCCTTCCGATAAAGATGGAATACTATGCTTCATCTCCCCACAGTAGCGAAGCGCATCCATCATATGCGTACCGGCAAGCTTAAGACGACCGTCTTCATGCCGCTCGAACTTCCCCCCGGTTTGCAGCAGAAGAAGAGGCCAACGGTTCGATGAATACAAGTCGCAGTGAAAGCCAAGCCGTTCATTCGGAATGGCAAGCCGTGACGAATATTCGATCAGATCCTTCCACTGCCAACTGCTATCTGGCTCGGACAAATTAGCTGCTTGAAAGTGTTCCCGGTTATAACAGAGAATGAGCGGCGAAAAAATAAACGGCTGCACGAGCTGCCGACCATCCACATTAAATGCGTCTGACAAGAACGAATATATCTCCGGATTGCGTTCCATCGGCTCCAGCAATCCTTCATCTCCGTTTTCCACACATTCCTGAAAATTCTTAAAGTTTATCATGACTACATCGAGAATGCCGCTGGACAAGTAATCGCTGATATAACTGTAGCTGTCGCTGGATGTAGGCACTGCTTGTACCCGAATATGCGGGTTTTCCTTTTGAAATAGGGAAAGCAGCCGGTGAATATCCGCCTCGCCGGTGACGGAGCTATGGAAGCCTAGCTTCACAGTGACGAAAGCGCCGTCCGGAGGACCGACAACCTTGGTTCCGACACGCGGTATTTTCTCGATCAGCCCTTCTGCGACAAGGACTTCGAGTCCTTTTCGCACAGATTGGTTGCTTAAATTGAATTGCGCAGCGAATGTTTTTTCGGAAGGCAAATATTCGCCTACCGACCGCTTTCCTGTCAATATTTCTTCCCGCAGCGTGTTGACGAGTTCACTCAACCGCTCGCGTGACGATTTGCGAGTTGTCCGTTCTTCCATCTATAGACCTCTTTTCCATCCGATACACTGTCAAGAACAGGAATAAATGGACGCATCCTGTATCCGCATTGATATAAGTCATTATAGCAATGTTCCACTATTGCATGTCAATGTACTTAGGATTCACGACATAACTATGCCGATATGTCGTGAATCCCGTAAAGTTTAAATCATTGAAAAATTGCCTACACTGTGTTTTACCGTTTCATTTTCTGCCGGCAGCGCTGCTCGGTTGACTCCCTCTTCCACGCAAGACGTCATGAAGAAGTACGTGCTATTTCCGAATGCACCATCCGCCACTTCATATTTACCACTCGTAAAATGGGAACCGATCGCTTTCAACTTGTTCGTCCCGCCTTGAATGTGGAAATGTCCCGTGTTCACATCCGCTGCGATACTCGTGTAGTTCCCGAAATTCCAGGTAACGACATTGGACGGATCCACGCTCTTCAGGAACGCCTTCTCACCATTCACTCCGCTAAATACGGCGCCACCGTCGATCGTGATCCACTGATCGGGCTTATTCTTCGCATTGTTGACGTCGCCAACCTTGTCCCAAGCGCCAGTGAATAAGAAGCAGCAATCCACTAGTCCGCCTCCCTGCATGATAATTTCACGGGTGCCGACCTTGACCGTGCCTCCCACCTGAGGCAAACCCTTAAACCACGTATTGATGAGTATCAGCTTATTGATACTTCCGAGGGTTACTTCCTCAACGTTGTAAAACTCACTGTTAAGGATCGTCAACTCCCCGTTGCTCGGCGTAAAACCGACCTGCGTCGTCCCCGTGCGGATCGGACGGGCGATTTCATACCCCTTCAGCATGCCGAAGGAACAGCTGTCGATGATGTTTTTCCTTTTGCCGCGGGAGGAACTCTTCGATATCGTTACCATCTCTTGTGCTGTGCAGCCCCTCATTTGCAGGCCATCCATGTTGACCCAGAATGAGCCGGAATTCGCCATTTTCACCCCGGGCTTCGTGTACGTCACTACGGCATGGCAATCTTCAAGCGTCAGGTCAGTCAACCGCTTGTGCGCGACGATCCGCGATGCGATATGCTTCTTAACCGTCACCCGCTTGGCGCTGTCCCCCCAGGTCGTGCCGCTGTTCGCAAACGACAGCAGACCGGAGTTGTTGATGTACGTTAGATCATGCTCGAATTGACCGTGCGTTACGAACGGGCCGTACTCATCGCCGTCACCATGGCAGTTCTCGACCATGCAGTAGGCCGCGCAGGTAAAGTCATTCAAATGACGCGCGTTGCTCGTATTGCAATCTCTGACATGCCCGTACAGCACGTTGATCTGCTGCGTCAAATAGCCAGTGCCACCCCAATCACGTTCTTCCGGGTTCATCAATTGACAGCGTTCCGTTACATAATGGGTGTTGTATCTCCGCATGACGACCGGCCAGAACACTTTGGTCGCCTTAATGCCAGACGCGTCACATTCGACCGCGAATTCGTACGCGACAGGGTTTGATCCGATCTGGTCCCACGTCGGGAACGGTCTGAGGCTAGTACCATTAGGCGGTACCGGTATGCCCATAAAACTCATATTCCGCACATTGCAGCGGAAGGCCGGGTTGATCTTTTTATAGGTAATCAGACGTCCTTTGTTAAGTTGCCAGCCAAGCTTATAATTGAAGCGGACGTGGGTGGCATCAAGAATCTCCGTCACTTTGATCAGGTAATCGAGCTCACGCTGCGCACCTCCGCTTGGATTGTTCTTGATTTGCGCGTGCCACCAGCTATCAACTTCGAACATCGACGAATCGGTGACTTCGAAAATATCCGAATATTCAATTAAATCTTCAGTCAGCGTTACAGTCTGCGTCACGCCGGTTACAACTCCTTGGAAAAACAGGACAGCGCCGAATGGATTGTCCAATGTGTTCAGCTCGATTCCCACGGTCGTTATGGTATGGCCGTGAAAATCAACCTCGATGTCGCTGCGATGGAACACATGGCGCTTCACGAAGTTCAGATCCGAGTGCGCTTCGACACGGTGGATCGAAAGATCGTTGATCAGCACATCCAGTGCGTCATCTGCATTCTTGCTCCCGTCGAAAATGCCGAACCAACGGAAATCCCCCACGCCGTTATGCACGACTTCAAAGCAGCCTCCTCCATTAGGAGGCTTCTGCCCCTTATCATCGTCATTTTGCTCGCGTCCCTTGCCGCCTTTAATCGGCCTGTGCACCGTGCCGCCGTTATCAGCTTTGTTGCTGCCCGCCACAAAGCGAACCAACTTGCCGCCTCCGTCGCCGTTATTGTTGTACCCGCCAACGAGCACATACAGGCCGTCCGTTAGCTGGCCGGATGGAAGGGACTTCAACTCCACCACGTTGTTGACCCGCAGCACTTGATTATCCCCGTTGCTGTTCGATTGCGCATTATCAGCCGAGGCGAACCTGGGAGCTAAGGCGCTGCCAGCCAACATAGCGCCGCCAAGTCCTATCGTTGCCAACACTTTTCGTCTACTGATGGTTTCGTTCGCCTTACCGTTCGTCAGATTCTCCTCGTTGCTTACGTTTGTCGCATTCGATTTTTCCTTTTTGTCATTTAGGAAGAACATCGTTCAACAGCTCCTTTTCGTAAGGGGGTTAGGTAAGCCCAGTACTTATTTGCTATTTGCGAAGCTCTGGCGGCAGCAGGAAGTCGAAATCGCATCCCTCGTCCGCTTGAAGCACACGCTCCAAGAACAGAAGTCCGTACCCGCGATCGTATGCAGGGGCAGGGGCCCGCCAATCCGCTTTGCGTTCACGGAGCGTCTCTTCATCTACATGAAGCTCCAACTTGCGCATGTCGATATCGAGCTCGATATCATCGCCGTTCCGCACGAGCCCAAGCGGTCCGCCAATGGCTGCTTCCGGAGCAACGTGCACAATCAAAGTGCCGTACGAAGTGCCGCTGATGCGTGCATCGGATATCCGCACCATATCGCGCACGCCGCGTTTCAGCAGCTTTTGTGGAATCGGGATTTGCCCGATTTCCGGCATTGCTGGGGCGCCTTTCGGTCCGGCATTTTTCAGCACGAGCACGCTGTTCTCATCGACATCCAAGTTCGGATCGTCGATCCGTGCGTTCAGATCGGCTGGTGATTCAAAGACGACGGCTCGGCCACGGTGCTTTTTGAGATGCGGTGAAACCGCCGTTTGCTTGATCAGCGCGCCGTTCGGGGCGAGGTTTCCGCGCAGCACGGCAATGCCTCCTTGCGGAGCAATCGGCTGCTCCAGCGGATAAATCAGTTCCCTGTCGGGGACCAGCACGCCTCGCAGGTTCTCGGTAACGCTTTGGCCGGTAACCGTCAAACAATCACCGTTCAGCAGCGACTCAATCTCCTTCATGAGCGACGGTACGCCGCCAGCTTCGAAAAACTCCTCCATCTGGTATTTCCCGGATGGACGGACGTTGAGGATAAACGGCGTCGTTGCGCTGATTTCGTCGAACCGTTCAAGCGGCAGTCGGTAGCCGAGCCGTCCCGCGATGGCTACCAAATGGATGATCGCGTTGGTCGAGCCTGCGCACGCCATCGTAACACGAATCGCGTTGTCCAGTGATTCCGGCGTAATGATGTCACGCGGACGGATGTTGCGGCGGACGAGTTCAACGATCTGTTTACCGGTCTGCTCCGACATATGGCGGCGCCTGGAATCTGGCGCAGGAATTGCCGCACAGCCCGGAAGCGCCATACCAAGCGCTTCGGCGATCGCTGCCATTGTGCTGGCCGTACCCATCACCATGCAGTGGCCGTCGCTGCGGCAAATCGCATTCTCGGCGACCGTGAGCTGCTCATCTGTGATATTGCCCGCTTTATGTTCAAGCGTGAACTGGTAACAATCTGTGCAGGCGCCAAGCGTTTGCCCGTTTAATTTGCCGTTCAGCATCGGCCCACCCGTAAGCACAATCGCAGGTATGTTGGCGCTGACAGCAGCCATAAGCTGCGCCGGTACCGTCTTGTCGCAACCGCCGATCAGCACGACGCCATCGATTGGATGGGCTTTTACCATTTCTTCCGTATCCATCGCCATCAGATTGCGCAGCAGCATTGTGGTCGGCTTCACGTAAGGCTCGCCGATCGAAATGGTCGGGAACTCCATCGGCAGACCGCCCGCCTGCCAAACACCGCGCTTGACGTATTCGGTCAGCTCCCGAAAGTGGGAGTGGCATTTGTTCAGCTCACTGAACGTGTTGCAAATGCCGATGACTGGCTTTTTCAAATCATCGTCCGTGTAGCCCATTGATTTCGTGAACGAACGGTGGATAAACCCCCAAAGTCCCGTATCGTTAAAATATTTTTCGCCTCGAAGTTTGTCTTCACCGTTTGTCCCCCGGTTGTTGTCCTGTTCTGCCATGTTCGTAAGTCCTCCCTGACTGTTGTCTCGATGTGTTTACAAATCGCTGGCATTGGCGAGATGGCCGCCGTCTACAACAAGCGTCGTGCCCGTAATGTAGGACGCCTCGTCGGATGCCAGAAACAGAAAAGTGTTCGCCACTTCCTCTATGGTTCCTAGTCGGCGCATCGGCGTACGTTCGGTAAGCGTAAGCAGCCCATCCGATTTCTCCTTCAACTCGCGGTCAAGCGGCGTATCGATGAAACCGGGGGCAACCGCATTGACGCGAATGCCATTTCCGGCCAGATCAACGGCCATCGACTGCGTAAGCAGAACAACACCGCCTTTCGATGCGTTGTAGTGAGCCAATACAGCGCTACCGGCCAAACCGTTCTTCGAGGCCATATTGACGATCGAACCCTTTAATGCACTCGCGATCATCTTCTTGGCCACCCATTGACTCAGTTGGAACGTTGCGTTCAAGTTGATGTTGATCACCTGCTGCCAACGTGACAACGGAATGTCTACAAACGGCTCGCGCGTTGCGATGCCCGCGTTGTTCACCAGAATGTCAATGCCGCCCCAGCAGTCCCACGCCGATTGTGCTGCATTATCCACCTGCTCCGGTACACTCAAATCACAGACAACCGTTGCGACCTGAGCTATTTGCCCCCGCTCTAACGCAAGTCTCCGGATCGTGTTTGCGGATACTTCAAGCTGATCCTCTCGGTAGTCAAGCAGTACAACGCTTGCCCCCTCCTGCACGAATTTATCGGCAATGCCTTGACCAATACCTCTGGCACTCCCCGTAATCAGCGCCCGTTTTCCTTGCAAACGCACGTTAAAAGCCTCCCTTCTGTTGCAGTGGGGATCATCTAAAAGACAGTCCCGCTCGTCCGTGCTGATTAAGCGCGGAAAACGCGCTTAATCAGGCACCTCCGAACAAATAGGCGCGAAAACCGCGCTTTCAGCGAGAGCTCAGCGAGCCGAAGCTCGTCAGTTGAATCTGAGAAGCCGAAAATCGACTTCTCAACAGAGCGTCAGAGTGGCGAACATGTGGATCATTGGCCACTCTGACTTTGCATGACCCGAACGACGATAGCGTACTAGTTTTCCGATTTGAACTTAATCGTTTTGCCTTTCGCCGTAGAAGCAAGCTCGGCATAGTTGTCGAAAATCGCTTTACCGCCGAATTTTGTCATGATCTCTTGGCGATATTGCGGCCAACTGGAAGCATCCTTATCTTTATACACGACTTGTACGTGCAGCTCGTTCATTCGCTTACGCATTGCGCCTAGATCCATGCCTTCCTTGACAGTGAGGGCGGTACCAACGGACGGAAGAATTTTGTACGAGTTAATTTTCTCTACGATTTTCTTATCGCGTTCGGTAATTTTCGGGTCGACGACATTAAGCCCGAATACCTCAGGTTTACGAGGCGTGAACCAGCCGTATATTTCAAGGAAGTTGTTGTTGTCGATGACGTCTTTTTTATAAGCATCTTGATTGACTTCTATCGTCTTACCGCTGCGCTTATAATGAACGCCTTCCTTGCCATATCGCGTCAGCAGAAAGCCTTCTTCGCCGGCGAGCCAGTCGAGAATTTCGATCGAGCGCTGCACTTTCGCATCGGAAGCTTTGGAGCTGATCAGGAACGGATTGCCTGGAATTGTTTCGACCCATGTGCCGGTTTTTTCCCAGGGATGGAACGGCTGCCAATCCGCGGTCGCTTGACCCGCTTGCTTCGATTTCATTTGCAGGCCTGCCGGGTTGTTGTCGAAAGCAAGGTCTCTGCCTTGACCGATCACGATGCCCGCTTTGCCTTGCGCCGCTTTGTCAAAGTGTTGGCCATATTTGTTCAGGAACCAATCTGGATCGACAACCTTCAGATCAAGCAGTTTCTTGATATCGGCAAGAACATTTTGCATGCGGATGTCGGAACGGACGTCGATGAACTGGTCGCCTTCTACGTAGGTGTCACCGACCAAGCCGTTATTCAAGAATTCCGGGAAGTCCATCGAAACACTTGCGCCGCCGCCTGCCGCTGTAAAACCGTATGTGTCGTTTTTGCCGTTGCCGTCCGGATCGTTGAACGTGAAGGCTTTCATGACGCCAACGAGTTCATCGTAGTTCGTCGGCATTTTCAGGTTAAGCTTGTCGAGCCAGTCTTTCCGAATATAGAAAGTACGGTAGTAGCTCGTTTCGTATGGAACTGGCGCACGCTTAAACGCGCTTTGCACCTGGTACGATTTCAAATTGGCTTCGGTCACCCAGCTTTTAAAGTAGTTCGGCATTTTCGCCGGTGTGACAATTCCGGTCAAGTCGCGCGCGACTCCGTCCCGAATGTAGTTGTTGGAAGGTACGCCTTCTGCGTAGAAAACGTCCGGTATGTCGCCGGAAGCGATCATTGTATTCAGCTTGTTGGTGTAGTCTTGACCGAGCGGTAAGTAATTCATTTTCAGAGTGACATTGAACTTCTCTTCGATCGCATTCTTCACGAAATCTTTATCAGCCGAAGGAAGCTGGGAACTTGCGTCCGCAATGACCATCCATTTCAGATCAAGCTTTTCCTTCTTGGCATCCGGGCTGGACGAAGCGTTTGTGTTGCCCGCTGGCGACGGAGACGCCCCTTCTTTCGCATCCGAGCATGCAGCAAGCACGAGTGTAGACGCCAATAATACGGCAGTTATTTTTGAAAACGTTTTCAAACTAATGACCTCCCTAATTCGTTTTCGAAGAATGAGAATAAAACCACCATCAAGCACAATTACTTACGTCAGTAAATTAATTCCAATCGTTTGATCGCAAACCGCTGCAGATCCTTCCCCCAACTTGTCACCTCCCCATTCAAATAAGCGGTTTTCAAAACTGCCCTACGGTAAAGCCGCTGCCGGGCTTACCCTTTGACGGCACCCAGCAGCATGCCCTTTACGAAATATTTTTGCAGGAACGGATAAATGATCAGAACCGGTACGATCGCTACCACAACGGTCGCCATCTTGATCGTCTCCGGTGGCATGGTGTTCAGCGATGATTGCGGAACCGCAAGCTCCTGGCTGATGGCCGGCGACACAATCATGTTGCGCAGCACGACCTGCAGCGGATACAGACTACGGTCATTCAAATACATGACCCCGCCGAAGTACGCGTTCCAGTGATTAACACCGTAAAACAGTCCGAGTGTCGCCATAATCGGCATCGAGAGCGGCAGCACGATCCGCATGAGCGTACCGATATCACTGCAGCCGTCCACCTTCGCCGCCTCTTCGATTTCGTACGGAAGACCTTCGAAGAAAGTCTTCATAATCAGAATATTAAACGATGAGACGAGACCCGGAATGATAAGCGCCCAGAGTGTATCCATCAAGCCGGTTGCCTTGACGGTCAGGTAGATCGGTATGATGCCTCCCGAGAACAGCATGGTGAACACGATGCCCATCAGAACGATGTTGCGCCCTGGCAGAAATTTCTTCGATAACGGATACGCCAGCATCGTCGTAATCGCCAGATTGCACGCCGTGCCGACGACCGTGATAAATATCGTCACTTGAAGCGCTTTGGGAACAGTATTACTGGAAAAAATCGTGTTGAACGCATCGAACGTGACGGCATGCGGTAAAATGATAAAACCGCCGTTCTTGAGTACTTCCGTATAAGGCGTGATCGACATGACGAAAACAAAATAGATCGGAAACAGTGTCGCCAAACAGAAAAGTGCGAGCACAGTATAAAGAACGGCATCCACGATGCGGTCTGATTTGGTTTTCTTGAGTATGAATGGCATAACGATGCCTCCTTTACCAGATGCCGGACCCGCCGACTTTTTTGGCCAGTTTGTTCGCTCCAATAACGAGTACCAGACCGATCACTGATTTGAACACGCCCATGGCCGCAGGAACACTGAATTCCATTTGCTCAATACCACGACGGAAAATCCAGGTGTCCAGAATGTCACCAACATCGTAAACACGAGCGTTCAGGAAAATGTATACTTGCTCGAAGCCAGCATCCATAATATGCCCGATCCGCAAGATCAGCAGTAAAATGAACACTTCACGAATACCTGGCAGCGTAATATGCCACATCTGCCGCCAACGACCAGCGCCATCAACAACGGCCGCTTCATATAATTCGTGGTTGATGGAGGCCAGCGCCGCCAAATAGATGATAGCGCCAAAACCGGTGCTTTTCCAAATATCCGACGTGACTAGCAGCGAACGGAAATATTCCGAGTTGACAAGCACGTCCAGTTCGCCCCAACCCATATCACGAAAGAATGTAGTAACCAACCCCGCTCCTGGTGCAAAGAAAGAAAATACAAGACCGTACACAATAATCCACGATAAGAAGTGAGGCCCATAGGTGATCGTCTGCACGACCCTTTTAAACCATGGTGCACGAATCTCATTAAGTATAAGAGCCAGCATAACGTCAGGAAGCATGTTGAACAAAATGCGGTACACGCTGATCAGGATCGTATTCCGCATCAGACTCGGAAATTCCGGCGACGAGAATATCATCCGAAAGTTGTCGAACCCAACCCATTCACTTCCCCATAATCCCTTCATCAGGTTATACTTCTTAAACGCGATTACAAGTCCGAACATCGGCACATAGTGATAAATGATGTAATAGGCGATTCCCGGAACCATAAGTAAATACAGCCATTTATAGCGGAGAAATGTTTTCCAAAAATGAGTGCTCATCCGTTTCTTTACGGTGTGGTCCTCGGAAATCGCATTAACGTTTGCTCGCATTTCCCATCACCCCTTCATAGTTTGTCAAAGGAATCCGATAGTTGAGCGGGGTCTGGTTTGGCGTATCGAACGACAATCCCCATTGAATTCTGCGGCTTTTCTAGGCAGCTTTGATACATGGAGGGCAAGTCGTCGAGTGCACATTCATTGGTGATGAGCGATTGAATATCAATTCGCTTCTGCGCCATCAAACGTAAGAACTCCCCCATATTTCTGCCCTCCGTCCAACGAACGTAGCCTATCGGGTAATCGACCCCTCGCTGCTCATAGGTATCCTCATAGCGTCCCGGGCCGCCCGCACGTGAGATATGTACACTAGCTTCTTTCATAAAAAGCAGATCCCGATCGAATTCCGTTCCCGTGTCCCCGACAATCACCACGCGACCTCGGTCACGCAGCCAACCAATCGCATCATCCATCATACTGTACTTCCGGTTACTCGCACAGAGCATGACGGCATCCGCACCTATAATGGAAGGATCAGATTCAACAACCCTCTGAAGTTCATCTCGTGAGCGGCAGGCTATTGCCCCGATTGCTTCGAGTGTGCGGCACCGTTCCTCCATCAGCTCTAAACCAATCACCTTGTAGGACGCTGCATGCGCGATTCGGGCGATCACCTGCCCTAGTATGCCAAGCCCCGCTATGATAATCGTTTCCCCGAAGCTCAGTTCAGCTTGACGCAGGGCATGAATCGCAATCGCGCCGATACCGACAAATGCGGCTTCCTGCTGTGTGACGCCTTCCGGTATCGGCGCTACCAAATACTTCGGTACGAGCAGAAACTCTCGGTGGGCAGGCACTCCATAACAAGCGACTCGTTGTCCGGGAACGACATGAGTCACCCCTTCCCCAACCTCCATGACAATGCCGCTTGCGCTGTAGCCCAAATTTGCATCCCCATTATTTTGTATCATCATCAGCTCGGTACCTACGCTCACGACAGAATAATCCGTTCTCACTTTGACGAATTGAGGTATCATTTCCGGGTTCGGAAGTTCCAATAATTGTGCTGACCCGTTTATGCCTTTTACTGCTTTCATTATGTCTACCTCTTTCTGGTTTGTATCTGATTTAATAAATGCACTAGTAAGAACATCAATTGCCTTTTGTGATTTGTTTCTGATTTATTTTTATTATAAATAACCCATATGTTTATTGTCAATCAATTTTTTAGACTGAAATCGCTTTCAATGTTAGGTTATCTAACTTTATTTCAGATTTCCCAACGTTATGTTATTTTATTTAACATGAACATCACAAAGAAGCCTGCCTAATGAAAGACAGACTCCAACAATTATTATAATGGTTATTAGGAAATGATCATGTTTCCTGCTTTGTGTTTCAATATATCACTTTCAACTGGGAGAGAGGTCCGGTCGACACCTTCTTCGATGCAGGCCATCATGAGCAAATACGAGCCATTGCCAAACGATCCATCCGCAACTTCATACTTCCCGCCCGAAAAGCGTGAGCCAATCGCTCTCATTTTATTGCATCCGCCTTGGATGCTAAAGTGTGCCGTTTCAGCATCAGATGCCGTGCTGTTGCAATCGCCGAAGATCCACGTCACGTTCCCCCTCGTATTCCCGCTCTTTACAAACGCTTTCTCAGCATTCGTTCCGCTGAACAACACGCCGCCATCTACCGTAATAGACTGGTCATTCGTTCCCCTCACATCCGGATCAAATACGCCCACCAGCTTGATGCCGCAATTGTCGAAACCGCCGCCCTGAATGATTACCTCAGCACTCCCGACATGAATCGGGCTTACTTCTGGTGAAGCTCCTTTAAACCATGTGTTAATCAACACCAGACGGTTTATGCTGCCGATCGTATTATTATCTACGTTGTGAAAATGGCAATTTTGCATGACGAAATCCGTTATGACTGGACGAAAGCCAGCATGGGTGATTCCGGGAAGCCGAGCGATCTCAGCATCCTTCGTCAATCCAAAAGAACAACCGTCAGCGAGATTACCTCGCTTCGATCGAGATGAGCTCTGCGAGAGAGTAAGCATCGTGTCAGCCGTGCAACCCCTCATTTGCAAGCCATCCGCATTGGCCCAAATTGTGCCAGAATCGACCAATCCTTCTTTCCAGACAGCATGAACATCCTCCAGCGTCAAATCGGTAATTCGCTTATGAGCAACCACTCGCGAAGCAACGTGCTTTTTGACAGTGATCCGTTTAGCACTATCTCCCCATGTCGTACCGCTGTTGGCAAACGACAGCAAACCCGAATTGCCGATATACATGAGGTCATGCTCGTATTGACCGTGTGTGACGAACGAACCGTGTTCATCGCCATCACCGTGACAGTTCTCAACCATGCA
This sequence comes from Paenibacillus phytorum, assembly GCF_013141715.1. GTDB lineage: Bacteria > Bacillota > Bacilli > Paenibacillales > NBRC-103111 > Paenibacillus_E > Paenibacillus_E phytorum. Next base: position 74,338 of record NZ_WHOA01000197.1, on the reverse strand, counting down.
GTAAGCGGCACATGTGAAATCGTTCAAATGACGCGCGTTGCTTGTATGGCAATCGCGGACATGTCCGTACAGCACGTTCAACTGCTGCGTCAGGTAACCGGTGCCGCCCCAAATCACTTCCTCGGGGTTGATTAACCTACAGCGCTCCGTTACATAATGCGTGCAGTAACGCCGCTCGATGACAGGCCAGAACACCTTCGTCGCTTTGACATCGAAGACGTTACACTCTACGGCGAATTCGTAAGCGATCGGATGTGAACCTATTTGGTCCCAGTTATCAAATGGTTTTTCGCTTGTAGAACCATTATCGGGAACCGAGACACCGATAAAATTCATATTCCGCACATGGCTGCGGAAGACAGGATTCATCTTCTTGAAAGTGATCTCCCGCCCAGCGGCAAGTGTCCAGCCGAGCTTATAGTTAACACGGATATGGCTGCCGTTAATTATTTCCGTGACTTCCAACATATAATCCAGTTCACGCTGCGCATTGCCTTCTGGGTTGTTCTTAACTCTGGCCATCCACCAGTCGCCCACCTCAAAGGCTGACGAATCGAACACTTCCAGCACATCCGTTTGCTCCGGAAGCTCTGTAGAAAGAGTAAGGGTTTGCACTTCCCCAGACGCCTTCCCTTGGAAGAAAATAACGGCCCCGAATGGATTGCTTTTCGTATTTAACTCGATGCCTTCCGTTGTGACGTTATGTCCGTAAAAATTGAGCTCGATGTTGCTTCGATCGTACGTATGCCGTCTGACAAAGTTAAGATCCGTATGCGCCTCGATCAAGTGAATCGAAGAATCGTTCACCATCGCGTCCATCGCGTCGTCCGCATTCTTTGTCGCATCCAGAATACCGAACCATCGGAAATCACCTACTCCGTTATGGACCGTTTCCCATCGACCGCTGCTTCCGATATGAGGATCATGAATCGTCCCACCGTTGTCGGCTTTGGTGCTGCAAGCCATCCAGCGAACAAGCTTGCCGCCACCGTCACCTTTTTGATAATAACCATCTACATACACAAGCTGTCCATCATCATTAGGATTGGGTTTATACGCTAGCAGTTCTTCCAAGTTTGATAGTTGGATCATTTCATGGCCTCCGATTACTACACTTTGCTTTCCAAACGAATGACTTAAACAAAATTCAACCCTCCTGCATGTGGAAACGGAACGGGAAACAGCTTGCCTAACAGGTCTTCTAACGGCTTGGGAACGTTAAGCTCAGCTTCCGGATCGAACAATAACGCAACAAGCTCCTCCCCGTTCAAGATTGCCGTTTCCTCACCGTCCATCAGGAGAATGACCCCTCCGTCAGACGATCTTCGAAGGCTTAATCTGGATGCGGCCGCAGAGGATTTCTCGGACAAATAAGGCAATAGTTCGCTGTACAACCGCTCCGGATTAACGATATGGATGGTTCCATGGTTCCTCATCATCTTGTTCGGGAAATCCGCCAGTACACTCAGCAGCTCGGTTTCATACCACATAACTGGGACTTCAAGGCAGTCCAGTTTCTGCTCACGTAAAGCATGATGGAGAACAGACGCTAATGCTTCTGCACTGCCGCCCCATTCTACAACAAAGGGGGCTTCTCTTTTTACATCTGCACCCTGCATGGGTACCGCAATGATAGCGTAGGCAGCAATACCGTCAGATTCGAACGCTGCAAACACAGCATGCTGCATATGACAACAGCTGGCGATGGCTTCACTATCGATCAAGCCTGCAAGCTCTGTCACCCCTTGCTCATACCTCACTGTACGTTTGGAAGCAGTATCATGAAGTCGAAACCAATCTTCTGAACCAATACGCCGAATGGCAATGCCGGGACTGGCAGTGAACGACGAAAGCTTCTCATGACTAGCAGATAGAATGAAGCGTGTACCTCTGCCAAAATAATGGCAGCCATTACGCATATAGAGCGAACGGTCTCCCGAAACCAGCAGCATACTTGATCCGATGCGATCGGCTTGTGCTAATACCTCGTGCAGCATATTAGAAGCAATTTTCATTCCTCTATAGCTCGGGTTTGTGCATACGGAGCCAAGTGATAGCACGCTCAGTTTAACGGCTTCGATACGTATGACAGAGGGAACAAGCCCCATGAAAGCGACAAGCTCCTCACCCTCAAATGCGCCTAATGACTGTTGGAGACGTGCGTCGAACGCAGCCGGGAACGCTTTCAACATCGAAACTTGCTCAGCATCACGAAACGTCTCATCTGAAAGACGAACAGCCTGTTCCATTTCGTTTGTATTCACTTTACGAATCTCAATCATGGAATTTCCTCCTTGCGATCTGATAGCCCTCTTATCATCTGATTTCATTCTGATTCATTATCACTCTAAAACTATTCAATTTTTATGACTTCTAGTTTGTTTCAGGTTTGTTTTATGTAAATAATTAATCAATTCCTGGCGGTTGTCAACCTTTTATTTGAACCATAGACTTATTTGATTTGGCTGTCCACACTCATTTTTCGAAGATATTGTTTAGGTGTACATCCGTTGAATCGTTTAAACAACTCATAGAAATGGGCCATATTCTCTATCCCAACAGACTCGGCAATTTCGTTCACACTACGGTTTTCGGTAACGAGCAGCCGTTCCGCTTTAGAAATACGCTTTTGATTAACGTAATCGGTAAACGATGATCCCATCTTTTTTTTGAAATATTTCGAGAAATAAGAGTAACTCATACCGGCGATTTGGCTCACCGCCCCCATTTCTATTTTCTCAGTCAAATGGTCGTCCACAAAAGCTACAAGCGACCGAATGATATCGCTATCTGCATCCACATTGACATGCGTCGTTAACAACTCCCGGTTGTCATGGCGAAGCAGCATCAAGAGCAGATGCTTGATATGCATGCTGACTGCGATCTCATAGCCTTTATTTTTCCCCATAACCTCACTATGTGTATCCGTGATAATCATGCCAATTTCCTTCTTCACCTTTTCGTTTTCCCTAAAAATGTAATTCAGCTCTTCTAAAGGATGAAGTATTTCTAAAAAATGTCGGTAATACATCATCATAGCCGGATCGAAATAAGGTTGTAGGTCTATGTGCAGCACGATGTAGACGAGATCCTTATCGCCGATTTTTCGTCCTCTGTGCAATTGGGAAGAACCGATAACTACCACATCCCCGGCATTAAGCGAGTAGACGTGATTAGGCGTCTGAATTTCGTGAGTCCCTTCTTCAACCAAAATGAACTCAACCTCTTTATGGTAATGCCAAGGATTCACGTCTTTCTGTTCTTTTCCCGACTGGGTAAATCTCCACACTTTCATACATAACGACGCGTTTTGATAGGGGATCGGCTCTTTAAAAATGTCCATAAATTTCAATCACCGCACTTTCAATCAGCACTAATATGGATATAAAAAGAATAAATGTCCGCATATACGGTAACCAGTAATACGCATATGATATAACTTAGTTAGAAGTAATTATACATCAAAGTGAGGAGTGAGTTTGCATGAAAGTAGCCATTATTGGTTGCGGGGGGATGGGAAATGTACACGCCCTCAGTTACGTTAACATGCCAGATGTGGAGCTGGTAGGCGTCTGCGATACGGATTTCAAACTAGCGCAAGAACTTTCCACGAAAACAGGGGCACGTGCGTTTTCTTCCTTTGAAGCCATGCTGGGAGAGACTGATTTCGATGTCGTCAGTGTGACATTGCCAAGCTTCTTACATAAAGAATATACGTTGAAAGCAGCAGAAGCCGGTAAACATGTGATTTGTGAAAAACCGCTTGCGCTTAATTTAGAAGATGCAGAAGCTATGATTCAATGCTGCGAACAAAATGGCGTTCGTCTTTTTGTCGGACACGTTGTTCGTTTTTTCCCCGAATATGTGCAAATGAAACAAGCCATTGATGAGGGGAAATTAGGCCGAGTCGGCGTAGCTCATGCCAAACGGATAGGCTCACATCCTGGGAATCTCAGACCTTGGTTCTACGATATGGATAAAAGCGGCGGCGTCATTGCCGATCTCATGATACACGATATTGACTTTTTTCGCTGGGCGATCGGTGAAGTTAAGTCGGTATATGGCTTGAATCAACGTGTAAATGACATCGACTACGCGCTGGTCACTCTTCTTTTTGAGAACGGAGCAGTTGCCAATCTGGAAGCATTTTGGGGATATCATGGCCCCTTCCAAACTGCCGTGGAAATTGCGGGGAGCAAAGGCATAATACGCGGCGACAGCCAAAAAAGCAGTTCTCTGCAAATCTGCAAAGCCCCTTCCGATTCAGATGACAGACGTTTCGCCGAAGTTCCGCAAAGCCCAGGATTCTCTAGCCCCTATGACTTGGAGATAGCTCATTTCATTCAATGCATTCGAGATGGAAGCGAATCCATCGTAACGGCTAATGATGCTTATAAAGCATTGGAAATTACCATGGCTGCGCTGGAATCGGTACGGACAGGGAAGTCTGTGGGGCTGCAGCTAAGCTCAAAGCTCGGGGAGGAGACAGCATGAAGAAATTAAAAGTAGGTATGATCAGTTTTGCGCACGGCCATGCATACTCTTATTTGAATTCGCTCAGGGCCATGTCGAATGTCGAAATCACCGGTATCGCTGACGAGATCAAAAGCCGCGTAGAAGATGTAACGACCAATTATGGACTGCCCTATTATGAAAATTATGAGGATTTGCTCGCCACAGATCTTGACGCCGTTGTCATTTGCTCGGAAAATGCCCGTCACGCAGAGATAACGATAGCGGCTGCTAGATCCGGCAAGCATGTGCTTTGTGAAAAGCCGCTTGGCATCTCCGTTTCCGAAATGGAAGCTATGATTTCCGCCTGTAAAGAAAACGGCGTTCAGCTTATGACTGCTTTTCCATGCCGGTATTTGGCTTCGGTTATTAAAGCGAAGGAAGCGGTCGAACAGGGAGAGATCGGCGATATCATTGCCATTAAGGGAACAAATCGTGGCTCGCTTCCGTCAGGTTGGTTCCTCCAATCGGAGTTATCCGGTGGCGGAGCCTTGTTGGATCATACCGTACACGTCATGGACTTGATGAACTGGATTACCAAATCCGAAGTGAAAGAAGTATACGCGTATTCAGCCACTTTATTTAACGAAAACCTGGATATCGATGATACTGGCATGATTCATGTCAAGTTTGCCAATGGCGTATTTGGCGTCTTAGATACAAGCTGGTCACGGAACGCGTCGTTCCCTACCTGGGGAGACGTGACTATGACGATCATCGGTACGAAAGGAACCATTTCCATCGATGGTTTTGCTCAAAAAAACGAGCTATATAGTATGGAAAATGGAAAAGGCGTATGGAATTTCTGGGGTGACTCCATGGATGATTACTTGGTGAGATCATTCGTTCATGCGCTGCTGAATGGTGAACAGGTGCCGATCACCGGGGAAGATGGATTACGTTCAACCGTTGTCGCTTTAGCGGGTTACAAATCCGTGGAACTGGGGCAACCCGTTTTGTTATAAGGTCCAAATGGTAAAAAAACACCTTTTCAAAATACGCTAGAATGCGTACATGAAAAGGTGTTTTCAGTTACTCTGGAGATCATTATTTCGACTTTTTCGTTCTCTCATCCAAAGCATTCAATTGATCCACATGATAGTGCATATCCTGTAAGATTTCACTTACTTCACTATTTATCGTCGTTTCAACTTCCCCAATTTTACTCAGATCAATTTGCGCTTGGTGCTGGCTATCCTTGATGTGGTTCAGTTCGGCACCTAGCTGCAGCGTGTCATTGGCAATCACTTTAACTCCATCCGATATGGTAAGGATATGGGCTGAGTTTACGGAAATTCGCTCTCTAACCGTATCCATCGTTTCTTCAAACGTAGAGAAAGACGAAAAGCTTTCATTAATTTTCTCATCAATCGCTTGCAGCTGCGCTGTGATGTTACCTGCCGACTCCTCCGTTCCATGAGCCAGTTTGCTCACTTCCTGGGCAACAACGGCGAAGCCTTTCCCATGCTCACCTGCACGAGCTGCTTCAATGGATGCATTTAGCGCTAGAATTTTGGTCTGTCGGGAAATTTTGGAGATGACCTCACTCATCTCATTAACGACAAGGGTCATACTAATTAATTCATCCATCAATCCACGTGTTGTTTGAATGTTATGACTTAATTGTTGATTCAACTGTTGAATATCCGTGAATTCATCGGATGTTGTGTTCAGTTGATGACTATATTGGTTTAATTCCCCAGCCTTTTTCTCATAAACGCTCACAAACTCCTCTAATTGCTCATAATTACCTAGAGAAGATTTCTTAAGTCCTTCAATATTATGTAGATTCTCCTCTATACTCTTCGTCACATAGGCAGCTGAAGTATTCACGTGCTGAAGGGTGGATTTCATATTCGCTAAGAAAACCGGAAGCTCCTCTTGAATCGAGTTACCATGGTCAGAGACAATAGAAAGGGTATCTATCACTTCTAAAATCTCCTTCGCAGATGGTCGATCCGCTTGGTTCTCACCAATATAGGAATAGCGAATGGTTTGATGTTCATCAATAATATAAGTGCTTGGAATCGCAATTCGGAATGAGTCCCATTTAATTGGCGTAAAAACTTCATAAGACTTTATGATTTCTCTCGTTTCGTCCGAAAGAATGGGGAATTTGATGCCGTTCGCGTTAACATAATCTTTGATGTTGGCTAGCTTTTGTCCAGCGATAGCAATGAGATTTACGCCCTTTTCCAAAAATCGTTCATAAAACTCATTTAACTCTGGCATCTGTTTCTGGCAATTGTGGCACCATGTTCCACGCAAGAAAATAATAACTAACGGCTTGCCCTTGAAATCTTCTAGTCCCTTCATACCTTGTGTAGAATCTAGTCGAAATGGTGCTGCTTTCTTCCCTATAGATAAACCTTTCTTAGCCATGCTGCCACCCCAATTTAACATTATATTCGTAAATAGCTTCCTTCAGTCTAGCCGAAAATCAGAGGGATTGCTACCTTATTTTGGACAAAAATTTTAAAAATCCGACAAAAAATGACCCACTTCTAGGCCATCAGCCTTAGCAGGTCATTTCGCACATATTACTTTTATTTATTTCAGTTCAATACACGGCGAAGCATCTAAACCGAATCGAACGAACGTGTATCGGTCCGTGTAAATAGACGTATTCTTGTCTATATCACTATCAGTCCAACCGGGCTTATCTTTAAAGCTGTCAGGTCCTACTTTATAGAGCTCGCCTTTTATGTGATGATGTGGTCCAAGCAGATTTCGACAGCTGTTTGCCATTTCTACCTCGATCCAATTATCGCCTTTACGTAGAAATGAAGTGATGTCTGCCTCATAAGGCTCCCAGAGGAACGTTCGAACCTCTTGACCGTTAATAAACAACCGACTGACAATGGTATCTGGTGGTGTGGAAAAGCTCCATTTTGCCTCCATCCAATCGTTTCTATCGATATATACCTTTTGCTGCATATGAATTTTACCGCTATAGAAGGGAAATCCTTGACTGACAAGATCCCCAGTATGCACGGAAACAGGAAGTTCCGTAAGGACAAACGGCCCCATCGTATGAACCGCTTGACGCTCTCCGTTCAGGTACGGCGAACTTGACTCTACACCGAAAGACCCAATGATGTAGATATTCTCGATTTCTGTTTCAAACGTCAACTTGTTTCCTTCCGATTCAAACTGTCGCGCATGCTCAATTGCTGCGTAAGTCTGAGAAGAGTTGTAGAAATAAGATTGAAGGCGAATTCGATTTACTCCTGGAACGATCAAGCCGCTAATATCAACTTTTTGGAAAGAAATATCTCGCCACCAGCCACAGCTTTTTGATTCCACCTGACGCCCGTTCACTTCGATTTTGATATCTTCCGGCTTCTCCAAGACCACATATAATTCGCGTGAAAGATCAACATCAAACGCAACCTGGAATTCGAACTCTAGTTCAATATGAACAGGTCGACCAAAAGCTAAAAGCAGCTCTTGAATGAAAACCACGGGCAGTGGTCCTGACCAATCTCCATCTTCAACACGTAAACGGCATGTATCCAGCGTTAAACTGTTTTCCTCAATATTAGAAATCTTCCAAGTATGATCTAAAAGGATTTTCGATTCTGGTTGCCAAGAAGTCGCTCTATTTATATCAAACATCTCTTCACTTTGTGCTGCTTCTTCAGGCACAATCTTCACAACATAGGACTGCCCCGGGTGAATGGTCAATGGAATACGTACGCCACAATCGGTATCTTCCTGTTCGATAGGTGTAACCCCGCCTGTTTCCAGATCAATTAAGGATACTCTTCCTTTTCGAAACAACTCTACCTGTATGGACTCATAGCGTTCCTTACCGGAATTTACTATGTAATACATAATCGCGCCGTCCAATGCTAATGTCTGAACATTCATTGTATCCTCGGTTATAGCTTCTCCGGCACGATCCAACATGCGGATTGACGGGGATACAGTGCTTGACAAGGCGTTTAGCAGCGCTTTTGAATTCCATTCGGGTTTGAGCGCGCTCTCAATTAGCTGATCTAACTCCTTATCCAGTTGTCCATTAATAAGCGTCGGAAATGGCGCAAATGCAACAAGACAACCGCCTTGAAGAACGAATTGCTTCAACAAATCAACCGTAACGCGGTTTAACGTTACACTTGGCGGAATGATGACAACGCGATAGGCCGCTTCGCCAATAATAAAGTTGCCGTTACTGACATTACCGTGATGTTCAATAATACTTTCACTGCCGTAATCGTGCTCTACGAATGTTTGGCACATCCAACGGGAAAGCTGGGTAAAAGCCTTATGATAAGGTTCGATTTCTGAAGAATCCTCACCACATTGTTGAACCCAAGCAGACCGGATCGGGTGCAGAAGCAATACTTCGGTCTGACGAGTTCCTTCAGAAAGCAACATCGATAACCTCGCGAAGTAATCATTAAAACCTTTATAATCCTCCCACCAAGGCTGCTGATAAAATAGAGAAGGCGGATAGTCACGTTTTCGTAAGCCTCTTAAGGTATATCCCTGCAAATGCTGACACATCAAATTAATACCGTGGACAAATTGCCACTCGCCTATTCGCTTAAGGTCCTCAAAGCTGACATTCCAGCCTGAACACCCGAAGCTTTCCGTAATAGTCTGCTTTTTTCCAAGTTGATGGGCTACCGAGCCTACCTGTTTAGGAACAATAGGCTCTTCGCTAATAAATCGACCTAACCAATCACAACCCGGAATTTGTAAATACTCATAAAAAGCCATTGGATCCCCGACTGATGTCACTTGATGCATGAGTACTTGTTCATCTACAACGTGACCTGTTGCCGACCATCCCTTGCTAGCACACCAGTCCCCAATTTGTTTCGCGTAGCTTTGAGTGAACAGCGTGGTTACGCATTCCCAATAGTCATATCTTGCTTTACTGGAGCCTTCGACATCCATAAACAAAGCGGGAAGAGCTTCCTTCAGGTCATAGCCATATCTGGACTCAAAAGCTTGCTCCAAATCAAACGACCAGGGCAATTGCCCGCGAGCAAACTGCGGTTCGTCCGTAAACACACCTTTCAGATCGTCTCCGAACTCTCCGCCGAAGCGTTCCCAGTAGGCCTCGTAGGTCGTTTCAATGAAAGCACGAACGGTTTCCATACTTAGCGTATCGATATAATATGGATTTACTTCATAGAAAAACCTTAAATCTGCGCTGCTCTCATCTTCACATGATAGTAAACGATAGCCATGTTCTGATTTGGCATAGAAACCGATCGTTCTCTCAGCCGGGCTCTGAAAAGGGGCTTGCTCATAGGCCAGTCTTTTTTGCTGGTAAGCGATCCCCATTGCTGGAACTTTACCATCTGCGAAGCCGCTCGGCCATCCATTTTCATCATATAACAATGGGGTCATACCGAGCTCTTTGCTTTTCTCGATACAAGTCCGCACAGCTGACATCCACTCCTCACCCATATATGGAGTAAGGAGTCCTCCTCTGGCATGCATAAAAAATCCACCTATTCCGGCTTTATGCATTTCCTCGATCTGTCGTTCCAACTCCTCCGTTTCCAATTTATCATTCCATGACCATAACGGCACAGATCGATATTGGATAGGAGGATTATGAAGTTTATCCCAAATATTCATCTCACCTTCACCTCATGCTTTCAAGCATAATTGAACAAGATCATCCACATGTGCTGTAGCCAAACAGACCACCGCATCAGCAGCGCCATAATAGATTTTCACTTCTCCTGATGGCTCCAAAATCATGCCTCCAGGGAAAATGACATCGTTACGGAATCCGCCGTCGATCTCATAGCTGGCTTCCGGCGCAAGCAAGGGCTCTTGATACATGCCGATTACTTTTTTCGGATTGTGGAGATCGAGCAGCATGAGACCTGCTGTATACCTTTTTTTCCAAGTAGGTTCCCAGCCGTTCTTCCCTCTTGTCTGATCTATATCCACCGCATGAAACGTGGTCAGCCAGCCTTTTTCTGTTTTTATAGGAGGAGCGGCAGGCCCGATTTTATCATTGGCGAAGGGAACATGCTCAACCGCCAGCAGAAGATCGGAATTGCCCCAATATTTCAAATCCGGAGAATCGGAGATCCATGTGTCAAATCGATCTGCCCCTCCACGGCTGTATACGGTAAAAGGCCTTTCCAAACGAACGTATTTGCCGCCGATTTTCTCTGGGAACAGCACCATATTGCGAAGATCCGGAGTCGATAAACTGAGTACTTCGAAGTTTTCAAAATCATCGGTAACGGCGATACCTCCGCGAATCCCATGCTGCGTATCCACAGCAAAGCACATGTAGCATCGACCGTCCATAACCGTCAATCGAGGGTCATAGGCCCGAATAATTTCTCCATCATTCATCTTAAAGCAAGGCTTCGGTCCAGCCTCCCAATGGATCCCATCACGACTGTACGCAATCCCAAGATCCGTCGTGGAATGCGGCTCAAGTGTTTGTTCACTTCTGGAACCATAATCATTGCGGAAAATCATGACATATTGACCGTTAAATTTGGTAACGCCCGCGTTAAATACAAGCGCAGTCGGGTAAGGAACCCTATCCGCGTCCATAATCGGATTAGCAGGATGACGATGAATGAATGGACTCGACTTTAAAATTCCAGGTACAGGTAAAACCATAGTAGACAACCTCCAAATGATATTTGTATTCTAGCCTTTCAGTGAACCAGCCGTCATTTGCATGAACGATTTATTCGCGATCATATACACGACGAGCAGCGGTAAGATCGATAAACAAGCTCCTGCCAGCATATAATGCGTTTGAACCGCAGCCGATGCCCCATAGCGCAGATAGGATAATCCGACGGTTAACGTTTGGAGTTTGGGATTGGTCATCGTAAATACTAACGGTCGTAAATATTCATTCCAGGCTCCACAAAAAGTAAACAGTGCCCCTACACCCAATCCCGGACGCATCAAAGGTAAAATAATTCGCCAAAATATCCCGCCGTTCGAGCAGCCGTCTATACGCGCAGCCTCATCTAATTCCCGGGAAATACCTTGTAAAAAGCTCAGTAAAATAAAGAAAATATACGCGTGGCCACTCACCAGAATGAGGACGACACCCCATAAATTTGTGTGCAGGTGGAGTTTGACCATAAGCTCAAATTGTGGCCGGATAACAACGGCGCCAATCGATATGAACATAGTAGATGCTTGAATTGCAACGAAAATGGCTTTACCGGGGAATTTAATCCGGTCAACCACATAAGCGGCCATCGATGCTACGATTAGCGTTCCGAACGTTGTTGCTCCACTTAGAAAGAGACTGTTCCATGTAAACCGAGCGAAGTTGGCTTGTACCCAGGCTTCTTTGTAATTCACGAATTGCCAGGAGGATGGAAAAATATTTCCACCTTTCGTAATCTCGATATTAGACATGAAGGAGCCAAGAAAAGTAACAACAATAGGAAACACAATCAGTAAGGCTGTTACTAGTAAAAAGATCCACAACAGTACTCTTCCGCCTATTTTCGTAAATGAAAATGGCTGGGTTTGTTTATTTATCCGTACATTCGATAACGTTTCTGTAACTTCCATTTTCCCAGCATCCTCCCTCATTGAAGTTTGTTCAGACGTCTAGACATCGCATGATAAGCTAGTGTGATGATGCCTACAATGACGGCTGTAACGAATCCAACGGCACTTCCGTAGCCGAATTGTTGGTCCACAAGTGTCCCTGATGGTGTCGGGAAGAAAAGCTTATACACGTACAAATACATCACTTCCGTCTTTCCTACCGGGCCGCCTTCGGTCAAAACCATAATGCTTTCATACCCTTTAAGCGAATTAATAATCGCCAGCATGATCACGATTTGCAGCACTGGCCCTAACATTGGAATGGTTAAGTACCAGAATTGCTGCCATTTATTTGCGCCGTCCAGCGACGAGCTTTCATACACATCGTTCGGGATATTTTGAAGACCGGCAAGGAACAGCAGCATGTAGTTGCCTACAGCACCCCATACAGCGATGATGATCGTCGTGAACAGGGCATGTTTGGGACCGAGCCAATCGATTCTTTCGGAGATGATGTGAAACTTCAGCAAATATTGATTGAGAATGCCGTTATAGGAGTTGAAAATAATGAAAAATACGACAGCCATGACAGCAGAACTAATGATCGTCGGCATGAAATAGATGGCTCTTAGCCAATTGCGGCCGCGCAGCTTTTGATTCAGAATAACGGCTAGCACCAAGCATAATGGCAAAGTAATGATTAACTTACCGCCTGCATAAATGAATGTATTCAAGACAGAGTGCCAATACTCCGTGTCCTGCCAAAGCCTCCTGAAATTATCAAATCCAATAAACGACGCTTCTCCGAACCCCTTGTAGTCATAAAACATATATCGGATAGCCCAAGCAATCGGATAGACGCCCAGCACCATGGTCAGTAGAAAACTTGGAAATAAAAATAAATATGAAAACCCGATCTGGCGTGTCCTGTTCATCCCGTTCCCTCCTGTAATATCTATACTTAGAGAGCGAGAGTGGAGTTATTCACTCCACTCTCGCGATATCAATAGCTATTATTTCATCATCAGCTTCATCGGATCGAAGCTTGGATTTGGCTGCACTTTCACTGTACCTTTAGCTACTGCTTTATCGAGAGCATCATTGTAGCGCTTATTCAGATCTTGAATGATTTGATCCAAGTTCCCACCACTGATCATGTATTTGAAAAATGCATCATCTTTTTTCATACCTTCAACAGTTACAGTAGGCTGCAGCGGCCAAGTGCCGTCGTTTCCAACTGGAAGGAAGCCATCAATACCTTTGATTTCCGGTTTTTTCGCTACGGAAGAAACAGAAGGCACCATGGATAGACCGAAACCTTTTTCATGGTACGTTTTCAAGACTTCGTCCGTATACATGAACTGCATGAATTTCCATGCTTGGTCTGCATTTTTGGTTGTGTTGCTGATGGATAACCACTGACCTCCCAAGAACGATGTAGCGCCTTTAATCGTTCCATCGATCGTTGGAACCGGTGCGGCTGCCCATTCGATTTTGGCCGGGAACTGATTCGCATAAACTCCTGGTTCTGATGAGAAGGAGATGTACATCCCGATTTTGCCTTCCGCGAATTGCGCGCGCAGCGGGTCAATATCCAGTGATTCCATACCTGGCAGCGTACTTCCGTCATCCACCATTTGTTTGAACGATGAAATGATTTCTTTGAATCCTGTGAAATCAAACTTCGCGGTTCTGAAATCATAGCCAAGTCCGCCGTAACCACTCGCTTCAGCAATTACTCTTGCCGAACGTCCTAATGCGCTTTCCGGGCTTTTGAAGTTTTGAGCAAAACCATAAGAGCCGGAAGCTTTACCTACAGCCGTTATTTTCTTCGCATCCTCGACCATATCTTTCAATGTTTTCGGAGGAGCAGCAATGCCCGCTTTGGCGAAAAGCTCTTTATTGTAAACAAGTCTCAGTGTTGAACCATAGTTCGGAAGACTGTACATTTTCCCATCAATCCGGTTGAAATCATCAATGACTGGAAATTTCTTCTTGATCGCATCATCTAGGTAGGAATCAATTGGCTTCAAATATCCTTTTTGCGCAAAAGGTTGGATCGTATTTTCCTTTACGCGGAGAATATCAGGTGCCTGTCCGGAAGCGAAGGCCAAATCAATCGCCTGGTTGAAATCTTCCGTCTTCACAACCATTTCGACTTCAATGTTCTCGCCGTTCGTTTCGTTAAATTTCTGCACAACACTTTTAATGTAATCCATATCATGACGATCACCCGTCCAATAAGTCAGCTTCGTCTTATCTTTCTTTACAGAAGCTGCACTAGCGGGTTGTTCAGATGGCTTGGCGGATGCTCCCGGGCTAGTTGCCGCATTGTTGCTTCCGTTGCTGCAAGCAACCAGGCTGCCTGCCAGTAAAACGCTTAAAGTGACCGTCCCAATTCTTTTTACCATTTGTAATCCTCCCTTTTGTTTGCGAACACGTTGTATCGTTCTGGAAATGCTTTTGTTTACACTTTTATACTAAAAGAATTCGTTCATTCTGATAATGTGGTCAACTCATGAACAAGGGCAGATATTTCTACATTTTACCCCATTCAGTTAAAGAAAAAGCAAACCCTCATAGCTTCGAGGACTTGCCCAGAGACATATCTTTAAATTCAGTCGGCGTAAGGCCCGTTTGTTTCTTGAAAACTTCACTGAAATACCGCCTATGCTCATAGCCGAGCTGCTGCGCGATTTCTTGCACTTGGTAGTCTTCAATGAGCATGGATTTCGCACGTTCTATCTTCGCTATGGTTACGAACTGCTGGAATGCAGTTCCGGTTACCTTCTTGAACAAATTCGAATAATACCCCCAGCTTAAGTTAGCCTGTTTCGCGCAATGCTCCAAGGTCAAATCCAAATGGAGATTCGATTTGATGTATTCCGCAGAGCGATAAATGATTTTCTGCGACTCACTTGCTCTCTCCTGATTAATCATGCGGCAGCCGATATCGCACAATTGAACGAACCATTCTCGATACTCTTGCAGATCCGCACCGCTCTCACCTCTAATTTCATGGACTTTCGACTCGAAATCGACCATGCTCGCCCGCGGAAATTTTTCCAAAAGAACCCGCAGCATCCGTAACACGAGTCCTTGCAGCAAACGTTCGACGACACCCGGCTCAGGTAAGACAGACGCTTTGCCCATCTCGTTGAAAATGCCCTTCGCCCATTCCACACATTTATCCAAATTACCTGAACGGAAAGCGAACAGAAACTCATTCTCGCTATCCTCGGTATAAATCCACTCCACAGGGAGCTCTGGCGAATCGGCGTTGTAACTAAACGCACCATTGCCGCCTGTATAGAAGTGATAAGACAACGCGCTTAGCGACTGCTGATAGCTTTTCGGAAGCTCCTGCACCGCACTCACTCTTTGACCGATGCCAATTGAAATCGTGAACTTGGTGTGTCTCGCGATATTTGCACAGCAGTGATCTGCAATTTCAACCGGAGGCTCGTCAGACGCCATATTCAAAATGCAAATGTATCGATTAAACGCTTCCCTGAACACGACAGCTGTCGTATAGAAGGAAATCGTTTCCTCCACGATATTTTGCAGAGAGAACCGTGCAAGCTCAAGCTCCTTAACAGGGACCTCGCCGTACTTGTCCGTGAACTGATCGATCTGAATCGTCATCACCGCAAAGGGAGGATTCAGTTCATTAATGTCCAGGAAGTCCGACAATCTAGCCAACTCCGCTTCACTGGTTTGATGATGGACGAGCAGAGATAAGTATTCCTGCCGCAGAGCTGGCATACTTTCTTTGATCTTCTGCTGAAGACCAAGCACGTGCGTACGGCTAAGATTTTCCTGCTCCCATACTTCTTTGGCTTTCACAACGGCTTTCACGATTTGATCCACAGAGAAAGGTTTTTTCACATAATCAAGCGCGCCATATTGAATGGCTTTTTGAGCATAATCAAAATCCGTATAAGCACTTAAAATAATGACCTTACTGTTCGGCAGCACCTCTAATATACTGCGTGTCATCTCTAATCCGTCCATCTTGGGCATCCGAATATCGGTTAGAATAATATCAGGCAAGCTTTCACGAATGACAGACAACCCTTCCTCACCATTGGTTGCGCTTCCCACGATTTCGATGCCATGATCATGCCACGGGATCTTCTTCGTAATCATGTCCACAACGCTTCGGATATCATCAACGACACATAATTTAACCAGTCGGTTCATGTTCATGGAAATCCTCCTCTCCTTCATAGCTTGGGATCCATAGTTCAATTCGTGCTCCCCCTAAGTCGTTATTGGTGATCTCCATTCGCTGTTGATCGCCAAAATACAGCTGTAAGCGGGTATAAATATTGCGCAGCGCGTAGCCATGCTTGGACGTTGTCGGGTGAACAATACCCTGAAGGAGCTTCTCAGGCACAAGCCCATGCCCATTGTCTTCCACCGTTATATGCAGCCAGTCCCCTTCGGTACAAGCGCTAATCTGAATGTTCCCACCTGAAGTCATATCTTTAAAACCGTGTAAAATGCAGTTTTCAACTAGCGGTTGAATCATAATCTTTGGTACCAAGCATGTGAGCAGCTCCGGCTCTACCTCGAATTCGCATACGAACAAATTCTCATAGGACCTTTGCTGAATGGCCAAATATTGACGAACATGCTCCAATTCATCACCCAATGTAATCAGATCGCGCCCTCCGCTAAGGCTTAATTGGAACATTTGCGAAAGCGCCAGGATCATTTCATTCACGTCGTCGTTTTCGCCCAAAACCGATTTGCAGTAAATCGTATTCAATGTATTATAGAAAAAATGAGGGTCCATCTGGGCCGATAGCGCCTTAATTTCAGCCTTCCGCTTATCGCGCTCACGGTTCTTCACGTCCTCAATAAGTTGCTTAATTTCGTCCAGCATCCGGTTAAAACGGAATCCGACCTGGGATACTTCGTCCTTATAAACGCTTTCAAAACGAACTGAAAGATCATTCTCTTCCACCCGCTTCATCAGCTTTTGCAGTCTGTACAGCGGTTTTAAAAGCAGATAGGTTAAATTATTCGTTATGAATAGCGATAAAATAATAAACCCGATAATCACATAGGTGGTTGCTCTTTTAATCCCATTCAATTTGGCCAACAAGTCATCCTTCGCTTGAACACTGACAATCATCCAATCGTCCTTCACTTCCAGTCGCGAATAATTAACTAAGTAGTCCTTCTTATCATTCGTGTAGAAAAAAGAGCCTTTCATTTGATCACTCAATTGCTCAAAAAATGCGGGCTTTTGAATAAAATGGTCCTTACTCGTCCTATCCGCGTAATTCACATCTTCTCCTTTGGCATCGATGAAATAATATTGTTTATTCGTTTTGGTCAAGTTTTCCATAAAGAGATCACGCAGATCATCTTCTTTCACATTGACCACGACGTATACATTGGTTGGTTCATAAACCATAAAAGAGTCTTCGCCGACGCCTTCTGTAACGAGTGAAATCACCCTTTGCTGACCAGTAAAAAATGGATCGACATGCCCTTTGCTCCAGAAACCACGATTCAATTGCTTGAAGTGCTCATACATCTCCGATTTATAAAATGAATTCGCCGTGTTCCGCACACTGGAGGTCGGATAAAAATCCCCGATCGGTGTGGCGATCAGAATACTTTCAATCATCGAATCATTGAATTTCACCTGGGAAAAGACATACTGCAATGAGGTCAAAGACTTGTAGTAGCTAGATCTATCATTCGTTTGTACATCCTTCATTAATTGCTTAAAGGCATCGCTGAACATCAACGCTCTTATGGCAATGCCGATGTTCTTCAGCCGTTCATTCACGATTTGTGCCGATTGATTAACGGTATCTTGACTAGACTGCATGGCATTACGCTGAATCTCCTTAGAAGCTATCAAATACGCAATACTGCCAGTTGCCATCAGACCCAAGGTGATCAGAACAACAAAAGTAAGCCATATTCTTTGTTTTAAAGAAAAGGAATGAAATAGTTGTTGAATTGGCGACCACATTCGAGACTTGTTCATGGATGTCTCCATCACCTTTCGTGTCGTGAAAATACGGACTTCATCTATTTTATTATAGTATAGGATGATAAATTTCGACATGAGGGAAAATCATGATAGAGGGCAGCTTTTTCAATATGCGGGAGGAAACGGTGTCTCAATGCGAACAAATGTTCTTTATTTTTTATTGAAACTATGGTAATAATAAGAGGTAACCTATTTTAGTGTGAAATCCAAGGAGGCATTTATAATGACAGTGAGATTAACCCCCTATCTAGTAATGGAAGGCAATGCGAAGGAAGCTATTCAATTTTACGAAAAAGCATTAGGTGCCCAAGTTCTTTTTTCTCAATCTTTCGGTGAGATGCCAGCGAACCCTGATTTTCCTTTACCGTCAGAAGCTATGGAACTCGTCGGACACGCGATGCTGCAAGTTGGTGAATCCAACCTGATGCTATCCGACACATTTCCGGGCCAAACCGTTCAAAAGGGAGAAAACGTAACCATCTGTATTACAGCAAAAGACGTGGAGAAATCAAAGCAGTTTTATGAAGCTTTGAAGCAAGGCGGTCGAGTAATCATGGAGCTCCAAGAGACTCACTTTAGCCCTGCGTATGGACAAGTTACCGACAAGTTCGGCGTATCTTTCCAAATTTTCACTGAAGGAACATCTATGAATTAAGGTTATTAGCTCAAAACGGCCCTGTTCGCATCCACTGCGACAGAGCCGTTATCATTTCAGGAGTACCAATAAAGCGCATACTCGGTCATCACGGATGCATGCCCCATTTGACGCAGCATAGCTGTAATATTACCGCGGTGATAGGTTGCGTGATTGACGACCTGCAGAACCATTTCAGATAAGCTGGTTTCACGCGGTCTCGTATAAGGATTATCGAGCATAAGCTTCTTCTCCATATTTTCCTGTTGGTTCAAAAACGTTTTAAAACGCTCTGATATCTGGACGTACAGCTTTTCCATTTCCTCAATGCCTTTCGACTCTACGCCAGCAGTCAATTGAGCTGAATCGGCCATTGCTTCCCTCATGCTTTTACCGGAAATAATGTCTAACCAGCACGCATCCACCAAGTAAATATGAGCGATCGCCTTGGATATCGTAGAAAAAACGCTTTGAATCTCCTTATTGTATACGTCCTGAGGAAGTTCTTTTAATCGATTCAACATGGTTTGGTTCGCCCATACGTGGTAATCGTACATTTCTAGTGCAGGATGAGTCATAGATATCGTCTCCTTTTTCACTGTTCTTGCGTCTTTTCAAGTGTTACCTTTATCATACAGCAAATACCCTGACAGCCTTATGTCAGGGTATAAATAATAAAAACCCCATGTAGGGGTTTTTACATACAGTCAAAACGTTGGATCTTCGGTTCACATTTGTTCGCGTTCGCGTTGTTCCTGAACCACTCGAAACCAATCCCAGCCACATACAAAAATGATAATCAAAAAAAGAATAATGCCTAACGCATTCCACCAACCGCTGTCCAGAATATCTGGAAAAGCACCAGTTCCAAGAATTAATAACGGGATGAGCCACACTACATTTCTCTTCTTTAAACGAATCGCCTTTAGTCTAAGCAAGATGTACTATCCCCTATATCGTAAGTAATATGGTTTGATCCTCGTATAACCTTCGAACCCATATAACTCTTTATGACCGTCTCTTAGTCAGAAATGTTCATCCAATATGTGGAAGTGATCTCATCTCATTTATATACTCGAGTTCGGCGTAGTTCTCACTCCGCTTTACTCAAAAAACCACGGACAATCCTTACATATTCATGGGTTTCTTCTAAGTAACTCACATGAGAACTTTGTTCGAAGACATGGAGCTCAGACGCCGGGACAATAGATTGATAATAGTGGGTCGACTCTGGAGACGCTTCGTCATAACGCCCACAAACGAAGAGTGTAGGGATTTGGATTTCATGAAGTTGTGGCGTGCAATCGTATGTTTTCAGATTGCCTTGCGGACTGAATTCAGAAGGTCCCCACATCGTCATATACACATCTTTATTTGCTTTTGCACGACTCTCAGCAATGATTGAAGGCAGAGGGTCCAGTCTGCACACATGCCTTTTGTAATATTCGTTCATGGCTTCTTGATACTCTTCTGAATCCGTTGTACCTTGTTCCTCATTACGCGTGATCGTGAGTTGAACATCCTCGGGTAAATGAGCCAAGAATTGGTCCGCGTCTTTTTTCCAACGCTCCGCACTGAGACATGGACTTGATAAAATGACGCTGCGAACACCCGAAGGCTTGCGTTCTATTAAGTAAGATGCTGCCAGCATGGTACCCCACGAATGGCCCAAAAGATGAACCTCTTTCAAATCGAGCGCTTCCCTAATAGCTATTAATTCTTCTATAAACCGTTCCGTTCTCCACAATAATGGATCCGTTGGTCTATCTGAATTCCCAGAACCAAGTTGATCATAGAAAATGACAGGCCTCTCGTCAGCCAAGACGTGAAGAACAGATTTTAGCGGATCATGTGTATTACCAGGTCCACCGTGTAGGACAACTAGAGGTGTCTTATTTCCATCACCAATTCGCGTATACCAAACCCGGCCTCCAGGAACGTCTATATAGCCTTCAATTTGTTTCAAATTACTTGCCTCCAGTGAGTGAGTGATTGATTACTACCATTCATATAAAAAGCCAGAATCAGCTTATTCATCCACAAGCATTAATTCTGGTACAGACAGCGCCATTGAAATATTGCACAACATCCCTCTAGCAAGAAAAATCATGGTTCTCTCATAAGGTTTTTCGAAACCTAACCGCTTAAAAGCTTCTAGCACCACCTGGTGAACATCCCGATATCCCTTCTGCATGACCTCTGCGATCATATCCTCTTTAATCGTTTGAGCTTGCATTTGCAGCAGTGTTTCATTTTGATAAGATTTCATAATATGAATATAAGCATCAACCAGTTCTTTCTCTAGCTGATCAGGAGCAACGGTCTCAATAACCGCGCGGAAAGCCTCAAGAATTCGTGTCCAAGACACTTCGAGCGCTTCTTGCAGCAGGGCTTCTTTCGTTGAAAAAAACCGAAAAACATAAGGCTGTGAAATTTGTGCGCGTTCCGCAACTTTTGCTGTCGTAGCCCGGTAATAGCCTATTTCAGCAAATACTTCGATTGCCGCGGATACAATATCTACTCGTCGATTGACTGAAGTTGAAGAATTCTTTGTCATCATTTATTCCACCTTTAAATTACCTTTATTAGTTATTGATCAATTACTAATCTTAGTTTAACTTATCGGAAATTAATTTGCAAATCCTACATTTCGGGATAAAAAAATATACGATTGTTCCTTGGATTGTGTTCAACTTCCGCAAGTCCTAGTTCCTCCATGAGTGGAGGTACATACATGCCAAATCGACCACGAAAACCTTTTTTCAAGCCATACCAACCACCAACCGGATTTTCCGGTGAACGGCCCCATGCTTCAACTGTGCCTTCTTTTGCAGGCTTTTGCTCATCTGCACTGCCTAATTCCATCCAGTCACCATGCTGTTTGAGCATGGCATATAAGTCATCCACACAACGATAGTCATAATGCAAAACAGTTTTACCTACCGTGCAAACGATAATCGCCTTTCCATCTTTTTCATCCTTATACATTTCATATTCAGATGTTTGAGGAGGCGTTTTTAATTTCCAAGGGTTTTCTTTGGTTCCCATTACAGTTGACATCTTAATTCTCCTTTGGGTTATCATTAATGCACTGAACACAATATAACACAACACCTCGTCCTACAAAATAGTGCTGCACCACAAAGAGGCAAGTTGCAATAGCAACCTGCCTCTAACCATTTAGATATTATACATTTGTTCATTAGACAAGAGGCGCTTGAATCAATGTAGCGAAATTAAATTGGTGCATATGACCATCATTTAAGGTGGTTTGGCCAGTAACAAAATGTACGTGTTTGCCATTTCCAACTGAAATAGCAGGTCCCGTTCTAATTTTTTTCAGATTATGAAAATGGTTTAAGAAATCAGTTTTCGAGAGATCAATTTCGTGGACATGACTTGTTCCTACCCGAATTGCTTGCCCTGTAACACCAGCAAAGCGATGGTTATGTCGATCAGCGCCTACTTCAGCCAGTTTCGTACTACCTTCAAATTCATGTACGTGCCTCTGTACGACTAAGTTTGTTTTTTTCTTGATTGTAGGCTTTTTCTTCTGCATCCGTGGCATGCCTCCTTATGATGATGTGACTTCACAACATCCTATTAAGGGAAACAGATATAAGTGCTAGGTAAAAATTTAATTGTGCACTTTTCAACTATCTTATTTAGAAGATATTACGCTTTCAATGGCTACAGCAATTCTATCCTTATTAAAAGGCTTTACGAGAAAATCCATTGCACCAGCCTGAATCGAATCGACAACCAATTTTTGTTGTCCCATAGCCGAACACATAATCACCTTTGCGTGGCGATCAAATGTGATAATTTCTTTTAGTGCGTCAATGCCATCCATTTCGGGCATTGTTATGTCCAAGGTCACTAAATCAGGTTTATACCTCTTATACAAATGTACGGCTTCAAGACCGTTTTTGCCTTCCGCCACAACCTCATAATTCAAGTTCTCGAGTATATCTTTTAACATAGCCCTCATAAAAGCGGCATCATCTACGACCAGTATTTTTGTTGTCTTCACTACAATCCCCCTCAGAAACAAACTTCTCTTCTATTCTACATAACACTTCTCTCAAAATTCTCACATAAACCCATTTTTTGTCGAAAATGCCTTTGCTGCATACATGTTTGCATGAAAAATAGGACAGATCACGTTGGATCTGTCCCACCTCAATTAACATTTTCTTAACGGTCAAAATGCTGGATCAATCTGTAAATCAACGCTGCCGTTTCTTCGCGGGTCAATGAATTGCCCGGTCTGAACGTTCCGTCTTCATAGCCGTTCAAAAGCCCGGCTTGACGAACTTGATCAGCGTAGCCTCGCGCAAAATAAGGAATGTCTGCAGCATCCGCGAATGGTTTCGCCGAAGCTGCAGTATTGCCATTGCCGCTTGAAATGCCGTCAACCACACCAAGCGATTGCAAGGCATATATGCCTGCTGCAGACCATCTGTTTTTCGGAATATCGTCAAAACGGACTTGATTGCTTGTGTTGAACAACGCGTACTTGCCTAATCGGTTCACATCCACGGTGACTTCACCTTTGGCGGCGTCGACCGTGCCTTGCACGACTTCCCATTTTTTCATGTACTCATTCTAACGGTAAATAGCCAGTTTATCAGCATCGCGGTTGCTGCGTGCTTCGTAGTGGAATTTCACTTCGACAGGCTGCTCCACATTGTTACCGTTCCGGACAATACCAATCTCGTAAATGCCGGTTACAGGCTGCTTATCGCTTCTCCTCCTTGCAAATGGATTAGTGCTTATCAATTTCAAAAAAATAGTTCTATATGCCCATTTCACCACCCACGAGACTAAAAAAAGACAAAAAAAGACAAGGAGATCTTCTCCCTGCCTTGTCACATTCACTTTAGTTGCCTGTTTCCAAATAAGCCGCTGCTTTGGCACTCATTTCCTTCGGCGGCTCAATCCCAAGCTCTCTCCGGTACAGCTGTTCAAAGCTTGCGTAATGTTTGGCGATTCGCTCTCGCCTCCCGCTGCTTGCATACACATCCATTAAAAATTGATTCATTTCTTCATTTAATGGAAAGATGGACAGATACAAGTCAAGCTTTTGTTCAGCTTTTTCCCAATCTTGTGCGGCTACATCACGGCCTACCAGCCCGCGGACAAGAGATGTATATTGCTTGCTGTACCCTTCCTCCAATGGCGGCTTCCATAAGTAATCTTTACGTTCCAATAAGAGGCCGCGATACAAAGAGCAAGCGCGTTCCGCTTGTGCTGCATCCGGCATGTCCTCCAATAGAGTAGGCTCGCACCGATGAAATTCCAGCAAATCGTATTGAACCTCCAGTGGGTCCAGCATGTAGCCTTCATTCGTTTTGACGATGTCCATGCCGATTTCCTGTTCTTTCAACAGCTTTTTCAGCCGGTAGATCGTATTGTGAAGATTGTGCGAAGCCCTGTCCTCCAGCATATCCGGCCACAAAATATCGGCCAAATGCCACTTGCTGATGTCCTTACCCGGATGACAGAGGAAGAACGCGAGCAATTCCTCCGTCTTCCGCGTCGGCCAGCGAACCAGCACACCATCTGGGTTCTTGACTTCTAACCCGCCAAAGCATCGAATCGAGGCATGACGAATTGGCCGCTCCGTCTGCTCGGCGGGGCGCTCCAATTTCAGGAGGCGATTCGTTACCCGCTCGATAGACGACGGTGTTACCGGCTTTAAAATATAATCAAAGGCATAGACTTGGAAAGCTTCCAGCGCGTACTCCTTGTAAGCTGTCGTAAATACAATCTTCGTATGGCCCTGCTGCTCGTTTAATTTCACTGCCAGCTCAAGCCCGTTCATCCTGGGCATTTCCACATCCAGGAATGCAATATCCGGCCGAAGTTCGGGCAAACTGGTCACAGCCTCCAACGGATTGCTGAAAGTGCCCACAATCGTGCAATGCGGATTTCGCCCGATAATGACTTTCATTAATTCAAGAATCGGCTTCTCATCTTCTACGATCACAACTCTAAACAATTGCCCTCCTCCTTTCTTGTCTATGATTATGCCTCATCACTGCTCCCGGCCAGCGGTAAATACATCGTCACCTTGGTGCCCTGCCCCAATTCCGAATCGATGTTCCACGTAGCTCCGGGTATCGAATCTAATCTTCTACGAATATTCGAGATACCAATGCCGCCTACACCCTGCTTGCCGCTGACAAGACCATAGAGCAAGTCGTCATCCATTCCGACTCCGTCGTCTTGAACGGTAATTTGCAGGTAACGGTCTCCTTCCTGGATGGTCAACGTAACAGTGCCGAACCCTTCCTTCTCAAATAATCCGTGACGAATCGAATTTTCTACAAACGGTTGGATGCTTAATGAAGGGATCGCCATATGCTTCAGACTTTCGTCGATGTAACATATAAAATCAAACCGATCGCCAAAACGGGCTTTCTCGATCTCGACATAAGCGTCGATCAGCTCCAGCTCCTGGCTCACGCT
The DNA here is from genome assembly GCF_013141715.1 of Paenibacillus phytorum. GTDB lineage: Bacteria > Bacillota > Bacilli > Paenibacillales > NBRC-103111 > Paenibacillus_E > Paenibacillus_E phytorum. Next base: position 49,184 of record NZ_WHOA01000197.1, on the reverse strand, counting down.
AACAAACAAATCGTTGCGGTCCATATCGAGAATATAACGCAAATACTGGCTTAATTGAGACAGCAAATAGGCCGCTTTCTCCCCATCCGTATAACAAAATGAGATTACGCTGCTAAGCGCATTATACAGAAAATGGGGCTTGATCTGCGCTTGGTGAAATGCCAGCTCATTGCGAATCGCCTCTTGGATGGACGTTTTCATCGCGATCAGCGTCTGAATGCGAGCAATAAGCGGCTCCGCCTCAAACGGTTTGGTCAAATAATCGTTCGCTCCCGCCCTGAAGCCAATTGCGATATCCTGTGAAGTATCCTTGACCGTTGCAAACAATATCGGCAAATCAAGTATCGAATAATGAAATCGCAGCATGCGGCAAAGCTCGATCCCCGATATGTCAGGCATCATGACGTCCAGAATGACCAAGTCGATCTGTGCGTATGCTTTGATTTTGACCAAAGCTTCTTTAGCCGAAAAGGCTGTAATCACGTTATACCTGTGTCTTTTCAAAATATTCAGCAGCGTATGGATGTTGGAAGCCTCGTCGTCCACGATAAGAATCGTATGTGCATGCTGTTCCAGAAGATCCAATGAAGATTTACTTTCCGTCATTCTCGTCACCGTAGTTTCGATCATGGCGGCAGCCTCATCTGCAGCGGTATAATTCACCATGTGCTTCAACGTAAACACCATGCGCGTGCCGACATTCACCTCAGACCAATCCACCCAAATTTGCCCTTCCATTCGCTCGATCAATTTACGGCTAATATACAAGCCCACGCCCATTCCCGTGTAGCCGTCATCCGGTAAAACCTGCTCGAGCTGCTCAAAATATTCAAATATGCTCGATCGCCGTTCCGCATCAATACCAATTCCCGTATCGGTGACGGATATACGGATCATGTCTCCGTCTACGACGGACGCGACGGTAATGCTTCCTTTTTCGGTATGCTTGATCGCATTATGGATCAGGTTGTACAACAATTGTCGCAAGCGGCTCTCGTCAGCATGCACCCATACATTTGGAGGAACCTGATTCTCCAACTTCACATCTTTGCCCGCCAGCTCGAATTGCAAGACGTCAAACACAATCTGAGTCACCGCTCTCATATCGACAACAGTCATATGCATGCGCAGCTCACCGTGCTTAAGACGGGTAACATCAATCAAATCGCGCATCAGCATCGATAGCTTAACCGAGGTATCCTTGATCAGCCATAGATTTTGCTTTTGTTTGGCGGATAAATTTTGCTCGTCATCATCCAGTAAGTACGAGGTAATGTTCATAATGCCGTGCAGCGGCGTCTTGATTTCATGCGACGTATGCATTAAGAACTCGTCCTTCAGTTGATTGGAAATCGTCAATTGATGCGTCAATGTTTCCGTCTTTGCATAGGCCGTCGTTAAACGGGCAGCCAATAAAAGATTCATTAACGATATGAAACCGATAACGGCAGCTTTTCCTCTTATATCTGTCAAAATCACATTTTCCGCATACAGAGTCCCGTCGATCAAAAAAATCAACAATGAAATGATTACGCCGATGAAAAGCAAAAGCTCTTTTCGTTCCGATGTCCCCTTCGGGCTAGTTCCGAATAAATAAATCATTCTGCCGAGCAAATAAAGAGGGACCAGTGCCATGTACAGAAAGAACAAACCTCTCACTTCATTATAAATCGAATAGGGAAGTACGAGAATCGCCACTATGTACACGAGATTCGGAGAAATTAAAGCAATCTTCATTCGATGCGAGATCAGTCTGCCGTCCATGGAACTAAAGAACAAAATACTTAGCACCGAACTGAAAAACTCGCTTAAATCCAGCGCTTTATAGACAACATAAAAAGGTATTTCCGGCATGAGCCTTTGAAGTAATTTCTCGCCAAACAGCAATTGAATGAGCGCGAGGGAAAACAAATACATCCCACTATACAAGTACGTCTTTTCTCGGTTGCGCAAAACATAAAGACTGAGATGATAGGCGCCAAACATGACAAAAATGAGCGCGTAGGCCAGATCGCTGCCAATCAATAAGCTATTCAGCTTCGTAATATCTCCATGCCATCCGAACTGGATGGAATTGATAATACCGCCGTTGACAAATTCATAATTGGCCACTTGGATAATGATCTCGATTTCTTTGCCTTCCGCATGAAAAAAAGTGCTGTACGGCGTATTGCCGGAAATGTTCGCTTCTTTGACAATGGCCGGACTTCCGCTCCCGCCCTCTAATTTGCCATCGATATACAAGCTGTGAGACATACGAACACTTCTTACTTTTAAACCATAGATATCATCGTAGTTATCTACCAGCACTTTAAGCCGATAAGTTCCAAAGCCTTTTCTGCTCATGCCGCCATCTTTCTTTTTACCTTCCCATGTGCCTGGGACAAATAGATAAGAAGCATCGCTCCGCACAGCCTCGCTAAAATCAGCAGGTTCGAGCAGCTTCCCCTCATAGAACTCCCACTCGCCGTCCAGTGCGACCAGCCCTTGCTTGTGAAAGTCCCAACCCGATAAGTCCAGTACTCCTTGCTTGGCAAGCTGTGAATCACGATTCGGAATTGTATGCGAATAAATAGCTATAAATAATAGGATCGAAAGAGATAAAACGATGCCAATGCCAATAAACTGGCGAAAATTATTCACGATAGTGTCCTCTTTCCCTGTCATGCGTGCAAGGTCATGCATTTGATCCTATCATTTCATACTCACAAAAAACTCACAAGCCCTCAACTTTTGACCAGTCTCCCACCATAAAGAGTGGATGCGAAAATCTGATTATTTAGTAGATTCATAGCATCGCTAATAATCCAAATAAGATGATGTGTAGGAATTGGAATCCTTCGTCACTTGAGGTTGCCCGATGAGAGAATGCATATTCTCTGTTAAATGATGTTGTAGAATGTGCAACAATTGCTGCCCAAATCCCGCCTCTCTCCCTTCTTTGTTGCATCATGTACAACAATTGAGCCCAATATAGGCGATTTTGCGATAAATGGGTTCAAAATGTTGTACGAACTGCAATTTCAGGCTGAGAAATAGCCTTTAGGCGTACTAATTGTTGTATGAATTACAACATCGGTAACCACCCAGCTCAGCAAAACCATAGCTTCATAGTAAATAGGAGTAAGCTTCGCCTTCTCCACTACTCCCAAAAAAATATAAAAAGCTGTCTCAAAGTCAATTGACTTTTAAGACAGCCCCATATCCATTAAGTATTTAATCGAAATCGTATCGCTGCTCCTTGAAGGATCGCCGTACGCTTCTCAAAGTATACAAAAGTTCATGATAATCTAAGATAAACTAGTAAAATATGCTATAATAGACTCGTACAGCACGACCTTGGGTGCGGCATTTCTCCAGAAAGGAGGAGGATGCCATGGAAACTTTCCAAGCGATTATGATTATGTTTGCGTTCGGAATGTTCATTCTAGCGCTGCTAACATATATCGATAAAAGAAAGTGACCCACTTCTAGGTTGGTCGCCTTAGTGGGTCACTTCTGCACGTATTCAGTTACTCAGGAGAATCTCACCCAGTCTGTACTGGAGACGGACCGCGAATCCGTCTCTAACTATCTTTACTGTAACATATCCCTTATATTCATGCAATAAATGTTCTAATCGAAATCGTATCGCTCTTCGGCCCACGGATTACCATACATATGGTACCCATTCCGCTCCCAAAAGCCTGGCTTATCCTTCGGCATAAATTCGATGCCGCGCAGCCACTTCGCGCTTTTCCAGAAGTAAAGATGCGGCACAACCATACGAACCGGAGCCCCGTGGTCAGGTGTCAGCAGTTCGCCATTGTGTCTGATGCCCAGAAAAGACGTCTCACGGAGGAAGTCCTCGATCGGGAGATTCGTCGTCCAGCCATGCTCAGCGTGCAGCATGACATGGGTGGTTTCCGGCTTCAGCTTCACTTTGCTCATAAGCTCAGAAACAGCAATGCCTTCCCACACATTGTCCAACTTGGACCATGTGGTTACGCAGTGAATATCGTTTGCGAACTCTTTGCGCGGAAGAGCCATGAAGTCTTTGTATGAGATCTGGAACTCCTCCTCAACCAAGCCAAAGACACGAAGATTCCATTTGCTCATATCATTATAATAAGGCACGGACCCGTAATGAAGCACAGGCCAGCCTTGTGTAAGCGTTTGGCCAGGAGGAACACGGTGATTCTGTTCCTGTGGCTTTTGCCCAAATAACATGAGATAACCTCCATCCTAAAAACTACTAGTCGTTACCGATGTAAGATGCATATTCAGCTGGAGTAAGTAAGCCTTCCAAAGCTTCAGCACCTGCAACTTCGACTTCAACCATCCAACCCTCACTGAAAGGTGCACTGTTTACCAACTCAGGTGAACCTTCCAAGGAACTATTTACTGCTGTTACTTTGCCCGAAACAGGCGAGAAAATATCCGAAACGGTTTTTACCGATTCCACACTGCCGATGCTTTCATTCGCGGTAACGGTTGTTCCGACTTTAGGAAGCTCAACAAACACAATATCTCCCAATTGATCTTGGGCAAAATCAGTAATGCCTACGCGAACTACTGTATCCGACAGCTTCTCTACCCACTCATGCTCTTTGGTATAAAATAAATTGGCTTGTACTTCACTCATCGTTAAACGCCTCGCTTACCAGCAAATTTTGCTTTTAGCTTAATCTAATGGGAACATCAAAGTCAAGACGGACCCAATAAATTTTACCAGCACAGTCGAATGCCTCTAAATTACAAAAGTTGCAGTTGACAATTCACACCAATTTGGGCACATAATAATACTATAAAACAAATTGAATATTGGCGAATGATGGTATAGGGAGAGACCGCAGGGCAAGCTCGCGGCGCCGAAGGAGTAAGCCCCAAGTGGTGAATCTCTCAGGCAAAAGGACCTGTATCGGACGCAACTCTGGAGAGCTTCGAATTTCCGCGAACAGCGGGAAAACGGACACCCAAGGGGAAACTTGACGGACATGAAGTTCGCGCGAGGTAACTCTCAGGTAAAAAGGACAGGGCAAAAGGTATGTTTGTGTTGCATACGTTTTGCTCTTTTTTTGCATTTTCTGTCTTATATTTCGGGCAAAATAGCAATGTCAACAATCGAAGGTGAGGTTACGAGCATGCTAAAACGAACACCGCTCTTCCCGATTTATGCGGAGCATGGAGCGCGAGTCATTGATTTTGGAGGCTGGGAGCTGCCCGTGCAATTCGCCGGTATTCAAAAAGAGCACGACGCCGTTAGGCAGCAGGCCGGGCTTTTTGACGTGTCCCATATGGGGGAAGTCCGAGTAAGCGGAGAAGACGCCCTCCCTTTTCTGCAAAAAATAACAACGAACGATGTGTCTAAGCTGGAAGCAGGTCAATGCCAATATAGCCTTATGTGTTATCCGACTGGTGGCGTTGTAGACGATCTTCTCGTTTACAAGCTTGGTGATAACAACTACATGCTGGTGATCAATGCATCGAATATCGACAAAGATGTGGAATGGATGCAGCAAAACCTTACGGGCCTTGTGGAATTGGTCAACATTTCGGAGGAAACGGCAATGCTCGCGCTGCAGGGACCGCATGCTGAACTGATTTTAGCTAAACTTACAGACGCGCCTATCCAATCTTTGAAAACGTTTCGCTTCCTTCCTGAGGCGGATGTTGCTGGGATTAAAGCACTCCTATCGCGTACCGGATACACAGGGGAAGATGGCTTCGAGCTCTATGTGGATCAAAAGGATGCTGTAAAGCTGTGGAAGTTGCTTCTTGAAGCAGGTCAAGAGCATGGTCTCGTGCCAGCTGGCTTAGGCGCTCGCGATACCTTGCGTTTTGAAGCTCGTCTCCCCCTTTACGGGCAAGAGCTTTCCAAGGATATTACACCGTTAGAGGCTGGACTTTCGTTTTTTGTGAAGCTGGATAAGGGAGATTTCATAGGTCGTGACGTGATCGCTGGTCAAAAGGCAAACGGTACACCTCGCAAACTCGTCGGCATCGAAATGGTCGAACGCGGCATTCCGCGTCCGCATTATGCCGTTTTCATTACGAATGGTAAACAGATCGGTGAAGTCACAACAGGGACGCAATCTCCTACTTTCAAAACGAACGTGGGCTTGGCTTTAATCGATTCCGCTTACAGTGCGCTGGGCACGGAATTGAATGTGGAAATTAGAGGGTCGCAGGTCAAAGCTAAAGTCGTTGCCACCCCTTTTTACAAAAGAAAACCGTAAGCCATTCGTCTCAAGAGAGGAGCAAGCCGTCATCATGAAGCACCGCTATCTGCCAATTACGGAACAGGATCAAAAAGAAATGCTGGAGACTATCGGCATCTCATCCATGGAGGAGATGTTTCAAGATATACCGCAAAAGGTTCGCTTTCAGGGCGAATTGAACGTATCGAAGGCGCTGGATGAGCAAGGACTGCTGCGCTATATGCGCGGTCTGGCGAGCCGCAACGCCGACTTTGACCGTTATGCCAGCTTCCTCGGCGCTGGCATCTACGATCATCACCTTCCGGTGGTGATCAATCATGTCATCTCGCGTTCAGAATTCTACACAGCGTATACGCCCTACCAACCGGAAATCAGCCAAGGCGAGCTGCAGGCGATTTTCGAGTTTCAGTCGTACATCTGTGAGCTCACCGGTATGGCCGTGGCGAACGCCTCGATGTACGATGGCGCTACGGCGCTGGCTGAAGCCGGCGCCCTGGCTAGCGGAGCGACGAAACGCAGTCGTCTGCTCGTCTCAAGAGCGGTGCACCCGGAAGCGCGCGCTATCCTGCGCACGACCGCCCGCGGGCTGAACTTGGAAGTGGTCGAGATCGGCCTCACGCCAGAGGGCGTGACCGACTTCGAAGACCTCACTTCCAAGCTCAGCGATGACGCGGCTGCCGTCATCCTCCAATCGCCGAATTTCTTCGGCTGCTTGGAGGATATCGGGGCCGCAGAGCCCCTCGCGCACGGCGCGGGTGCACTGCTCGTCGTGAGCGCGAATCCGCTCACGCTCGGGCTGCTCGAGGCGCCGGGCAAGCTCGGCGCTGACATCGTTGTCGGCGACTGCCAGCCGCTCGGCATCCCAGCTGCGCTGGGCGGGCCGACGTGCGGCTACTTCGCCGTCGCCGAAAGCTGGATGCGCCGCATGCCTGGGCGCATCGTGGGCCAAACCGTTGACCGCGATGGCAAACGCGGCTTCGTCCTTACGCTCCAAGCGCGGGAGCAGCACATTCGACGTGAGAAAGCCACGTCGAACATTTGCTCCAACCAAGCGCTTCTCGCGCTTTGCGCATCCGTGTACTTGTCCACGATGGGCAAGCAGGGCATCCAAGACGTTGGCAAGCTCAACGTCCAGAAAGCCCACTACGCGGCGAACCGCCTAGCCACGTCTACTAAATTCTCGCTGCCATTCGCAGGCAGCTTCTTCAATGAATTTGCCGTCAAACTGCCTGACGGCACGAACGTGCAGGAGCTGAACAGTAAGCTCCTGCAGAAGAACATCATCGGCGGCTACGACCTCGGCCGCGACTACCCCGAGCTCGCCGGCCATATGCTTATTGCCGTCACAGAGCAAAGAACGCGCGAAGATATCGATGCCTTCGCAGCTGCACTGGAGGAACTCGTATGAGCGAAAACAACGTGAACGTGAAATCAGACGGTAAAGCGCTCATTTTTGAAATGAGCCACCCTGGTCGTGTTGCCTATTCACTTCCTGAATCAGATGTGCCAGACGTCAATTTGAACGATCTCCTGCCAGGCAAGTTTAGGCGTCAGAACGAACCCGACCTGCCAGAAGTATATGAAGTAGACGTCATCCGTCACTATACGGCGCTTTCGCGCCGCAACTTTGGTATCGACAACGGCTTCTATCCGCTCGGTTCATGTACAATGAAATACAACCCAAAAATCAATGAAGACGTAGCCCGCTTCCCTGGCTTCGCCAAAATACATCCGTACCAACCGGAAGAATCGCTGCAAGGCGCGATGGAGCTGCTCTACAATCTCCAAAATGACCTTGAAGCCCTCACCGGCATGGACCGTGTAACACTACAGCCAGCGGCTGGCGCTCATGGTGAGTGGACCGGACTGATGATGATCCGTTCCTACCACGAGAGTCGCGGCGAGAAGCGGACCAAAGTCATCTGCCCCGACTCCGCGCACGGCACTAACCCTGCCAGCGCGACGGTTGCGGGGTTCGAAACGATAACCATCAAATCCAACGAGCGCGGCCTCGTGAATCTCGATGAGCTTCGCAAAGCCGTTGGTCCCGATACCGCAGCGTTAATGCTAACGAATCCGAATACACTCGGCTTGTTCGAAGAACAAATCGTCGAAATCGCCGAGATCGTACATGCCGCAGGCGGACTGCTTTACTATGATGGCGCTAATGCCAACGCCATTATGGGCATCACTCGCCCCGGCGACATGGGCTTCGACGTCGTGCATCTCAACCTGCACAAAACCATGAGTACTCCGCACGGCGGAGGCGGACCTGGAGCAGGCCCCGTTGGCGTCAAAGAAAAACTGATCCCGTTCTTACCTACTCCGCTCGTTGCGAAACGGGAAGACGGCAGTTTTTATTTCGACTACAACTATCCGCAAACGATCGGCCGTGTCAAAGGCTTTTACGGCAATTTCGGCATCCTCGTCCGCGCGTATACCTATATTCGTACACTCGGTCCAGAAGGCTTACGCAAAGTATCCGAGTATGCTGTCTTGAATGCGAACTACATGCTTGCTAGACTGACACCATATTTTGATGTACCTCACCCCCGCTTCTGTAAGCACGAATTCGTGCTTTCTGGCAACCGCCAGAAGAAACTCGGTGTACGTACACTCGACATTGCCAAAAGATTACTCGATTTCGGTTATCACCCGCCTACGATCTACTTCCCGCTCAGCGTTGAAGAATGCATCATGATCGAGCCAACAGAAACCGAAAGCAAACAAACCTTAGACGAATTCATTGACACAATGATCGCCATCTCCAAAGAAGTCCAAGAAAACCCGGATCTCGTCAAAAACGCTCCCTATACCACCGTCGTCAGCCGTATGGACGAAGCGCTTGCTGCCCGCAAGCCTGTCCTGAACTGTACTTGCGGATAAATAACCAAGATACAACAAGCCCGCCATTCAAGCTGTTTCAGCTGAAGTGGCGGGTTTTATTTATCTTCCTATTTGCATTATCCCTTTTACTCAGAAAAAAAGAGTAAAAGGTTTCGCAGTGTTTTATTATTAATGTATATAGTTCATTTTCAGAGGCGGGGACGGGGCGTGATCATATTTTTCTGGAGTTAGAACAGTTCTATTTAGTTTGGGGAGTTCCACAGTGATGTGATAATCCCCATTTTTATCCAGTTGGTGTTTCCGTTGCTTCAATTAACTTTTTCCTTGCATCCTCTCTTTCCCACTCAGTCCTTTCAGAAACATATTTTCTGAGCAGTCTACAAAACTGCCTTCCTCGAACATGAACCAAGGGGATAGTGCTCATAGAAACCCTCAACTAAGTTGAACTCACCTCACCGAACTTATCCTGAACCAAGGGGATAGTGCTCATAGAAACCCTCAACTAAGATGAACTCTCCTCACCCAGCTTATCCTGAACCAAAGGGATAGTGCTCATAGAAACCCTCAACTAAGATGAACTCTCCTCACCCAGCTTATCCTGAACCAAAGGGATAGTGCTCATAGAAACCCTCAACTAAGTTGAACTCACCTCACCCAGCTTATCCTGAACCAAAGGGATAGTGCTCATAGAAGCTCTCAATTAAGATGGACTCACCTCACCGAACTTATCCTGAGCCAAAGGGATAGTGCTCATAGAAACTCTCACTTAAGACTAACTCCCCTCATCAAGCTTACCCTGAACCAAAGGGAAAGTGCCTGTAAAGTTAATCATATAGAAATGCCAGTATCAAGCGGATTCACTTATACAAGCATGATCCCTGAATATTTTGCATATAACGTACGACAGTGAGCGGTCGCGAGACGAACGCGGCAGAACTGTTATTTCATTGCATATGGATTATGTTAGAGGAGCGTTTTTATGACCAAACCATGGTTTTATCGGCTTCTGTTTTCCTATTTGCCTGTATTTTTCATGATCACTTCCGTGCTCATTGTGCTTATTATTCTTTCGATCAGCCAATTGTCCAAAAAAGAAGCTGAAAATGCAAATAAAACGTATGCTTTGCATATCATGCAGTCGGTTGACTATGCCTTGAAGACGATAGACGAATATGTGATCAAGGAACTGCAGACAAATAAGCGGATTGACCAGTTTTTTGACAACAAATTTGAGGGAAATCCCTATTACTCGGCTTATGAAGTCACAGAATTGATTCGGGGGATGATGAATTACAACAAGTTTATTGATTCAGTTTACTTTTACCGGGTTTCTGATCAAATGGTCATTAGTCCAAACACGATGATAACAGCAGACCGTTTCGGCGATAAAGTGTTCATAGAAGAGATGATGGAAAGCCCTTCTCAGTATCAGCTGACGAATCAGCGGATCTTTAAAGAATTTGCTGAGATGGATCAGCGTAAAGTCGTCATTTCTTTAGTACGAAAGATTCCTCTGTTATCCGGGCAAAAAGGCATCGTCGTTGTTAATATCAGTATGGATTCTATTGTAAGAATGGTCGGTGATATGTCCAATTCAGGGATCAGCTTCATTGAAGTATTCGATCCCGAAGGTAAACAGCTGATGGCATCTGGAAACGCTGATGGAGTAGCAGGCTCTAGAAAAAGAGGGTCCGAGCTGACCCGAATCCATTCCAATTATACAAACTGGGAATACCGAAGCGGTCTCAACGATGACTATTTGTTTACTTTCACCTCTGTATTCTCCTATGTATGGATCGGATTGGGACTGGTTATGGTTGTCCTTGGTGGGGTCTGGATGACCTATGTGACATATCGCAATTATCGGCCGATTAAGTTGATTATGTCCCGTATTCATGCCTATTCCGAACTGAAGTCGATGGGCGCCCACGGCAAGAAACAAGACGAATTCCAGTATATTGATCGAGCCATAGGCAACCTCATGGAGTTATCCAGCCGCTATGAGAAGCAGCATGAGGAAGATATCGTATTCAGGCGGCGGCACTTTTTCAAAGAATGGCTGGAAGGCAGCCGAGCAGTCGATTATGAAGACTGGAAAGCAGAGATGAATCGGCTGCAGTTGCCTTCTGGCTTCGGTCAGCTTGCTGCAGCGGTCATCGAGATGGATAAGTATATGGAAGTATGCAGAATGTTCTCTCAAAAGGATCAAGAGCTGCTGAAATATGTACTAAGCCGTGTCGTTTATGAAACTGCTGAACCGCTTGGCCTGACTGTATGGGCGGAATGGACGGCTACACACAGGCTTAGTGTTGTGATATTCGCCGATGAGAATGTCAAAAACAGCGAGAAACTCGCAGCCAATCTGTGCGAAAATGTTCGCTCCTGGGTCGAACAGCATCTGCATTTCCGCATTACACTTGGTGTCGGGCATGTGGTTGGACAAGTTCAAGAGCTCGTTCATTCCTACGAGGCTGCGGTCCATGTTCTTCGCTTTAAATCGACCTTAGGAACGAATCGAGTCCTGTATCATTGGGAATCCGAAGCGTCCGCAGAGAAGGAAATGTATAAGCATTTGCCTCTGGTCAAATCACTGGCTCAGTCGTTTCGCTTGGGGGACAAGGAGTGGAAACCCGCCTTGGAACAAATTTTCACCGAATTAAAAGTCGGGTTATTCTCCTACGATGAGATCCGCAATCTCATGAATTATTTGGTTTATCATTTACACCGGGAGATGATGGAGCTCTCAGTCGAGCTGCAGGAGTTATGGCAAATCGCGCTGCCTCAGCTGAACGACGTCATTGAACAGTTCGATACGATCGAAGAATTATATGCAGCTTGGTTTCACTTGTTAGAAGAAGTATCGCAGCGGATGGCTGATATTCGTGAAGACAGAAGCACACATGCCGTCATGAACCAGATTCGCACCTACGTGGAGACCCATTATGCAGATCCTGAGTTATCGCTTACCTCGTTAAGCGAGCAGTTTCAGCTTCATGCCTCGCATGTCAGCCGTGCATTCAAAGAGGAGTTTGGCGAAAAATTCGTTGATTATCTCGTTAAGATCCGGATGGAACAGGCGAAAAAGCTGCTCCAGAGCAGCCGTGACTCCGTCCAGGACATCGGGGGCATGGTTGGATACACGCATGCCATATCGTTTATACGCGCCTTCAAGAAGTATACTGGTGTCACGCCAGGCGATTATCGGAAGCAAGAGTAATCATGCCATTTTTCAAGAAAAGTATATTGTTAATTGATGTTTATTCACCTCTGCATCAAATCCGCTAAAGCCTTGTACAGCAAGGGGTTTCAAAAGAGTTTATTCGCTAATTCATGTATATTGAGAAGAATTGCACCTCTGAGGTACATTGATTCCATCGACGGCAAGGGAGCAAAAGATGGATCAACTTTTACACTAAAGGAGGTGACACACGATGCCACATACACCGCTAGACAACATTCAATCAGCCCCCATGATTACTACACGAAGATTTACCCACCATGCCGCCAAGTCGCTGCAGCCCCGTCGTCGTTTCAAGCAAAATATGCCGCTGTTGATTATGTTTGTACCGGTTATCGCTTACTTTATTATCTTCAGATATTTTCCAATATTAGGGAATGTAATTGCCTTCAAGAACTATAACTTGATGGATGGCATTTGGGGAAGCCCATGGGTTGGCCTAAAGTATTTCAAGGCACTTTTCACCCAACCCCAGACGCTGACCATCATCCGCAACACCGTCACATTGAGCTTATTAAGCATTGTTGCAGGATTTCCATTTCCGATTATCATTGCCATCCTACTGAATGAAGTTCGCGCCATGCGGTTCAAAAGGATTGTACAGACGCTAATCTATGTTCCTCACTTCTTCTCATGGGTCATTGTCGGAGGCATTGTCGTTACGATATTCTCTCAACAATCAGGTATCGTTAACAAGCTGTTGGAGCTATGGACGGGTCACACCACTGCCTTCTTGTATCAGGAGCATAGTTGGATAGCTATCTTCCTCGGATCTGGGATTTGGAAGGAAGCTGGATGGGGAGCAATCATATATCTGGCGGCTCTTACCTCGATCGATACGCATCTGTATGAAGCTGCCAGCATTGACGGTGCGTCCAAATGGAAGCAGATCTGGCATGTCACGCTGCCCGGTATTCGCAGCACGATTATTCTCATGCTGATTTTGAGTATGGGTACTGTCATGGAAGTCGGGTTTGACCATGTGTACACGCTCCAAAATGCAGCCGTTTCGGATGTCTCGAATGTCATCAGCACCTATATCTTTATCGTGGGTGTCCAGGGAGGACAGTTCAGTTTAACTACGGCGGTCGGGTTGTTTGAATCTCTGGTCGGCTTCTTCTTCGTCGTCCTTGCGAATCAACTTGCCCGTAAATTCGATCAAGGACTGTGGTAAGAAAGGAGCCTCCCCATCATGAAACCAACATGGGATGAGAAAATCTTTTACACAATCAATTATATGTTCCTTGGCCTTGCAGCTCTCAGCTGCGTTCTTCCCTTGATGCATATCGTATCTTTATCTCTGAGCAGCTATCAGGCAATTGTATCGGGGCATGTAACCCTGTGGCCGCAAGGCTGGACTATAGAAGCGTACAAAGCCTTATATGATGGCACGAATATGGTCAAAGCCTTTCGTAATAGTGTCGTAATTACCGTTGTCGGTGTTGTGCTAAGCATGTGGTTTACAATCATGGCGGCTTATCCGTTAGCCAAGAAATATTTCTATGCGCGTCGCTTTTTTACACTGGCTATCGTATTTACCATGCTGTTCGGAACACCTTTAATTCCTCTGTTCCTGATCGTGAAAAGCCTCGGCTTACTGGATACTTACGGCGCCATATGGATGCCGGGTCTGATCAGTGCGTTCAATATGCTTGTGCTTCGGACCTTCTTTATGAATGTGCCTGAAGAGCTTGAAGAGGCAGCACGCATGGATGGCTGCGGAGAATGGAGACTTCTCACCCGGATTATTCTCCCGTTATCCATGCCAGTCTTGGCTACGTTGACTTTATTCTATGGCGTCGGATATTGGAATTCATTCTTACACGTACTTATGTTTATCAATGACAGCACACGAATGAATTTGGCGGTAATGATTCAACAGATGGTCGCCAGCCAATCAATTCTTCAGGAGCTTAATTCCGTGAGACCGGATGATTTGCAGCAAATGACACCAGAATCCATCAAAGCGGCCGGCGTGATCGTACTCATTGTGCCTATGCTGATCGTCTATCCTTTTTTGCAGAAGTATTTCGTTAAAGGGGTCATGATCGGCGCGATTAAAGGATAACACGAAAGACAATACAACCTAACTTGAGCTGTTTTAGGAAACGAATTATCTAAGGGGGGTATATCCATGTTTATATTACGAACGGGTCATCGGAAAGCTCTATTATCTACACTTGCTTGTATCGCGGTATTGGCAGGCTGCTCCACAGCCAAAGTCAACGATCCAGGGGCATCGTCAAGTCCGAATGCGACCCCAGCAGCCGAACCGGCTAAAAGAGGAGCGATTAACGTTTCCGTCTATGATCGGGGCAATGTTCCTCCGGAGGAAGGTAACTGGGATAAAAACCGTTGGGTGGAGTGGATCAACAAGAACGGTCCTGTCGATGTTAAATATACACCCGTTCCCCGCTGGGAATCGTTCCCGAAATTTAATGCTTTGCTTGCCTCGGGAAGCGCACCGGATTTGATACTGGAGTATGACGCCAACTACAGGAACAGCTGGTATTCGCAAAAGCTGCTGATGCCGATTGATGAGATGGTTGACAAATACAGCACGAACTACAAGCAAATTCTAGAGAAATACCCGCTGCTGCGCAAGATTGGAACGAAGGAAGACGGCAAACTTTATGAAATCGGGCGTTTAAATGTTGTGGCCCCGCATCATCGTCTCTTAATCCGTGAGGATTGGCTCCAGAAATTGAACCTCCCTGTTCCGACCACAACAGAAGAATTGTACAACGTAGCCAAAGCATTCGTGAACCAGGACCCTGACGGCAACGGTAAAAAGGATACGTTCGGTATCAACCTGAGCGGCGTCGGCTTCTCCGTGATCAGCCACATCTTCGGTCGTTCGATTGATTGGGCTGAACAAAACGGAAATTTCGTACATGATTGGGAACGTCTCCAGGCTTCCGTTGAATTCCAGAAGCGTTTGTTTGACGACGGATTAGTCGATAAGGATTTTCTCACAGATAAAAACGGACAAAAAGGTATTCAAGATTTTATGAATGGAAAATTGGGGATTTTCGCGATCGACAGTGCTTGGTTTACCATTTCGAACTATGAAACTTTGAAGAAGAACAACCCTACGGCTAAGGTCATTCCTATGGCTTTACCGAAGAGTCAATTCGGACAATTCAGCCCGATTATCAGCACACCTGTGCAAATGGTCGGTGTCGTCAATGCCAAAGCGAAGGATCCGAAAGCAATTATGCAATATATTGACTGGATGGTGGATCCCCAAAATGCAAGCTTGCTGAAAAACGGTATTGAGGGTACACATTCGCAAAAAGGCTCGAATGGCTGTTTGCAGCCTATCGATACGGAGAAAAATAAGAAAGAGCTGTACACGGATGATCTGAATATGATGAGATCCGATTTGCTGCTGGGCAAATGTGCGGAAGTGTATCTGGTGAACCTGCGCCCTGAAGTGCCAACCCAGAAAGAGCTGCTCGATATCAACCTCAAATCCAAAGAAATCTATATCAATAAAGATCGTCCTATTCCTTCTCTCGGCTATGACTTCTTACCGGTCTTGCCTGATGATCTGCAAGCGATTGTCAAAAGCACAAGCAAATCCAACAACATCGATAAAGGTGACATTTGGTTGAAAGCTTTGGTAGGCGGCACTGGCTATACCGCTCAGCAAGCTGTGAAGGATGCTAAGGATGTATGGGAAAAAGCAGGCGGCAAACAAGTCGACGATTATTACGCCAAATGGTATGAGAACAACAAAACCAAGGCATTTAGTATTGATGATCTGTACAAATTCGCTGAACAGTCTCAGAAAGAGTTGAAATAGAACTAAGGAGGAGCGGCGCTCCAAAGTTAGATGTGTCGGAGCGCCGTCTACACATGACGTGGACCCCGGATAGGATTAGGGAATCCTATTGATAATCTCATTCATGGAGGTAATTATGAGCTCCCTACACAAGTCAAAACTCCTTGTTTCAATCCTTCTGTCTGCAATCATTGTCTCACTGCTCCCGCTCTTTCCAGCGTATCGTGCTTTTGCTGCGGGAACAGGTATAACCCAAGACTATTGGAACAATATTCCTGGTGGGAAAGTAGAACAGATCCCACTAAAGACGCCTCCGTCGGGTTCGAGGTTGCTCGCTAACTTCGAGACACCGAACAATACGGGGGATCTCTATGGTTCTCGTGTTTATGGTTTTCTGACGCCCCCAGTCAGCGGAGGCTACACTTTCTGGATCGCAGCGGATGACAGCTCCGAGCTATGGCTGAGTCCGGATGGTGATCCTGCGCACAAAGAGAAGATCGCATCTAATACAGTCTTCGCTAAGCCCAGAGAGTGGGGTAAATCCCCAACTCAGAAATCAGTGGTCATTCCGCTATCCAGCGGGAAAAGATATTACATCGAGGCGCTGCACAAAGAAAACACCTCTAATGACAATTTGGCAGTCGCCTGGCAAGGGCCGGGAATAGCCCAACAAGTGATACCTGGCACTTACTTGACACCTTTTGTGCTGCCTGATGCGCCATCTAATCCCGTGCAGGACGACACAGCAAATACGTTCGGGTGGACGCCCATTCCAGGTTATCCGGATGTGGCTGACTATGAATACAGCACAGATCGCGGTTACACGTGGCAAACCGTAACAACGAACCCGCTTCAACTGGACAATGTCAATTACACGACGGGACAAATACAAGTTCGGTTGAAAGAAACGACAGCTCAGCCTGCCGGAAAGATCCTTTATTCAACCGCTTTTTACACGCTAACTACAGTGGAACAGCCAACTCCAGTTTATACGATGCTTTGGAAAATCGGGCTTGATAATCAGCTGTCGACTGAATTTAGCGATTATAAATCAACACCCATTGAGTCCTTCAGCCTTCCTTCCGACTGGGCCACTCGCACAGACTGGAGTTCGGTATCTAAAGGACTGAAGCTTAGCCGCAACGGTTCTATGGTTATTACTTACAACTTGCCAGCGATCCCGGAGCATGGCGTGCAGTTCAGCTTTAGGAGCTTGGATGCGTATGTATCCGTTCCACAGTTAGCTGTATTTTCCAATGATACGATGGCCGGTTTAATCCAGATTGTCGGCTTGAACGGCGGGAATACGACTCGAAAATTCAAAGAAACTTACGAGCTTTATATTCCTAAGGAAATGCTGAAGGTTGGATCTAATGAACTGAAGCTGTCTTTGGATCGAGGCTTGTATGCGGGAACTGAAGGTGATGAATATCATTGGTTTGAATGGGATTATGCCAAACTTGAGGCATTGGGAGCTCCGGCTACGGAACCGATTCATGGGCGGTATACCCATCTAGGAACTGCGCTTGTCTCTCATGTATTGAAAGATCGCGATCTGCAAACGATGGAAGTAACGAAGTGGCTGGGACTCGCTTACAGCGGGAACGTCATTCGTTCCAGTCAATTTTCGCGGGAATGGCTGACTGCCTTGCGCGATTTGAATTTAGCACCGGTGCTGCTTCCATTCGGAACCTATATCAAGGATCCTGAGCTCTCTTCGGGGGTCGTCCCTGAGAAGCTCAAAGAGTACTACAACAATCTCATTGCAGAAAATGGGGATTTGTTCGAATACTTGGAGCTTGATAATGAACCCGGCGTATTCAACAATGCATTTGCGGCCGATTTGGCTCTTGCTAAGTATGTTAGTGAGCAGAAGCCTTTGCTAAACCCTTGGTTGAAAGCGGTTTCTCCAGGCTGGGCCTACTGGCCATCCAAAGGAATTCCTGATGGCTGGGAGCGTGATCCTGCCTACCGCAGACAGATTGAAGACTATACCGATATGACGAACGGTCACAGCTATACCTTAAGCGGGATTTCGAGTGGTGAGGGAGGCGCTGTCGTTGAGACATTAAAGACTTTTCCTGAGTATCAGGGTGACGGAATGGCAAAGCCGATGATGATGAGTGAAACGGGAGCTAATGATTTTCATACCGACAATAACCGTTACGATACATTCACACACCGTTTCGCCTCCATCTTCGATCGGGAAACGCGCAGTACCATCGGCTATCTCGATTACATCATGCAGCATGCCGCTTACTTCCGAGAGTACAGCTTGCTCAAAGAAGACATCGAGATGAAATCTGCAGACGATGCCGAAGCGTGGATCAACACGAGTGATCCCGATGAAACGCGTTTGAAGGTATTCCGCCGTTTAGCGCTTGCCTACAGTACGCATGGCAATCCGCTCCCTTATGTGTATACAAATCAGAATGAGCTTGCTGGGAAAAAAGCTTATTTCCGCGCGGTGGATACATCTAGTCTTGGTGTGAGCAACACTGGAGCAAAATCCAATAAAATTCTGCTCAATTTTGTTAATTTTGAAACGACACCGGTTACAATGAACGTCAATGTCACGCTGCCTAATAATGCCCAGTATGCGGCAGAACGCTTTGGCGCTGGCAACACGTATGCGGCTGCACGCAGTTTTACGACTATTGACGCCGCTTCGGGCGCGCAGTTATCGGAAACTCTCCAGCCAGGTGAAGCCGTGCAGTATATTTTGACCTCGTTAGAACATTCAGCACCAAGCAAGCCTACGCTGCAAGCACGGGCCGTTTCGTACAAACAAATCAAGCTGACTTGGCAGCCTTCTACGGATAATGCAGAAGTAGCCGGATATAAGCTCTATGATAACGGCGTACTGCTCGCTAAGCTGCCGAAAGCCGTAACCCGTTATTCTCATCAAGATGTAAGACCGGAAAGCGCACACTCGTATACGCTGATCGCTTATGATGACTCGGGCAACGAATCCGTACCGAGCGACCCTTTAGCCATATCCTCCTTAGCTTTGCCGGCATCTCCTTTTACCACTACGTCTACGGGAGCTTTGCATGTTGAAGCAGAGCAAACGGAGCTGGAAGGAGTGACACATCATGGCACATTCGTCGGCATGTACTTTACACAAGGACGGATGAACATGCTGAAACCGCCTGTCAAAGCAAATACCAATTACATTCTTAAGCTTAAATATAGTTCGGCCGCGAACAAAAGGGTGAATCTCGTTATCGACAATCAGCTGATACGGACGCTAGATTTGCCGGGAACGGAGCCGAACGTCTATACGACAGTCGAATATAACGTCATGATGCCTGCGGACATAAGCAACCTTGTGCTGTCCATCGTCAAGAGCAGCGATAATGTGTTCGCCTACTTCGATTGGTTCGAGCTAAAAGAAGGCATCTTGGATGAAACACCTCAAGCACTTTGGACCAATGTCATTCATTCCAGTACGAATATGTATTATTCCGCTTCTACCTTCGCTCTCGGCGCCAATGGAGCCAATCTTCATGAAACGACAACACCTGGCGATTACACAGCTATGGGCTTTAAGGGTACGGGAATCCGTTGGTATTCTGATATAGAGTCTACTTTAGGCGAGGCTGATGTGTATATCGATGACGTCCTGCAAGCAACAGTAGATTTGAAAACAGCAAACACACAAGGCGCGAAGAAGGTTGTTTTCGAAAAGACGGGTCTCCCTATGGCAAACCATATCATCAAAGTTGTCGCTAAAAACGGCCGTATCATCCATCAATCGTTTGAGTTTCTGAGTTTGGAACGCCAGCCCTTAACTCCAGGCCCTGATCTTATCGTAACAGATCTTGGAACGGATCCAGCAGATCCGTATGCCGGGCAAACGGGAATTCGATTCTATGTCACGGTGAAAAATGTCGGTATTCTCCCGACCCCTGCCGGCAAAATAACCGGAGCCGTGTTTGGTTTGAACGGCGGTTCTTTCGGCTATACGGATACGTATAATCAATCTATCCCTGTAGGAGGTAGTGCAACACTCTATACAAACGCAGGCGGTGAGAACGGATATTGGGAAGTTCCTAATGGAGAAGCCACCTACCAGTTAAGCGTCAATATCAATGATATCGGACGATTCACTGAAATGGATCGCACAAACAACACCAAGGAGATGACTTTCCAGGTGAAGAAGCGAGATATCACCCCTCCTGTGACAACAGCGACAGCGGACGGGGCAACTGGGTCAGGCACATTCAACAAGCAAGATGTGCATGTTACGTTTACAGCCGTGCATCCGACTGTTGGCGTTGGAATCAGGCAAACGGAGTACCGAATTCAGGGTGGAACATGGCATCCTGTCACAGCTCAGCCGGTCACCTTCAGCGATGAAGGGGTGCATCAAATCCAGTACCGCTCGATTGATGTGACGAATAACGAAGAAGCGCCCAAAGATTTGATTATTGGCATCGATAAAACGGCTCCAGTCACCACGCACACATCATCAGAGGGATGGCAGCGCACACCGCAAACCGTCACGTTAGCGGCATACGATGCTCTGAGCGGTGTACAACAGTCCTTTTATATGCTAAATGGAGGAACAGCTACTGCGGGAACCTCGGTTACGGTAAGCACTTATGGTGTAAACACAATACATTACTACAGTGTTGATGCGGCAGGCAATCAGGAAGCTAGTCATTCTGCGGAGGTACGCTTCGATCCACAAGCTCCTGAAATCAACATTGCCGGTCCTTTAACTGTATTTTGGACGGATCCGATTGTATTGAATGTTGGTATCACAGATGCTTTAAGTGGAGTGGCCTCATCTGTAGTCAAACTGGACGGTGCCGTTGTTAGCCCTAATATTAACCTCCAACCGCTTAGCTTGTGGATAGGTCAGCATACGATAGTAGTAACGGCAACAGATAGCGCGGGCAATACAATCGTACGTACCTTTGTATTGAAGGTGATCATGGATCTCGATCATTTGGACGATCTACTCCGTTTATTATGGAATTTAGGTTATTTCCCAAATCAAAGCACTTATAACAGCTTGCAGAACAAGGTTACTCAGCTTCAGAAATTGTTAAACCAAAGTCAGCTTAAAGATCCGACAATCTTTGATGCTGTCATCAAGGATGGCAAGTATACAGATAGTAGTACCGCCAAGCTGCTTCGGGATGCCATTCTATATTTGCAGCAAAAGTCAGAGAAGTGAACAGTAAAGAAGGGGCATATCATCCAAAGTCACTTTTGGATGATATGCCCCCTTTACCCTTTTCTGTACCTGTCTATACGGACAATCGTTCCACTAATTGATGTGACTCTAGAACAAGGTCTCCACGGATGCTGCAGGCATTCGGATTGTCCAAGCTGTCCAGGAAATGCTGAACAACACCGGCAAAACCTCTTCTTTCAAGTACCGTGTCCCAGCTGCCGAAGGAGCGTACGCGTGGCGCGGCGTCTTTTTCATAAAAAACGGCTGACTCTAGGTTTGTTACTTCTACCGATCGGCCGCTGCCGTGAAGTTCTACTTTCTCTAAATCAACACCAGCAAGTCTAACCATGCTGTAATTGCCTAGTGAAGTGTCGAATGCCAGCGTCCCTGACGCATGGAGTAGTTTGCCTGTTTCATCGACTTGTTGATTGTATGTGCTCACTTCGTACGGGCTCTCTCCAAGCCATAGCAATAGGTCCAGCATGTGAATCAGGTCATCATACAATGTCTCTTTGGCGCTATGACCTTGCTGCTTGATCCGGTGCTTAACGGCTGAACACCAATCGAAGCCGCCTGCCTCCTGCAGCCATTGCTTAGCCTCTATATAAAGGGGAGCAAACCTGCGGTTAAACCCCGCTGCCAGCAAAACCCCTTTTCTCTCCGCATAAGAAGCCATCTCGGCGGACTGTGCCCAATCGTAGGACAACGGTTTATCTACATAAACAGCTACGCCCTGTTCTATACTTTTCATAGCCAAATCGTAATGGGTAGATGTCGGACTATGTACGAAAACAGCATCCAGTCCTTGTGCAAGAAGCTCATCTAAGTTCGTTGTCCCATAAGGAATGCGATACTTTGCCTTTATCCGTTCTACCGTCGCCGGGGTGGAGCTCATGATGCCTACGATATCCACTTGCTCGTTGACCGATAAAAGAGGCAGATACACTTTTTGTGCGATATCACCTAGACCAATTAATCCGATTCTTTTCTTCGTCATTATGCTTCACTCCTCATTTGTTTTCCCAGCACCATACGTCCGACCAACAGTCCAAGTACAAGTAAAACAGCGCCAACTACCGTAGAAACACCATATATTTGCACCCACATCGGGGCATCCGTAATCAAGGCATATACTTTTCCGCCAAAAATAGGTCCCAAGAAAGCGGCAAAGCCAGTGATCGCCGAATAAGTAGCAATATACATCGGACGTTCGCTCTTCGGTGTGTCGCCAATCGTAAACGTGAACACCATCTGATTAAACCCACCCAGGCCAACGCCAAGAACAATATGAACGGCATACAGAACAACAATGGCTGGAATGAAAGCAATCGCTCCCCATAATAAACAAGCTAGTGCAATGATCGGTAAGGACCATAACAGCAAGGTTTGAGCCGTATAACGCACATTCAAATTGCCCCATACATAGTAACTCGCCATCATGACCACGGTATGAACGACCGTAATTAACGAGACAGTTTCATAATTAATTTTCATCAGCTTGAGCATGACATATGAGAAGAGCGGCACGGTTACCCCTTGCACGAATAAAAACACAGCCAAAAAAAGAATCGCTTTAAGAAAAGCGCGATCCTTCAACGGCTTCCCAATCATCCCTACCGGATTCGATGCCGTAGATGGCTCGAAGGGGGGATTCGGATATAAACCGAAGGCTAGTATATTTAAGACCACACAAACGCTGCATATGATAAATAAATAGTTAAAACCTTGCCCGCCTGGATACCGATCTAATATTTGTCCGCCAATGAAAAGAGCTAAAGAACTTACCCCGCCCAATATCGTGTTGCGAAGTCCAAAATAACGTCCTCGAACCGGACCCGGCACCGCATCACTAATCAGTGAGGTCCAAACAATTCCACCCGCGGCATTTCCCAAATGAGCAGCTGTATATAGCACAATATACATGACAACCCACAGATCTTTGGGAAATAAAAAAGGGATCAAACCCACAGAAGTCCAAAGCAATCGGTGTGAGGAAGCAAATATAAGCAGCATCCGTTTGCGGTTTCTGAATTTTTGCATGACCACAGCCATCCCAATTTGAATGATATTGACGACGGTTGTAATGGCCAACACTAAACCAATTTCGGTTGAAGTCGCTCCTAAATAAAGCAAATAACCCGTTAGAAACGGACCGCCAAGGAGCTGAAAAATAATAACCGCCGGGAACCCCTCCAACGTTGCGATGAGCAGACTTTTTCGGTAGGTGGATACTTTTTTTCTGGGTTTTCGTAAATAACCCACAATTTTCATTGTCATACTCGCCTCCTGATGTAATTCTTATGATGTATGACTGATCTTAAAGTTTACAAACTATAGGGTGCTTATGGTAAAATAGGACTGACTACCTAATCTATCATGTCAGGCGGGATCACCCAAATACTATGAAACCAAACCATTTTGGTCTTATCACAAGCTTATTACTCTTTTTGACTTTCATTGTACTCTCTCTCATGTTTCAGTCAACCATTTATTTGTATATCGCCAGCGTATGTCCGATTCTCATTGTTCCTTTTCTCCCCGATATTCGATCAAATCAGTTCATTAAGCCGAATCAAGCTAAAGGTGCTGTTAGATTGATTACAATGGAAAACAAGGACAAGGCTGATTCTGATTTTCTTGTTATCTTGTTTGAACCAGGGTATGTAAGATGGAAGCGCGGAAAGCTCTTTTTCAATATGGAAGATATCATGAAAGATGTCTATATCAAGCCAGATCCCCTCGCCGCAACAATGACGGTGTTAAAATATGATCTATTTCTACACCGACGTAAGAAAAATTGGATCGGCATTTCCTTAACGCAGCTTGAGCAGCGTACCGAGCATCTCTCTTATACAACAAATGAAATCAACCGTCTGGTCATTCGGATGTCCGACGTGAATGAATTGCTTCAAAGGCCAGTTAATCAGCAAGCTACAGCAGGACAAAGTATTGGCGCCTAGGAAGATAAAAAAAATCACCCTGCCTTGAGTTATTACGCCATTCAACCATAGTACTTCATGGTTGAATGACGGTAACTCGATGACGGGTGATTTTTTTGTGTTAGATAAACCCCGGTAAGCACTAGATTGAGGGGAGCTTATGTAAGTGATACTTCCCAATTAGGAGTCTCCAGAAGCTGTTATTTAGAGAAAATCGTGTGAAAATCGCTAAATAAGAGTCTTTAGAGACTTCTATCCTCATAAGATGACACCGATTTCTTCCATTCCTCTGTACATTAGAGCCTTTAGGGGCTTCTATTTGCTGCAAGCAAGCTTATTTAAGACAAATAAGAGCTCCTAAAGACTGCTATTTATTTCATATGGCGTGGGAGCAATTAGTAGCGTTTTTCAAAAACTGCTTCAGAAGCATCCTAATCTGATCCTGCCCATCACGGCCATAAAAACTAGTTAAGTTCGTCCCCACACAGATAAGCCGCTAAAGTACGAACCATGACACCTGTTGCACCTTTAGGCTCGATGCCTTTGGCCGACCATAACCAAGCCGTGCCGCCTGTATCCAGATGGATCCAAGGCGTTTCTTCGGCGAAGTAGCCGATGAATAGACCTGCTGTTATGGCTCCTGCCCAGCGATCAGATGAAGTCGCATTCTTGATATCGGCGACATCACTCTTCAGCATGGCACGATACTCCGGATAGTTTGGCAGCTGCCATACTTTTTCTCCAGCCGCCGAAGCTGCTTGGAGCAGCGGTTTCAGAAACTCGTCATCGTTCGTAACAGCGCCAGTCGCGACATCGGCGAAGCAGATTAAAATGGCCCCTGTTAATGTTGCAACATCAATCAGGCGATTCGCTCCCAGCTGCTTGGCGTAGGTCAAGCCATCTGCCAATATAATGCGGCCTTCCGCGTCCGTATTCAACACTTCCACGGAATGTCCGCTGAGCATTGTGACGATATCACCGGGACGATAGGCAGAGCCAGACGTCATGTTCTCCGCCGCAGGGATAACCACGACCAGATTCACCTTCGGCTTAAGTTGACCGACGACATGCAGGGCACCGAGCAGTGTAGCGGCTCCGCCCATAT
This sequence comes from Paenibacillus phytorum, assembly GCF_013141715.1. GTDB lineage: Bacteria > Bacillota > Bacilli > Paenibacillales > NBRC-103111 > Paenibacillus_E > Paenibacillus_E phytorum. The sequence goes on along the minus strand of NZ_WHOA01000197.1, from coordinate 23,880 downwards.
CGCTGATCATTTCTTCCATGCCGTCGGGCTTCTTCATCGAGATCCCGCCGGTATCGAAGGTCACGCCCTTGCCGACGAGGCCCAGCACGTCGGCGGAATCTGGATCACCCTTATATTGCAGGGTGATCATGCGAGGCGGGTTGACGCTGCCTGTGCCAACCGCGGTAAGGCCGCCCATCCCGCGGGCGGCAATCTCGTGCTCGTCCAGCACTTCACAGGCGAAGCCGTAGTGCTGGGCGAGCCGAACGGCTTCCTCTGCGATGGAAGCCGGAATGAGCTTATTGCCCGGGAGGTTCGTAAGATCCCGGGCATAGTTCGTGCCCTCCGCAACCGCCTCAGCGGCTGCGATCGCCCCCTCCAGAAGCGCTGCATCCGCAGCCGCTTCTGTGAGCAACACCGCCTGGCGCAGCTCTGCGCGCGCAGGCTCGTTCTTGCGGTACGCCGCGATGCGGTACGTACCGAGGAGCAGCCCTTCGGTCAGCGCCGAGGCGGCTGACCGGCTGTCGAACCCGCTTGGCAGCTTCAGCGCCAAGCGTTCGAACTGCAGCGCGAGTGCTTTACGCGCTGCGAACACCGCGGCTGCACGCAGCGTATCGCGTGACGCTGCGGGGCCGAGCCCCGCAACGAGCACGTACGCGTACGGCAGCAGCCCGTGGGTCGGCAGCGCCTCGAGCTCGCCTGAGGCGCCAGTGAATAGGCCCTTTGCGCGCATGCGCTCAAGGGCCTGATCGAGCTGCGGTAGTCCGAGGACGATGTCCTGGCGCAGCTCAGCTTCACTTAGGCAGACGAGGATAGCGTCTGCCCCCGTTTCATTATCCATCAATGACGTAAATACGCCCGTCGTTACATCCGTAATTTTTGCAAACATAGGTAATTCTCCTAACCTCAAGTAGTTTCTATAATTTCTGTAATTTCAATTGTTTCTGTAATTTCTGTAATTTCTATAATTTCTGTAGTTTCTATTGTCTCTCAAATTAATAAAAAGATGCGGCCTTCTGCACCACGGACTGCATGGGCAGCTGGTAAGGACACTTCTCTTCGCAAAGCGGTTTCTCTTTGCAAGGATCATGGTCTGCACAGCCTACTATTCTATCCTTTTGTCTTTGGAAAAATCCGTCGCCCTTCGGCAGCAATCCGAATTTCTCTCTAAATCTACTCGCAATCATCACGTCTGGAATTGAGATTTCGAGCGGACATGAACAATAATTGCAGCGTCTGCAATCATGTTGACCCAGCTCTATAGCTAATTGCTCCAACTCCTGACGCTCCTCGGCCCCTACTTCCTTCTCCTGCGCAGCCAAGTTTTCTTGCACTTCCTTGATACTCACCATCCCAGAAATCGTCACATGCACGTCTTGACTGTAAGGATAGCGGATCGCACGATCAACCGGCTGAATGAACCCGCCGGACAGAGGCTTCATCGCCACTTTCATTAAATCCATCTCTGTCGCTTTTGGAATCAGCTCATCAAGTGCAAACGGCTGCGCCAAATTGAGATGAAACAAAATCTGCGAAAATTGCCCTTTGGCGATCCATTTCGCCAGTAAATCTGGACGGTGACCGGAAATACCAATAAATCGTACTTTCCCTTCCCGCTGAGCCTCAAGTGCAGCTTCATAGGCGCCGCCAATATCCATCGCTTTCTTAAACTCGCTTACATAGTTCACGTAGTGAATTTGCAGTAAATCTACATGGTCTGTTTTCATCCGAACCAAGCTTCTCTCAATCTCCGCTTTGGCAGTCTCGTAATCACGTGCCCCTGTCTTCGTCGCTAGAAAATACTCCTGTCTGCGATGGGAGATGCATTCGCCAATAATTTCCTCGCTGTTCCGGTATGCTGCTGCCGTATCGATATAATTAATGCCGTGATCCAAGGCGTAATTCAATGCTTCTCTTGCCTGTTCTAGAGGTACACCTGGAAGATTCATAGCACCAAATCCAAGTGATGAAACGTTGTAGCCAGATTTACCGAAAGCCGAATATCTCAAGCCAAAATCTCCCTTCAAACTAAGAAAATCATTCATAATTGCGCTTGCAACTATTGTAATACAACTCGGTTCTACTTTCCATGAAACAGGTAATTGTAAACGCTATCATTCATTCAGTGATAACAATCGAACTTTAATAGCCATAAATGTATTGACAATGAAAGTGATAATCATTATCATTCTAAACAGACTCGTGATTTTGATAATCATTCTCAGTTATGGAAGGGGCCATTATGCGTAAATTATTATTACAAATTCATCTTTGGGTAAGTTTACTTCTAGGCTTATTCATTGTTGTCATCTGCACGACAGGCAGTCTGCTTGTCATTGAAAATGATGTAGAGAAATGGATACATCCACAGCTTTATCAGCCTACGCCAGGTCATGCCTCACTACTCGACGTTCAGCAGGGTGTGGAGCAAGCTTTTCCAAGGTTCAAAATGGATCGAATCGAGCTTCCGACAGAAGATGGTCTTTATCAGGTAAGACTAACCAAAGACGTGAGTGGCAAAGCTTCGACGCAAAATGTTTACGTTGATCCAGGTACCGCCCATGTACTTGGGCCTGTTGGACCTAGTAGAAATGTTTTCTTTACGAAGGTGCTGCAAATACACCGTTATTTACTTGCTCAGGATGTACTTGGTAAAGCTAATGCTTCCATTGTCGCCGGCTTCATGGGTATCGGTCTCATCATCATTCTAGTCACTGGTGCTTATCTGTGGTGGCCTGGCCTTCGCAAATTCGCTCTTGGCTTCCGAATTATTAGAAACAAAGGTAAGCTTGCCCTCAATTTAGGACTACATAAAACAGTCGGTATAATAACCATTCCTTTCCTTCTCGTCTTCGCCCTCACAGGTACGGTATATCAACTTGATAAATATGTGCTTGGATGGTTCGGATTGTCGACCAAAATCGAAGCAGCTGCCTCTTGGAGCAAAACAACAAAGATGAACGGTTCACCGCTTTCTCTTGACACCATCGTTCAAAACGCGCAAGAACGATTTCCTAACCTTGAGCTGGTCCGAGTTCAACTACCCACGAAGCCTGATCAGACTTATCAGTTAGCGATGAAAGAAGGTTACAGTCCAAGTGGTTCCAGCAATGTTACCGTCTATGAAGATCCCTATACGGGTGAAATTTTAGGTAAAACCAACCCAAATGCTCCTATGGCGTTTTACAGTGCCTGGAAAAGAGGTTTGCATTTCGCTGTTTGGGGTGGTGAACCTGTAAGAATCGGAAGCTTTCTCATGGGGATGATGCCCCTGTTCCTCATGATTACTGGTTTGGTCATTTGGCAATTCAAAGCTAGAGCACGCCGGAGAAGTAAAAGCTCTTCCCGCATCAAAGAATCTCCTCCAGCAACTATGGTTCCTTCAATGAGCTCTGCCGAATAAAACATACATAAACACCCTAGGCATAGCTTCACGTGAAAGTGAAGTATGCCTAGGGTGTTCATCTAGGGTGCTTATGTATATATTCTATTCTTTTAACTCCTACTAATCCCTATTATCATCGCGGTTTTTTGAATCCTTGTTCCGATCGCTCCAGCTCCAAGGGAAAATGGTGCTTCTATCATTTTCCGATTTCGGTTTCTGCGTTGGCTTGGCAGTTGGCTTTTCCGTCGGTTTACTTGAGCTTGTTGGCTTACTGGAAGGTTTATCAGTAGGCTTAGGCGTTGATGTTGCTCTAGGTTTTGAGGATGACTCTTTCTTGGAATCATCCTCATTGTCATCACCTGAGCGGTTCGGCTTTGGCGTTGATTTGTTGTCATTATTACGATCATTGCCATTTCTATCGTTCTTGTTATCGTTCTTGTTGTCGTTCTTGTTGTCATTCTTATTATTATCGTCGTTCTTATTATTATTGTCGTTCCTGTTGTTCTTGTCATTCTTCGAAGACGGTGTCGGTGTTGGTTTCACCGTAGCTTTGCCATTATTACCGTTCTTACTATTGTTACTCTTATCGTTCTTATCATTTTTATCGTTGTTCTTGTCTTTGGCCGATTTCTCGTCCTGAATTTGCTGAATTTTCTCGCTGAGCTTTCCGGATTTTTCATCTGCGATTAGCCTTTGCAGAGACGATTTATCGATCGGTTTATCCGGCTTTACTAATTTATCAATCCCGCCGTTATCCTTCGCGAGTTGATGAATCGACACTGTTTTGATGTCGTCGAGAGATACTTTCGCACCATTGTCTACCGCATTCAAATATATCGCGTACTTCCCGGCAGATACACCGCTGGCCTTCGCCTCTTGTCTTACTTCTTGCGGGGCGGCGAATGCAGTCACTTCATAATTTTTAATTTGATCCGGATGGGTTTGCTCTATATGCTTACTGACCTGAGCTTTCAGCTTTGTAGCAATCGCCTGATCATTCACATCCGTTTTTTGTTCTACAATCGTAGAGCTGATGATGATATCTCCTTCACCTCTAGCAAGTGCTCCCTGCTCGGCTTTGTCTAAAATATCAGATGTGACAGCTTCTAACGACTTACCCTTATAGACTAATGTTTGAATTAGATCAACACCATCTGAGTTTAACCCAATTAAATCCTGTACAACTTCATCATTATCAATTCCTATTTCTACACTAGGATTGATATCAATGGTTACGTAAGCAACCACTTGGCCACTTGGAACGGTTCCTGTCAACGTTGATACTAAGACAAAGCATAGTACGATTGCCGCTGCCAGTCCCGATGCAATAGCCATTTGCGGTACACGCATACGCCGCTTCACAGGTGCGTATAGTATCTCTTCCCCGACTTCACAATTCCGCGTTCCCCTCGGAAGCTTATCGAACCGACCCTCTGGATTCATGACAATAATGGAGCTCTCGCTTAATTCCATTACGATTCCCTTGTTCATGCGCTGTTCTTCCTTTCTTTATGCTTTCCTCATTCTCGAATATGTAAATAATCTCGCAAGTAAGGGTAGGGTCCGTTAAAGATGAGAGCTATCGCAATCAAATACTTACGGTTTCGCTCCAATGTTTTTCTGGAAACCTGAACTTGCTCCAGCAGCTCTTTAATCGGCAGCTGCCGTTTCGTCAGAAGAGTACGCATAAGCTCTGCATCCTGTGCTAGCGTGCGGCCGATACCGAACAGCATTTGCCTGGAATCGTCGTGTTTAGGGGATGCTTCTGTCAATTCAGAGAAATCGATATCAAAATCACTTAAACATCGGCTAAAATCCATAATTTCACTTCGCCGTTCTTCAAGTCCCTTTTGCTTTTCATAAGCTTCGATAGCTTGATGAACCTCAATTGGATTGAGTAGGTTATCTTCATCATCTTCTTGATCGAACGAGCTGTAAGGAATCTGTCCTTTGAAACGCTGTTCTTTGCGTAAGAAATCAATTAATCTCCTCCGCATGACCGTTTCTGCGAAGCCTAGGAAAGACCTTCCCATAACGGAAGAATACTGATTAATTGCTTCATTAAACGCTGCTAAAGCGATACTGAATTCGTCATCTCGTGCGGGGTCGATATATCGCTTGCAGAACCTACTTGTAACTTTAGCCACATAGGGCTGGTAGTCAGCAATAAATTGATTCCTAAGTCGTAGGTCTCCTGCTTGAATTTGATGTATGGTTACCTCAAGGGAAGAGGCATGCGGTTCACTTTGTCCCTGGGGTTCCTTCTTTCCAAGGAACTTTTTGAATAGTACCAGTAGCACCGTTCCACCTCACAGTATAGTAGTTTCGTCCCTATGTATAACAATTCGGGGGGTACAATTATATGTAATCAGAAATAAAAAGTAAATTTATTATACCATAGATGTCCAATTGGGCACCTAATGGCAAATAAAACCTAAAGTACGGTTTCATTTTAACCTTGAATCCTATACAATTAAAGGCATGGGAGGTGTTTCATTTGGAACCCGGCAATCACTTTGGCAAGTTTCTAGAGACGTTACGAGGTAAATTGTCCTTGCGTAAAGTTGCAAGTAAAAGCGGCTTGTCTCATGCCTATATTAGGGATCTAGAGCTCGGACGTAATCGTACCACGAATGATGTCATCAAGCCATCCCCTGACACCTTGAGAAAGCTATCACAAGCATACCAATATCCTTACACCGATTTACTAATAAAAGCAGGATATTTAGAAGAAGCCTCGTCTTCGCTATCTTCTATTCAAATCCATTTAGATAACGTTTGGTATGTTGAGTTTGGTATCAAATCGATACAATATGTTTCGCCTGATGGCATCATAGAAGAAAACGTAGAATCTCTTGTGGCGTTCACGAGTTTCATAGAAACATTGACGGATCATCATTTTGTGAAATTGGACATGCATCTTTTCGTCAATCTGAACAAAATAAAAAAGTATGCCCCCTCAGAAGGCAAACTTTATTTTAATGATTATGAAGAAGGTCCTAGTGTTACCATCGCCGCTATGCCGCAAAAGAAATATCACCAGACTCTTCTTGAATACGAGGCTCGCAATACAGGGTTTGTTGTGGAAGCTGAATCTAGCCCCCGGCACTCATCTTTGAAAGCCAAGTTCCTTACCTAGCATGACATAGATGAAGAGAACAGTTGCCATACTTAGCATTTGGATCGGCATCAGCGCGCTTAGCACGCTATCCGGATAGGAATGACGGTATGTAATTCCAATAATAACAACAACAATGAAGAGATAGAAGCCAGCATTTTCCTTAGTCAGCGGTATTCTCGTATAATTCGAGAGAAAAGTAAATCCGAGCCGAAGCTTATGAATGACAAGAAGAACGCCGCATTTCGTTATAATGGTCAAAAGTAATATCAAATTAGTTGTTAACGAGTCATCCTTGATATCCGTGTAAGCAGCAAGATCGGTTAAATCACAACAAAAGAGAACAATCGTAGATACGATGACCGACAGAATATACCCGGATAAAGCTATGATTAAAGTCGGTACAAGGCTAAATTTCCAAACCATCATAAGCAGCGAACAAATAATACAAATGTATAGTAAAGGCCAATTGTCAAAATAAGCGACCATCGTTCCTGCGAGTGCAGCGAGCGTTATTTGTATCCAATACGGTTTGACTCTTTGTCTGAATAGTAATAATGCGAATAAAATCATAGGTACAAAATCAATACAGGTTAGGATAAATTTCACCCATGTAAACAATTACATGTTCCCTCATTTCTATGCCTGCTCTTAAGCAGTCTACCTATTTGAATCCACACCTAGAACTATACAAGATAACCGTTCTTTTGCCTTCAAAGTGGACTAAGTTGGCTGTTTCTGAGTATAAGTTGACAGGATATATGGGGCCATGGGTGAGAGGATTGGAGTGCGATGAACGTATGGGACACCGATTCACAGTGGCCATCGTAGAAGATAACTATTGGGCAGGCAAATTACTTGAAAGCTATAGTCAACAATGCGGGCTAAGAGTCATCTCAATCGTTTCTGAAGGCGAACAATTTATACAATTATACGATCAGCTTCAACCTGACATTATGCTAGTGGACATTGGATTGGAAGGAAATTTAGATGGCATCACGATGGTTCAATCCTTGCGCAGCGCTGGATATCAGCAGAAAGTCATCATGGTTAGCGGAACGACGAATATTGACCATGTTCTGACGAGCTTTCACGATCTAGGATCCCTCTACTTTCTGTCCAAGCCAGTGATGCTGCCAAAGTTTCAAGCGGCTATTCGGAAGGCCATTTCGGAGATTCAACTAGAACGCAGTCAACAGGTACAAGCACCGAAGCCTAGAAGTACAACATGGATTACAGTCAAAAATCAAAAATCAGAGCTGCCTATATCCGAAGACTCCATCCTCTTCATTGAGAAAGAGGATAAGCGTTTGACCAGAATCCATCTCATGAATGGCGCACATATGGAATCCAGCACGAATTTAACAGATATACTGGCACAGAGCTCCCCTCATATGTTCAGTCCATTCAAAGGTTTTCTAGTCAATTTGCGCCATGTGGTATCGTATGTGAAAGAAAGTGGATTCCCCACTTCGAGAAGATTTCTTATTCATTTGAATCATACGCCTGTTAAGGTTCCCTTGAGCAGGAATCTTCAGAAGGATTTTGCGAAGCTTCTGCAGGAACTTCAATAAACACCAAGTGCTTACCATATAGATGAGTTAAGGATGAGTCTAACAAAAAAGAAGACGTTATGGGCACATTTTAACGTGACCCTACCGTCTTCTTTTTTATCGAAACTAACTAACACTACCATTATGCTCGCGGAACGTAGAGACCTTATTTTGCTCGAAACCGCTTATTTCCCGTTTTTGCGGAACGAGGAGCCGCTATTTCCCGTTTTCGATGCGTAAAACCGCAAAAACACCAAAATAGCGCTCCTACGTTCCGCATACCAGCTCCGTATCGGCTTAATCGCTGAAATAGCGACTCCTCGTTCCCCACCAGCTTAGACTAGATTAGAGTAGCAGCATTGAGAATGAAAAATTTGGAAAAGATATATATCCTGAAGAGGTGTGCGACATCTGTCTCGTCAACAAACCCCTATGTGTGCTTAGAGGTTTTTTTGTTTTTTAGTTTATCTCGGCGTACACTCAGCATTTTCAATCGTTTCTTAAGCTGATCTTCCCATTCATTATCGCCAATCGATTTCGCCACCCCAAGCAAATCAAGGGCCATATCAATTTGACAGCGTACTATATCTAAAGGCTCTTCGCCCTCATGGTTGACACAATTATCATGCAATAAATGATCCTTACCATCTACATATTCCGTAAAATCAACCTCAGGAGCACCGTCTCCGTGAGCATACTCCGCTAGTATCTCATATTCGTTCTCCACCAGATAGTGAACTTCAATGCGATGACAGACCGGGCAAAAAAGAATGGGCACATTGTGAATTTGTGTACGAATGTGCTTCAAGGTACCTTTCGTTCCAATCATACTGGCTCCACAACAAAAACTCATGAATATCCCTCCCTTAGAGCTTTCCGTTAGGAAAGCTTGCATCGTAAGCATAAACTTCTTAACCCGGATTAGTCCAATATATTCGCCAGAAAAGTTTGAAATTCCTTTTTTTTAGGACAGCTAGATTTTAGCAATCTACGCATATTTTTCTTTGGAAATGCGAATGCTTTTACAGTGAAAAGGTAGTAATTAGCATTAGAAAAGAGGAATTCACCTTGAAGGCATTACCTACCGCAGGGTTCGAGGTTCCCGATCGGTATAACAAGGACATACTACATCTTATGATCGTGGACGCACATTCGCTCTATGTTTATTGGGAAATTAGCGATAGGCGGAGATGGCTTGTTTCTCAGCATTTTGAATGCGACTATGCGTTAATGCCCAAAGTGATACGTTTGTACGATGTGACGAGCCTATATTTCAATGGCAGTAATGCACATGGATACTGGGATGTAATAACGACGTCTGAAGCTAACAATTGGTATCTTCACCATCTAGCTGCAGGTCGTACCTACCTTGTGGATATTGGCACTTACACCTGGGAGCACGAGTTCATTCCTCTTCTTCGTTCCAATTGCGTTGTCACACCTAACGATACCGAAACCAAATGGGGAGAACCGATGCAAACGGTTGTACCAGAAGTCCATGCCGAACGTGTCTACAATCGAATCAAGCCATATTTTTTTGAAAATATACAAGCCTACTCTCCCTATGTGAGGTGACGTTATCTCTTGATCAATCGCATCAAACCGAAGCCAGAGCTCAAGGGATATTTGGTTCTCATGCTGCATGCTCACCTTCCCTATATTCGTCATCAGGATCAGAACGACAATTTGGAAGAACAATGGTTCTACGAAGCCATGACGGAAACGTATTTACCTCTCATTGAAGTCATGAATCGTCTAACAAGTGATAAGATAGATTTCCGCTTGACCTTCTCCATAACTCCGACTATCTTGTCCCTTTTGAGCAATCCATACTTGCAAGACAAATATCACACTTACCTAAGTAATCTTATTGGGCTCGCAGATAAAGAACAGGTTCGATTACAAAAAAAACCTTCTCTTCTTCCTCTGGCCAAACGCTATGCGGAACGATTTCGTGAGCTTCTTACGCTATATGAGAGCTGCAAAGGAAATGTCATTGCGACATTCAAACACTATCAAGATTTAGATCGTATCGAAATTGTTACATCAGCCGCTACGCATGGATTTCTTCCTCTCATGAAAACAGAAGAGGCAATAAAAGCACAGATTATAACGGCTGTTCGGGATTATGAACGTTATTTCGATCAAAAGCCTCGCGGCATCTGGTTACCAGAATGTGGGTATACGCCTGGTATTGATCGCATTTTGAAGCAGGCTGGGATCCAATATTTCTTCACTGATTCCACAGCAGTCGCTTTCGCTTCACCGCAGCCCGCTCGGGACTTGGCTGCTCCGCTCATGACTCCCTATGGGGTAACAGCCTTTCCTCTGGATCCGGAATCCACCAGTCAAGTAAGGAGTGCCGAGAACGGTTACCCAGGAGACTTCAATTACCGTGAATACTACAGTGACATCGATCCGGCAGCAGGGTTTAAATATTACCGCAACACAGGCAAAGGCAGCCACAAGGAGCCTTATCAACCAGAGCGGGCCCTAGAAAAAGCAGCTGAACATGCCGATCATTTCCTGGCAAATCGCCAAAAGCAGGCCGCTCATTGGGAACGTTGGCTGGATCGCAAGCCCCTCATCGTATCACCCTATGATGCGGAGCTATTTGGACATTGGTGGTATGAAGGCCCGCACTTCCTTGAGCTGCTCTGCCGCAAAATGTTTCTCGATCAGCAAACGATTAAAATGATTACACCTAGTGAATATCTAGAGGAATATCCAATAGCTGCTGTCGGAAATTTGAACGAATCTAGTTGGGGCCGTAACCACTCCTCCGAAGTATGGCTGCAGGGGCATAACGAATGGATTTATCGTCATCTCCATCAAGCCGAAGAGCGAATGATCGAGCTCGCAACGAAACACGAGCATCTCTCTCGCCATGGTAAATTAAGCGCCAGCGTTCTGGAACGGGCTTTGAATCAAGCTGCAAGAGAAGTCATGCTGGCTCAAAGCAGCGATTGGGCGTTCATGATGGACGCGCAGAGTGACGTCGACCATGCTGTTCGCCGAGTAAAGGAACATCTAGGCTGTTTCCACCATCTCTGCGATCAGGTAGATCGGGAACAGGTTGACGAGATACTGCTTACAGTTTTGGAGGAGAAAGACAACTGCTTTCCTGATATCCAATTTCGAGATTACGTAAGCATACAGCAGCTCTCCCCTATCCCTATTATTCCAAACTTGAAGGAATGGGAATCATTACTGGAGGAAACTAAACACCGTCCGAACGTATTCATGCTCGCTTGGGAATACCCGCCCAAACATGTCGGCGGCTTATCAAGAGCAGTCCATGAACTATCGGAAGCTCTAGTCGCTCGTGAAGAAATCGTACATATCATCACAACCTCCTACGATGGTGCACCGAGTTTTGAGAAGATGAATGGCGTTTACGTACATAGGCTCCCTGTTAACCATTCCAGTGATACTCACTTTTACCACTGGACGTTCGAAATGAATCTTGCTATGACCGATCATCTTGTGAGATGGAAAGAAAACGGCGGGAGAATCGACCTTTTGCATGCGCATGATTGGATGGTTACTCATACGGCAAGAGAAATAAAGACCAGCTACGGCATCCCTTTAGTAGCCACGATTCACGCAACTGAATGGGGACGAAATCAAGGAAATCTATACTCCGACCTGCAGCGCAAGATTCATCATTTGGAGTGGCAGCTGACTTATGAGGCTAATCGTGTCTTTGTATGCAGCTCATATATGAAAGAGGAAGTAGGACGTATATTTAATCTTCCTCCCGATAAAGTGAGTGTACATCCGAATGGAATTTGGACTCAAAAACCAAACATAGAGACGATGAATCGACTTGATATCGTAGCAAAACAAGACAAAGTCATTTTCTTCATTGGAAGGCTTGTTTATGAGAAAGGCATTCAAATCCTGCTGGAAGCTCTGCCGAAAATCATTTCACAAGTCCCACAGGCTAAGCTCATTATCGCTGGCTCAGGACCTATGGAGGGTGAGCTGCGCTCCCAGGCTGCCTTTTTAGGAGATCGTGTCTTGTTTACCGGCTTTGTTAATGATGCTTATCGCACACAGCTTTATCGATCTACGGATGTTTGTGTGATTCCAAGTTTGTACGAACCTTTCGGTATCGTAGCGCTGGAAGCCATGGCCCACCGGAAACCTCTGGTACTCTCCGATACAGGCGGTTTAGCTGAAATTATTAGGCATGGTGTGGACGGCTATAAGGCACTCCCAGGTCATGTCGATTCATTAGCATGGCATATTACGGATATGCTGCTGCAGCCAAAGCAGGCAGCCAAGATGGCTGATAGCGCCTACCAACTGCTGCAACAGCACTACAAATGGAGCCATATCGCTCAAAATATCCAGAATGAGTACCAGAAGCTTACCCACTATCAACCTGCCATTCAGGTTAAAGCAACAATTTAGCCTTAGCCACTCAATGGGAGGGAACTAGAAGACGCTATTTCTTTCAAAATGCTCATTTTCTTTCGTTAAGGGAACAACGATTCGCTATTTAGCCCAAATAAGGGAAACTAGCCCTATTTATAAGGAATAGCGGAACGACGTTCCTCAATGTGCAGCATTTTGGGGTAAATCATACAAATAGCTGATTGACGTTCCCTTTGCCTACAACAATTACGGGAAAACCGCTCTTACTATGTAAGTTTTCTACGAAAACTCTAAAGTTAATGCTTACGATGCCAGTTTTGCTAAAGCAAAACTCTAAGGTTTATGCTTACGATGCCAGTTTTCTACGAAAACTCTAAGGAGGTACCACAATGAAGGCTGTCATTATGGCCGGAGGCAAAGGAACTCGACTTCGTCCCCTTACTTGTCATCTCCCCAAGCCCATGGTGCCTCTTCTCGGTAGGCCCTGCATGGCCTATATCATTGAACTGCTCCAAAATCACGGCATTCAGGACATAGCAGTTACTATGCAATATAAACCTGAAGTGATACGCGACTATTTTGGCAGCGGACAAGCTTTTGGCGTCAATCTGCATTATTTTGAAGAAACAAGTCCCCTAGGCACAGCTGGGAGTGTCAAGCATGCTCACGAGTTTCTTGACGATACTTTTATTGTTATAAGTGGGGATGCATTAACGGATTTCGATTTGAATCAAGCACTCGCTTTTCATAAAGAAAAGCAAGCCAAAGCTACGTTAATCCTGACTCGTGTCAGCCATCCTTTGGAATATGGTGTTGTTATCACGAATGAAGAAGGACAAATTACTCGTTTTCTGGAAAAACCAAGCTGGGGTGAAGTGTTCAGTGACACGGTAAATACAGGTATTTATATTTTGGAGCCTGAGATGCTGGAACGCATACCGCTGGGGCAAGAATTTGATTTCAGCCAGCAGTTTTTCCCTGCCTTGCTCGAAGAAAACAAAGGGCTCTATGGGTATATCAGCTCTGGATATTGGACTGATATCGGCAACCTGCAGCAATATCGTCAAACCCAGTTTGACATGCTGGATGGGAAAGTGAAGCTCGACATTCACGGAACACAGATCCGCCCCGGTGTCTACATCGCAGATGGTGTAGAGACAAGTGATACCGCACGTGTGATCGGACCTGCTTTCATTGGGAAAGGGAGCAGGCTGGAAGATGAAGTAGAGATCGGCGAATACTGCATCATCGGGCAAAATAACCGACTCTCCAAAGGGAGCAAATTAACGCGAAGCGTGCTGTGGGATCATAACCATATTGCTGAGCACAACGAATTGGCCGGTTCCACACTGACTAGTCGGATTATTTGTAAAGAAGCCTCCTATTTGGGCGATGGCTCAGTTGTTGGCAACCATGTGGTCATTGGTGCGAAAAGCCGCATTGAATCCAACGTGAAAATTTGGCCCCATAAACAAATTCGTGATAAGACCCGGCTTAATACCTCCTATATTTGGGGAGATAACGCAACCAAAACGTTATTCAAGACAAGCGGTGTAAGTGGTATTCCTAATCTAGATTTAACACCGGAATTAGTCGCTAAATTCGCCACAGCATATGGAGCAACCTTAGCCTCAGGCAAAACGCTTATGGTAAGCTGCGCTCCCCATACGTTCACTCGTTTATTAAAGCGTACACTGACAGCGAGCCTACAATCTGTAGGTACGCATGTTATTGATTTAGGGGATTGTTTTGCACCTGCGTCTACCTTTGCTATTCGTCATTTAGGTGCTGCTGGGGGAATTCACCTCGAGTGGTCCGGCAAAGAAAATGATGTCTGCAGTCTTCTCTGTTTGGACGCTGAAGGACTGCCTATTCCGAAATCAGCAGAGCGTAAAGTGGAAAACAGCTTTTGGCAAGAAGATTATGGACGGGCCACTATGAAGCAGATTGGCAGCTACAAAGAGGAAGTGCACTGGTTACAAACTTATATAGATGCTTTGGCCCAAGAAATCGCATATGAACGTGATCATCCGTCTGTATCCCCTCTTCGCATCGTCATTGAAGCGAGTTCATGGCTGCAGCCTTTCATTGTTCCATTTTTCGAAAAACTAGGGCTTGAAGCTATCCATGTTACATCTACAAGTATGCAGGATCCGCTTCATGTCTTTATCCCACTATCTGGCGCGAGTCTCGGTTTACGTGTTCACGATGATGGACGAACCATGCAGTTAATAACAGAAAAAGGCGAGCTCGTAGACAGCGATTTACAAACCGTTTTCCTCTATCTTTGTTACCTGCACAGCCGTCCAGGAGCAACCATTGGTGCTCCCGTCAGTGCACCCCAGCTTCTAGAAAGCATGGCCGAGGGGCTTGGCGGGAAGATCGTTCGTACGAAGGAATGGTCACGAGCCATCATGGAAGCTACACAAGAAGCGAGGATACATCCCTTGTTCGATTCACTCTTTGCCATTGGTCTGGTGATTCTCCATTTGGAAAGAACCGGCATTCCGCTCTCGGATCTGCTCTCCTTGTTTCCTAGCTTTCATCTTCTTCGTGAACGTGTAGATTGTCCTTGGGATTCTAAGGGAGAGGTTATGCGGAGCATGATGGAACGGACGAAAGATGTACCCGTTGATCTAATCGATGGCATTAAGTTTTATCATGAGAATGGGTGGGTCCTGCTGCTGCCTGATGCCGATGATCCTGTCTTTCAGCTCGTAGCACAATCGGCGGATCCCGAGCTTGCTGAGCTGCTTGTCCATTCCTATCGTGGACACATTCTAAACGCACTTGAGTAAGCATAAATATAGTATAGATGGATCCGATACGTGGTTTCCGAAGTCTACGATGAAGGGGAG
Source organism: Paenibacillus phytorum (assembly GCF_013141715.1). Taxonomy (GTDB): domain Bacteria; phylum Bacillota; class Bacilli; order Paenibacillales; family NBRC-103111; genus Paenibacillus_E; species Paenibacillus_E phytorum. The sequence goes on along the minus strand of NZ_WHOA01000197.1, from coordinate 8,604 downwards.
AGCGGCGTGAATATGATTCCAAGCGTTTCTAGACAGATCGCTTTTGTGCAGTATGACGATCAATCCTCCAGCATGACCGTGCAATATCATACCGGTTTCAAAGCATCTTATACCAATGTCAAACAGGATGAATACCTTTTGATATTTTCTTCGGTGAATCGGTACGATTCCTTAATGAGACTTACGGAAAACCGGTACATGGAAGGGCAAAATCCAACCAAGTAAGGATATACATGTGATCTCCCCCTTTTAGATAAGGTGGAGATTTTTCGTTTGTATGGTGCATATGCTACAATGTTGCTCAAGATCCTTGCAGCTTATTTTCCATAACTACCCTGAGAAAAGGTGAGACCGATACCTATCCAAGCTCTCTCTGTTGATCCTATGGATCGGGATACACTTCACTTGCTTATCCAGTCCCCGACTGTTCTGTTTGCCTACTGGCAGCTCTCTGGCAGAAAAAAGAACATGGTACAGGAACATTTCGATACAGACTGGCAGGCGCTCCAGCCTACATTGCGATTTTATCATGTAACCGATCTAGCTAAAGATAGCCACCAAGCTGACAGCATCTCAGAACTTCATCTCCCCCAAGGAGAATCATGCTTTCTGAGCGGGTTTCACCCAGGCCAAAGTTACTTCGCGGATCTTGGCATTGTGAATGAACAGGGGCAGTTTCTCCCGCTTCTGCGTTCCAATACGATTCAGACTCCCCCTATAGATACGAATCAAGATTTTCCTTCTCAGCAAATAACGAATGATCAACTAGTAACATACCGGCCTATTGCCGTTTCCTTTCAGCTAATGACGCCTGAAGCTAATGAGCATTTCTCAGCCTATTCGGTGTATTCACCGAAGACCGCATACTCAGCAGATACGGAATCTGGAGGCGATACTGATTGAGCACAAACACAAACGCCAACGAGAGCACCACCTCTAATGTACAAGGATTCGTTGCCTTGCTTTTGCATGCCCATATCCCCTATGTTCGACATGAGGAGGAGGACATCACCCTAGAAGAGCGATGGTTCTTCGAAGCCGTTGTCGATAGCTATCTTCCTTTGATCGAAATGATGGAGCGGCTTCTTGAAGATGAAGTGCCTTTCCATCTCACTTTGTCTTTGTCCCCGACGCTGCTTGCCATGCTCGAGGATTCACGTTTAAAGAAGAGGCTTCGCAGGCATCTGACATCGCTGTGTGAACTGGCTCAGCGAGAAGTTATTCGTCTGTGGGGTCATGCCGACTTCGGTCCTACGGCGAAGCTCTATGCCGACCAGTATCATCGGCTTAAGGCTTTGTACGATCGCCTTCGGGGCGATCTGATTGGTAAGTTCCGCAGCCTAAGAAGCACGGGCTGCTTAGAATTAATAACGTGCGCCGCGACGCATGCCTTCTTGCCGCTAGTCAAGAACGACGCCGCGCTGCGCGCGCAGCTCGAAGCCGCCGTAACGGAATTCCGGCGGCATTTTGGGTCCGCTCCGGCTGGCATTTGGCTGCCGGAGTGCGGCTATACGCCTGCGCTGGAGCCCCACCTGCAGGCACTTGGCCTTCGCTACTTCGTAGTGGACGCTCATGCGCACGCGCAGGCTGTGATGACGCCACAGGAGGACGCGGCGAAAGCGAAGGGCGCAGCGGGGACGCCGCTGCGTACACAGAGCGGCGCGTGCGCCTTTGCTCGGGACCTCGAAGCCGGCGCTCAAGTATGGAGCGCCGAAGTCGGGTACCCGAGCGATGCCAATTATCGCGAGTATTATCGCGATATCGGCTACGACCTCGGCCAAGACGGCGGGGCCGAGTGGGAGTACTTGAAGCCCTATGTGCTGCCGGACGGCGCACGCATACATACGGGCTTCAAGTACTACAGCGTCACCGGCGCAGCCGCAGGTGACGTTAAAGCGCCCTACCACCCGGCGCGGGCCGCTCAGAAAGCTCAGCAGGATGCTGAGCATTTCGTCGCCAGCCGGGTGGCGCAGCTTCGCCGCCTCGCTGAGGAGCGCGAGGCGGTGGCTATGGCCGCCGGCGACCGCGAAGCGCGGCCGGCGGAACCGCCGGTCATCGTATGTCCATACGATGCCGAGCTGTTCGGGCACTGGTGGTACGAAGGCCACCAGTGGCTTGAGGCTGTGCTGCGCGGGCTCGCTGCCGCGCGCAGCCTGGAGGGCGTAGTCGTGGACACGACTACGTTAGGCGGCTACGCCGCCGCCCATGCGCCAACCACGGAAGCTGCGCTTCCTGTGTCGAGCTGGGGCCGAGGCGGCTACGCCGAGGTCTGGCTGCAGCCGCGCAGCCAGTGGGTACATCCGCTGCTGCACGCGGCGGAGGATCGTATGGTGCTTGCTGCGCAAAAGCACCCGAACCCCGAGCTGCTCACGAAGATGCAGCAGCGTGCACTGAATCAAGCCGCGAGAGAGCTTTTGCTCGCGCAAAGCAGCGACTGGACATTCATCTTAGATGCGGAAACGGTAACCACCTATGCGGCTAACCGTATAGAAACGCATTTATCGCATTTTCATAAATTACTTAACGGGCTAGAAACAGCAGCTTCAGACAAAGAGCTATCCGAATTCGTGATTTCCTTAGAACGGAGATCCCCCTTTCTACCGGAGCTCCACTACCGTCTTTTCCAAACTAACCCTTCAATAAGTTTGAACAGCTCTTTGAATAGCTCTTTGAATAGCTCTTTGAGTAGCTCTTTAGATAGTACTTCATTAAAATTCTCATCCAATGCCAAGTCCTCACCTCTTCGTATTCTTATGCTCGCATGGGAATATCCGCCGCGTGTCATCGGTGGTCTCGCCAGAGCTGTTTGCGACTTATCTAAGCATCTTGCTGCATTCGGTCATGAAGTTCATGTCGTTACGTGTCTTGCTCCCGATTGTCTTCCCTATGAGCGGTCTAATGGGGTGCATATTCATCGTGTAGAGGTTCTCCAGTCCACTGGAGCCATTCACTTCCTGGATTGGGTATTCCAAATGAATATGGCTTTCACCGATGCCATCCATCGCTTAACATTGCAAGGCATGCAATTTGATATCATTCATGCTCATGATTGGCTTGTCTTTTATGCAGCCAAAGAATCCAAAAATGCGCTCCAGCTCCCGCTCCTTGCAACGATCCATGCCACTGAGTATGGTCGAAATCAAGGGAAGCTGGATACCCCGGTGCAACAACGAATACATGCCTTAGAAAATAAGTTAGCCGACGAAGCCGATCAGCTCGTTGTCTGCAGCCTTTATATGCAGGAAGAAGTCATTCGCCTATTTCATGTACCTATCCATAAAATTACACATATACCTAATGGTGTTATTCCTTTTCGCGCAGCTGCTGCTTCCCTTGAAAATGTTAATCCGCTTCTATCTAATGCTCTTTTTAGCGGTGATAAACAGAATCGAATTATTGCTTTCCTCGGGAGGCTTGTTTATGAAAAGGGCGTGCATATCCTCATAGCTGCAATGCGGCTCGTGCTCAAACGTTACCCTGAAGCTAAGCTGATTATCGCGGGTATAGGACCAGAACTTGAGGGATTAGAGAGATTGGCCGCTCCGTTAGGTGACCGTGTCAGCTTTACAGGATTCTTAGATGAGACCGACAAAAGTCAGCTTTTGCTTTCCGCGGAGCTTTGTGTAATTCCAAGCCTCTATGAGCCATTTGGTCTAGTAGCCTTGGAAGCAATGGCAAACGGTACACCACTCATCGTATCGGATACAGGAGGTCTTGCTGAGATTGTCGATCATGGCATTAACGGCTGCAAAGTGCTCCCGGGGGATGCAAACGCACTCGCTTTTCAGATTGCCCATTTTTTTGAAAAGCCTGACGACGCAACCGAACTCGCTGCGGCCGCTTTGAGCAAAGTCAGCGAGATCTTTCATTGGGACCAAATCAGCACGTTGACAACAGAAACTTACGAAAAATTGATTCTCCTTCACCCACAGAGGTCAGGTATATTCCCCAACCAGAAGGAAATAATAAAATAATATGGATAACTATGCCAGTTTGTAAGCGTGACCAGTGGGAATTTTCAGATTTTTTTCAAACAATCATTGATTCCTTGGTAATAATTAGGTAACCTATTGGCAAGCCCTGTGCTAACTATGTCCTAGTCACTAGCGAATCGAGGACGCGATATCCCAAGCTGGATACCTCAAGGACGGGTTCTGAATCGCGCGATCAAACAAACGAGTGGGGAAGTGATTTTATTGCCTAGACATCTGGTCATCGGAAACGGAAAATTTCTTATTAACCTCGATCAGCATTCCTACATGCGAGATCTGTATTATCCTTTCGTAGGCCAGCTTAATCATATTGGCGGTTATCAATGCCGTGTTGGTATATGGGTGGATGGTTCCTTCGCATGGCTGAATGCCCCTGAATGGCAATTTAAACTTGCCTACGTCGAGGATTCGCTCGTCACCGAAGTGACAGCTACACATCCCGGTCTTGGTGTCACTCTGCTCATGAATGACGGGGTTCATCAGCGCGAGGATATATACCTCAAACGTATCCAACTTACGAATCACAAAAGTACCGTTAGCGAAGTACGGATGTTCTTCAATCAAGACTTGCTCATTAATGAGACAGAAGTTGGGGATACAGCCGCTTACTATCCAGCGAATAATACGGTATTCCATTATAAGAAAGACAGATATTTTATGTTTAACGGCAGTACAGGAACCGAAGGCATTTATCAATACTCTACAGGTGTCAAAAGGTTTTATAATGCCGAGGGAACTTGGCGCGACGCGGAAGATGGGCATTTGATGGGCAATGCCATTGCTCAAGGCTCTGTCGATAGTACCATTTCTTTTCGACTCTTCGTACCACCGAACGCCAACCAAACGCTCTATTATTGGATGGGTGCAGGCAAAACGCTGGAGGAAGTCAAGAAGCTCGATGCCTATGTCAAAGACAGCCACCCCGGAAAACTCCTTGACCGCGTAACCGTGTACTGGCAAAGATGGGCAAACAAAATTGAACGCGATTACGGCGATCTGCCGCTCGAAGTCCAACGACTTTTCAAACAAAGTCTACTGCTAGTCAGGACCCAAACGGATGTAAACGGTGCGATCATCGCTGCGAACGATTCCGATATTATGCAAAGCAACCGCGATCATTACAGTTATATGTGGCCTCGAGACGGTGCTTTAATTGCTTATTCCATGTCCATGGCTGGCTACCAAGGTATGATTATTCCTTTCTTTAACTTCTGTGCGAACGTGCTGTCACCCGAAGGTTACTTGCATCATAAATACAATCCGGACGGCACCGTAGGCTCCAGTTGGCATCCATACATTCATTCCGGACGGGTACAGCTTCCTATCCAAGAAGATGAGACTGCCCTTGTGTTATATGCCCTTTGGCAGGATTTCCAGAAAAATGGAAGCCTTGAATTCGCCCAATCCCTCTATCGCAATCTCATTCGCAGAGCGGCCAGGTTCATGTCCACTTACATTGATCAGGAATTGAACTTGCCGAAGCCAAGTTATGATCTGTGGGAAGAACGTTACGGTATATTTACGTTTACAGCTTCAGCGGTTTATGGCGGACTTATTGCCGCTTCCAACTTCAGCAACCTGTTCGGGGATGAAGAGCGAAGCAATCGTTACAAGCATACAGCGGAGAAAATCAAATCCGGTATCCTTAAGCATCTATGGGATGAGGGAGAACAACGATTCGTTCGCGGCTTGTACATGGAAGATGGCGAATGGGTGAAGGATATGACGCTCGAAAGCTCCGTTTACGGCATCTTTGAATTCGGCGTTCTGCCTGCTGATGATGATCGTGTGGTGAGCACGATGAAAGCCAACAAGGCTGGACTCATGATCAAAACCGAAGTCGGAGGTTCCGCTCGTTATCATCACGACTATTACTTCCAACGCTCTACGGATATTGAGAACGTGCCAGGTAACCCTTGGATCATATGTACATTGTGGATTGCCGAATGGGAAATCGAGTACGCCAAGTCACTGGCGGATCTCGAAGCACCGCGTCAAACACTTGAATGGGTTGTCAAACATGCAATGGAAAGCGGCGTTCTATCAGAACAATTAGACCCTTTCACAGGTGAACCGGTATCCGTTGCTCCACTCACTTGGTCGCACGCCACTTATGTGCTGACTGTCGTGAAGTATTTGAACAAATATAAACAGCTTACCAAGTAAGGAGCTTTATCGTATTTCAACCTCCCATGGATTTGAACACTTGTTCATTCCGGGAGGTTTTTTTTCATTTCATTTTGAGAGTAAAATCTCCTCGCGTTCTAAGTTGACATCTCTTTTTCCAATATGTTACACTTCTGTTGTACTGACCAGTCAGTTTTATCTTGAATATCGAAAGGCGGATCTCGTTGAGTAAAGAGAAAATTATCCAAACAGCAGTTGAAGTATTTTCAGAAAACGGTTACCATCGGGCAAGTATGGATGAAATTGCTTTGAGAGCAAATGTCGCCAAAGGAACGCTTTACTATCACTTTCCAGGTAAAGCCCAATTGTTTAAGACGCTTGTTAAGGATGGTTTTCAGGAGATTATTGATAAAGTTCAGGCCGATCTTAAAGCCAATCTTACTTTGGAAGAACAAATCAAAAGGATCATCAGGCACAATCTCGATCTGTTTTTGGAATCAAGCAGTTTAGCGCACATCGTTTTCAATGAACTATCCAACGGTATCGATCTGGAAGTGCTGGAAGAACTGAAGAAACTAAGGATTGATTACATTCATTTTCTTGCCGAAGTCTTGGAAGAAGGAAAGCAAGAAGGCGTGCTTCGCGATGTTAACTGCAATTTGGCCGCGGCGGGGATCGTTGGGATGCTCGACAGCGCAAGTAATTATTTTTTGAACAATAACAATGAATTGACTCGTGATCATATTGAACAATTCTTTTATACGATCATTACTTCAGGTTTGTTTTTGACTAGCGGTGAGTAACCGCCATTTTTTTCTAGTTGCTATACTGACTAGTCAGTTCAAATAAAATAAGATGGAAGCGATGGTGTAACATATGGATTGGAGAACGGCTAATGAATTGATACCTTTGTCTTATTTTAAAGAAATACGTGCCTCCTCCCCCGTATCGTTTAAAAAGGAGACCGATTCCTGGGACGTTTTTAAATACGAAGACGTCAAAACGATTTTTTCCGATCATGAGCATTTTTCTTCGCAAGGTGTCGAAACGACGAAAGATCCGATTGAGGCGAGTGTTCTAAGACAAGATCCGCCTAAACACCGGCAATTGCGGATGCTTGTTTCTCAAGCTTTTGTACCTCGGGTAATCGAAGGACTGACGCCAAAGATTGAGGCGATAGCGAATGCGTTGTGTGACCAAATGGAAGCAAGCGGTAAGATGGATGGGCTTCATGATTTTGCAAGTCCGTTACCGATTATCGTCATTGCCGAAATGCTAGGTATTCCTCAGGATGATCGAGAGCGTTTCAAAGCATGGTCGGATGCGCTGGTCGGAAACAACTCCGAGCGATATTATCAATGCCAACAAGAGATGAGTGTCTATTTTACCGCTATAGCGGATCAGAGACGGCTTGAACCGCAGGATGATCTGATTAGTCGTCTAGTCCGCGCGAAGGCAGATGGCGAACAATTAAGCGATCTGGAAGTGATCGGCTTCTGTATCTTGCTCCTTGTAGCAGGAAATGAAACCACAACGAACCTCATTTCCTCGGCACTGCTCCTCATCGATAGCCATGCAGATGTAAAAGAGCAGCTTTTGGCGGATCGCTCCTTGGTTCCACAGGCTCTTGAGGAAGTTCTTCGTTATTGTTCACCTGTTCAAACGATGATTCGAACGGTAAAAAAGACCACAGTTCTACGCGGGCAAACACTAACTCCCGGACAAATGGTCAACATCTGGATTGGCTCGGCCAACCATGACGAAGACATATTCGAGCATCCGGACATCTTCGATATTCACCGGAATCCTAATCCCCATCTTGCTTTTGGTCACGGAATTCACTTCTGCTTAGGAGCGCAATTAGCTCGTTTGGAAAGTAAAATTGCTATTCAAACGCTGCTTACTCGATTCCCTGAGTTCCACCTTGATCGCTCCCATGTGTTGGAGAGGATCGACAGTTGGATGATGTTTGGAGTCAAACAGATGCCTATTATTTTGCGGTAATCATAAAAGTTGTTTTCAGATCACTGGTTTTAGTTCGACTGATTGACTAAATATGCTGGAGCGAGAATAGAATACGGCTTACGCCGTTCTTAGGTGAGAGTATTTATAAACAATCTACGCCCAAGTGACGTTATGCTGAAACATTCGCATACTTATCTGTGTAAAGTTGCACTTTGTACAACTTTAAGCAAGCTAATCCGCGTTTTCCAACCGAATGTTGCAGAGTCGTAGTTCTGATACAAAAAATCACCCTGATTGCAATAATAAAAAAGAGCTAGCATAAATACCGCTAACTCTCGTGTTGATCAATTAATGGCCTAATTACAATCTTTCAATCAACCAATAAAATGCCAGAACAAAAATAAGGCAAGACGTTGAAATCATCATTTTACGATACCACGGGAACCTTCGCAACCAAAACAAGAGGGGCAGTAATAGGCATAAGACCATCAGTTGGCCCGTTTCTACACCTAAATTGAAC